>DDWM01000042.1:50221-64883 GCA_002345925.1 Actinobacteria bacterium UBA2286 | reverse complement strand
CACCCGACCGAGCGGCTCCCCAACAACGCGCACTTCCGCTTCGAGGGCATCGAAGGCGAGTCGCTCTTGCTCTCGATGCGCGACGAAGGCATCGCGGTTTCAACCGGCTCGGCATGCTCCAGCAAGACGCTTGAGCCGAGTCACACGCTCATCTCGTGCGGGCTTCTCCACGAGGAAGCGCACGGTTCGCTCGAATTCACATTCGGGCGCTTCAGCCAGGACAGCGAGATCGACCGCGTGATGGAGGTGCTGCCGGGTATCGTGCTCCGGCTGCGCCGAATGTCGCCGCTGTATAAGACGGACTAGGAGACTCCCCATGAAATCCACCCAGTATTCCGAGAAGACACTCGACCACTTCCGCAACCCGCGCAACGTCGGCACGCTCGAGGGCGACGACATTGCCATCGGGCGCGTGGGCAACCCCGTTTGCGGCGACCTCATGGAGATGTACATCCAAGTCGTCGATGACCGCATCGCCGATATCCGGTTCCAGACGTTCGGGTGCGGTTCGGCGGTGGCGACATCGTCGATGACGACGGAACTTGTGAAGGGCATGACTCTCGACGAGGCGCTCGGCGTGACGCGCGGCAACGTTGCCGACGCGCTCGACGGCCTGCCGCCCGTGAAGATGCACTGCTCCAACCTGGCGGCCGACGCTCTGCACGACGCTATCAAGAACTGGCGCTCAGGCAAGAAGCTCAACCCGCTTACCGCCGAGGAAGTCGCGGGTGTCGGCTCCGGTTGCGCGGTGCCAGCCGCAACCGTGATCGCGAATGCCGATGATTATCTCGGCAAGGGATTGTACCGGCGGGTGGACGACATCAACGACCTCTCCGAGAAGCGCACGCTCGTCCTCGATCGAGGCGCCGCGTCGGCGAAGCTGGCGCTCGAGCTCACGAAGGTGACACCGCGCGTGGTGTTCCTGACTGAACTCGACACGCTGGGATTGCCCGAGGACCTCTCGGGAGAGATGAAGCGCTCCGACGTGAAGGTGCTCTACCAGGCGAGGCTGCTCTCGGTTCTCGGCGAAGGAGAGGTCGAGAAGGTCAGCATCCACGATTTGGATGAGGACAACGACTACGAGCTCTTCGTCGACGCAGTGGTGCTACTGGAGGCGTAGGCGAGCGATCGTGTTGCCTCGAGGGCGTCGTCCGTTACGGGCGGCGCCTTCCTTCTGTTCCAAGAACGAGTGCAAGTACTTGCTTGACATCGAGGGCTGATGCGTAATATGGTGCAAGCAGGCACTTACATGCACTACTGATTGGAGCTTCTGTGAGCACAACAAGCGACACCGGCGAGCGGATCCTCGACGCAGCCGCAGAGCTCTTCGCAATACACGGGTACGCCGGGACGACCACGCGCGCGATTGCCGAAGCTGCCGGCGTGAACGAGGTAACGCTCTTCCGCCGCTTCGAGAGCAAGGTCGGCATCCTGAGGGCCCTCGGCACCCGAATCCAGAAGCAGCAAGCCGGCTTCGCGGCCGCTGCGGCTCCCGACTCAGAGTCCGTCCGAGAGACGCTTCTGCGTCTCGCGCGCATGGAGATTGAAGCCACCATGGCCGGCGGCGCGCTTGCGATTCGTCTGGCATTCGACGCTAAGTCGGTTCCGGAGGTCGCGGAGCTGCTCGGCGAGGGGATTCCAAACAACGCCGCAGGCCTGGCTGGGTATATTGCCGAGCATCAGGTTACCGGCGAGTTGCGCGCCGACATAGACGCGAACGTGATGGCCGAGGCGTTCTTCGGCCTGACCTCGAGCTATGTGATGTACCGCATCGTCATGGGCGTTGCGCCAATGCCTGCTGATGTGAGCACGGATGATGGAATCACGCAGCTGTTCGACCTGTTCTGGTCGGGCGCTGCGCGGCAGAAGGAGTGTGTGTGATGAGCAAGGTATTGGTCGTCTACGGAACCAAGTCGGGGAGCACCGCCGGGATTGCCGAGAAGATCGGCGATACGCTGGCGGCGACTGGCATGACGGTGAACATCAAGTCTGCGGTGGACAAACCAGACCCTGCGGGCTACGACGCGGTCATCGTCGGCAGCGGCGTTCGCGCCAGCAACTGGCACGGTTCTGTGAAGTCGTGGGTCTCGGCAAATGCGGATGCGCTCAAAGGCACGCCGACCGCGTTCTTCACTGTTGGTCTGATCATGGCGGCGACGCCGGAGAAGGCCGACACGATTCGCGCCTACACCGACCCGCTCATAGCCGAGACGGGTGTGACACCGGTCGCGATCGGTCTGTTCGCGGGTTCGTACGAGCCGAGCAAGTTCTCGATGCCTGAGCGTCTGATCATGAAAGCGATGAAGACCAAAGAGGGTGACTTCCGCGATTTTGAGGCCGTCGCAGCTTGGACGGTTGAGACAGCACCACTGCTGGGGCTGTCATGAGCACCGGTCGGACATTCAACGGTATCGCGGCTCTCTGCCTCGCAATTGCGCTCGTCGCAGGCGTTGTGGCCGCAATCGGTGTCTTTGGCCGCGGTAGCGGTGAGACCGCCTCGGCGGTCAGCATCAGGGGCGAGAGTTTCGACTACGCGACCGACGGCATCTATGCATTCAATCCCGAGAGAGTCGTTGCTGAGGGCGTGGGTTGGGACGTCGTTACCCTCTTCTTCGCGGTGCCCGCGCTGCTGCTTGTGCTGCCATCGCTCAGGCGTGGTTCGCTCGGCGGACGGTTGTTCTCGATCGGGATACTGGCGTACGTCTTCTACCAGTACATGATGTATGCGATGTTCTGGGCGCTCGGACCGCTCTTCCCGGTATTCATCGTGCTGTACGCGGCGGCAGCGTGCGCGATCGTGTGGATCGTCTCGACGATCGATGTCGCCGACTTGCCGCAGCGGTTCTCGGCGGGGTTCCCGCGCAAGGGGATGGCGATCTTCAGCGTGCTCGTGGCGCTCATGCTGCTCGTGATGTGGTCGCAGCGTATCGCGACCGGACTCTCCGGAGATCTTGCCGGAGCCGCGCTCTTTGGCATGCCGACGCTCACAGTGCAGGCGATGGACCTCGGGATAGTCGTGCCGCTTGCAATCGCGACGGCGGTGCTGCTCTTGCGCTCGAAGCCATGGGGATACCTGCTTGCGCCGGTCTTCGCGGTCAAGGGCGTCACGATGGCGGCCGCGATCTGCGCGATGCTCGTCTCGGCCGCGTTCACGGAAGGCTCGCTTGAGGTCGTGCCTTTCGCGATGTTCGCGACGGTCTCGGTCGCTTCGGGCGCACTTGCGTGGCGGATGATGCGAAGCGCGAGTTCCGTGTAGAATCCCTCTCACTGCGCCTGCGCCTGCGACCGACTGGAGCCGCCCGTGTTCATCCTTGAACAGCCGTATGTCTCGACTTTCCTGCGCGACACTGTTGCCGAGACCGGCCTGCCGGTGCTCGATACGTCGATGGCGCGGATGGCGCTTGAAGGCACAGGTGTCGTCCCGCTAGGCGACGAGGCTTTCGCGGACGCATACGGTCAGGATGGTCGCTCGCGACTGTACGCGAACTCCGAGAACGCCATCGGTTGGATCTCGGAGCACCTCTCGGCCACGGATCTGCCCCGGCAGATCGCGCTATTCAAGGACAAGGTCGTCTTCCGTGAACTGCTGGCCGATCTCTACCCCGGCTACGGCTTCTGCGGTATCGACCTGGCGAGCCTCCGCGACTTCGACCCGACATCGTTGCGGTTCCCGTTTGTGGTGAAGCCGGCGGTCGGATTCTTCAGCATGGGCGTCCACGTCATCGACTCTGCAGCCTCGTGGCCGCGCGCCGTCGATGCGATCGAGCGAGATGCGGCCGCCTTCGCGACGCTTTACCCCGGAGCTGTCCTCGACTTTGGCCGTTTCATCGCCGAGGAGGTCATTGACGGCGACGAGTACGCGATCGACGCCTACTACGACGCCGATGGCTCGCCGGTGATCGTGAACATCTACAGCCACTTGTTCGCCTCGGCAGAGGATGTGAGCGACCGCGTCTACTTCACATCCACCGACCTAATCGAGCGCTGGATCGAGCCGTTCACCGCGTTTCTGACCGAGGTGGGCAAGCGTGCGCAGCTGCATGACTTCCCCGTGCACGCAGAGCTGCGTGTCTCGGCGGACGGTACTATCGCGCCGATAGAGATCAATCCGATGCGCTTTGGCGGCTGGTGCTCGACCGACCTTGCGCACTTCGCGTACGGCATCAATCCGTACACGACCTACCTGCGCGGCGAAACCCCTGACTGGGAGCGCGTCGTCGCAGAGCGCGCGGGCACGGTCACGGCGCTCGTCATCGCGGACGTGCCCACATCCACCGACCTCGCGGCGATCGACTCCGTTGACTTTGACGGCTTTGCGGCGCGGTTCTCAAGCGTGCTCGAGCTCAGGCCAGTCGATTTCAGTCGCTACCCGGTGTTCGCATTCACGTTCGTGACGGTACCCGCAGCCGACCTCTCTGAGCTCTACGCCGTGCTCGGCGCGGATCTCACAGGGCACCTGCGCATGCGGGGGTAGTAGACTAGACCCGTTGCCGAGAAGCGGAGGTCTTGTCTTGAGCCGAACCGCACATCGAACCGCGTGGATGTTCATACTCACGTGCACGCTCGCACTCAGCTTGCCAGCCGCCGCGCATGCCGCAACGTTGGAGGGCTTCGCGGGCGACTCGCGTTACACCACTGCCATCGCTGTCTCCAAAGCCGCATTTCCAGCCGGGGCAGGCGCTGTTGTGCTCGCCACCGGTCAGAACTGGCCGGACGCGCTTTCCGGCACCGGCCTTGCGGGTGCCGTTGATGGGCCCGTGCTGCTGACCGAGTCGTGGCGGCTTACCCCCGGCGTCCTCGCCGAGATCGAGCGGCTGGGCGCAAGCGAGATATATGTCCTCGGTAGCGCCACCGCTGTGAGCGACAACGTGCTGGCCTCGCTGGTTGCCGCATTGCCGCAAGGCACGACGATCACCCGGCTTGGCGGCGAGAACCGCTATGACACGGCCGCGCTTGTGGCCTCGGCGACGATCGCGGCACGCCCTGGCTGGGACGGCACCGTGTTTTTGGCGACCGGACAAGGATTCGCAGATGCCGAGGCGGCCGGTCCCGTTGCCGTCGCGCTTGGGCGACCTGTCTTCCTCATCGACGAGATTCCGGCGGCTCGCCGTGTCCCCTCAGCGATGAGCGCGTCCGGCGTGACGCGCGCGGTCATCCTGGGCGGAGAGCCGACCATCTCGGCGGCGCTTGAAGCGCAGGTCGCAGCCACTGCTGGCGCGACCGAGCGCCTTGCAGGCCCGGACCGCTTCGCGACTGCGCTCGCCGTCGCCACCTATGCCGAGACGAACGCCGGCTTCACGTGGGCGCGACCCGGCATCGCCACAAGCGACGACTTCGCCGACGGTCTCACCGGTGGTGTGCTTCTTGGCAAGCGAAAGGCACCACTGCTGCCGACGCCGCGCGCCGGACTTCCGGACCGGATTGCGAGCGCCCTTTACTCACATCGCGCAACCGTGGCGACGTTCACTGTGTTCGGGGGCACCTCGGCCGTGCCCGCGCACGTCAGGCAAGAAGCGCAGCATGCGCTCGTCGCGCTGTACTTCGACATCAACCGCGCAATGTCGCACGTGAGTGCGATCACGGCGTTCGGACCGCGCACAGCGGGCGGCACGGCTGAGCGCAAGGCGCTCGAGTACGTTGCGGCGCAGCTGGAGGGCTGGGGCTACACCGTGCGCACGCAGACAGTGATGCTGCCCGACGGCAAGACCTCGCACAACGTCATCGCCGAGCGTGCCGGCACCAGCACAGATGTGTTGCTTCTCGGCGGTCACATCGATTCCAAGTACCCTTCGCCCGGCGGCAACGACAACGCGTCGGGGGTGGCAACCGTGCTCGAGCTCGCGCGGGTTCTCGCCAACACGACATCTCGGCCCACCGTCCGTTTCATGGCATTCGCCGCCGAGGAGATCTCGGGCGACACGGCAGATGACCACCACTTCGGCTCCCGGCAATACGTGGCCTCGCTATCGTCAACCGAGCGAGCGCGCATCCACGGGATGGTCTCGGTGGATATGGTCGGCTACGGCTCGACTTTCAACGTGCGGAGCCTGGGAACGGGGCCGCAAGAGGCGGTCACATCGCTCAAGCGGCGCGCGTGGTACATCGGCCAGGCGTTGCCGTACCTGAGAGATCCCGGCCGCTACGGCTGGAGCGACCACGAGGGCTTTGAGCGCGTGGGTATCCCGGCCGCCTGGCTTGAGTGGCGCGAGGATCCGGTCTACCACACCACGCGCGACACCGCTTCGCATGTACAGCCATCGCGCGTTCGAGTGACCGGGCGCCTGCTGCGTGGCTGGGTTCTCGGCATGGATGATGCCGGGCTGGAGGATTTGCGGTAATGGACGCGTCAATCGTCGCTACCGCCAGCGTCGCAGCTTCATCTGCCATATCCGCAACCGCATCGGCCGGGGCGACGGACCTTGCGAGCATCATCTCAACGGTGGTGCCGAGCATCATTGCTAGCGCGTTGCCGTCGGTTGCCACCACGACCGCACCCGTCGCCGAGACGATCGTGAGGGTGCCGCTCCTCTACGAGCTCACGGCGGCATTCTTCGGTGGATTGTCCGGAGCCACACACGCCGATGAGAGACGGATGGATATCTCCGGCATCTTCGTTCTTGCAATCGTGAACGCGCTTGGCGGCGGTATCTTGCGCGACGTGTTGCTTCAGGACCACGGCATCGCTGCGTTCCTGAACTGGCGTCTTCTGGCCGTGGCGCTCGCCGCCGCGCTGTTCGGATTCTTCTTCTCGTCGAACTACCGGAAGCTCAAGCGTCCCTTCCTCTACCTGGATGCGCTGTCGCTCGGACTGTTCGCGGTGGTCGGTGCCGACAAGGCGCTGAGTGCCGGGCTCAACGTTATCCCCGCAGTCCTGCTGGGCGTGGTCACAAGCGTCGGCGGCGGGATGATTCGCGACGTGCTGTGCAGTGAGACGCCACAGATCATGCGCCCGGGGACGCTGTCGGCGTCGGCGGCCGTTCTCGGCTCGTCGCTCTATGTGTTCCTCGTGACCTGGGCGAACATCGTCAAGCCGCTCGCACTTGTGGCGAGCGTGCTCGTGACCCTCGCGCTCCGGCTCGTTGCAGTCAAACGCGGGTGGCAGGCTCCGATGCCGGTGCATTTGACCATCGCGCCGGGTCAGCCATGGCGGTTCGTGCGAAAGGATCGGGATCGCGTGAGCGAGCCTCGTCCTGAGCCTGTCGTGCCGGACGATCCGGAAGTCACCGAGAATCCCGACGACTAGCAAACGCAGGAGGCACGATGCTCGGGACATCAGAGGCGCGCTCGATCTGGCGCAAGTGGGTCGTCGCGAACGGCGTGGGCGAGTTCATCGGCCTTACGTCCACGATGGCGATGACCGCCGGACTCTTCTCAGTGAATGACAGTCTATCTCTTGGGGCTGCGCTCTTCGCGGCTGCCGGTGTCGCGCTTGCGGGCGCGGTGGTCGAGGGCGTTGTGGTGGGGCTTGCGCAGCACTCGGTGCTCAGACGCGCGATCCCCGGGTTCACCTGGCGTCCGTGGGTCACGGCGACGGCGCTTGGCGCACTGGTCGCGTGGCTTCTCGGCATGATGCCGAGCACGTTCTTCCAGGCGATGGCGGCAGGAGCCGAGGCGACCGCTAATGCGGCTCCGTTCGACCCGCCGCTCATCCTGCAACTCGGCCTGGCGGTCGTCATGGGAGCCGTGCTCGGTCCGTTCCTTGGCGTTCCGCAATGGCTCGTGCTGCGCCGCCATCTTCCACGTGCGGGGCGCTGGGTGCTCGCGAACTCCGTCGCCTGGGCAGCCGGCATGCCGATGATCTTCCTCGCCACTGGGCTCATCCAGCCCGGGTGGCCGAATGCTGCCATCTTAGTCGCGGTTTCGGCGGGCTGCCTCGCAGCCGGTCTTGTCGTCGGAGCCGTCCACGGTCTGTGGCTAGTGCGTATGCTTGCCGAGAAAGCGGCGGTTTCTGGGCCGTAAGCGATCATTGGGGGTGTCGTGGAGACGGCTCAGTTGCTGAACAGCCGAGAGGCGATTGAATCGCGTGTGTCCGAGGGCGCTATCAGCACCCGCTCCGTGTGGGGAATGCTGCTGTTGCGTCCGGTGCTCGCACTCGGGTTCCAGTGTCTGTTCGCACTTGGGTACGCGCTCATCGGCAGTGCCGACCCGTGGCGCTCGGCGGCGGACTGGTGGCTCGGCAGCTTCGCGCTCGGCGAGTTCATCAACTTGTGGCTGCTGCTTCGGCTCTCCAAGCGTGAGGGTCTGCGGTATCGCGATCTTCTCGGCGTGCGAAAAGGCGAGGGGAAGCGTGATGCGCTGTGGATGGTGCTTGCGCTCGCGGTGAGCGGGCCGCTCGGCTTCCTGCCGAATCTCCTGCTCGGCAACGGACTATGGGGGAGTGCGCAGGTGGGGGCGGATCTGATGTTCCGGCCGCTGCCGGTGGCTGGCGCTTGGGCGATCGTCCTCGTGTTCCCGGTGATCCATGCGCTGACCGAGCTGCCGACGTACTACGGCTACGTCATGCCGAGACTTCAGGTGCTCTCAGGGCGCCGAGTTTGGCCGGCGCTACTGTGCGCGTTCGTTCTGTCGACGCAGCATGTGTTCCTGCCGCTTCTCCCGGATTGGCGCTTCTTCCTGTGGCGTCTGCTGATGTTCCTGCCGTTCGCGCTGTGGCTTGCGTGGGTGCTTGATCGGCGCCCGACATCGCTTAGGTATCTCGCGATCGCGCACTACTTCCTCGACTTCCAGCTCCCCGTGTTCGTGCTGCTGGCCTCGTTAGCAGCTGCGCGCTAGGCCTCCCGAGAATCGGCGAGGCGCCCGGGTCCGTTGTGACCCGGGCGCCTCTGGGGACGCGCGCTTGGAGGGAAGCGCTGGAGCAACTCTCTACTACGTCACCTGACCTTCCGGGTCATGCGGTCCGTTCCATGGTCCGCTGTTGAACAACCCAATCGTATGCCTCTGGCAGGGGTGCCACGTCCGCCGAGCGGACCGTTCTTGTGTCCGACTGGGGGTGTACGTGTGTGCATTTGTGAGCCTGGGGGAGTAGGCGATCACCGCGAACTGCACGCGACTCTTGACACGCGTAACAGTGTGTTGTTACGCTGCATACTGACATCAAGGAGGCATGGCGATGGAACCTGGAATGATCTCGAAGAAAGACCTGCTCCAGCAGGCGGGCATCAGCTATGGCCAGCTCTACCGCTGGAAGCGCAAGAACCTGATTCCCGATGAGTGGTTCGTTCGCAAGTCGACCTTCACGGGTCAGGAGACGTTCTTTCCTCGCGACAAGATTCTCGCACGCGTGGAGCGCATTCTCGCGATGAAGGACGGCGACGCGTCGCTCGACGACATCGCCGAGGCGGTCTCGCCGGACCTTGGCGGCATCAGCCTGACGCTCACAGAGGTGGCCGAGCGGGGCATCGCGTCCGAGGCCGCAGTGGGCGTGTTTCGCTCGGCGCATCCTGACGCAACGACGCTCGTATTCGGTGAGCTCGTCTCGCTCTATGTGGTGGACAGGCTGCTCGGCACCGGCGACGTCTCGCTTGAGGAGGCCCGCTCGGTGCTCGGCACGCTCGAAGAGCAGTTCGGCGCGTTTGAGGGCAGCGATGCCGATCTCTTGTGCGTGCGGAAGATGGGAGTCACGGTGTGCGCGCTTGTGAGCAGCACGGCCGAGATTCGGCTGGAGTCCTCAGCCCGGCTGGTGGCGCGCATGAACCTGCAGGAATCGGTCGAGGCGCTCGGCGCCCGGCTGTAGATGACGGAGGGAACGAAGATGACGGAAAGCGGCACCAACAACTTGAAGATCGCCGGCGAAGGCAGCGTGGGCGGCGGCACTTATGGAGATGTGACCATCAATGGCGCGGGTCGGGTCACCGGCGACGTCACGTGCAATGAGTTCAAAATCAACGGTGCGGGATCGACCGATGGCAACGTCTCAGCGATGCTGATCGACATCAATGGCAGCGGCACGTTCGACGGCAAGGTCGAGACCAAGCAGATGGCAGTCAAAGGCGACGCTACTGTGAAGCAGGGTCTCGGAGTTGGCGATCTCAAGGTCAAAGGTCGCCTCTCGGCGGGCGGCGTCGCTGCGAATACCGCGGACGTGCGTGGCGAGATCCGCGTAGGAGCGAACCTGGACGCCGAGTCGTTCACGGGCGAAGGCGCCTTCAAGGTTGATGGCATGGTGAACGTGGGCTCGCTTGAGTTCGCGCTCCACGGGTTGTCCTCGGCGCGCGAGATCGGCGGCGACACAGTGATCGTCACGCTCGGACGCGGATTCGTGGGCGCTTCGTTCCTCGGCCTGTTTACAGAGAAGAGGCTGACGGTCGAGGTCATCGAGGCCGATGAAGTCACGCTTGAGAATACGACCGCGAATATCGTGCGCGGGAACAACGTGCGAATCGGAACCGGCTGCGAGATTGGCCTCGTGGAGTACGGCGGAACGATCGATCGCGCTGCCGATGCTCGCGTGGGCGAGGCGCGCCAGGTCACCCCGACGTAGCGAGACTACTGCTGAGAGCAACCGACAGGCCCGCGCAAACGCACGGGCCTGTCGTCGTCTCGTTCTTGGTGCTGGCGCCTACTTGCAGCCGCCACACATGTCGCACTTGCGCGGTACGGTGGCCGAAGAGCCAAGCATCGCAACCGCTCCGGCCATCGCACCTGCGATCGCCTCGGTCGGATCGTAGACCTCATAGCCGAGCGCCTCGGCAGCAAGATCGGTCAGATCCTTCTGCTTCACGTTGGTGCCCATGGCGTTCGCCGTCGCGTTGAACTGCGACGCGCAACCGGCACAGTTGGTGATGAGGTAGTCGGCACCGGTTGCTTCAGCCTCGGCAACGCGCGTCATCGCTGCGTGAGCGACCGTCGGCAGGTGGTAGAACGCGCCCACCAGGCCGCAGCACTGTGCGTCTTCGCGGCTGTGCTCCATCTCACGAAGCTCCAGCGAGGGCATGGCCGCCAGGACGTTGCGCGGCTCCTCGTACTTGCCGAACCAGCGGCCCAGGTGGCATGAGTCGTGGTAGGTGACGCTGGCTGACTCGCCCGCGGGGAACTTGAGCTTGCCCTGCTCTACCAGTTCGCTCAGGTACACCACGATGTGCTTGAACTCGATGTCACATGGGATACCCAGCTCCGCCGCAACCGCCTTGTAGTTCTCGGTGAATGTGGCAAAGCATCCCGGGCACGAGGTCACGAGCGTCTTCACGCCACGCTTGTTCATGAGCTCCAGGTTGTCCTTCACGCGCTCCACGAAATCCTTCTCGTAGCCGCCGAGTGCATGGTACAGGCCGCAGCACGTCTGCTCATCGCCGAGGAACACGGGCTCCACGCCAGCCGAGTTCATCAGGTGTACCGCGTTTTGCGGTGCGTTCTTGGTCACGACGCTCGACCAGCAGCCCGGCCAGTAGCCGACGCCGCCGTTCTCGGAGAAGCGCATGTCCTCGGTGCGCCATTCGGTACCTCCGCCGGGCGCTCCCCAGAAGTTGCCGGTGGTAAGAACGTTGGTGCGCACGTCGGCCAGGCCGGTGTTCTCAAACTCCTTGGCGTCCAGCAGGTACGGCTTCACGCCCATGAACTCGTGCGCCATGTGCAGCGAGACCTCGCACACCATGTCGCAGCGCTTGCATGTGGTGCAAAGGTTGATCTTGGTGGCCATCGCCTGGTCGAACTTCAGGTTGCCCTTCGCGTACTCCTTGAGCATGTACCACTTGCCGCGAGGGGAGTTGTCCTCCCACGGATCCGGTGCGAAGACCGTGCACACGCCGCGGCAGAACCCACAGCTCACACAGGCGAAAGCACCGTCTTCCATGTGGTTGGGAAGATCCGAGATCTTCATCGGCTTCTTGCCCTGGAGCATCCGTCCCAGCGCTCCGCCGATACCCGCCACGCCCTTTGCCGAGGAGACCGCGCGCGCGATCAGCTTCACGGGTGAGTCAGGATCGTACTTGGGAGAGAGGACCTTGCCGGGGTTGAGGATCTTCTTCGGGTCGGTCTTCTTCTTGAAGGCGACCACGCGATCAAGAACGGCCTTGCCGAAGATCGCCTCGGACTCGGGCGTGAGATACATGCCGCTCGCGAAGACGCGTCCGCCGAGCTTCTTGGCGGTCTCGTTGACGACGAGCGAGTTGGCGAAGAGCATCATGAAGCTCATGTGGCGCTCATCGGCGAGCATGAAGCCGATGACGGCGACCTGGTCTGAGCCCACGAGCGTTCCCTCAAACAAGAACTCGCTCCCGAACTTGTTCTCGATCTGCTTCGCGAACTCGGCGAACTTGGCAGTCGGGATCATAACGTCGGTCGCGATGATGGATGGGCCGAACTTCTTGCCGCGCATGGGGTAGAAGCGCTCGCCCCACTCATGCGTCGCGGCATCTGCGCCCAGGTCGCCACCGTTGAGCTCAGCGACCGATCGCGAGAGCGCCTTGCTGGTCTCGGCAGACTCCATATAGGTGACGAACGCGAGCCATGTCTCGGGTAGACTCTCGCCCGTTGCACGGTTCTTGAGCGCCACGAAATTCGGGGGCTGGATGTTTATGTGCCAGAGGTTGAGAGACGCGGTCTTCGCGACGAATGACTGCGCCGCCTCTGCCGAGGGGAGAGTGAATAGCGCCGAGGTCATCGGCCGGACCGGAACGGCTGCCAGCGTGACGCGCGTGATGATGCCGGTGATGCCTTCCATGCCGTAGATGAGCTCGAGGTCGTTGCCTTCGAAGTCGCGCACCGTGCCGTCGCCGAGTACCGCGCGAACAGCGACGATGTTGGCGAGCAGGTCACCGGTGCCGCGGCTGCCGATGCCGGCGCCGCCCTGAGCGACCCATCCGCCAACCGTGGCTGAGAGCGCGCTTGTGGGGTAGAGGGGAAGGTCGAGATCCTCGGCGAGCAGCGCCTTCTGGAGATCGCTCCACACGATTCCGGGCTCAACCGTTGTCGTCCCGGTGCTCGGCGAGATGTCGAGTACGCGGTTCATACGAACGAAGTCCAGCACGACGCCTGCGTTTGCGGGCACGGCGCCACCAAATCCGGCGGTCGCACCGCCGCGGGGAACTACCGGTACGTTCTCGGCGCGCGCGGCGTTCACGATCTGCACGACTTCGCCTTCGTCGATAGGCTGCACGACGAGGTCCGGGACGTTCTTGATGAACGCGCCTATGGTGTCGGGCAGCGCGCCCATGTCATGGCCGTAGACGAATCGGCGCAGAGCATCGTCGCTCGCCCGTTCTCCCAGAAGCTCCTTGATGGACTCGAGCATGTGCGTCCTCCTTGTAGCGGTCGTACCGGCAGAACGACCATTCGTTCCGTGCAGAAAGAATAGTCGTTCTGCCGCAAGGAGCGCAAGTGCAGTTAAGGAAAATCCATAATCGAGGTTAGGCGCGAACGGCCCGCCAGATGGAGTCGGTCGTCTTATCCGCAAGCGTCGGCAGCGGCTCCACTATCAGCCCGTCGAGCCGCAGGTCCACAAGCCGCATGATGATTCCCGAAATGACGCCGCACAGGATGCGGTCGTCCTCGTCGCGAAGCTCACCTTTCGCCTTACCGTCGGCGATGATGTGGTTCGTCACTTCGATGCCTTCGCGCGAACACACCGTGAGATTGTCATCGACCACTACCCGTGGACGGGCATGCAGAAGGTATGCGACGAAGTAGCTGTCCTTCTCGGTGAGGCTGAAGAGCAGATCCACATACGCGCGAATCCGATCCTTGGCCGAGGCAAGCGGGAGTACGGATTCCTCGGCCTGGCGCATGAACTCCTGGATCACCTGCTGATGAAGCTCGCGTGCAAGCTCTTCCTTGCTGCTGAAGTGGTGATAGACGGCACCGATGCTGGTCTTGGAGCTCGCGACGATATCGGGAATCGTCGTCACGTGATACCCCTGGTCAACAAACAGCTGAATTGCCGAGGCAAGTATCCGGCCTCGGACGGTGTCGGTGGTAGTAAGCAGCTCGGGCATACAGAATCTCCATTCGGTTGCCGCCATTGTAGGAGGTAGCTACGTGTGCGGCAAGCCGGATGGATGTAGCTATTTATGGACCACCGGAATCTGAATCTCGGTCAGGTACTCCTCGGGAGGAACCTTGTTGGGGTCGGAATAGTAGATCTCCATCGGGGGACCGGCAATCTGGTAGCCGTTGCCACCGATCCAGGCCCACATTTCGTCGTACGTGGGCGCGACCGTCTCATACGGCCCGTGGTGCATCGCCGAGACTACCGTCATGGCCGCCATGTGTTTCACACCGATGCCGTCCTCGTCAGGCTCGTGTTCTGGTGGGTTGCCCGCGACCGGTGCCCACAGCTCCCAGAGCGCTTCTTCCTCGGGCGTGTCTGGCGGCATCGTCAGATACACCGCGTGCGGCATGCCGGACGGAACAAGCCCATGTTGGCTGACCCAGCCGTAGAGTCGGCCGTATCCCTCGGGCGTCTGCGAGTACGGACCCGTCATCGTCAGGTAGACGACCGTCTGGGCGGCACTCTGCTTGATTTCTGGGCTTGTCATAGCTATCACCTTCCCCGTCATGATGTATCCCCACATTTCGCGCGTTCAGCGTGACCGCCGGCAACTTCTCGGCGATAATGTGGGCGCACACCCGTCGATTCACGAGGAGCCTTCACCATGATCCCACGCTACTCTCGCCCCGAGATGACCCGTATCTGGGAGCTCGAGAACAAGTTCGAGATCTGGAAGGA
>DDWM01000042.1:0-50120 GCA_002345925.1 Actinobacteria bacterium UBA2286 | reverse complement strand
TTCCTCACCAACATGGCCGAGCACATCGGTGAGCCGAGCAAGTACGTCCACTACGGCATGACATCGAGCGACCTTGGCGATACCGCGCTCTGCTATCAGATGACGCAGGCGCAAGACATCATCATCGAAGACGTTCGCCGTCTTGGCCGCATTTGCGTGCGCCGCGCCGCCGAGTTCAAAGACACGCTCTGCGTAGGTCGCACACACGGCATCCACGCCGAGCCGATGACCTTCGGCATGAAGTGGGCCGCATGGGCGCAGGCACTCAAGCGTGCCGAGGGCCGACTGATCGCAACCCGCACATTCTCGTGCGCGTGGGGCGCCATCTCGGGAGCCGTGGGCTCATACAGCAATATCGACCCGTTCGTGGAGTCGTACGTCTGCGAGAAGCTCGGCCTCACTCCCGACCCGGCCTCCACGCAGGTGATTGCCCGCGATCGCCACGCGCATGTGCTCGCCGTGCTCGCGACGGTGGCCGCAACTGCCGAGTGGATCGCCACCGAGATCCGTGCGCTTCAGAAGTCCGACACCCTTGAGGTTGAAGAGCCGTTCATGAAGGGCCAGAAGGGCTCCTCGGCAATGCCTCATAAGCGCAACCCGATCACCGCTGAGCGGGTCTGCGGGCTGGCGCGCGTAGTCAAGGCGAATGCGCAGGTGGGCTTCGACAACGTGGCGCTGTGGCACGAGCGCGACATCTCGCATTCATCGGCGGAGCGCGTCGTCATGGCCGACAGTTTCATCGGCACCGACTACCTCCTCGGCAAGCTTGAGTGGATACTCGACGGCCTCGTGGTCTATCCCGAGCGAATGAAGGCGAACCTTGAGATCTCCCGCGGGCTCATCTATAGCAGCCGGGTGCTGCTGGCGCTCGTTGATACGGGCATGCAGCGCGAGGACGCCTACGCGGTCGTTCAGCGCAACGCGATGAAGGTCTGGGACGACGTGCAGCAGGCGAGGGCCGGCAAGACATATCGCGAATTGCTGGCCGAGGATCCCGAGTGCCCGCTGACCGCCGAGCAGTTCGATGCGATCTTCGACCCATGGGCGTTTCTCGAGCGTGCCGGCGTCGTGTTCGAGCGCGCCGCTGCGCTGGAGTTCTAGGGCGGTTCTCCGGCAATTGGGAACACTTGAAGGGTGAACGCCCGCCGAGAGGAGCCGTCCGTGTCCAAGTCCGCACTCTTCCTTAACTGCACGCTCAAGCCGTCGCCCGCCGAGAGCAACACACAGGCGCTTATCGACAAGGTCGCAGGGTTTCTCGGCGAGCTTGATGTTGTGAGTGAAACGATCCGTGTTGCCGATTACCGGATTCCCTTTGGTGTGGCATCCGACCTCGGCGATGGCGATGAGTGGCCGTCGATCCTCAAGCGCGTGAAGGCGTGCGACATCCTTGTGATCGCATCGCCGATCTGGTTCGGCGTGCGCTCCAGCGTCTGCCAGATGGTGCTCGAGCGTCTCGATGGGACCTATGCCGACGGAGACCCGGTCAACGGGCAGTACCCGCTGTACGGCAAGGTCGGTGGGGTCATCATCACCGGGAACGAAGATGGTGCCCACGACGTTGCGGCGAACACGCTGTTCAACCTTACGCATCTTGGGTGCACGGTGCCGCCGAACGTCGACTGCTACTGGGTCGGCGACGCCGGACCCGGGCCGAGTTACATCGCGGCGCACGGCGATCGGCACCGCTACACCAATCGCACTGCGCTCTACATGGCGCACAACCTGGCATGGATGGCCGACGTGCTCGCTGCCAACCCCTGCCCGACAAACCTGCGCGAGCTCGACGCGCGCGCGTTGGAGTTCAGCGACGACTAGAGCCCGAGCGCCGCTCGCTTCTCGTAGATTCGCGCCACGTGGTCCTCGAGATGCTCGACCGCGTGCTCAATGATGTCCACGAGCGTCTGCAGCCCGTTTTCCGAGTGGATCGCCGTGCGGCTCCACGCCTCAGCGGGCAGTCGGTCAAGGTCGGTCGCCATCTGCTCGCGCTGCACCTCGAGCAGGCGCAGGTCGAGCTCCAGGTCGCGCTCGTGGTATCGCAGCGCGCCCACGTAGTCGACGGACTCGACGCCCATGATCAGCGGCTTCTCGGTTGCGAGCGTGCGCTTGATTCGGTCGCACATGAACTGGTCGGAATCGACGATGTGGCAAGCGACTTCCATCGAGCTTAGCTTGCCCTCGATCGGTCGCGCCTGGAGAGCCTCGACGCTCATACCCTG
This sequence comes from Actinobacteria bacterium UBA2286, assembly GCA_002345925.1. Classification (GTDB taxonomy): domain Bacteria; phylum Actinomycetota; class Coriobacteriia; order Anaerosomatales; family Anaerosomataceae; genus UBA2286. The sequence continues at coordinate 47,904 of DDWM01000042.1, read as the reverse complement.
TAGCGCCTCGCGCAAGATGCCCGGGCCGCGCTTGTACGCAGCGACGAGGTCGGCGGGGGAGAGTGTATCGGACATGGGCGCTCCTCTGGGTCGGGATGTCTTCGCGTCGATGATACCGCTACGCTGCCGGGAACTCCGCTGCGGCGATCGCTTCTGAAGGCTCAAGCGGTGCGGCGCCCGTCTCGGAAAGCACCACCGCACCAACGATGATGGCGCAGGCCGCGAGCTGTAGCAGCGACAGTGACTCGCCGCGGATGAGCCACCCGGCTAGCAGCGCGACCGCTGGCACCAGGTTGATGGAGAGCGCGGCGCGATTGGCCGGCATCTTGGTGACCGCCGTGTTGTAGAGGCCGAACGCGGCAAGCGACACGAATGTGCCGAGGTAGACCACGCTCACCCAGGCGACGGGCGCTGCGGTGGCCCAGCCGGTCGTTCCGCCTGCTACCGCTCCCGGCAAGAAGAAGACCGCGCCCACAGCTGCCTGCAGCCCTGTCAGGAACCACGGATTGTACCTGGCCGAGAGGTGCTTGATCGCGATCATCGCTCCGGCAGCGCACGCCATCGCAATGACTTCGAGCGTGTTGCCAAGCACCGGATTTGGTGCCGATGCCTGTGCTTGCCCACCGGCCGAGAGTATGGCGACACCAACAAGCGAGATTCCGATGGCGATCGCTGATCTGGCCGAGAGACGCTCTCGCAAGAACAGCCACGCCCCTGCAGCCACCAGCAGCGGTACGATCGCCGAGATGACGCCGGCGGCGCTTGAGGTGGTGAGCTGGATTGCGTAGCCCTCAGCAAGGTAGTAGATGCACGGCTGAAGCAGCGTGACGAGCGCCAGCCACTTCACATCGCCGCGCCTGTACGCCGGCTTCGGCAGGAAGAACCACGCGGGTGCGAAGACGAGGGTCGCCACTGCCATGCGCAGCCAGATGATCGTCATCGGGCTGAAGCTGTCGAGTGCGGTCTTCATAGCCGCGAAGCTGGTACCCCAGAACGTGACCGCCCCGAGCAGGCACAGGAGAGGGAGGATGCGGGTAGCACGGGATGACTGCACGGGGGCTCCGGGTATGGTCGACAGGCACGGCTGGACGCGCATCGAGCGCGCGGCATAGACGACAGCTTAGGCGTGCATCGGGCGAAGCGCCAGCTAGGCCGCCGGCGTGGCGCGGACCGCCTCGGCAAGAATCGCGAGTCCAGAGTGCATCTGCTCCTGGCTTGCGTGCGAGAAGTTGAGGCGCATGTAGCCGAGCGAGGGCGCTGTCGCCGGGAAGAAGACCTCGCCGGGCATGAAGGCGACGCCGCGCTCGAGCATCGCCGGCAGAAGCTCGCGAGTGTCGATCGGCGTGCGCAGCCGCAGCCAGAAGAACAGGCCGCCGGGCGGGGTGGTCCACTCGGCAAGGTCGTTGAAGTGCTCGGTGAGCGCGGCGTCCATTGCGTCGCGTTTGGCCGAGTAGGCCTGCCGCAAGTGCGCCAGTCGATCCGCGAGTCCGGGCGAGGTGAGGTGCCCGTGCGCGAGCCACTGGCCGAAGCGGTTGGTGTGCAGGTCGGTCGCCTGCTTGAGGCGCACGAGATGTGGCATCAGGTCGGGCGAAGCGATGAGGTAGCCCACGCGGATGCCCGGCATGAACGATTTCGAGAAGCTGCTCTGGTAGATCCACGGAGCGCTCTTGATGTGCGAGCAGATCGGCGTGCGGTCGACGTTGTTGTAGACGAGCTCACGGTACGGGTCGTCCTCGAAAAGCGTCAGCCCGAGGTCGTCGGCGGCTTCGGCCACGGCCGCGCGCGTCTCGGCGGAGTAGCAAGTACCGCTCGGGTTCTGGAAGGTCGGGATCACATAGGTGAGCCGCGCGCCCGTGTCCTGCGCGACCTCGCGCAGCCGCGAAGCGTCGATGCCGTCGGTGCCTAGCGGAACGCCATGGCAGACGGCGCCAAAGAGCTCGAAGGACTGCAGTGCCGCCAGGTACGTGGGCGCCTCGGTGATGATCGGCGTCCCGGGGTCGATGAAGAGCTTCGAGACCAGATCGATGCCCTGCTGCGAGCCGGAGACCACCAGCACCTGCGACGCGTCGCACTCGATCCCCACGTTGCGTGCGTCCTCGGCGATCGCTTCGCGGAGCGCGGGCTCGCCTTCGCTTGGCCCGTACTGGGCTGCCGAGGCAGGAATGCCGCTCCAGTCCGGCGTGGGGAGCTCGTCAGGCGCGGGCAGCCCACCCGCGAACGAGATCATCCCGGGCTGCTGTGTTGCCGAAAGGATATCGCGGACGAGCGATGAGGTGAGCCGGTCGATACGCTCCGAGAACATGCAGTCCCCCTTCTGGCATGCAGCGCGCTAGAATGACAAGAGTATTGACCTATACTCGCGTCCGCGATTGGATATGTCAACATGATTGACGCATCACGTGAACAAGAGCTGAACGAGGCGCTGGAGCTGTTCTTCTACGCGTACCGGGAGTTCACCGCGTACCCCGACGAGGTCCTCGCCGCCCGCGACCTTGGGCGCGTGCACCACCGCATCCTCTACTTCGTCGGTCGCAACCCTGGCGTTACCGTGGGCGAACTGCTCGGCATCCTTGGCGTGAGCAAGCAGGCGCTCAACGCGCCGCTTCGCCGCCTAATGGCCGAGGGACTCGTCGTGAACGCCGTGGGTGAGAGCGACCGCCGCGCGCGTCATCTGCGCCTGAGCGACTCCGGCGCGGCACTCGAGCGTGAACTCAGTGGGTCCCAGCGCGAACGCATGGAGGGCATCTTCGCCGCCGAGGGGCCCGGGCGCGAAGCCGCCTGGCGCGCGATCATGGGCGCCGTGGCCGGCCCGGTGGACGCCTAGCCGCGCTTGTTGCCCGGCGGGTCCGAGAGGATCGGCACGTCGCCGGTCCTGATCGGCCCTTCGTACAGGTTCTGGCCAAATTGATCGAACGCTGGCAGGCTGACCCGGCCATCGACCCGGTTGGCGATGCGCTCCAGCAGCTCGGCGGTGGAGAGCTTGGTGTCGCTCGCCAGCAGCACGAGGTTGTTGCCTTTCGCCTCTACGCCCTCATCGGCGTTGAAGACCCACACTCGCCGGAAGGTGTTGCGCAGCGTCCTGTGCAGGCTCCGAAACGCCTTGGAGTGATCGCCGAGAAGCGAGCCGATGACGTTGTATGTGACCACTCCGTCCTCGGTCAGTCGCGCGCGGACCGCCCACAAGAACTCCTCGGTGGTCAGCGGTAAGGGAATGCGGTCATCGTCAAAGGCGTCGACGACCACGATGTCGTAGATGTCGGGTGCGGTCTCGATGTGGTGGCGGCCATCGTCGATGATGACGCGGATGCGCGGGTCGTCAGGCAGCGCGAAGTACTCCCGCGCGATCTCCACGACGTCGGGGTCGAGCTCAACTGCGTCGACATGCATCTCGGGGTAGTCGCGCCACATGCGCTTCACGGCCGTGCCGCCACCGAGGCCGATCACGAGCGTGCGCTCGGCCTCCGGGCGGATCGCCAGTCCGATGTGGAAGAACGCGGGATACTCGAAGTCGGTCTCAAACGGGTTGTCGAGGTACATCGACGACTGGCGGGTCCGCTCGAACTGCAGGATGCGCCGCTGCCCGATGTCCACCACGCGAATCGTGTGATACGCCGAGACCCGCGAGTGCGTGACGATCTCGGCGGTCATCAGTTCGGGCAGGTGGCTGTCAGCATCGTTTGGCATGGCGACAGCATTGCACGAGCTACACCGCCGGCGCGAGTGCGATCTCCTCGGCGGGCGACAGGTGCTCACCTTCTACGGTGAAGATCGACCGCTTCGCCATCACCAGTGCTGCCACGATCAAGAAGCCAGCTGCGGACCCGACGAAGAGCACTTCTGGCGAGATTCGGATCACGGCTCCCGCAATAGCCTGCGATATCGGCATGAGCCCGACCATCGCGAGCATGATGAGCGACATCACGCGGCCCAGGTACTCCTCGGCAGTCATTCTCTGCAGCGAAGTGATCAGTACGATGGCGGCGTACCCGTTGCCGAGGCCTGCCACCACCATGATCGCTGCCACTATCCAGGTGGCGCTGACGAACGCCAGAAGACCCATGGTGGCCGAGAACCCGATCATCAACGCGAACACCAGCCACCCGAAGAGGCGGTCGCTAAGACGCGGCAGACCCGCCGCCCCCAGCATTCCCGCAAGCGATCCAAGCCCGTATGCCGAGAAGATGATGCCGAGAGCCGCCGCGCCTCCGGCGAGTCGTGTTTGCGCGAGAACGGGCACGCCAACGAACATCGGTCCGGCGATAAGGAGGTTCGCCAGCGCGAGAATCAGCACCATCCAGCGGATGCGCTCGCTCTTCCACGCGTAGCGCAGTCCTGCCGCCACGTCGGCGAGCGGGTGAGTGTCGGGGTTCGAATTGAGCGCTGGTAGCCGGCACATGAAGGCAAGACATGCCGCCGAGGCGAGAAAGGACAGCGCGTCGAAGGCGAATGCCGCCCCGATGCCCACAAGAGAGGCCGCCTGATCGCTCCCTGCACCCGACGCTGTGCCGAATGCGGCGATGAGCACTCCTGCGGCGACCGGTCCGAGGAAGCTCGCGAGCTGGTTCGTGCCCATCATGAGCGTGTTGCCGCTTTCAAGCTGGTCATTCTCGAGAAGCCGCGGCAGGGTCGCCTCGGCAGCGGGCATGAAGAAGCCGCCTACTATCCCGAAGGCAGCGGCGAGTACGTACACCATCCACATCTGAGCATGGCCGGTGAGGATAGCCGTCGCCAGCAGCGCCGTGACTCCGAAGCGCAGCGCGTCGGAGATGAGCATGATCTTGCGAGGGGAGTGGCGGTCGGCCCACGCGCCGCCTACGAGCATGAGCACGGCGCGCGGCACGCCCGCAACTGCGAGCACCAGCCCGAGCTGGAGCGGATCGTGGGTGAGTGTAAGCACCAGCCACGGCAGTGCGATCAGCTGGAACTGGTCGCCGATGTGGCTTATTGCCTGGCCCGAGAAGAGCAGGCGGTAGTCGCGGGTCTTGAGTGCGGAAAACATGGCGGTCTCCTATGGTCTTCAATCACGTCCGGCAAGCGGCTCATCGGTAAGGGCTCGTGACGTTCGTACGCTGTACGATAGTCTGACATGCAGAGTATCGTACGCCGTACGACTAATGTCAAGGAACGATTTCAAAGGCATGGCAACTGGCGCGACTCGGCCTACGCGGTCATAATCGCCAGGTCACTGAACCGAGATAGGAGACGCATATGACCCGCGCAGCAGCTCGCCACATCCTTGTACCTACCGAGGAGAAGGCCAACGACCTCAAGCAGCAGATCGCAGACGGCGCCGACTTTGCCGAGATCGCCCGTACGCACTCCACGTGCCCGTCCGGCGCCGATGGTGGCGACCTGGGCGTGTTCGCGCCCGGCCAGATGGTCAAGGAGTTCAACGACGTGTGCTTTGGTGAAGCCGTAGGTGTGGTTCACGGCCCGGTGAAGACGCAGTTTGGCTATCACCTCATCGAGGTCACCAAGCGCGACGTCTAGGCTCGGCAATCGTTTCGCGCGGCTCCGCTACTGCAGATTGTCGGCGTAGCGGAGCTGCGCTATTTGGATCGCACTGATCAGTTCTTCGGCCAGCCCGTCACGACTGCGGCGAGAATCGCCACGTCGAGCAACGGTCCGGCGATTAGCCACGGGTGCCAGAAGACAAGGCACATCACGAGTGAAAGCACGGCGCCGATCGTCGCAGGCAGACGCCAGATCTGTGAGAGCACCGGCACACCGAACACGCCAAGGGCCGCGAGCGTGAACGACACGACGATGAGCGTGACGAGCACGACGGCCAACGGACCCAGGACCTTCTCGGGAACAAATGGCAAGAGCTGTGAGCTTGACGTCACGAACGGGTAGTTCGGGTCAGCAGGCTTGGGGGAGACCCAGCCTGTGTGGATTATGCCGTGCAGAAACAAGAACGCCCCGAATAGCATGGTCGCCATGTGATCCCCTCCCGCTGCCAGACTCGCATTCTGTGAGTATGCTCCTGCTGGTCGTCCAGCTCCAAGCGGCTGGAATGCTCGTGCGTCTGTACTTGTGTTAAGGTCGATTCCAAGCGAAGGGCAAGGAGGGGTTCATACGAACGCCAGCTCCCTCGCCACGATGCGCAAGGGGGAGCGGTGGCTGATAAGCCTTCTCAAGACAGCGTGTTTGTCACCCGGGGGTCCGACAGCAGCAGAGATTCTCACCACGGTCCAACACGTCGCCAGGTCGTGATCGGTGGGGGCGTCGTCTTAGGTGTCGCTGCTCTTGCCGGTGCGCCGTTCCTGAGCGGATTGCTCACTTCACTCACTCGAGTCTTCCAGCCTGCGGTCGGTGTTGTCGCCCCTCCGTCGGCTAGGTATCCCGGTCTTCTCGGCCAGCTTGAGTCCGGCGTTCGCGCTGGTCTGGTGGCCGGCGGGCAGGTCGACGCCCCCGTGTTCGCGCGGCTTGCAGCCAATTCTGCGCCCAGCAGTGCCGCTGCCATGGCGCGTGACCTGATCGAGCGCGAGCGAGTCGACATCGTGCTCATCTACACGAACCCCACGCGCACTGATCTTCTAGGCGCGCTTTCTGCCGAGACCGGCGTTCCTGTGGTCGTCGTAGATCCGGGCGCGCATATCGTGACCTCTGCCGACGCCGAGCCACGCGTGCTTTCGCACTCACTCGGTCACTGGCAAAGCGCCTGGTCACTCGGCTCGTGGTCCGCAGACGCGGTTGGTTCGCGCGCGTACGTTATCTCCTCTCTCTACGAGAGCGGTTTTGACACCTGCGGCGCGTTCGAGCACGGGCTCGCAACGTCGGGCGGCTCGGTCATCGGCATGTCGGTGACCCACGTGAAGCCCGGTGACGTCGCGAGCGCCGTTCACGCGGCGGCGGAATCCGGCGCCGACTCGATCTTTGCGGCATGCAGCGGCGCAGAAGCCGACGAGATCCTGCGCGCGATCGCGGTCGACAAGCGCGCGGCGCGTATCCCACTGCTTATCCCCGGTCTCTCGGCAGACAGGCTCGCCTCGGCGCCCGGACTCTCCGCTTTCACAGCGCTCACCTGGCCCGTAGCGAAGAAGAGCGCGTTCGTGATGCTCGGCGAGGACGTGGGCACACTTGTCGCGGCAGCTGTTGAGGGGGGCCGCAAGGCGCTTCCTTCGGGTAAGACGGAGTTCACCGGTGCGCGTGGCGACATCACGCTCGATCTTGGCACCGGCCGCACCGACATCGCCGTGGGTATCCACTCGGCGGTCGGTAGCGCCGGATCCGTCACGTTTGAGCCGCTGACCGTCGCGATGAACACCTCGCAGGCCTCGGCCTTCGCCGATGACATCGTGCCAGAGGTCCGTTCCGGTTGGCTCGATGTGTATGGCAGTGCGCTGTGAACGGGCTGAGCCTGCGTCCGGCGACCGAAGCCGATCTCGAGTTCATGCACGCGGTGTACGCCGCCGGCCGAGCCGAGGAGCTTGCGTCAGTTCCGTGGACCGACGCGCAGAAGGTCGAGTTCCTTCGCCAGCAATCCGAGGCGCAGCTGGCGTATTACGCCGATCATTACCCGCACGCCGAGCACTCGATCGTCGTGCTCGACGGTGTGGACATCGGCCGTTTGCTGGTCGAGCACCGCGATGAGGACCTGCGTCTGATGGACATGGGCTTGCTGCTAGAGTACCGCGGACGCGGCATCGGCACCGACCTCGTCAATTTCATCATCAAGCGCGCCGAGACGATCGGCCTGCCAGCCGTCCTGCACGTGGAGTCGTTCAATCCCGCGAAGCGCCTCTACGAGCGGCTTGGCTTCATCGACGACGGTGAAGTGGGCGCCTACCGCAGGATGGTCCTGCCATGCGCGGTGATGGCATGAGCGTCTATCCCACGTGCAAGCAGTTCTCCGAGCAGGTGGGCACACGGTGCTCGGCCACACTTGGCGAAGAGACCGCAGAGCTCGAGCTGGTCGCGGCTATCGAGGGTACCCGCTCGGGAGGGTACACCAGCTACTCGGTGGAGCTCACCGGGACCGGCGCCCCGTTACCGCAGGCCACCTACACGTTCACGCACGAGGTTCTCGGTACGCACGATATCTTCCTCGTCCCCATCGCATCCGATGGTGATGTCACGCGCTACCAGGCTGTGTTCAACGTGACCAAGGAGAGTGAGGGCTAGATGGCGCAGCCCTACGTTGGCGAGATACGCATGTTCGCGGGCAACTTCGCGCCTGCGGGTTGGGCCTTCTGTGACGGCCAGATGATGCCTATCAGCGAGTACGAGACGCTGTTCAACCTGATAGGGACGACGTACGGCGGTGATGGGGAGAGCACGTTCGCGCTGCCAAACCTCCAGAGTCGTCTGCCCATCCACCAGGGCAACGGCTTCACTATGGCCGAGACCGGCGGTGCCGAGGTGATCACGCTCGCCACCAGCCAGATGCCGATACACAGGCATGCACCGGCCGCAGATTCACGCTCCGGGACGAGCGCAGACCCGGTCGGGCACGTGTGGGCGAACTCCGCGGGCGCCGTGGCGTACTCTTCGGACACGACGGGTCCGGCGATGGCTGCGGAGGCCGTGAAGCCCGCCGGCGGGACGCGGCCACACTCCAACGTGCAGCCGTACTTGTGCGTGAGCTTCATCATCTCGCTTTTCGGCATCTACCCGAGTCAGACATAGGAGGCGTATCAAGTGGCCGAGCCCTTCCTTAGTGAGATACGCATCATGTCCTTTAACTTCCCGCCGAAAGGGTGGGCGTTTTGCAGCGGCCAGCTTCTGCCGATCAACCAGAACCAGGCGCTCTTCTCGCTTCTGGGGACCACCTACGGTGGTGACGGCAGGGTGAATTTCGCACTCCCGAACCTGCAGGGAAGGGCTCCGATTCACGTGGGTGCCGGACACACGCTTGGTGAGCGCGACGGCGAACAGGCCCACACGCTCTCGGCTGCCGAGGTCGACCATGCGCACGACGCCACCGTGAGTACGAACGGAGCTGACCGGGCCGAACCTGCTGGCAACGTTTGGGCGGTCGCGAGTGCTGCGGTCTACGGTGACTCGGCCAACACCGCCATAGCCAGCGGTCTTGTGGGCAGCGTGGGCGGGAGTCAGCCGCACCTCAACATGCAGCCGTTTCTGACACTCAGCTTCTCGATAGCCCTGCAGGGCATCTTCCCGAGTTACACCTAAGGAGGCGCAAGACGATGGCGGATCCGTTCGTGGCCGAGATACGCATATTCCCGTTCAACTTCGCACCGCGGGGTTGGGCGGCGTGCAACGGCCAGTTCTTGCCGATATCACAGAACACCGCGCTGTTCTCGCTTCTGGGGACTACGTACGGCGGTGACGGCAAGTTCGACTTCGCACTGCCGAGCCTGCAGGGACGCGCCCCCATGCAACATGGCCAGGGCCCGGGACTCTCACTGAGGGATCTTGGCGAGTATGGCGGGTCGGAGACGGTGACGATCTTGGAGTCCGAAGTGCCCGCTCACTCGCACACGCTGACATCCGGCGGAGACGCAGACACCGCGTCTCCGACCGATGCCGCATGGACGGCTGCGACGGCCGTACCCAACCAGGCTCTCTACGGTGAAGCTACCGCTGCCCCCGGGGTCATGGCGGATGCGTTTTCGTCCAATGGAGCGCAGCCCCATAACAACATGCAGCCATACCTGACCATGAACTTCTGCATTGCGCTAACAGGGATATTCCCTCCGCGGTCTTGATTACCCATAGCTAGTCGGAAGGACCAAACGTGCGAGTACGCGACATCATTCAGAGGAACATCAGCGGCCTGCCAGGCCTCGCACCTCTGTGCGTGCTCGCGCTCGTGCTTGCGATGGCAGTGCCGGGCACAGCCTTCGCCGGGCAGATCATCGTGACAACGACGGTCGACCTGGTGGACGGCGACACCAGTAATCTGCCCGCGCTCAGGCTTGCTCCTGGAGCGGACGGTCTGGTTAGTCTTCGCGAAGCGGTGCTCGCGTCTGCCGGCGAAGTGTCGTCTGCTGACATCATCCTCTCGACCGGGACATACGTGCTTGAGAGCGGTTCGCTGGACATTTCGGCCAGCGTTCGGATCTTTGGTGCTGGCTCGACGATCACGCCGAAAGTTCCCCTGGCCATGCGCATATTCGATATCGATCCCGCGCTACGCGGCGAAGTGACCTTCGAGTTGTCCAATGCGACTCTATCGCAGGGCCGGGCTAAGGGTGCGGTCGGCGGCGGAGCGCTCCGAGCGGGTGGCACCACCGACACGGTGCCGCCTAGTACGGTTGCGCTCACCGAATGCACCGTGATCGACAACCGCTCGGTGGCCGACACGTCGACCGCCGCTTCTGGTGGTGCGCTCAATATTGGCCGGAATGTAGACCTCACTCTGCGGGACTGCACCTTCTCGGGCAACTACGCGGAAGGAGTCGGAGGAGCGCTGTTCGTGGCCGACTCCGGTTCTGGCAGCCTGAATGTTGGCGGCTGTACTTTTGATTCCAATACATCCGACGGGCGCTCCGTTTCAGCCGGTCAGGGCGGCGCGATCTACGCGCGAGTCGCCGACGGGCGCGGTAGCTCTGTCGCGACGTCAACCTTCACGAACAACGTGGCCACCAGCTATGGAACTGCCGGACTCGACCGGGGCGGCGCCCTCTTCATCGGCGGCGATATCACGATTCGGGACTCCCGGATCTCGCACAACACTGCCGACGAGGCTCCGGGCGCCTTCGGATTCCTCGGCACACCTGACGCCGAGTACAACTGGTGGGGGACGAACAGCAGCCCCACGACTTCGGCGCCCGTCGCCGCTGCTGGCGGCATCGATGCCGATCCGTGGCTGCGGCTAACGGTCTCTGCGGGTTCGACGCTTCTCACGAAGGGCGATACAACGGCGGTGGCCGCGCAAGTCTTGAGCGCTGGTCACATGCCACCTGATGACGGGGCGTTGGTCACGTTTGCGGCGGCGCCGGTTGGTTCGGTGTCTCCGGCAGTCACAGCGCTGGCGTCGGGTCTCGCTGGGAGCATCTTCTCTGCCGAGCAGGTCCCGGGTCTCTCCGTTATCTCTGCCACCTACGACGGTGTTGTCGCGACGGTTGGCGTAGGGATAGCCGGTCCGCCGGCGATCATGGCGGCCAGTGAAGCCACGTTCACGGTCGGGATGACGGGCAGCGTTGATGTCTCGGCTCAGGGCTATCCGGTTCCGACTCTATCGCTGCAAGGCGCTCTGCCGAGTGGGCTGTCGTTCAGCTTCCAGGGATCGACGGGTGACACGAGCAGCGCAGGAGTCATACTCGGCGAGCCGGCCGCTGGTTCAGGCGGTCGCTATGCAGTGAGCATAGTCGCCACCAATGGTGCGGGGCCGGACGCTTCGGCTCCGATGACTATCACCGTGCTTGAAGCGCCGAAGTTCCTCTCGGCGGCTTCTGCTACCTTCACGGTCGGTACAGCCGAGACATTCGATGTGTCCAGCAGCGCGTTCCCGACAGCGACGATAACTGCGCTCGATGCGTTGCCTGACGGGCTCACGCTCGTTGATGACGGTGACGGAACCGCGCGGGTTGTAGGCACGCCGGCCGTCGGTTCGAGCGGTGCTTACTCGGTGCGATTGCGCGCTGATAACGGAGTCACAACGGCTGCGAGTCAGGTTCTCGCCATCGTGGTCACGGAGCCCCTCGAGTTCAGCTCGGGTAGCTCGGTGGGCTTTGTTGAGGGTGTGAGCGGTCACTTTGCGATCTCGGTGAACGGCTATCCTGTGCCGAGCGTGGGCATTACCGGCGCTCTACCAGCAGGAATGACCTTCACTGACCTCGGTGCTGGATCCGCAGAGATCACGGGTACGCCTTCCACCGGATCTGCGGGGATGTATCCCGTTACGCTCACCGCCGACAACGGCATCGAATCGGTCGATCGATCCTTCTCGCTGACCGTCGACGGACCGCCGACGGCGGTCGATCATGTGGGGTCGTGTCCCGAGGACGGCAAGGCGATAGTCGGCTTGCTCGTCGGCGCATCAGACCCCAACGGCGACCCGCTTTCCGCTGAGCTGGTCAGCCCGCCGTCGAACGGGGCCCTGACGATATCGTCATCCGGGACCGCGACCTACACGCCTGATGCGGACTTCAACGGCACCGACACCTTCACCTACCGAGTCTCCGGCACCGGGTCGTTCTCCACGCTCTATTCGGCTCCGGCCACAGTCACCATCACCATCGCCGCCGTCAACGACGCACCCACCTTCACGCCTGGCGCCGACGTCGCGGTGGACGAGGACTCCGGTGCCTACTCGGCCGCATGGGCAAGCGCGATCAGCGCAGGCCCAGCCGATGAGAGCGCGCAGGCCCTTGGCTTCGTTGTCGTGAACGACAACGCAGTGCTCTTCGCGAGCGCTCCGGCGCTAGCTTCAGATGGCACGCTCACCTTCACACCCGCAGCGAACGTCAGCGGGTCGGCCGAGGTCACCGTGACGCTCACCGACGACGACACGGTGGGCGGCGCAGCGAAGACGCATACCGAGAAGTTCACCATCACAGTGGGTGCCGTCAACGACGCGCCGAGCTTCACGGCTGGCACCGACGTCGCCGTCGACGAAGACTCCGGCGCCTACTCGGCCGCCTGGGCGAGCGCGATCAGCGCCGGTCCGGCCGACGAGATCGACCAGACGCTCACCTTCGGCGTCACCAACGACAACGCCGCGCTCTTCGCGAGCGCTCCGGCCATCGCCGCCAACGGCACTCTCACCTTCACGCCTGCGGCTGATGTGAACGGGGCCGCCGAGGTCACGGTCGTCCTCACCGACGACGCGACCGCCGGTGGCGTAGCGCGCTCTACCGCACCGATGACCTTCACTATCACGGTAGACGCCGTCAGCGACTCGCCGATAGCGCTCGAGGACGCATTCGGTTGTTCTGAAGACGCGAGTATCTCGGCGAATGTTCTCGACAACGACAGCGATGCAGACGGAGACACACTCACCGCGCAGCTGATACGAAACGTGGCGCACGGCGTTCTCGAATTCGACAACAGCGGTGAGCTGACTTACACACCTGCAGCTGACTGGAGTGGCGTAGATACCTTCACCTACCGGGCCTCCGATGGACTGCTTCTATCGGCAGTGACGACGGTGACGATCACGGTCACCGAAGCGATCGATGTTCCTGTGGCACTTGATGACGCCTACGCGACAGACCGCAACGTGAAGCTGGTTGTCAACGTGGGTGAGGGTGTACTCGCCAACGATCTCTACGTGGATTCAGGTGTCCTTCAGGCGGCTCTGGAGATGGATTCCAAGCACGGCAAGGTGAAGCTCGCGGCCGACGGCTCATTCACCTACACGCCGGATGCGGGTTATTGGGGCAGCGACGAGTTCCTGTATCGCGCCCACGACGGTGCAAGCAGCTCACAGGTGGCCACGGTCACTATCGCCGTGGACCATGCCGATAGCACGCCCCCGGTGACGAAGTCGAATGCGCGTACAAGCTACGTGAGCTCGGCGAGCATCGCGCTCTCCGCAACAGACGACATCACGGGCGTGGCATGGACCAAGTACCAGATTGATGCCTCCTCGGTGCGCACCGGTTCCGCCGTGTCAGTCACGGGGATTGGCACGCACACGCTGAAGTTCTGGTCCGAGGACAACGCGGGTAACCTCGAAGCCGCTCATACCGTGACGTTCACAATCACCAAGGTGACGTCTTCGAGCTCGGCGTCAGGGTCGGGGGCGTCGGCGGACTCCAGCGGCGATTCGCAGGACACGTCATCAGGAGCGGCCGGGGCTGACGAGCCGGTCGGAGAGGGCGAGACCGGAGCGGGCGAGGACGGTTCGAGCGAGGACGGTTCGAACGAAAGCAGCTCGAATGCTCGCGCAGCCTCAGGCGAGACTGAAGATCCTGCGGCTGATACCAGCTATGGAAACACCGTGTTGTGGGTCGTTATCATCCTCGTGCTAGGACTCGGGGCGTTCGCTTTCATCGCATGGCGCCGGCGTCGGAAGTAGGCAGGGTCTCTCAACCTAGTGGTGTGTCGCTAGCCGTCAGCACGCGCGGTTGTCGGGTAGAGTTCCACGCCGGCTGCCGTGAGCTTGTCGATCCACATCTGGAGCAGCACCTTCAGGTCATCGGCGGAGTCGTAGGCTGGATCATCGGGTAGCTCGAGCTCATCGAGCACATCGAACTCGAACGAGTCCTCGCCGAGCGCATTCCAGTCCGCCTGCAGCTCCTTGTCCCGGTGTGAGCCGTCGGTGAGTGTGAATCGGTGGCGGTTGATGATTCCCGGCAGGTTAGGACTTGCGCCGAGAAGGCACCGTCCGGTTGCCGTGTTGCGCACGCAGTAGATTCCGGCCGGTCTCGGCGTCTGCTTGTATTCCTGTGCCATGGCCTTTCGGTCTACGCTCACGACGCATCCCCGACAGCAAACGCGTCCTCAGCCATGCGCCGGGCTTCTGCGCGTACGTCGATCGGCCACGCCTCAGTGATTGCCGAGAACCGCTCCGCGTCGCTGGCGAAGAGCGCCCGGGTCGCCTCCTCAAAGCCGGCTTCGTTGCCGGCGACCGTGTTCATGAAGCGGTAGGCGGCTTCCTGCGCGAGCCGCACGCGATTTGCGCCGTCGCCTGCCTTGCGCGCGGCATCTACCAGCTTGCGCAGCGTCACCGAAGCGCTGCCCGGCTGCGATGCGAGCCACTCCCAGTGGCGGGGGAGCAGCGTGACCTCGCGGGCGACCACGCCTAGCTTCGGGCGTCCTGGCGATCGCGGTGCCGGCGGCACGGGCGCGAGACGTGCTCGCACATCCGCCTCGCTGCCGCGCAGGTCCACGTCGGTCTGTTCGCCGGTCTCGGCATCGAAGATGAGTGGCTGCAGGGTCGGCTCGGCATCAAGCGCGCGCCTGACGGCTGCGGCGACGTCGACGAGCTCACCGGTCGCGATGCGCTCTGGCCCCGCGAATGCGACGTACTGTCTCTCGGCGGTCTCACTCATGTGCGTCTCCTGTCGGGTGTTGTGCTCCGGGCAAGATTCTATCCGGATAAAACTCCAAGTCAATACTACCCGGATAGAATCTCTCCTGGCAGTAGGCGCGAGGGACGTTTCGAAGTAAGGAGGGTACATACCGCGTGCACGATTCACACACGGCGGCTGCGGCCGCCTGAACATCAGGAGGATCACATGTCCAACGTCATCGTGTGGGCCGACATTCCGGTCGTGGACCTGGAGCGCGCCCGTAAGTTCTACGCACACGTTCTCGGCAATGAGATCCAGATGATGCCTGGGTCTGATGCCGTCGCTCTTCTGATGCCTCTTGGAACGGGGAGTCCTGACGATGTCAGCGGCGATCTTGTCCAGGACTCTGACACTCCGAGCAAGACGCACGGTTCAACGGTCTACCTGAACTCGAACGGAGATATCAGCGGTATGCTCGCCAGGGTCGTCGAGGCCGGAGGGAGCGTGCTCTCCGAGCCGGTGAACATGGGCGAGATGGTCGGCTGGATAGCGTTCTTCGAGGATTCCGAGGGCAACCGCGTCGGACTGCATCAGCCCGCATAGTCTGCGCCTTGCTACGCGAAGTGACGGGCGAGCGAGGCTCCCCACGCCCTGGCTCGCTCGATCTCGCCGTCTTTGAGCGGACCGAACCGTCCGGTGACGAGGAACTTCTCGCCCTTGGTGGGTGCAACGTAGCCAGCGTCGTTGAGCGCGCGTGCAATTGCGTTCGCGGCGCTGCCGGGCGACCACCAAATGCGAGTCTCGAAGCTTGCGCCCGTACCCGCGCCTTTTGGCAATTCCGCGAGCCAGGATCGCATCGTCGGCACCGAAATGGTGGGCTTCTTTTCGCGCGGGTTGGAGTCTATGCTCTTGCGCATCGCTTCGGTCGGCAGGGAGAAACCGAGGATCGGTGCGCCCGCCACGATGAGTTCAGCGCCCGCCACCTCGGTGGGTGTCGCCTCAGCGGTACTGAGCACCCGCGCCTCGGAGCCGATGCCCTCGGCGATGGCGTGAGCGATGGCGGCTGTGTTGCCCCAGAGAGATTCGTAGACGACGACGGCCTTCATTGTTCCCCCTCAAAAAACGGAGAGCCCGAAACTTGCCCAGTACAATCACTAGGCAAGTCCGGGCTCTACGTCAAGCGAAGTCAGGCTAGGCAGCCTTCGTCTTGTGCGCCTTTGCCTTGAGCTCAACGGGTGCGCGCAGAGGATCCGGAGCCTTTGTGATGAACGTCGTCCCCGCTGCAAGCAGACACAGCCCGGCGGCCACTACGTACGCCACGGCATACGATCCGGTCGAGTCCACGATCGTTCCCGCCGTCATCGACCCGAACACGCCGCCCACGCCCCAGGCCGTGAAGACCAGGCCGTAGTTCACGCCAAGATGCTTCGTGCCGAAGAAGCCCGCAGTGGCCGAAGGAAAGAGCGCCAGGTTAGCGCCATAGCAGAAGCCGACAGCTGCTGCGACAGGGATGAGCGACAGAGGCGTGTGGGCGAATGAGATCGCGCCCATCATGATCGCCTGCAGCACGAACACGACAAACATGGTGCGGGTTTCGCCAAACTTGTCAGCGGCAGTTCCGGCAGCCACTCGTCCCCCGGCGTTGCCGATGGCGAGTACTGCGACGAGACCGAACCCGAGGTCGATACCGGGAAGCTGGGCAACGGCGATCTTCGCCATGTGACCGATGATCATAAGCCCGGCGAATGCCGAGAATGCATACATGATCCATAGCAGCACGAACTGCTTGGTCTTGATCATGTCGCGCCAGTCCAGATCTCGGCGCACGGGCTTCGTGCTGGCAGAAGCAGCGCTCATCTTCATCGGTGCAACGTAGCCGGCAGGCGGGTTAACGAGCATCTGCGCCAGGCCGATGATGGCGACGAAGAACGACACACCAAGGATGCGCAACGTCACGCCGATGCCGGATCCGTGGATGAGTGCGGTCGTGAGTGGAGCGATGTAGACGGACGCAAGGCCGAAGCCGCTCACTACGAGGCCGGTGATGAAACCCTTGCGTGCCGGCGGGAACCATTTCACAGCAGCAGGTGTGGCCGAGGCGTACCCTAGGCCGATACCGGCACCGGCTAACACGCCGAATCCGACGATCATCGGCCAGGCGACGGTTGCACTTGCGTACGACGCAACGAGCAGTCCGGCGCCGGTGAGAACGCCTCCGACGGTTGCGACGATCCGGGGGCCGAACTTGTCCTGCGCGCGCCCGGCGAAGACCATCGAGAGTGCGAATGTGCCCACGGCGGTCGCGTACGGGAGGCTTGACTGTCCGGCGGACCAACCCCACTCGGCAGTCAGTGCTTTGGCGATGATGCTCCATGAGTAAAGGACGCCGAGCGCAAGGTTGATGCCCAGGCCGGCGAGCGTGACGATCCAGCCACGCGCGGAAGCGCGATCTGTCATTGAGACTCCAAGGGGTCGCATGCGTATGGTGGCGCGGCCTCAAAGCCCCCAGTGGGCCGCCGCACGCTGTGGTCAGTCTGCCATGCCTCGCTAGCGAGGAAAACCTAACAGTGGGTAAGTGGTGGCACCGAGCCGGTAAGCGGCAGGTGTGCGGCGCGCCCGCACCGCCGGGTGGCGATGCGGGCGCAGCAGCTGAGCTGAATCGTCTTGGTTCTAGTAGTTCTCGCAGAGAACCTCGTAGTAGGCCTGGGGGTGCTTGCATGCCGGGCACTCCATCGGAGCTTCGGGGCCCTCGTGCACGTATCCACAGTTGCGGCACTTCCAGAAGACAACGCCGTCCTTCTTGAACACCTTGTGACCGTTCACGTTCTCGAGAAGCTTGCGGTACCGCTTCTCGTGATGCGCTTCGACCTCGGCGATTTCGCGGAACGACGTGGCAACATCGGCGAAGCCCTCCTCATCGGCAATCGCGGCGAAGTCGGGATAAAGCGCGCTC
This sequence comes from Actinobacteria bacterium UBA2286, assembly GCA_002345925.1. Taxonomy (GTDB): domain Bacteria; phylum Actinomycetota; class Coriobacteriia; order Anaerosomatales; family Anaerosomataceae; genus UBA2286. Next base: position 30,081 of record DDWM01000042.1, on the reverse strand, counting down.
CACTCCTCAAGCTCGCCCTCTGCTGCGGCCAGGAGATTCTCGGCGGTGGTTCCGATCTTGCCGGCGGGGTAAGTCGCGGTGATCTCGGCCGGGCCGCCTTCGAGGTACTTGAAGAAGACCTTGGCGTGCTCCTTCTCGTTGTCAGCGGTCTCCGTGAAGACCGCGCTGATCTGCTCGAAGCCTTCCTTCTTGGCGGCGCTTGCGAAGTAGTTGTAGCGCATGCGGGCTTGCGATTCGCCCGCGAAGGCTTTCAGCAGATTCAGTTCCGTGCGTGATCCTTTGATGCTCATGTATGCCTCCTCGGCTCTCGGCTTCTCTTCGTGTACTGCTACCCGATTCGCGCTCGGTGTTCACGCGTTCAGTACGAAGACGCGTCGAAATGCGCCTCGCCGAGAAGGAATAGACGCTGCAACATCTCCAGAGTCGCCGCCCTGATGCCGATACGATTCGCATGGAACCACGCGACATATATGACATGCCCCTCGCCGAGACACCGTCGGCCGCATCGCGCATGTGGGCAGACACGCTCCGCCCGCTCTTGCTGGGCGCTCTCGCGATCGCGCTTGCCGTTGCGTCCGTACTCGGACAGGGATGGGTGCCGCTCGTGTCGCATGTGGACCTCGGCATTCACGAATTCGGGCACATGATCGCTGCCTGGATGCCGCAGGTCGGCGTGGCGCTGGCGGGTTCAGGGCTGCAGCTGCTCGCCCCCGCAGCGCTTGCGGCCTACTTCTGGTTCGCGCGTCACGACCTCCCGGCCGCGACCGTTTTGGTTGCGTGGCTCGGCGTGTCACTTCGCAACGTGAGCGTCTACATGGCCGACTCGAACGTCCGAATCCTTCCGCTCCTGGGCGGACAGGAGGGTCACGACTGGGCTTTCATCTTCGGGCAGTGGGGAGTGCTCAGCCGCGCCGAGGGTATCGCCGGGCTTGTCTCGGCGATTGGGTGGTTCGTGTTTGCGTTTGCGCTTGGGCTGGCGGTCTGGGCGTTCGTGCAGCCCCGGTTGGCGGCTCGGGAGGCGGCAGAGCGCAGCGCGCATCTCGGCACACTACCCGTTCGGGAGCCGAGAAACCGACCGCCGGTCGCGTGATATTCTGCTTCAAGCAGCCCGCGAAAGGAGCTCTTGTGGCCGAGTGTGCCTTCCATCCCGGAGTTGAGACCAACGTCCGGTGCGCCGAATGCGAGCGCCCGATATGTCCCAAGGACATGGTGTCGACGCCTGTCGGCTACAAATGCCGCGAGTGCGCGAGGCCGGCAAAGAGCGCACTTCACTTCGTTAAGCCGCGGCAGTGGGCTCTCGGCGCTACTGCCGGACTGGTTGCGGGAACGGGCGGTGGGATCCTCATCGGGTGGGTGCTCCGGTTTGGCTCCTGGTTCGCGTTCATCGGACTTGGGATTCTTGTTGGAGAGGCCGTCAGGCGAGGTACGGGCGGCCATCGAACTCCGGGTGTGACCGCGCTTGCCGCCGGGTGCGCGGCGTTCGGCGCGCTTGTTGGCGGGCTGGGAATCGTCGGCATGGCGATGGCTGCAGTGGCTGCTGCGTTCTACCTGTCTTATAGCCGCCGGTAGAGGTGTCAGTACCTGGCACACGCTTTGCACATCTCCAGGCAGTCCGCTTCAGGGAAAGCTGAGCACCTGTGAAATTCGGCAAAGGCATATTCGGCGTGTACGCGCCGGTCGTGCTGGCGGCGGTCATGATCATGACCGTGGCGCCGACGTGCCTCATGCCCTCGTGCGGCGACCTTGGCGGCAGCGCAGCTACCGCGTGCGCCCAGCCCCAATCGCAGTTCAAGTCGGCGTGTGAGCTCGACTCGGCACCCGCCCCAACGCAGGCCCCCTGCCACGGCGGGGAGTGCGATGACAGCGCCATGTCGCACGGCGCCCCCGACGCGATCGTTGTGCAGACCGCCGAGCTGCCTTCGCCGCTCGCAGTAGCGGTCTCTCAGACACCAGCCATCTCCGCGGTTGCCCTTTGCGGCTACGTTGATGCCATCAAGCGACTTCCTGACACTCATCCGCCCGATCCTCTCGGGGTTCGGCTCTCGGTCTAGAAGCTCCTCGTGTGTCCGGACGCATCATTGCGCCCGGCTGTTGTCATTTCTCTGACACCGAGGAGTATCCGTGAACCTGTTTCTTCCTATGCTTGGCGTAGGGCTTGTCACCAGCATTCACTGCGTGGCGATGTGCGGCCCGCTCGTCCTTACCTACGCGGTGAAGGGCGCCGATGGGGGCTCGTTCGCCAAACGCATGTTTCCGCATTTCGCTTACCAGAGTGCGAAGATCCTGAGCTATATGCTCGTCGGTCTTCTGCTCGGCAGCCTTGGCTCGCTCTTCGACATCGGCGGACTACGTGGCTGGGTCACCGTCTTTGCCGGTGCGTTCATGGTCGTGCTTGGCGTACAGATGACGGGCAAGGTCCCGGCACTCAAGCGCCTGACCTTCAAGCCGCCGAAGGCGTTCGTGAAAGCTCTCAGCTCCTTGCGCCGCAAGGCAGTAGCCGACGAAGCGTCGGGGCATGTCAGCATCGCCACACCGATAACTTTCGGCCTGCTCACCGGCCTCATGCCGTGCGGGCCGCTCATGACAGCGCAAGTGGCGGCTGCCGGTACCGGCTCCGCCGTGAACGGAGCGCTTGCGATGCTCGGCTTCGGCCTGGGCACCGCGCCGCTCATGCTGGGCTTTGGCGCCGTATCCGGCGCGCTGACAGTGACGTTCAAGCGCCGCATGATGGTCGTCGCGGCGATACTCGTGGCGCTTCTCGGCCTGGTGATGCTTAACCGTGGACTCAACCTCGTCGGCTCGCCTGTTACCGCGCAAACCATCCAGTACTCGATTGCTGGCACGCCCTCGGTCGATTCGCCGACCGACCAGTACCTGACGGCCACTGATGGTGTCGTCGAGATCCCGCTGGTCATCGAGAACACGCAGTTCGTGCCGCGCGTCGTCTCCATCCCGGCCGACACTCCTGTTCGCCTGGTGGTTGATCGCCGAGAAGCTGGCGCATGCTCCGATCAGATCGCGCTGCCACAGCTTGGCGTGCTGCAGAACCTTGTGCCGAATGGGACCACCGTTGTGGAGCTTCCGGCAACGAAGGCAGGCACCTACACCCTCACGTGCGGCATGGGAATGATGGACGGCCTTCTGCAGGTAGGATCCGTCCCCGCGAGCTCAGGACTACCGCCAGCGGTGCCGCTCTCGGCCGGGGCGATTGTGTTCCTTGGCGCGGGCCTCTGGTGGGGCACGCGTCGCTCGAAGCTTAGCCAGAAAGAAGCACTCGTCATCGGTGTTGCCGTGGCGGCCGCGATCATCGCGGGACTGTCCATCGGCGGCATGTTCAGTAACTAGAAGACACCCGGAAATGACTGAATCGAAGGAGATCATCATGACTGAGATAGACACGAAGGTTCCCGCAAAGAGCGGCAACGCTGTGCGCTACGCAATCATCGGCGCCATCATCGTGGCGGCCTTTGTTGGCTCCTACAGCCTGGCAGTAGCGAAGGCAGGCCGAGTGAATGTGGATCAGAGCGCCGCGACGACTCTCGCGACAACACCAGTAGTGAACGGCGACTTGGCGGCGGATGGCACTGCCGCATGCGCATGCTGCGGCAGTGCAGGTTCTGGTGAGCCGATCGAAGGCAGCGCCACCATAGAAGGTGACGTGCAGAAGATCGCGATCGACCTGTCTACCGGCTCGTACAACCCGAACACCATCAAGCTCAAGGCAGGCGTGCCCACCGAGATAACCTTTGGGCAGGGCAGCGGTTGCACCGCAGAGGTGCTTTCGAAGGAGCTCGGCTTCTTTGAAGACCTCACAGGTGGTCCTGTCACTGTGAAGCTCGACGCACTTGAGCCCGGAACGTACGGCTTCAGCTGTGGCATGGAGATGGTTTTCGGCACCATCTTCGTTGAGTAGTAAGTCGCGTGATAGGCAGGGTACATATACCCTATGGGGTACGGACCGCTGAGAAGGAGTCCAAGTGAGTAGCACCAGTAATAACCAGACGTTTCGAGTGACCGTCGAGGGCATGCATTGCCACTCGTGCGAGCGCACTCTTATAAGTGAGTTGTCCAAAGTCGTCGGCGTTGAGGCCGTCTCGGCTGATGCCGTGGCAGGAACCGCCACAGTAGTTGCGGACCCCGATGTAATCGATGTGGCTGCGGTTGCGGCTGCGATCGAGGCTGCCGGGTTCGTGGCCGCCGATGGCGGGGCGCTTGTGCCAACGACCGATGAGGTGCTCTTGCCTGAGCCCGAGCCGGTCCCCGTTGCCGAGGAGCCCGCGTGCGAGACCGGCGCGTGTCCGGTGATCCCGGACGGACCAGACCCGGTGCCCGCACCTGCTTCGGCCGGGACCGATGTTGAGGCGTCCACATTCGCCGTCACGGGAATGACGTGCGCGTCATGCTCGGCAATTATCGAAAAAGTCGTTGGCCGCACGCCGGGAGTTGTCTCGGCGAATGTGAACCTGGCGATGGAGCGGCTCGATGTGCAGTTCGATCCGGGCTCAACGACTCTCGCGGCCATTCGCAGCGCCGTTGAAGGTGCTGGTTATGGCGCGACCGAGCTTGTCGCCCCGAAGTCGGAGGCAAGCGGCAAGCTGACGTTCGCGGTGACCGGGATGACGTGCGCATCATGCGTGATGGTCGTTGAGAAGACGCTGGCCAAGCTCGCCGGCGTCAAGAGCGTCGTCGTCAACCTGGCGCTTGAGACAGCCACGGTCGAAGTAGACCCGGCGATGATCGGGCCGGACGAGGTCATCTCGGCAATCGAGGGCGCTGGCTACCACGCCATCCTCAAGGTCGAGACGCAGGCTGGAGAGGCGCCTGCCGAGGACCTTCAGCGTGCAGCGCAACGCAAGCATGAGCGCCACGAGAAGCGCCTGTTCGCGATGTCGCTGGCTCTGTCGCTTCCGCTTCTGGCGCTCATGGTGCCGTCGCTGATGGAGCAGGTGCCGCTTGCGGTGGCGACCTGGCTCGCCAACACATTTGGTGGCGCATGGGACCCGATGATGGTCTTCAAGTACATCGGCCTTGTGCTGTCTACGCCGGTTCAGTTCATAGCTGGCGCCCAGTTCTACCGTGGCTTCTATCACGCCATCAAGCGGCGTTCCGGCAACATGGACACTCTGATCGCGATCGGTACGAGTTCAGCGTACTTCTACTCGCTGGCCGCCACGTTCGTGCCCTCTCTACATGCCGAGCCGGTCTTCTATGAGACCTCGGCGCTTCTGATCACCTTCGTCATCCTCGGCAAGTTGCTTGAGGCGCGCGCGAAGGGCAAGACGTCCGATGCGATCAAGAAACTCATGGGTCTGGCAGCCAAGACCGCCCGAGTCGTGCGCGGCGGCGAGGAAGTCGACGTGCCGATCGAGCAGGTCGTCGTGGGCGACGTGGTCGTTGTACGGCCTGGCGATAAGGTCCCGGTTGACGGCATAGTCATTGACGGTCACTCGGCAGTGGACGAATCAATGCTCACCGGCGAGTCGATTCCGGTTGAGAAGAGCGCTGGAGACACCGTTATCGGCGCGACGATGAACAAGCTCGGTTCGTTCAAGTTCCGCGCCACCAAGGTTGGGGCTGACACCGCTCTGGCGCAGATCGTGAAGCTCGTGGAAGACGCGCAGGGCTCCAAGGCGCCTGTGCAGCGTTTCGCCGACCGTATCAGCGCGGTCTTCGTGCCCGCTGTGGTCAGTGCTGCGATCCTAACCTTCCTCGTGTGGCTGTTCGTGGTTCCCAGCTTCGTTGATGCGGCCTTCTATGCGACCGCTTCGCCGTTCGTGAAGGCGCTTCTCGCCGGAACGGCCGTCGTTGTCGTCGCGTGCCCGTGCGCACTCGGCCTGGCCACGCCGACCGCCATCATGGTGGGCACCGGCAAGGGTGCCGAGAACGGCATCCTCATTAAGAACGGCGAGGCTCTTGAGACCACGTACAAGATCAAGGCCGTAGTGTTCGACAAGACCGGCACACTCACGCACGGCAAACCCGTGGTGACGGAAGTCGAGCTTGCCGACGGACACGAAGTCGGCCGCGTCTTCAAGCTCGCAGCTGCGCTCGAGCGCAACTCCGAGCACCCGCTTGCCGAGGCGATCGTCTCGCATGCGAAGGCGACTGGCGTGGAGTTGCCGGAGGTCGAGGGATTCTCGGCAATCCCGGGCCACGGCGTCGAAGGCAACGTTATGGGCATGCGTGTGGCGTTCGGTAACCGCAAGCTCATGGCACGTGATGGCATCGACATCTCGAAGTTCGAGGATCGCATCGCTGCGCTCGAGGGCGAAGGCAAGACGGTGATGCTCGTTGGCGTAAATGGCGAGAAGCTCGCCGGCATGATCGCAGTGGCCGACACGCTCAAGGAGAACTCAAAGGAAGCTGTGGAGCGTCTCACGGCGATGGGTGTTGAGGTCTTCATGATCACCGGAGACAACCGACGCACTGCCGAGGCAATCGCTTCACAGGCAGGAATCGCACCCGACCATGTGCTTGCCGAGGTGCTTCCCGAGCATAAGGCTGAGGAGGTTGCCAAGCTTCAGGCTCGCGGGTTGAGCGTCGCCATGGTCGGCGATGGTATCAATGACACCCCAGCGCTTGCGCAGGCCGATGTTGGCATCGCAATGGGTGCCGGCACGGACGTGGCAATGGAGACCGGCGGCATCGTGCTAATCAAGAACGACCTGCGCGACGTTGTCACAGCAATCGAGCTCTCGCGTGCGACCATGCGCAAGATCCGCCAGAACTTCTTCTGGGCGCTCGGCTACAACACGCTTGGAATCCCGGTGGCAGCTCTTGGGCTGCTTCGTCCGGAGCTTGCGGGCGCGGCCATGGCGCTCTCAAGCGTCAGCGTCGTCACTAGTTCGCTCATGCTGCGGCGCTTCAAGCCAAGCATGGCCAAGAAGGCGTAAACAACTTGAACCTCACGCACGCGAGGCGGTGCGTCCGTCTCTGCCTGCTAGATCGAAAGGAATCGTCGTGAAGAGAATCGTCGCACTGGCATTCGTCGCTGTGCTCGTTGTGGGAGTGCTCGGCCTTGCCGGTTGCTCGGCAAATGGCTCTGCCGAGGAAGAGGGCATGGGAGTTTGGGGCTATGTAGCTTCCGAGAAGGGTGCGCAGCTTGAGGTCGGCGAAGCGCAGCAGGGCATTGACACGCTGCTCGTTGACCGCGTGCTGGTACCTGAGGATGCGTGGCTCGTGGTTCACCTGGACGACAACGGCGAGCCCGGCATGCGAGTCGGCCTCCTTTGGGTCCCCAAGGGCGAGAGCGTCTCGGTAGAAGTGCCACTTGAGGACGTGTCGACAGATAAGGTTATCGTCGCCGTGCACGCCGACCGCGGTACTGCTGAGGAGTTCGACTTTGATATGGAGAACGCCGAGACTTCACCTGACCGCCCGTTCTTCGTGAGTGAGAAGGAACTGGCGCGCGTGGTGAGCGTCCGTTAAGTAGGCACATCCCGAACACGACAGGGCGCGGGGCCACATCGGCTCTTCGCCCTGTCTTGCGTTGCACGCGCTGTACATGACGCTGGCTGTACCTGGAAACGCGCATGCTATAGGGTAGTAGAGACATGTTGGGGCAGCCGAGGCTGGCCGCCTTCCGCGAAAGGGGTCGCGATGCGCCGCTCGCCGTTCCGAAGACTTCTGCCTTTGTCCCTGGCACTCATCATGGTTCTTGCTCTGATTCCGGTTATGCCGGCCGCAGCCGTTCCGGCGACGCCTAAGACCATCTACGTCGACGCCGTGAATGGTGATGACGTGGGCGGCGACGGCACTGCTGGCGACCCGTACATGAGCATCACCACGGGTCTCGGCGACGCCGACTACGGCGACACGATCGATATTGCACCTGGCACGTATAGCGCGTCCGAGACCGGCGAGTCGTTCCCGCTGCCGATCTCGCCCTCCAAGATCACACTCCAGGGCAGTGACCCGTACGAGTGCATCATCGACGCCGAGTGGACCGACTCCATCATCTGGATGATGGATGGTTCCGAGTTCGATCTGTTCGGCTTGACGCTCACTCACGGCTTCGCCGAAAGCGGCGGCGCTGTCATGACCAGCCTCGGCACGCTGACGATGACCGATTGCATCCTCACACAGAACTTCGCCGAGACGGGTGGTGCCATCTACGCCAGCGGCTCCACCGTCACGCTCACCGACTGTGAACTCACCGAGAACGGCGAATCAGCGTTTGACATGGTTCCCGCCGGGTTGACCCCGCAAGTTATTACCGGGTCTTACTCATGCGGTGCCATCCTTGCCAGTAACTCGACGCTGGAGATCGACGGCTGCACCTTTGGCGACAACAGCGCGGGCTTACTTGCCGGCGCGATAGGTGCAGAGGAGTGCGATCTCGACATCTCAGACTCTTCGTTCTATGGAAACACGCTTGTCCACACACTCGAGCTCCAGTCTGCAACCGCTTTCACCGGTTCTGGTCTCGTTCCGGCTGAGGTCGTTCCGTTCGGCGGCGCGGTTCTCGCCATCTCTGGTGACGTCGCTGTGACTGACAGCGCGTTCTGGCAGAACTCCGCCTTCTTCGGTAGCAGCCTAATGGGCCTTGACGCGGCCATGACGGTGGAAGGCTGCTGGTTTGAAGGCGATGCGGCCATGGCGGGTGTCGTGGCGAATATCGGCGGGTTCATCAACGGCGCCACCGAGGAGGCATTAGGCGAACTCGCGCCGACAGCGGAGATGCCGACAGCTTCTCTCACCGTTGAAGGCTCCATTTTTGACGGCAACGAAGGTGCTCCGATCGCTGTGCAGTCTCTGCCTGCACAGATCAGCAACTGCCTCCTGGTGAACAACACGTCCGAGCAGGGAACGCTGCTCTTCTACGACTCGGATGCCGACGTCGTGAACACGACGCTTGCTGACAATGCGACCAGCGGGTACTCGATTCACTCGGAGACGATGTCAGGGACGCAGGCTCAGGCTGTCGGGGGCACTCGCGTGACCAACTCCATCGTCTGGGACGAAGCGGCGGCGATGGGGCCGGTCTACGGCGCCGACGTCTCGTATTCCGACCTCTACAGCACCGACCCGATCGTCCCGGAAGCGTATGGCGAGGATGTCATCTCCGAAGACCCGATGTTCAACGATCCCGAGTCCGGCGATTACTCGCTCGCAGCCGGCTCGCCGTGCATCGACGCTGGTGTCGATTTCGAGCTTGCCCCTGACTCCGATATCGACGGTACGCCGCGTCCGTTTGACGGCGACGCAAGCGGAACCGCCGAGTGGGACATGGGTGCCTATGAGTTCGGCGGCGCCACGGACGGCCGACTGGAAGGCGGCGACCGGTATCAGACCGCAGTCGCTATCTCGCAGGACCACTTCGCGAGCGCCGACACAGCCGTTCTCGCGACGGGTCGCGTCTTCGCTGACGGGCTGTCGGCTGCAGGTCTCGCGGGCGCCTATAACGCGCCCATCCTGCTGACTCAGCCCAAGGCACTTCCTGCGGCAGTGGCGGCGGAGCTCGTTCGTCTCGGCGTCAGCCATGTCGTCATCTGCGGCGACCAGCGGGCGATCTCGGATTCGGTAGCAAGTGCCGTTGCCGCTCTCGGCGAGATCGAAGTCGAGCGTATCGGCGGCATCGATCGCTATGAGACCTCCGCGATGCTGGCCGATGAGGTCGTCGCGGCCAGAGGTGACGAGCCCGAGATCGTCTTCATCGCTCGCGGCGACACCTTCCCGGACGCGCTCTCTGTCTCGCCGATTGCCTGGGCGCAGCGTGCACCGATCCTCTTGGTTCGGCCGCAGCATCTGCCGCGCTACACGGTCGACTTCCTGTCCGGAGTCTCGGGCGATATGCGGACGATCGTCGTAGGGAGCGAAGAAGCTGTCTCCACCGGCGTTCAAGGCGAGCTCTCTGTCGCAGGACTGGCTCCGGACCGGATCGGCGGCGCGAATCGTTACGATACGGCGGCCCTGGTCGCGGAGTGGGCGGATGACGAGGGTCTTGCAGGCTTCGGCGTCACGGGCGTGGCTACGGGCGAGGTGTTCGCAGACGCGCTCTGCGCAGGCGCAGGCCTCGGTTCATCGGGTGGGGTTCTGCTCTTGACGCCGCGCCTCACGGCAGCGGCGCCCACTCTTGCGGCGATCAGTAGCCATGCGGATTCCATCGTCGCGCTACAGGTCTTCGGCAGCGGCTCGGCGATCTCCGAGTCCGTGGAGGCGCAGCTGAGATCGGCTCGTCTCAGGTAGCAGCAATCCACCGCATCACCGGGCCGCATCCTTCGGGGTGCGGCCCTTCTTCGTCCCGCACGGGTGGCACCCGCGCTTGCTCTCATCGATGCGCACGCGTATACTTCGATAATCGTCGAACTATCACCGTGAGGGATCACCCATGAACGCCACCAAGCTTCGCCCTCTGACCGCCGAGCAGACAGATGCCGCCTTCAAGGCGCTCGCCTCCGAGCAGCGCCGCGAGATACTGCGGATGCTCGCGACTTGTCCGGGCGAGCCGGGCGCCCCATGCGCGGCGAGCGGCGAGGTATGCGCCTGCAAGATATCCGAACGCCTCGAGCTGGCCGCGTCCACGGTCTCCCATCACATGGGGATCCTGAAGGCGGCCGGGCTTGTCTCGGCACGCAAGGAAGGCACCTGGGTGCACTACACCCTACAGCGGGATGTCATGGAGCGAGTGGCCGCCGAGCTGCTCGGCTTCTGAGTACAGATACAGCATTAGGAAGGAAGACACGATGGTGATCAAGATCCTGGGTTCGGGCTGCAAGAGCTGCAACACGCTTGAGGAGCGGACGCGCGAGGCCGCGGCGGCTCTCGGCATCGAGGCGACGATCGAGCACGTGACGGATATCGCGCAGATCATGGCCTACGGTGTCATGTCGACACCCGCGCTTGTCGTAGATGAGCAGCTCAAGCTCTCGGGTCGCGTTGCGACCGCTGACGAGATCGCCGCGCTGCTGTCGCGGGCATAGGGCGCGCACCATGGACCCTTTCCACCCGCTGCAGCTCCTCTCCGACTGGCTGACCTTCGACCTCATCGGCCTTGCTCCGACGAGCAAGGCCGGCCTGGCGGTCAACTTCTTCTTGTACGACGTGCCCAAGGTCTTGATCCTGCTGGCCGTCGTCATCTTCTTCGTCGCGATCATCCGCTCGTTCTTCCCGCCGGAAAGGACGCGCAAGCTCCTGTCGCACTCCAAGCTGTACGCGGGCAACGTGGCCGCGGCGCTGCTCGGCATCGTGACGCCGTTCTGCTCCTGCTCGGCCGTGCCGCTCTTCATCGGCTTCGTCGAAAGCGGCGTGCCCCTTGGTGTGACGTTCTCGTTCCTGGTCGCAAGCCCGATGATCAACGAGGTCGCGATAATCCTGCTCCTCGGCCTCTTCGGCTGGAAGATCACTGCGCTCTACGTGGTCTCCGGGCTCTTCATCGCCATCACGAGCGGCATCATCATCGGCAAGCTCGGGCTTGAGAGCTGGGTCGAGGAGTACGTTTACAAGATCCGGATGGGCGATTCCGGTGAGCTGCCAGAGCAGACCTGGGCCGAGAAGCTCCGCTACGCTCGCGGCTACGTGGGCGAGATCGTCGGCAAGGTGTGGCCGTATGTGGTCGTCGGCATCGGGATAGGCGCCGTCATGCACGGGTTCATCCCGGATGACTTCCTTGTGCAGTACGCAGGCCCTGACAACCCCTTCGCCGTGCCACTCGCCGTTCTTGTCGGCGTCCCTCTCTACAGCAACGCCGCGGGCGTCGTCCCGCTGGTGAGCGTGCTGACCGAGAAGGGTATGGCGATGGGCACCGTGCTCGCCTTCATGATGGCGGTCGTCGGCCTGTCGCTTCCCGAGGCCATCATCTTGCGCAAAGTGCTCAAGCCCAAACTCATCGCCGTGTACTTCGGTGTCAATGCGATCGGAATCGTGGCGATCGGCTACCTGTTCAACGCGGTGTTGCACTAGATGGAGGCGCCGGTGACTGAAACTCCAAGCGAGACGCCATCCGGGAGCCGGAAGCGCACCTTGATCGTGGTAGCGATCCTGGTCCTCTTCGCGGTCCTTCTCGGCGTGAAGCTCGCCGCGGCACCGGAAACGCGGACGGGAGACCTGGCGCGGCCCTCGATGGCGCAAGGCGACGCGGTTGCCGAGTATGACGCGGCGCTTGCCGCCGGCAAGCCGGTCTACGTGCTCTTCCATTCGCTGACCTGCGTTCCGTGTGTGGAGATATCCGAAGTGGTGGACGTGGTCGTTCCCGAGTACTCGGACACCGTGACCTTCGTCAACGCGATCACCGACGACCCGTCCGGCCAGGAGCTCGCTGCCAGATTCTCGTTTGAGTACATTCCGACCTCGTTCTTCGTGCTGCCCGACGGGACGGTGGCCGATTCATTCACGGGCGTACTCTCCGCCGAGGAGATGCGCGCCCGGCTCGACGCGCTGGTTGCCCGGTGATCTCAATCGAGACCTTTGCTTCAGCATTAGGGGCGGGCAGCATCGTCGGTGCGGCCGCCTTTGGCGTTGCGTTCCTCGGCGGTATGGTGGCCGGGTTCGGGCCGTGCATTCTGCCGATGCTGCCGGCTGTCTTCGGCTACGTCACTGGCACGGTAGAAGGAGGCGAGGGCGTCCCCTGGCGTCGGGCGCTCGCCCTCTCGGCTGTCTTCGTTCTCGGTATGAGTCTGGTGTTCGCGGCAATCGGAGCGATTGCCGGCGCGCTTGGCCGAGCGGTGCTCATTGGCTCCTGGGCGTCGTACGGCGTTGCGCTTGTTTGCCTCGTTCTCGGCCTAAACATGCTGGGCCTCGTCAATCTGCGATTCGACGCGCTCAATCGATTCTTGCCGACAGCACGCCCGAAGGGTCGGGGAGTGGCGGGCGCGTTCATTCTCGGAATGCTATTCGGTCTTGTCGCGTCGCCGTGCTCTACGCCGATCCTCGCTGCGATTGCCACAATCGCGGCGGCACGCGGATCGGCCGTACAGGGCGCGGTGTTGCTGTTCGTGTACGGCCTCGGCAAGGGGGTTCCGCTCCTGGTGTTGGGGCTGGCCTCGGGTTCGTTGACGAAGATGCGGTCGCTGTCGCGCGTGACAGGAGTGCTCACAAAGGTGGGTGGTGTCGCCCTGCTGTGCGCGGCGGCGTATCTTGTTTGGACGGCATAAGGGAAGCAAGGAGACAACATGGATGAGATTATCGTCTACGTGGTGGATGAGCCCCGCGGTTGAGGCAGCAACGGCTGCGGTGACGACATCGCGATGATTCTCGGAACAGAGTCCGAGGCAGCATCATGCGAAGTCGTCCTGCAGGATCCCCTCCAGGTCCTGGAGAGCGAGCTGGCGTCCGCGAGTGAGCGGCCGATTGCCATCATCTCGACCGACGTCTATGGCGTGCAGGGAGACGCACGTCACGCGGCTCTCGATGCGCTCATAGGAGGTGCGACGCTTCCGTACGTGATCGTTAATGGTGCACTTGTGTGCACCGGAGGCATCGACGTCGCGGCAACCTTGGAGCGTGTGCGGAGCCTCTAGTCGAGCGGCGCCGGATGTGCGACCTTAAGATGTAGTAACGAGATAAAGGAGCCCTGCGATGACTGAGCCCGCCAAGCCCGTCCAGAAGAAGCGCATGGGCGTCTTCGAGCGCTATCTCTCGCTCTGGGTCGCGCTTTGCATTGTGGCGGGCACACTCGTTGGCAACTCGTGGCCTGGCGTGGCGACGTGGCTGTCGAAGTTCACATACGCGCAGATATCGATTCCGGTTGCCGTTCTCATCTGGCTCATGATCTACCCGATGATGCTGCAGATCGACTTCAAGTCGATCAAGCGGGTCGGGGAGCGCAAGCAGGGTCTCGTCGTCACGACCGTCACCAACTGGCTCATCAAGCCATTCACCATGTACGCGATCGCGTGGTTCTTCTTCAACGTGGTGTTCAAGACCTGGATCCCCGTTGAGCTAGGGCGTGAGTATCTGGCAGGAGCGGTTCTCCTCGGCGCTGCGCCCTGCACCGCGATGGTGTTCGTGTGGTCATACCTGGCCGACGGCGATCCGGCGTACACGCTCGTGCAGGTGGCGGTCAACGACCTCATCTTGCTTGTTGCCTTCGCGCCGATCGTGATGCTCCTGCTCGGCCTGAGCGACATCGTCGTGCCGTACGACACGGTGTTCCTGTCAGTCGTGCTGTTTGTGGTCGTCCCGCTAGTCGCTGGGTGGATCTCTCGCGTGCAACTCATCAAGCGCAAAGGCCTGGAGTGGTTCGAGCACACCTTCCTGCCGGCGCTCGCGCCTGTGACGATCACTGCCCTGCTCGCGACGCTGATCATCATCTTCATCTTCCAGGGCCAGACCATCGTCGCGAACCCGCTTCACATCTTGCTGATCGCCGTGCCGCTCATCATCCAGACGTACCTCATCTTCGCGATCTCGTACGGCTGGGCGTGCACGTGGCGTCTGCCGCATGCGGTGGCGGCGCCGGCGGGGTTCATCGGCGCGTCGAACTTCTTCGAGCTGGCCGTGGCGGTCGCGATCGCGCTCTTCGGACTCACCTCAGGCGCGACGCTGGCTACCGTGGTAGGCGTGCTGACCGAGGTGCCCGTCATGCTCTCGCTCGTGTGGATCGCGAAGAAGACCCGACCCTGGGCCGAGCAGCGCGCCCTCTAGTTCACGTTGATGAGCGAGTCCGTCGGCGCGAAGGCGTCGGTGAGTTCGGGTACATCGGCGACCGGCACTATCTCGGTCCACAGATCCCGACCGTACTCCTCAAAACCGGGGATCTGCACGCGCCCGCCAAGCCGACTCTCGATTCTGCCGAGCAGCTCTGCTCGCGGCACGCCGACGTCGCTCGCCAGCACGATGATGTTGCGGTTCACTTCGCTCGTAGGATCAGCACCGATGCCGATAGGGAATGCCCACACGTGGTCCCAGACGCCGGTGGCCGTCCGGTACATGCTTCGGAACAGGTCGCTGTTTGCGCCCTGCACGGGTGAGATAACGTTGTACGCGATGACACCCTCCGGTGCGAGGCGCGCCTTCAGCTCTTCAAGGAACTCGCGGGTGGTGAGATGGAAGGGCAGCGAGTCGGCGTAGTACGCGTCAACGATGATGATGTCGTACGTCTCTTCCGTCGTCTGCACGTATCGCCGGGCGTCGGCGACGGTCACTCGAAGCCGGTCGTCTTCCGGCAGGCCGAAGTACCGCTCGGCAACATCAACCACGACCGGGTCGATTTCCACCGAGTCGATCCGTACCTCCGGGTAGTCGTGCCACATCCGCTTCGTGACGGCGCCCGCGCCCAGGCCGAGCACCAGCACGCGTTTCGCATCCGGCTTCACGGCAAGCGCCAGGTGCAGGTAGTTCGGGTACTCGATCAGGCTGCTGTAGCCGTCCTCAAGGTCGATCACCGATTGCTTGCTCTTGTCGAAGCGGAGCGATCGCGCGCCGTCGGCCTCGGTCACAGTTATCCGGTGGTACTGCGTATCAGCCTGGAAGAGCACCTGCTCGCCGTCTGTGTTGACGGACGCAGGCTGGTTCACCGTGATGAACATCGCAAACGCGACCACGCAGCCCGCCATCGCAATCGCTATCACTGCCGAGGCAGATCGCAGCCCGAGCTCACGGGGCGCGATTTCCGGCTCAGCCTCAGGCGAGAGTCCAAGCGTGAGGAACGCCGTCATCGCGAGGATCGCGCCGATGCCGACGATCAGCGGCTCGACTTGCAGGGTCGGTATCAGCCAGAAGGACGTGGCGAGCGTGCCCACGATGCTGCCCGCGGTCGATACCGCGTACAGGCTACCTGCCGAGCGACCGATGTGCGCGAGCCCGTTCGACGCCGCAAGGCGCACGCCCATCGGCGAGACCATCGCGATGAGCAATGCGGGCCCAAAGAAGATGAGAGTCGTGGCCACCAGTGGCCCAAGTCGCGGGCCGAGACCCGCCGACCACTCGAGACACGCGTTGGCGGCGAGCGGGGAGAGCGCCGTCCACAACCCGGCACCGCCGATGACCATGCCGAGCGTGCGCGGTGCGCCGTAGCGGTCTGCGATGCGTCCGCCCAGCCAGTAGCCGATGGAAAGCGCGATCATGAAGCTGGAGATGACGCTGCCCCAGACGAAGATCGAGTTGCCCATCGTCGGGGCAAGGACGCGCGCACCCACGAGCTCCAGGCCCATGAGTGAAGCGCCGCACAGGAATACGATCACGTTTAGAATCATAATGGTTCATAGTTCTGCACGATTCGGGGAATACCTTCGGAAGAGGGCCGGCACCCCGCTACAATTGAAGCGATGGCGGGCACCGGGAGGACTAATGGACGACATCGAGGTTCGGTTTGAACCGGCAGGGAAGGTCGTCCGCGTCGCTCGCGGCATCACCGCCCATTCAGCCTCCATGGCCGCCGGAGTCGCTATTGATGCGCCGTGCGGCGGACTCGGTCGCTGCGGTCGCTGTATCGTCCAGGTGCAAGGCGAGGTCTCGCCGCCCACCGTCGACGAGGTTGAGCTTCTTGATGCCGCCGAGATGGCCCGGGGCGTCCGTCTCGGCTGCAGGGTCCGTTTGCTCGGCGATGCCGTGGTCGCGGTCGTTGCCCCCGGCTCGATCCGCGTCGTGGATCAGGGCGTCTCTGCCGAGATTGAAGTGGAGCACCCTTCCGATCGTGGCATAGACCCGCATGACGACAGTCCGTATCTTCTCGGCGCGGTCGTTGATATCGGCACGACGACGCTCGCCGCTGCGTTGATCGATCTTGATAACGGAGATGAGCTCATCCGTTCGGGCGCGCTCAATGTTCAGTACCCGTGGGGCGCGGATGTCATGACGCGCGTGACGATGGCGGCGCATGAGGGTGTGGCGGTTCTCCATGATCCACTCGTCGCGCAAGTAGAGCGCATGTTGCTAGCGATGCTTGAGCCGCTCGGTGCGAGCGCTGCCGACATTCGCGAGATTGCGGTAGTCGGCAACACCGCGATGATCGGATCGTTCCTCGGCCTGGATCTGGCGCCGCTTGCCGCAGCTCCTTACGAGGGCGCCCAGCTTGAGGCGGCGTATGTCTCGGCGGAGCGGGTCGGCATGGAGCGCCTGGACCAGGCCACCTGCTACATTCTGCCGGGCATATCCGCGTTCGTTGGGGCTGATATCGTCGCGGGGCTGCTGGCCACCGCACCCGACCCGACGGCCGGTCCCGTGCTGTTGCTCGACCTCGGCACCAATGGCGAGCTTGCGCTCGTGACTGCCGAGGGGGTACTCGCTGCCTCAGCCGCTGCTGGCCCCGCGCTTGAAGGCGCGGGCATCGAGTCCGGCATGCGCGCCGAGCCGGGTGCGGTTGAGCGCGCCTGGCTAGAGGACGACGACCTCGTCATCGCGACCATCGGCGGCTTTCAGCCCGTTGGAATATGTGGGAGCGGCGCTCTTGATCTGGTGGCCGTCATGCTCGATTCCGGCGTGCTGGACACAAGCGGTCGCATGCGCGATGACGTGCACGGCGCGATCGGGTGGCGCGTCTTCGAGCGCGAAAAGGTTCGCGCTTTCGTGGTGGATCCCGATGCCGGCATCGTCATCACCCAGAAGGATGTCCGCCAGCTGCAGCTCGCAAAGGGCGCCGTCCGCACCGCAATCGACTCGCTTCTGGCCGAGGCCGGACTCGCGCCTGGTGACGTCAGCCGGGTGCTCGTGGCTGGCGGCTTCGGCCTCCACGCCGACGGGCGCACGCTCGCGCGTCTCGGCATGATACCCGCCGAGTGGAGCGACCGACTTGAATTCGTCGGCAACACAGCCAAGGAGGGCGCGCGTGTTGCGCTAGTGAGCAGCTCAGCCCGACGCCGTGCCGAGGAGCTTGCTCGTACCGTGCGAACGCTGTCGCTAGCATCGCACCCCGACTTCCAGCGTCGCTACATCGCGTCACTTGATTTCCCGGAGTAGCACCGCGCGATAGCGGGAACACATCACAGGACTGCAGCCGTCGATCGGAGGACCGCGATGCTCTTCGGAATCACCATCCCATCGATTGCGCTCATCATGGGCGGAGTGAGCTTGTTCTTGTTGCTTGGGTTCCAGACACTCGTTGGCATGCGCAAGATCAAGTTCAAAGGCGCGCTTCACATGAAGGTGCACCGGTGGGCTGCGTACCTGATTCTGGTCTTCGCGGCATTTCACGCGGTGGTGGCGCTGGCTTACATCGGCGCTCTGTAGACACTGAAAGGGTCGCATAGGCAGTGCGGCCCTTTGAGTGCGCCAGGGGTGTTGGCGGTGGTGCTACACGGTCTCGTGTAGGTGGAGCCTGATCTGATCGGGGACACCGTCGCCGATCGGCACGCAGATCTCGTCGCAGTCTTGGATTCTGTCGCGAATCTGATCCTGTGCCGTCAAGCACGAATCATCACGAAGCTGATCACGGGTACGCAGTGCGTCGCCGTTCGCCATGCCCATCGAGCCGGTTGCGAGCGCCAATGCCGCGATGCCGATGACAATGCGTTTTGCGTTCAACATTTCGTAACCTCCCTCCGTTTGTCGTGCGCCGGACGTATAGAGAAACGCGACAGCAGGGCACCCTGATACGACGAGCGTATTCACACGGTGGAATAGCGGCTCCGAATTGCAGACGCCGCCCGTCGCCATGAAGACCGAGTGACCTTACCGTCTGCTACGGTATCGCCTACAATGCACGCATAGCCGCGCGGCACGGCGCTCCGCGCGCCACGCTGCGGCTGTCCACCACAATGCCGGGAGGAACCCACGTGCAGCCGATCGAACTCAAGCCCGACGCGCAGGGGAAAGTACGCGACATCTTCGACCTTGGCGGCGAGCTGCTGATCGTAGCAACGGATCGCATCAGTGCATTCGATGTTGTGTTGCCTGATCCGATTCCGTACAAAGGCGAAGTCCTCACCCGCATCTCGCTCTTTTGGTTCGACGTGCTTGCAGACGTGGTCCCGAACCATCTCATCTCGGCCGAGATGGAGGATCTGCCCGAGGAGTACGCCGCATATGCCGAGTCGCTTGCTGGCCGCTCCATGCTGGTCCGCAAGGCCGAGGTGTTCCCGGTCGAGTGCATCGTTCGCGGTTACCTCGCGGGCAGTGGCTGGAAAGAATACAGCGAGCATGGCACCGTGTGCGGTCACCCGCTGCCTGCCGGTCTCGTAGAATCACAGAAGCTGCCCGAGCCGATCTTCACGCCGTCGACAAAGGCCGCCATCGGCGATCACGACGAGAACATCAGCTACGAGCGCATGGTTGAGATCATCGGCGCGGAGTACGCCGCCGGACTTCGTGACGCGTCACTTGCGCTGTATTCCCGCGCCGCCCAGCATGCTGCGCTGCGTGGCATCATCATCGCCGATACCAAGTTCGAGTTTGGACTCATCGACGACGAGATCGCGCTCATCGACGAGGTCCTCACTCCGGACTCCTCGCGTTTCTGGCCCGCCGACACGTACGAAGCGGGTCACGGCCAGCCGTCATTCGACAAGCAGTTCGTGCGCGACTGGCTTGAGGCTGCCAACTGGAACAAGCAGGCACCAGCACCCTCGCTGCCCGAGGACATCATCACCATCACCGCCGAGAAATACGTCGAGGCGTACGAGATGATCACGGACGAACCGTTCGTGCCGGAAGGCGATTAACATGGCAAAGCGCTCACCGTTCAATGAGCGATATCAGAAACAGAACGCGCACGCTGGTTCCACGCGCAAGAGCGCGTCTTCGGCCAAGCCCAAGCGTAGTGCCGGTACGTACGCTGCGGCTCCCGAGAAGAAGTCGCCCGCGAAGAAGAAGCAGACCTGGTCCGAGATGGTCCCAAGCACGCCCGAGATCAAGAAGTGGCGGCGCATCTGGTTCGTGCTGCTGCTGATCGCCGTGGCTGCGTTCGGTCTCGCCTTCTGGGGACAGAACATCAAGAATGACTTCATCGCAACAGTCGGCTTCGTTATCGAGCTTGTGGCAGTCGGTGTGGCTATCGCCATCGACCTGGTGGTTATCCGTAAGCTGCGCACCCAGGCGATCAAGGACAATGCGGCCGCCAAGAAGGGCAAGCCGACCAAGGCCGCCGAGAAGGCCATGTCCAAGAGCGACAACGACAAGACTGCAGGCGACGCCGGGAAGGACCCATCGTGAGCCTGAAAGACGTCCCGGCGCACGTTCGGCGGTACATGTACCTCACCTGGGTGGGCATGATTCTCGGCGCTCTCGGAGTGCTTGGCTTCATCCTGTCGTTCTGGCAGGTGGGAAGCCCCGTGCAGGCGGCCACTGACTTGCAAACGCCAACTCCCTGGGGCGCGTATTTCGCGATACTACTCTGGGTTGTCGGCATGGTGATCACTTGGATAGGACGACGTAAGCTGGACTCGGCGGTTCGTGCGCGTAAGCGTGAGCTCGCTGCGGCAGCTACTGTGGAACTCGACTGAAGGAGCGGCATCGCATGGCACGGTTCCAGATTTTCGTGACGTACAAGAAGGGCATCTTCGACCCGCCCGGCGCCACGGCCGAGCGTGCGCTCGTGAGCCTTGGCTATGACGAGGTCTCCTCGGTGAAGATCGGCAAGTTCATCCAGATCGACGTCGCTGACGGTACCTCGGAGGAGCGCGTGGCCGAGATGTGCGGCAAGCTGCTCGCCAACCCCGTCATCGAGGACTTCCGTATCGAGCCGGTCGAGGAGGCGTAGGTATGCGCTTCGGCGTCGTCATCTTCCCGGGTAGCAACTGCGAGCAGGATGTCGTGCACGCCGCGCACGTTCTCGGCCATGAGGCCGACTACGTGTGGCATGGCGACACGGACCTCTCCGGCTTTGACGCGATCGTGCTTCCCGGCGGCTTCAGCTACGGCGATTACATCCGCTGCGGTGCTGTCGCCAGGTTCTCGCCTGTGATGGCCGAGGTCGTCCGCTTTGCCGAGCGGGGCGCCCCCGTCATCGGCATTTGCAACGGCTTCCAGATCCTCACTGAGGCACACCTGCTTCCCGGCGCGCTCCTGCGCAACCAGGGACTCAAGTTCATCTGCAAAGAGATCACGGTCAAAGTCGAGGAGAGCGCGTGCCAGTGGATGGACGCGACCCCCGGAAGCCTGCTGCGGCTACCGATCAACCACAACGAGGGCAACTACATCTGCGACCCCGAGACCCTCATGCGCATGGAGGCAAACGGCCAGATCGTGCTGCGCTATTGCGAATCAGACGGCTCACGCGCCGAGGGTGGCAGCGCCCCCAACGGTGCGCTCGACGATATTGCGGGTATCTGCAACGAGCGCGGTAACGTGTTCGGCCTCATGCCGCACCCGGAGCGCGTCGTTGACCCCGCGACCGGTCACACCGACGGCGCGGTGGTCTTCACGTCCATTGCCAGGCGATTGGCGGAGGTGGGATAGGTGCACGGGAACTCGCTCGCAGGCCCGGGAATCATCTTCTTCCAGGTACTCACGTTCGTGCTCGTGGTCGGTGCTATCGCGATGATCGTGCATGCGCTCGCCCGCAAAGCAGCGCGCTGGAGCCACCCCTGGATGCGCTTCATCTGGGTGCTTCTCGGGGCAGCGTGGGCGATCTCACTCGTGTTCGCGCTCATCTGGCCCAATGACACCACCTATACCATCGTGGGCATCTCCTTCGTAGTGATTCTAGTGACCGAGGTCGCGTATCTGCTCCGGGTGGTCTTCCCTGGCCGAGGCGGTCGCACGGTCGTTGTGGAATGCCCGCCGGACGCGTCCGAGCCTGACGAATCCGAACCGTCTGCACCTGACTCCGCAGAGCCCGTTTTCGTCGAGCCGCTCGAGTTCGGCGCCAATGACATTTCCGACTCGATTCCCGAGGAGCAGTCGCCTGATGCGTGAGGACCTCTCGCCTGAACTTGCACCCAAGCTCGCAGTAGAGCTAGGACTGAAGCCCGCCGAGTACGACAAAGTCGTTGAGATTCTCGGCAGAACCCCATCTATCACCGAGTTGTACATGTACTCGCTCATGTGGAGCGAGCATTGCAGCTACAAGCACTCGCGCAAGGCGCTCAGGATGTTTCCGACCGAGGGCGAGCATGTGCTCCAGGGCCCCGGCGAGAACGCAGGCGTCATCAGCGTGGGCGATGGTTGGGCTCTCGCATTCAAGATGGAGTCACACAACCACCCCTCGGCCATCGAGCCCTACCAGGGTGCGGCAACCGGAGTGGGCGGCATCATCCGCGACATCTTCACTATGGGCGCGCGCCCGATCGCAAGCCTCAACTCACTTCGCTTCGGCACGCTCGACAAGCCGCGGCAGCGCTACCTCTTCGAGGGCGCCGTCGCCGGCATCGGCGGCTACGGGAACTGCCTCGGTGTGCCGACGGTCGGCGGTGAGGTGTACTTCGACGAAGCATACGAGGGCAACTGCCTCATCAACGCGATGTCGCTCGGCCTTATGCGCGAAGAGAAGCTCACGAGCGCGGTCGCATCCGGCCCCGGCAACCTCGTGCTGTTGATTGGATCGACGACCGGCCGTGACGGCATCGGCGGAGCCTCCACGCTGGCCAGTCAGGAGTTCGATGAGAAGGCAGAGGACAAGCGTCCGTCCGTGCAAGTCGGCGACCCGTTTGAGGAGAAGCTCCTCATCGAGGCATGCCTCGAGCTACTCGACCAGGAGCTGCTAGTTGGCCTCGGCGACCTGGGTGCTGCGGGACTTACCTCCTCGGCAAGCGAGATGGCGAGCCGCGGTGGCGTAGGCCTCGACATCGACGTCACCAAGATCCCCGCGCGCGAAGACGCGATGAAGCCGTTCGAGTTCATGGTCTCAGAGAGCCAGGAGCGCATGCTCGCGGTTCTCGTGCCCGAGAATCTGGCGGCTGCTCAGGCGGTCTGCACCAAGTGGGGTCTGCGCTCAACGGTCATTGGCACGGTCACCGACACCGGTCGATTCGTCGTCCGTGAGGGCGATGAGATCGTGGCCGATATGCCCGCCGCAACGCTTGCGCACGATGCGCCGATCTACGATCCCGCCAAGGTTCGCCCGGCGTATCTCGACGTGGTGCAGTCATTCGACCCTGTCGCCGAGATAGACCACCCCGGCTGCGAATACGTGCTCGAGGACATCATACTCGCGCTGCTCGCTAGCCCGAACATCTGCTCTCGGCGGTGGATATGGGAGCAGTACGACCACCAGGTCATGCTCAACACAGTAGTGCTCCCGGGCAGCGATGCCGCTGTCATCCGCATCGGCAACACCGGTCGCGGGGGAGTGACCGAGCGCGGCGTGGCTGTTTCGAGCGACTGCAACGGCCGCTACTGCTACCTCGATCCTTACGTGGGCGCGCAGATCGCGTTCGCGGAAGCAGCGCGCAACGTTGCATGCTCAGGCGGCAAGCCCGCAGCGATCACCGACTGCCTGAACTTCGGCAATCCCGAGAAGCCGGAGGTCTTCTGGACCTTCCATGAAGCGATTCGTGGCCTCTCCGATGCGTGCCGTGCATTTGGTGTGCCCGTCATCTCGGGCAACGTGAGCTTCTACAATGAGAGCTTCGGCTCCCCGATCTACCCGACGCCGACAGTCGGCATGGTCGGCGTGCTCGAAGACGTCTCCAAGCATTGCACGCTCGCATTCAAGTCAGAGGGCGATGTCATCTTCTTGCTCGGCGAGACCGAGAACGAGATCGGCGGCAGCGAGTACCTGAAGGTCGTGCACGATGTCGTCTCGGGTCGGCCCCCTGCAATCGACCTTGAGCTGGAGCAAGCCGTGCAGGCTACCGTGCTCGCCGCTATCGATGCGGGGATCGCACGTTCGGCGCACGACTGCTCGGAAGGTGGACTTGCTATCGCGCTCGCCGAGTCGTGCATCGCCGGCAATCTGGGTGCCGATATCCATCTCGACGAAGACCTGCCAGCGTACGCCTCGCTCTTCTCGGAGACACAGAGCCGCATCGTCGTGACGGTTGCTCCCGAAAACGCCGAGCAACTTGTGGAGATAGCGCTGGCCAACGGGATTCCTTACTCGGTGATCGGCACCGTCGGCGGAGACCGCCTGTCGGTCGCAAATGAAGCCGAGGTCACACTGGAGCAGATGCGCGATGCATGGGAACCAGCCCTTGAGAACGCGCTCGCCGGTCGGTAGCAGGAACACCACCGGTATGAACGGTCTGTAATGACCGAGAAACGGTAGTACGCGAGACGAACGGTCGCCATTTTGGGATGACCGTTCGTCTCTTCCTATTTCAGTGACCGCTTATCCCCGCCGATATACCTTTTGACGGCCCAATCGGGCGATGAACGTGAGAAGTCCAGGGGTGAGCGAAATGGCGAAGAAGACTTCGAAGAGGATCCTCTCGGCAGCAATGGCGCTGAGTGTCGCACTGGTCCTCGGAATCGGATCGCTACCCGCAGTTGGGCTTCAGTCCCGACCGGCCGCCGCAATCACCACAGTCGAGGTCGCAGGCGCCACACGCTATGAGACAGCGATCGAGGCCTCGAAGCTCTCGTATCCCTCGGGCACCGCGCATCTCGTGATCGCAAGCGGCGAGGACTGGCCAGATGCGGTCTCCGCCTCCGCGCTTGCGGGTCGCCTCCAGGCTCCATTGCTGCTCACCCGCCTCGAACAGCTTCCGAGCACAGTCGCTGACGAGGTTCGTCGTCTGGGTTCGGTTGACGCGATTGTCATCGGCGGAGAGACCTCGGTTTCCGAGGCCGTCGTTGCTGAGCTTCGCACTCTCGTCTCATCAGGCCGGGTCACCCGCGTGTCCGGCGCGAACCGCTACGAGACGGCATACGCGGTGGCGCTCGAGGTCACCCGGCTAGCCGCCGATTCGTATGACGGCCGAGTGTTTGTCGCCACTGGACTCACCTTCGCTGACGCACTCGCCGTGTCCCCACTCGCCAGCGCATCGGGCAGCCCGGTCTTCCTTGCATCGCCGAACGACAGCGCAGGACTCGTGCAGGAGATGTTCAACCGCGGTGCCAGCGAGGTAGTCATCCTCGGCGGAACAACCTCGGTTAGCGCGGACGTTGAAACTCGGCTCGTGGCTGCACTTGGCAACAGCGGCGTGACTCGCATCGCCGGAGCTGACAGGTACGAAACAGCCGCAGCGATCGCTCAGTACGGCGTAAGCCACGACGGTCTTGCCTGGAACGGCGTTGGCCTTGCGACCGGCACCGACTTCCCGGATGCTCTCGCTGGTGGCACGACGCTCGGATCGCGCCGCGCAGTGCTCCTTCTTACTCGTACGACCAGCCTGAGCGCTCCAGCCGCCGCAGCGCTTTCCGCCAACTCCTCCGCCGTGAACACCATCGTGTTCCTCGGCAGCGAAAGTGCCCTCTCGTCCGCAACGAGGATCGCCGCCATCAACGCTCTTAGGTAACAAAGAGAACCTACTCCGCGCTCTGTCCTCAAGGAACCCGCCGCGACTGGTGACGGGTTCCTCGACTTGTGCGAAGTCGTGGTATGCTACCGCGCATCAGCCCGCCTCAAGCAGGAGTCTGCTACCGCATGGACCATAATTCGCCCGCTTTGGTCGATCAGTCCTCGCAAAAATGGACACACGAAGAGCGCCCCGACAAACCCGAGGAAGCGTGCGGCGTCTTTGGCGTCTACGCGCCCGGTGAAGACGTCGCCAGGCTTGCATACTTCAGCCTTCATGCCCTGCAGCACCGCGGCCAGGAATCTGCTGGCATTGCGGTTGCCGACGGGCACTCGCTGACCGTTGTGAAGAGCCTCGGCCTCGTGTCGCAGGCCTTCAAAGAGAGCGATCTTGAGACGCTCCAGGGTCACCTCGCCATCGGTCACACGCGGTACTCCACGACGGGCTCCGGCAAAGCGTGGGAGAACGCCCAGCCGATGATCTCTTCAATCGGCCGCACCACCATCGCGCTGGCGCACAACGGCAACCTCGTGAACACGGTGGAGCTGCGAGACGCCCTCAAGGGCCGCGGCATCCGCTTCCGTTCCACAACCGACTCCGAAGTCATCGCAACGCTCGTCGATCACTTCACGCAGGAGCACGGCTCTATCCGGGCCGGCATCCGCGAGACCATGAAGCTTGTGCAGGGCGCCTACGCGGTCGTTCTCATGTCCGAGGAGGCGGTTTACGCATTCCGCGATCCGTACGGCGTGCGCCCGCTGGCTCTCGGCAAGATGGGCGACTCATGGGTTGTCGCTTCCGAGACGTGCGGCCTCGACATCGTAGGTGCCGAGTTCGTCCGCGACGTTGCCCCGGGCGAGATGATCAAGCTCGGCCCGAACGGTCTTGAGTCCGAGCAGGCCGTCCCTGCCGAGAAGCCCAGCCTCTGCATCTTCGAGTTCATCTACTTCGCACGCCCCGATAGCGTGCTTAACGACTGCAACCTCTACGAGGCCCGCATGAACATGGGCGCAGCCATCGCGCGCTCTTCGGCCGTAGAAGCCGACATGGTAATCGGCGTCCCCGACTCGGGCGTACCTGCCGCCGTCGGTTACGCCAAGGAGAGCGGCATTCCGTTCGGCGAAGGTCTCGTCAAGAATCGTTACATCGGGCGCACATTCATCTCGCCGAGCCAGTCGCTCAGGCAGCAGGGAATCCGCCTCAAGCTCAATCCGCTCAAGCATGTCATCAAGGGCAAGCGGCTCATCGTCGTCGATGACTCTATCGTGCGCGGAAACACTTCGCGCAAGCTCGTAGCGCTGCTGCGTGAGTCCGGTGCCGCCGAGGTGCACATGCGCATCACGTCGCCTCCCGTGAAGTGGCCGTGTTTCTACGGCATCGACACCGACACGCAAGAGCAGCTCATCGCTTCCAGCAAGTCCGTCGACGAGGTCCGGGATTACATCGGCGCCGATTCTCTCGCGTACCTCTCGGTGCCCGACATGGTCGCGTCCACCGGCGGCACCGTCGATCAGTACTGTGCCGCCTGCTTCACCGGCGAGTACCCGGTTGAGATTCCCGAGTCCGTCAAGCGCGGAAAGCTCGGCCTGGAGCCTGCCGAGTGACCCTTGTGGCAATCGTGACACATGTGGCAGACGCGCTCTGGCAAGGTGTGCTTCTCGGCCTTCAGTACAACCCCGTCTTCGGCATCATCGGTGCCGTGGTCGCGGCAGCTGTGCTCGGCTATCCGAAAGCTCCCCGCGAGCGTCGCTTCTGGGCTGGAGCCGCAATCGTCGTGACGTGGCTGGTCGGCGACGGACTCATGATCGTCGGCAGAACCCGCGAGGTAGCCGATGGCCTCGGTGCATTCGCGCAGATGACGCCCACGTGGGTCGCATACGCCCTGCTCGCAGCGTGGGCCATCGTCACCATCAGCGTCGGATACATCGCGCCCGCTTGGGCGGGAATCATAGTCGGCCGCCGTGTCACGCACGGCACCGGCTGGCTCGCTGCCATCGCCATCGCGGTCGGCGTGTCGCTGGGGATAGCGACGCTGGTGGCATCAATTGGGGCGCTCGGGTAGGGACTGGACGGGGATTGGCGAGTGCCGTTCAGGAACAACTGCTCGATAGCAATTTGCGCTTCGAGCCAACTTTCACTTCTTCGAGATGAGCAGGTTTCGCGCGCGCGTCCGCGTGTGCTAGCATTCGTCGAGGCGCGGGGACGCCTCCAGGCAGGGGTGGCAGCTGGCAGGGGGCTGGACATATGGATTGTTATGTTGCGGCGTATGGAACCCGCGAGGACTTTCGACGGAGGCGGCAATCGGTCTTTGCCTGTGGAGTACTGGCGGCTACGCTATTGATGGTGGTGCTCCTAGCTACTCCAAGCGCCGCCTACGGCTTCACTCCGAGAACGACAGCGCCGTCGACAAGCGACTATCACTACTACTCTACTCAGAATCCGTTCTACGCATCGGGCTATGGTATGCCTAACTGCACGTGCTACGCGTGGGGCAGAGCTTGGGAAATCAGAGGAAGCAAGCTCCCTGTCGGCTACACAGGCAATGCGAACACCTGGTGGAACCCAACCGCACTGCCAAAGGGATCAGTTCCTCGGCTGGGGGCAATCGCTGTTTGGGGTGGTGCTGCTGGGTATCCGAACTACGGCGCGGGTCATGTGGCAGTGGTAGAGGCCATCAGTGGGTCTACGATTACGGTGTCTCAGTCCAGTTGGGGCGGCGCTGTCTTCACGATGGATACTGTCGCGCACATTAACACCTACGGTGGATGCGGGCCACTGTTAGGCTACATCTATACGATTGATGCCACACCACGCTACAATCCCATCGCTCCAGGCGACTCAGGCTTTGCCAAGCACGGAACCGCTTCCGGGTGGAGCAGCATCGGTGGCGGATACTACGGGACCGGTATCTACACTTGGAGCGGCAGTGGCACCCGCGACAACTACGCGCGATGGACGTTCGATCTGTCGAAGCTCCAAGGGACTCGCACGTACAAGGTCGAAGCCTATATCACATCCACTCACGCTGGGACCACGAAGGCGGACTACCACATCAACACTTCTGCCGGGCTTCAGCACGCCACGGTCAATCAGGCTGACCTCTCGAACGTGTGGGCGAGTCTTGGCGCTCGGTCGCTTGTGACCGGCTCGGCCTGGATCGAACTTGACGACGTAACGGGGGACTCTCCAGCAAAGGAGATCGCGTTCGATGCAATCAAGCTCACGCCGTACTACGCCGTCAAGTACACGGTCGGCCCCGGCGGCACGCTTTCCGGGACCAGCACGCAAAGTATTCTCTCGGGCGGCAGCGCAACGAAGGTAACTGCAGTGCCGAGCGCTGGGTATCACTTTGTGAAGTGGTCGGACGGCGTGACGACCGCTGCAAGAACTGACGCGAATATCAAGGCGGATAAGAGCGTGAGCGCAAGCTTTGCGTCAAACTACACACGGTTCTCTGGGACGGATAGATTTGCTACGGCTATCAAGGCCTCTCAGGCGGCATTCTCCACCGGTGGATGTAGCGCTGTAGTGATCGCCACCGGATTGAACTACCCAGATGCACTGTCGGCCGCAGGACTAGCGGGAACAGCTAACGCACCGATTTTGCTGGTGTCCGGCGATGCGCTCCGAGCCGACGTCAAGGCTGAGATACAGCGAGTGACCCAGGGTAAGGCGAGCTTCAAGGTCTACATCATGGGTAGCACAGCTGCAGTGAGTGCCAAGATGGAAGCGTCCATATCGAGTGCATTAACGGGCGAGAGCATCGAGCGCTTAGCTGGCGCCAATCGCTACGCAACGTCGCAGCTGGTCGCAGCTAAGATCAAGGCGCTCAGGGGGACATCTTTCGGAACCAAGGCGATTCTCGTGTCTGGCCAGGACTACGTGGACGGTCTCATCGTGGGGCCTGCCGCGTTCGCGACCAAGACACCTATCCTGCTTGTTAGCGCAACAGCAGACCCAGCGCTCAAGAGCGCGCTTAGTTCGCTCGGGATCAAGGACCTCGTCGTGCTTGGCACCACGGCGCGAGTACCGACGGCAGTTGAGACCTCCCTCAAGAGCTCGGTTACGGGACTGGCCACACGCAGAGTCTCCAGCGCCACTGATACCTATGAGCGGAGCGCCGCTGCCGCCGAGTACTTCGCAACAGCGGCTAATGGCTTCGGCCTGAAGTGGTCGGGCATCGGCATTGTGACAGCCGAGGCCTTCCCTGACGGTCTTGGTGCCAGCTGCGTCGAGGGTAAGCTTGCAACGAGTCTGCTTCTGACGAAGACAGCGGCCATTCCTTCTGCGATCTCATCCAAGATCACCGCGCACAAGGCCTCGATCGGAGGCGTCCGTTTCTACGGCAGTACCGCTGCTGTATCAGCTGCGGTCGAAACCTCTGTGAAGAACTTGCTCAAGTAACGGGATGTACTGCCGCATGACGAAGTGAGAAGGCCGGGGGAAGCTCCGGCCTTCCTCATTCTCCCGTGCATCCTACCTCGCTGCTAGAATGACTGTGAAAAGCCCGCCGATGGGGAGGACCTCATGGCTGATACGCCAGATAAGCCCATTTCGTATCGTGACGCCGGTGTCGACATCAACGAAGGCGCGCGCGCCGTCGAGGGTATTCGCGAGGCCGTGCGCTCCACCTATCGGCCGGAAGTCATCGGTGACATTGGCGGCTTTGGCGGGATGTTCTCGGCAGCCGCATTCAAGGACATGGAAGAGCCGATCATGGTGAGCGGCACTGACGGTGTCGGCACCAAGCTCAAGCTGGCCCAGCTGCTCGGCAAGCATGACACCGTGGGCATCGACCTCGTGGCGATGTGCGTGAACGACATCCTCGTCACCGGCGCCGAGCCGCTCTTCTTCCTCGACTACATCGCCG
>DDWM01000032.1 GCA_002345925.1 Actinobacteria bacterium UBA2286 | reverse complement strand
CCGCGAGCTTCACCGTCGACAAGACCGCTCCTGTCGTCGGCATCACAGGCGTTACTGACGGGGCAACCTACACCGCGGCCGTTACTCCCGTGGTCTCCATCACCGGCGAGACGACGTCGACCATCACCCTGAACGGGATCATATGGTCGCCGACTCAGATCAGTGCAGCCGGCACGTACGTCGTGCAGGCAACCGCATCCGATGCTGCCGGAAACACAGCAGCCAGGACGGTGATATTCACCATCGCCCCCATCGTAGACACGACGCCACCGGTCATCACAATCACCGGTGTCACTGACGGCGGCTCATACAGCCAAGCCGTCAAGCCAATCATCACCATCGAGGATGCAACCGAGTCCACTGTCACTTTGAATGGTGTTGCATACTCATCAGGCACCACGGTGACCGCACCTGGGTTCTACACGATCAGAGCGACGGCCGCGGATGCTGCTGGCAACACAGCGACCTCCACTGTCACATTCACTATCACCGCCGCCCAGCCGATTACCGTCCAGCTCGGTGCAATGGCGCAGATCGACTCGATCGCCGTAACGTGGACGGCTCAGCCGACCACCGGCATCGATCACTACCGCGTTGAGCGAGCCACGTCCGCGAGCGGTCCGTTCACTTCCATCGGCCAGACCGCGGCAGGCACCACAACCTACACGGATACAACAGCCTACTCGCAGACCATGTACTATTACCGCGTTGTCGCCGAGTCGGCCGCATCTGCTCCGCTGGCAACCTCCAACGTGGGCAACGCAATGCTGACCAGCACCGTTACTCGTCTCTTCGGTGCAAACCGCTACTCAACCGGTGTCGACATCTCTCGCAACAACTTCACCAGCGCTGATGTCGTCATCATTGCGACCGGCCGCAACTTCGCAGACGCACTGGCGGCCTCCGGCCTCGCCGGATCCTACAACGCGCCGCTGTTGCTCTCGGACACCCATAGCATCGCAGCCGAGACACTCACAGAGATCAAGCGCCTCGGCGCCAAGCGCGCGCTCGTGATGGGTAGTTCAGCCGCCGTTGGTAACGAGGTCGCGCAGGCGCTGCAGTCTGCCGGCTTGTCGGTCAGCCGCTTCGGCGGCGCGAACCGCTACGAGACCTCGATCCTCATTGCCGAGGAGATCGAGCGCCATGAAATCAGCATGGGACGCACGTTCACCAAGCAGGTGTTCTTGGCCCGTGGCGACAACTTCCCGGATGCCCTCTCACTGTCGCCGTTCGCGTACACGCTTCGTGCGCCGATCTTGCTGACGATGCCAACCGCTCTGCCCGCCAAGACCAAAACCTTCGTAAGCACTCGCAGCTTCACTGACGTGCTTGTCGCAGGTTCTACGGATGCCGTCTCGGCAGCAGTGGCCAGCGAACTTGCCACTGCAGGGAAGATGACGTCCCTGCGAGTCGGAGGAGCAAACCGCTACGAGACAAGCGCCATGCTTGCACAGCACGGCGTTGGCAAGGGTTGGGCTACATGGAAGCTGGTGGGTATCGCCACAGGTACGAACTTCCCTGACGCACTCACTGGTGGCGTGGCAGTCGGCCTCAACAAGGGCGTTCTGATGGTTACGACCCCGGATACGTTGCACGCGCAGATTCGCACGCAGTTCACTACCAATAAGGCATCGATATTCCGAGTTCAGCTCTTCGGTGGCACACCGTCGTTGAGTGAGAATGTGGCCAACCAGATCAAACTGATTCTTCAGTAACGTACCTCAGAACGGCAACGCGAATTCGTCGCCGCTAGCCATGTGTGGCACAATGTGCGGTAGATCATGCATCTGCCCGGGGCCTTGCCGTCCCGTTGAGTAGGGGAGCCAACTATGACCGAGCCGCGATTCGGGCGTCTTCTCACCGCAATGGTGACGCCTTTCACCCCCGACGGTGAACTGGACCTTGTCCGCGCACAGGAACTTGCACTTCGACTGCTCGACCAGGGCAGCGAGGCGCTCGTCGTCTGTGGGACCACCGGCGAGTCACCTACCGTGTTCTACGACGACAAACTTCGCCTATTCGCCGCGGTTCTCGAAGCCGTCGATGGACAGGCGCCGATCATCGCGAACGCTGGCGACAACTGCACGGATGACTCCGTGGAGTTCGCAAAGCAGGTCGTTCGCCTCGGCGTGGATGCAGTCATGGCCGTCGTGCCTTATTACAACAAGCCTCCTCAGGAAGGCCTGTATCGGCATTTTGGCGCGATCGCATCGGCGATCGACGTGCCCGTCGTGTTGTACAACATCCCGGGACGCTGTGTAATCAACCTTGAGAGCGCCACGACGATCCGATTGGCCTCAGACTTCGAGAACATCGTCGCGGTCAAGGAAGCCAGCTCGAACCTCACACAGATTGCATCTATCATCGATGCCGCTCCGGTCGGCTTCGAAGTGCTTTCCGGCAACGACGAAGACACGCTGCCGATGATGGGCCTCGGTGCCACCGGCATCATCTCGGTGGCGTCGCACATCGTCGGCCCGCAAATGGCCGAGATGCTGAATGCCCAGGCGTCTGGCGATCACACGCGGGCGCTGAAGATCCACCTGGAGCTCATGCCGCTATTCAAGGCGCTCTTCATGACGGCTAATCCGATCATGGTGAAGAAGGCACTTGAGCTAGTGGGCTTCCCGGTAGGAGAGACCCGTCTCCCGCTAATACCAGCGAGCGCGGATCAGACCGCAGAGCTCGCGCGCATCATGCGCCACATCGGCCTCATAGACTGATAGCCCGCAAGAGCGGGTAGCACGCTTCATAACCCTCAGACGCACGACAAGGAGCACGATCCAACAGCATATGGCCAGTAAGCAGAACCGACTCCGCGTTATCCCGCTCGGCGGGCTCGACGAAATCGGGAAGAACATGACTGTCATCGAGTATGGCGACGACATGGTCGTCATCGATGCCGGTATCATGTTTCCCGACGATGATTCGCCCGGTGTAGACCTGATTCTTCCGGACTACAGCTATATCGTGAAGCGTAAACATAAGCTCCGCGGCATCATCATCACTCACGGACACGAGGATCACACGGGTGCATTGCCGTACCTGCTGCGTGATCTTGGCAACACCGTGCCGATTCTTGGAACGAAGCTCACTCTTGGCCTGATCAAGGGCAAACTCGAGGAACATCGCATCAACAAGCCGAAGCTACGCGAGATCAAGTCCGGTGGGCACGTAAGCCTCGGGCCTTTCGGCTTTGACTTCATCGCGATGAATCACTCGATTCCGGATGGCGTCGCTGTGTTCGTCCGCACGCCAGTGGGCAACATCTTGCACACCGGAGACTTCAAGCTCGACCAGACGCCCATCGACGGCGTACCGACCGACTACGCCGGGCTGGCCAAGGCCGCCCGCGCCGGCATCACGTTGCTCATGAGTGACTCAACGAACGCAGAGTCACTGGGACATACGCCCTCAGAGGCTGTCGTCGGGATTGCACTCAGGCGAATCTTCGCCGATGCCGATCAGCGCATCATCGTTGCGTCGTTCGCGTCGCACATCCATCGCTTGCAGCAGGTTTGTGACGCGGCGGTTGCTGCAGGTCGCAAGGTGGCAGTGACTGGACGCTCCATGGTAAACAACACCAAGATCGCCCGTGAGCTCGGGTATCTGCACATCGCTGATGCCGACATCGTCGACGCCTACGAGATGCAGGGGCTTGCTCCTGAGGACGTTGTCGTTCTCTCGACCGGCAGCCAGGGCGAGCCGCTCTCAGCCCTCGCACGTATGGCCAACCGCGACCACAAGACCGTGACCGTCGAATCAGGCGACACGGTCGTGCTCTCGGCTACACCTGTTCCGGGCAATGAGAAAGCTGTCAGCCGCGTCATCAACCGGCTCTTCAAATCCGGCGCTCAGGTTGTGCACAAGGGAACCGCGCAGGTTCACGTCTCCGGACACGCGGCTGCCGAGGAACTGAAGCTCATGCTCAACATCACCAAGCCCACGTACTTCGTGCCGATTCACGGCGAGACACGACATCTCCACGCGCACGCAAACCTGGCGACTGCCGTCGGTATTCCGGACAAGAACATCTTCATCCTGGAGAACGGCGCATGCCTTGAGATCTCCGAGAACGGAGCGAAAGTTGCCGAGCATGTCGACTCTGGTGTGGTCTATGTCGACGGATTGAACATCGGTGACATCGCTCAGGTCGTCTTGAGGGACCGTCAGGTTCTCTCAAACGATGGCGTTGCACTGGTCATCGTGGCGATCGACGCACAGACGGGCAAATCGGCGGGAGAAGCCGAGCTGGTTCTGCGCGGTCTGATGCTCGCCGGAGGCGACGAAGAGGCTGTCTTGGCTGAGGCCCGACAGCGCATCGCGAAGGTTCTTCAGCGAACCTCCAATGAAGGAGTTACCGATCACGGTGTCGTCAAGAAGGCGTTGCGCGATTCGCTTTCGCAGTTCATCTGGGAGCGCAGCAGGCGTCGTCCGATGATCGTTGCTGTCGTCATGGAGGTCTAACGATTTGAACATCTTGCACGCCGCAGTCCTTGGAGTGATCCAGGGCGCTACCGAGTTCCTTCCGGTGTCGTCCTCGGGACATCTGGCCCTCACATACCGCATCTTCGGTGAGAAACCGAACCTCACGTTTGAGGTGTTCTTGCATGCCGCAACGCTGATTGCGATGCTCACGTACTTCCGTGATGACATCATCAGGTTGCTCACGTCTTTGTTGCCGAAGAACGCGCACCGCAAAGACGACCGCCGCCTGATCCTCTTGATCATCGTGGCCACAGGTATCAGCGGCGTGATTGCGCTCATGATGTCACCGTATATCGAGACCATCTCGAATTCGACCTTGTGGGTCGGAATCGGTTTCCTCGGGACAGCAGCGCTGCTCTCTCTGAGCGAGCTGATGAGCCGGAGGGTGACGACGATCAGCGCACCCGAGAAGCTCAGCCCGATGAAAGCCGCATTCATCGGCCTGCTCCAGGGCATCGCTGTTCTCCCGGGAGTTTCGCGTTCCGGTTCGACGATCGCCGCCGGGATGTTCTCCGGACTATCACGTGAAGCCGGCGCTCGCTTCTCATTTCTGCTCGGCATCCCGCTCATAACCCTCGCCGCCGCCAAAGACGGTATCGACTTGCTCGGTGGTGCGAAATCCCTGCCTGGCTTCTGGCCGTCCGCAGTTGGCTTCATCGCAGCCGGCCTGAGCGGATATCTCGCGATTGCGTGGCTTCTCAACCTCGTGAAGCGGCATTCCTTGTACTGGTTCGCCGCGTACACGGCGCTTCTTGGCACGACTCTGTTGGTGCTGAATCTCGTCTTCGCCAGGGGGTAGAACGTGAGTCCGGCAAAGAAAACACAGTCCCGCAAGCCCGCCAAGGGCGGCAACTCGCCAAAGCGCACAACCAAGCAGCCTCCTGCGCCGGCTCCCGTGCTTGATGCCGAGAGCCGCCATGAGATAGTCGGAATCGTGCTTGCTGCGGTCTCGATCGCTCTTGGCATCACCGTCTTGAGTGAGTCTTCTGGTGTTGTTCCGCAGTTTGTCGCAGGCGCATTGCGCCTCGGATTCGGTCTCGGCGCATATGCCATCCCGGTCGTCGTGCTTCTCTGGGCGGTCACGTTCTTCGTCCGAGCTGTCCGCGTGGACGAAACCAGGGTAGGCATCGGCCTTGCGCTGCTGCTTATCTCGGCGATCTCGATCGCGGCCGTCGGCGCGCCGGAAGCGATGCACTGGGAGCCCGATGTGTTGGTTTCGCACGGCGGGTATCTCGGAGGCGGCGTCGCCTGGGGCCTAGGCACGCTCTTCGGAAGCGCCATCACCTATGTCTTGCTAGGAGCGATCGCACTCATCGGTCTCGTATTCGCGGGTATGTCCATCTCGGAACTCGTGGACTGGGTGTCTGACGCCGTTCACAGGCCCGAGCTCGAGGTCATCGAGGAAGATGAGCATGCGCCGCGTCGCCGTGCCCCCAAGACCATGCCGCTCGCTGAGTTCGAAGAGCGCGAAATCGCACCCGTTGCCGAGAAGCGCCGCCGCAGCCCCGACCCCGAGGCCGCGCGCCCGACTGTCCCAACATCTCACGTGACCGCGCCACGTGCGCTTGAAGGATTCGAGCTGCCGTCGATGGCGATGCTGACTCGGAGCCCGCACACCGCAGCCGCAAGCCGCGCGGACGAGAAGGAACTCAAGGCCACAGGCACTCTGATCGAGCAGACACTGGCAACGTTCGACATCTCCGCACGCGTTGTCTCCTGGATCTCAGGCCCTACGGTAACGATGTTCGAGATCGAGCTTGCTCGCGGCGTGAAGGTCATGCGCATCACGTCGTTGGCTGACGACCTCGCTCTCGCGCTCGCGGCGCCGACGATTCGTATCCTCGCGCCGATTCCCGGCAAGAGCTACGTTGGCATCGAAGTCCCGAACGACCGGCGCTCGACCGTCACGCTTGCCGACGTCCTTGACGGCGGTCCGCTCAACCACCCCAGCCCGTTGCTTCTCGGCATAGGCAAGGACGTCAGTGGCGACCAGATCACCGCAGACCTCGCCGGAATGCCGCACATGCTTATCGCTGGCTCTACCGGCACAGGTAAGTCGGTGTGTATCAACGCACTCATCATGTCGCTTCTCATGCGCGCCACGCCCGCCGAGGTGCGCCTGATCCTGATCGACCCGAAGCGAATCGAGCTGAACCTCTACAACGGCGTTCCGCACCTGTACGTGCCCGTCGTTACTGAGGCCAAAGAAGCCGCCTCGGCACTTGCCTGGGCAGTTTCCGAGATGGACGCTCGCCTCAAGCGACTCCAGAAGGCCGGAGCTCGCAACATCGCGCAGTACAACGCACTGCTCCAGGAAGGCAAGGGCCCTGAAGACGCTGCCGAGATGCCCTATCTGGTTATCGTGATCGACGAGCTGGCCGACCTGATG
>DDWM01000004.1 GCA_002345925.1 Actinobacteria bacterium UBA2286 | reverse complement strand
ACCGCCGAGGAGGTCTTCATCCCGTACACCGTGGGTGGAGGCATGCGTACCTCGGCAGATATCCGCGCGATGCTCGCTGCCGGCTGCGACAAGATATCCATGAACTCGGCGGCGGTTGCAGCCCCTGAGCTCATCACCGAGACCAGCCGCATCTACGGCGCGCAGTGCATCGTTGTCGCCATCGACGCCCGTCGCGTGCCGGGCTCAAGCCGCTGGGAAGTCTTCGTTTCTGGCGGGCGCAAGAACACCGGGCTCGACGCGGTAGCGTGGGCCGAGGAAGCCGAGCGACTCGGTGCCGGCGAGATCCTGCTCACGAGCATGGACCGCGACGGCACCAAAGACGGCTTCGACATCGACCTCACCCGCGCGATCACCCGTGCGGTCAACATCCCGGTCATCGCCAGCGGCGGTGCCGGTGAACTCGACCACTTTGCCGAGGTGGTCCTCGAAGCTGATGCCGATGCGGTACTCGCGGCTAGTGTCTTCCACTTCGGGCAGTTCTCGGTGAGGCAAGTCAAAGAGGCCATGGCCGGGCACGGCGTGCCTGTGCGGCTGTAGGGGGACTCGATGCGAGAGATGCGACGCTACGACCACAAGATGCCTCCCGAAGAGGCCGAGGCGTTTCTCGGCAAGGCTGAAGTGCTGCGCCTTGGCATGACCGACGACGACGGGCCGTATGTGGTGCCTGTCAACTTCGGGTACGCCGACGGTCGCATATACGTGCACGGCCCCGGCGAGGGGCGTCGGCTCGATGCCATCGCGGCCGACCCGCGTGTCTGCTTCGAGGTCGATGAGTGCGAGATCATCGGTGCCGACAGGCCGTGCGGCTTCACCGCCCGCTTCAAGAGCGTCATCGGCTACGGCCGTGCATACAAGCTTGTCTCGGCCGAGGAAAAGCTCGCCGGGCTCGACGTCATCATGCGTCAGTATGGGAGCACCGGCGAAGGGATTCCGGACGTGACGCTCAGGCAAACGACCGTTGTTGCAATCGACATAGAGTCGATGGAAGGCAAGTGGCACCATCAGCCGAGCGAGGGAGGGGAGTAACGTGGAATATCCCGACCTTACCTTTGACGAGCGAGGCCTTATCACGGCCGTCGTGCAGCAATTCGACACGCTCGAAGTGCTCATGGTCGCGTGGATGGATGCCGAGGCGCTTCGCAGAACTGCCGAGAGCGGCCGTACGTGGTTTTGGAGTCGCTCGCGTCAGGCATACTGGAACAAGGGCGAGACTTCCGGCCATATACAGGTCGTGAAGGAGATTCGCTACGACTGCGACGGCGACACGCTGCTCGTGCTTGTCGACCAGGTTGGTGTAGCGTGTCATACCGGCGAGCGAAGCTGCTTCTATCGCTCGATGTACCCGGTGCCGAGCGACGGCTCTGCCCGGTCAAATGAGAACACCGACGGCATCCCGCTGTCGTAGACGAACGGAGCGCACTATGACGACCGATCACGCAATTCCGGAGCTCGGCTCCGTTCTGACAGAGCTGTTCGCGGTACTAGAATCGCGCAAAGACGCGATGCCCGAGGACTCTTACACCGCAAAGCTGCTGCAGGGTCCGCAGGATAAGCTCCTCAAGAAGATCGGCGAGGAAGCAAGCGAGGTCATCATCGCCGCGCGCGACCGTGATCCCAAGCAGCTCCAGTACGAGATCGGCGACTTGCTCTACCACCTGATGGTCGTAATGGTCCGCGAGGGTCTCACGCTCGACGACCTTGCGGTCGAGCTCGATGGTCGCCGAGGGAAGTAGAACCTCATGCGGCTGCGCTCAGGCATGACCGAGCTCCTGCTCCCGCCGGGTGTTCGCTCCGACCGGATCGAGCCGCTGTGGAATCGCGTCGACCGCAACCGTGTCAAAGTCGGCGTATTCTCCGTGCTGTTCTCGGCGCTCATCGCATTCTTCATCGCGCTGGTTCTTACGCTCGGCATGCTCCTGCTGGGAATGCTCGTCTCCGACATTGAGATCGGCGTCTGGATTCTGCGCACTGGCGTGGTTTTCGGGTTCCCGGCCGCCTTTGTCGGGACGCTTTGCTGGGTGCTTTGGCGACTTTCGAGATCCGAGCGGTTCCTGATCAAGCGCATCGGCGCCCGTATCACGACGCAAGGAGAGATCGCCGACGTCAAGCGCGTGCTCAAAGACATGACCATCGCGGCAGGCTTTGAGCATTCTCCGCCGCTCTACATCATCGAGGTCGACAAGGTTAATGCGTTTGCCATCGGTCGTTCCTATGGCCGAGCCGCGCTCGGCGTCACCAGGGGCTTCGTCGAGAAGCTCACTCCCGATGAGCAGCGCGCGGTCTTCGCGAATCTGATGGCACGCGTCCGTGCGCTCGATACGCTCTTTGCCACCGCTGTCTCGGCGCTCATGGGGCCGATATGGGCGATTCGTGATCATGATCTGAAGATGAAGGACCGAGACTGGTCTGATCACCGCGAGCAGATGTACACGACGACCGCCGGGGCGCGCACCGGGGCCGACGGTTTTGCGGCGTGGTTCGTGTTCTACGGCGTCGTGGTTGTCGTTACCGAGCTGCTCTCATGGTGGCATCAGAAGTCGGCGTGGATGGCGTCCGAGAAAGCCGATGCCGAGGGGATGCTCCTGTTGAAGGACCCTCGCTCGATGCTCTCGGCGCTTGAGCGAGTGCTCGATTCGGATAACTTCGTGCCGCAAGCTGGCGACGCATACTCGCAGCTCTTCTACTGTTGGGCCGGCTTTGGGTTCGCGCCTGAGGACGACCCGGAGTTCTGTCGCGTGTCTCGGCTGTGTGAAGTGCTCGGAGCCGAGGGGCTCGCGCAGCGTCCGGCGCCAAACCTGACTGGCTGGGCGGTAGCACCGCCCGCTCCGCGCATCGACGAGGACGCGTCATGAACGTGCGGCGCGTACTCGCCTTGGCAGTGCTTGCCGGGGTGCTCTTGGTCGCCGGTGTCGCCTACGCGCAGTCCTCGCTCGAGCGGGCCACAGAGTCCGTTGTCGCGATCACAGCAGGCGCTGACCGCATCGGCACGGGCTTCATCATCGCGCCCGACCGGGTGCTCACCGTCTCACACGTGGTCGATGCCGCCGAGGGTCTGCAGGCGCGGGTGCTGGTCGCGAACCGCATAGAGCCATACCGAGTGCTGGCGATCGACCGTGACCGCGACCTTGCGTTGCTCGAGGTCTCGCTGCCCGATATCGACCCGATCGTGTGGGGAAGCAGCGCGGCACTTGAACGCGGGCAGGACGTGATCGTCCTCGGCTTCCCGATTGGGCTCAAGTCGGTGTCGCTCACCAAGGGTGTCGTGTCGTCGCCGCTGCAGGCGTTCGAGGGGTTCACTTACGTCCAAACGGATGCAGCCATCAATCCGGGCAACAGCGGCGGCCCGCTCGTAGATGAAGAGGGCCGTCTCGTTGGCGTCAACGTCGCCAAGATCGCGGAGGTAGAAGTCGACGCAGTCGGATTCAGCATCCCTGTCGACGACGTTCGCGCTTTCCTTGCCGAGAACGCACCCGATGTCGCCATCGTCACTGACTCTGGCACGACGCGAGCGGGTTCGGGTGTGTGGAGCGTCGCTGTGCCCGTGCTGGCGGGCCTCGGCGTTTTGGCGATTGCCGCTGGCGCTTACCTCTGGCGAAGGGGGCGAGAGGCAAGCGAGTCGAACGAGGGCGAGGCGATTCATGCGCTGCGCTACAGGTTCAGCATCGACACCGGCAACATGCATGCCGAGAAGTTGGTCAGACTTCCATCGGTGATTGGGACCGCAGCCAACGCCGACATCCATGTCGAAGACACTCCAGCTTACGCCGTGCGGCTCAGCTCGGTGGGCGACTCTGTACATGCGCTCGAACTCACTGATTCCGG
This sequence comes from Actinobacteria bacterium UBA2286, assembly GCA_002345925.1. GTDB lineage: Bacteria > Actinomycetota > Coriobacteriia > Anaerosomatales > Anaerosomataceae > UBA2286. Next base: position 41,795 of record DDWM01000004.1, on the reverse strand, counting down.
CGGCTTGTTCTGCGGCGATGGCTGCCACAGGGAGACGACGCTCTCAAGCGGACAGTCCTTCCGCGTCGGGGACTCCAGTGTGACCTTTCTTGGGGCGGTCTCGCAGGAATCATCCCTCCGAGAGTGACGGCGCGATCTCGGCGTGCGTTTAGGCGTCGTTGCGCAGGTGTATACTTGAGTTGTTGTCGCCGGGGGGCTGGCAACGACGGGGGGTTGCATACAACTGATGCTCGCGAAGCTTGTTTCTTGGCGCCCTAGAGGGGACGGGCATGCAGACAGGCGAAATAGGCCATGGTGACTTCAGCGAGACGCCCAACTCGGCGTCAGCTTCAATCGCTGATGCAGGCGCAGCGTTGGAGCTTCAGGAGCGCGAGCGGTTGCGCATCGGCTTCGACCTTCACGACGGTCCAGTGCAGACGCTCGCGTCCGCACTGCTGGTGCTTCGGATGGTGCAGGAGTCTCATAGTGGCGAAGATGGAGATGCGTTGGCTGAAGTCGAGCGGTTGCTCGCATCGGCGCTCGACGAGATGTACGTGCTCATCGATGACCTGCACGGCCGCCCGCTTGATGTTGATGGGCTGGTCGACTCGCTGCGCGAACACTCGGTGGCCTTCATCGCCAGTTCCGGCATTAGCGTGAACCTCTCCGTCGATGGCATTGAAACGGCGATGTCTCGCTCGCTGAGAATCGCTCTGTTCCGAATCGTTCAGGAGGCCCTTTCCAACGTTAAGCGGCACTCCGGTGCAACCAACGTAGATATCCATCTGGAGCTCTCGGAAGACGCGGTGTGCTGCACAGTCGCCGATAACGGCTCCGGGTTCTTCGTGGGCGACGAAGTCACCATCCATGGACAGCGGGAGTGCTGCGGATTGATGGGGATGCGAGAGCGCGCTCAGCTGCTTGACGGGGTTTGCGATATCGAAAGCATCCCGGGAGTCGGCACGACCGTGATTGCGAGGATCCCCATATGGCGCGGGTGAGCGAGATGCGAATCACGCGTGTCGTCCTCGTTGAGGATCATCCTGTAATGCGTGCAGGTGTTCGTTCTGTGCTTGAGCGCGTCTCGGACATCGAGGTAGTTGGAGAAGCCGACACCGGAGAGCAGGGCGTTGCGATCGTGAGCCAACTCGCTCCTGATGTCGTCTTGCTCGACATCGGTCTCCCGGGGATGGACGGCATTGAGACTCTCCGGCTCATCAGATCCGATGGGAACTCGAAGGTCATCATGTACTCGTGCCAGGGCGACGGACCATCAGTGAGCCTCGCGATGGAAAGCGGTGCCAACGGCTATCTCACCAAATCAGCCGGGCCGCGCGAGATCATCGATGCTGTCCGCAGCGTCATGTCCAACCAGGCGCCGCTCTCGGCAGAAGCTTCCACGGGACTCATCGCGGCACTCCGTGCGCGCACGGAGCCTGGCGTTGACTCGCTGACCGACCGAGAACGGCAGGTGTGGAACTCGCTCGCACGCGGCCTCTCAAACGCCGAGATCGCCCACTCGCTCTTCATTTCGGAGCACACCGTGAAGTTCCACGTACACAACCTCTTGCGCAAGCTGGGCCTGCATAGCCGTGCCGAGGCAATCTGTGCCGCCCACCGCAGGGGCATCTGCAACTGACCTGGCCGTTCGGCTAGGTCTTAACTGCTCTTCCGAGCCATGCGGACTGGTCTTCACGCCGATGCTGCTCTCATCTCGCGATGCCACTATTGAGCTTCGGGGGAAGCGCGTTCGTGTGTCGCGTATGGGGGGCCAATGCGGCAAGCTCGGGTACTCGTTGTGGACGACAATGACGGCTTCAGCACGCTCTTGGGCCGGTTTGTCGCCGCGCAGCAGGACATGGTCGTAGTTGGACGTGCAGTAGATGGCCGAGAGGCTGTCCGCATGACAGACTCCCTTTCACCCGACGTCGTCCTGATGGACCTCTTCATGCCGAGGATGAATGGCTTCGACGCCACTCGGATTCTCTCGGACACACATCCTGAAGTCAGCGTTGTCGCGCTTACCGCACACCGGTCTGCCGACAACGAACAGATGAGCATCGAAGCGGGGGCGCGAGCTTTCGTTCCGAAAGTCGATGCCGGCACGCATCTGATCGAGGTCATTCGCGAACTGGCATCAAGCGCAGACCTTGAAGGGGGTGACGCCGGCGAATAGATGCACTTCGCTCGAAGCGCTCCGGGGGGAGCGCGGAAATAGCAATCATCAACTAGGGGGTTCTAAACAATGAGCAAGAAGATTCTTCTCAGCATCCTTGTGATCGTCCTGGCCCTTGGCCTCGTAGGCGTGGGCACGTATGCATTGTGGAGCGACTCAGCGACGAGTGCCGGGAACAAGTTCGAGAGCGGAAGCTTGGACCTGAATGTCAGCGGACAGTTCGTAGCGACGAACATGTACCCAGGCGCGACCGCGACAGCCACATACGTCGTTAACAATGACGGCTCGATTCCGGGCAAGCTTTCCGCCAAGTGCGCCTTCGCCGGCTCGGCCACTCTCTTGAGCGAGCTTGAGCTACTGAGCGTGAAGGTTGATGGCGGACCGGAATTGATCGTTCCGGGAGAGGCTGTTGTCGACTTTGACAAGGTCATTGGTGTTCTCCCCGCTCACAGCGGGCACACCGTGGATGTCAAGATCGGGATGAAGTCAACCGCAACGGGTGCAATGAACCAGTCAGTCACCGGGGACATCGTATTCACTCTTGACCAAATCGTTCCATAGAGCCAAGACGGCTCTCAGCTTGGGCTGATGAGCTTCGAATGGATGGGTGTCGCCGATGAATAGGCGAACAACACTATCGCTGGTTCTGCGGATATCGCTTGTTGCAGTCGTCGTGCTCGCATCGGCTGGATTCACGATGGCAATGTGGAAGGACAGCGCGACCTCGACTGGCAACGTGTTCACCACCGGCAACCTGGATCTCAGACTGCGCGAATTGAACTCGACGACGTGGGTGCAGGGACCGGTTACTGCCACTTGGCATGCCGAGAACATGTACCCCGGTCAGGAGCTCAACGAGGGCGGCGTCTACTTCAAGAACGCCGGCAGCATTGTGGGTGAGACGTTCGACATCTCGGTTACGAACGCATGTTCCGTTCCCGGGATGGACCGCTACATCGAAATCATCAAGATGGATTACGAGAATGGCAGCGGACACGACCTGCTGACAGACCCGTTGTTCGGTGTAGACGATCTCAACATGAACGGCTGGATCGACCTGGACGACCTGGAGGCCGATTCCTGCATCTGTCTTCCCGGGCCGCATACCGTGGGTTCGCTCACCATGGGTTACAGGTTCCGGCCTGAAGCCGGCAATGAGTTCCAGGCTTCGAGTGTTACCGCGAACTTCACGTTCACGTTGCACCAGTAATACTGCTCGACCGTTAGCTTTGGCAGGGGGTTGCAGCGCAACCCCCTGCCGGATGCGACCCGAAGGGAACCAACGTGGCCAAACGGCTGCTCAAACTGCTCGGCTCGGCGGTAAGCGTGGTTCTGCTGCTCGCACTGATCGCCGTGCTCATTCTCTCGGCGGCCCCGCTTCTTGCTGCTCGGAATCCTTCGCGGCCTGCTTTCTTCGGTAACGTCGCGCCGATCGTCGTGCTCGGTGGAAGCATGGAGCCGACGTATCACATCGGCAGCATATTGTTCATCGAGAAGGCGAACCCCGACGGGGTTCAGGTTGGCGACATAATCACTTTCACCACGCCACAGACCGGAAATGGGTTCGAAGGCACGCTTACCACGCACCGCGTGACATCGATTGACACTGAATCCGGCGGCCTTGCTTTCCACACGCAGGGCGACGCCAATAACTCTGAAGACACCTGGATCGTGCCGGCTGACACCATCGTCGGACGCGGTTCATTCTCGATACCGTACCTCGGCTACGTGAGTTCATTCGTGCGTAGCAAGACCGGATTCATCGCTCTTGTTGTCATTCCGGCCGTTCTCATTGTGCTTTTGGAGCTTTCATCGATTGCGAAGACGCTCCGAGAGCGAAAGAAGGGCATCTCGTCTGAGTCCATCCCGCCGCGCAATGCCGAGGAGCCAACGTGAAGCCGAAACTCGGACTACCAGGTACGTTTGTTGTAGCGATTCTCGTAGCGGCAATCGTGCTCCTTGCGGCGCCTGCGTTGGCGCTTTGGAGCGCATCAGTGTCAGTCCCCTTGAGTATCTCCACAGCTTCGCAGCCGGCTCAGCTGCCTGTCTTCCGGGTGGGCAAGTCGAAGGCGACCTTCGTTGGTGGTACGGGGCCGTTTCCGACGATCGCGCAGGTAGCCTCTGGGCGCATGTGGCTCGACTTCGGGGTGGTAGCTCAAGACAACTCGAACAACTCGAACCAGATCTTACTCATCGATAACCCGGGACCAGCCTCCTATGCGCTGAGCACTTCGCTAACGCCGGAGATACGAGGGCTATTCTCGTCTGTTCAGCTTCTGCCAGTGGCGGTTTCATCAGGAGGCACCGCGACGCTCGCCATGAAACTCGACACGCATGGGGTGGCGGTTGGTTCGTACGAAGGCACGCTCACGGTGAGCGATCTGTTTGGGACGTTCACAAAGGACATCCCGGTGATGGTGGAGGTTGTTGCTCCCGCAGACGGCAAGACCGTGAGCGCCACGGTTGAGAAGCAGGCGAGCCACACGGCCGAGCCTCGCGTGACATCTTCGACGCGCACAAAGCGTGCCGTTCCTGAAGCTACGACCAAGAAGCCTGCCGTTGCGCCCGACCCTGCGCCCGACCCTGCGCCCGACCCGCCACCAGTTTCTGAGCCCGAGACAGATCCCGAACCGCCGCCTTCGCCTGATCTGCCACCGTCGTTGCCATGAGAAGGCGCGGACGACACATTCGGAGGGGCGCAACGCGCTCTGTGTGGAAGTCTGTGCTTAGGTTGGGCGCAGCCGTCTTCTTGAGCGCGCTCGCGATTGGCTACGGCGGATCCTCTTACGCAGCTCCTGCTCGCGCGTGCTGCCCGCCCGCGAAAGGCATCCTGAAAGTCGCGCCGGCCGGAGTCACACCGCTTGTGTGGTACGACTCGGCAAATCCACCTCCGGCGCTCACGAACCAGATCTCGGCAATCGCTGAGAATATGTATCCGGGTCGCTCGGGAACCATGGTCGCATTCGTGAAGAACACGGGCACGGCTTGTGGTGTGCCGGGCATCGCGGTCACTGACCTGGTGGATACCGGTCGGTTGAGCGGAAGTCTCGACGCGACGATCACATACTCGTCTTCGCTCAAGCCGGGGACAACTTATGTTGTCGCCAAAGGCACAGTGGCCAGCCTGGCTGCGGGTGGGTCATACACCGCGCCAATCAAGCTCGGCATCTACTCCAACAAGTGCGGCGATGTCGGTACCTGGACGATCCGTGTTGCGATGCCTACCTCGGCGGGGAATGTGGTGCAGGGTCAGAGGTGCGTCTGCTCGGTTAGATTCTTGCTCACCGGATGCTGTAAGTAGTTCCGGCTTGCACACGCTTTGTTTGGCTGGTACAGTTCTCGGCAATCACATAGCACGCCTGTGACGGGGAGTAGTACTCCGGAAGCACTGCATAGAGAGTCGGGGACAGTGGAAACCTGACGTGTGTGACCGGCGGGAATGGACCCTTGAGGCTCCGGGACAACGGCTAGATGCCTATTAGCCCCGGCGGACGCCCACCGATACCAGGGACCGGGTATGAGCGGCGAGTCAAGTCGTAGTACTGCAGGAAGTGGTCGGAACCGCGAGGTTTCGGCAATTAGGGTGGCACCACGGGAGTAAGCTCTCGTCCCTTTCGGGATGAGGGCTTTTTTGTATTCCCAGGAGTGTCCAAGAGAGGTCTGACGATGATCGTTCCAAGCAAAGAAGCGTTCGTTGCACTGGCGGCGGAGCACGATGTGGTCCCCGTAGCACGCGAGGTCTACGCGGACCTCACCACGCCGATCAGCGCGTTCATGTCGCTGGCCGAGGGTGCCGAGCACGCGTTCCTGCTCGAGAGCGTCATCGGCGGCGAGCGGCTCGGTCGCTACAGCTTCCTAGGCCTGGGGGATCGCGAAGTCATCACGGCGCGCGGCTCCGAGGTGGTCATCGAGAACGGTGGCGTCACCGGCGAGCACGAGGCCGACCCGCTCAAGGTCGTGGCGCGCAAGCTCGACGCAGGTCGCGTGGCGCGGGTCCCCGGGCTGCCGCTCTTCGTAGGTGGCGCGGTCGGGTTCCTCGGCTATGAGGCCACTGCCGGATTCGAGCGGGTGCCGAGGCACGAGAACGACGAGCTCGATGTCCCCGACATGGTGTTCATGATGGCCGACATCGTGGTCGCATTCGATCACGCACGGCGCGTCATGCAGGTCATCGCGCCGGTACGTCCCGGGGGCGCACCAGAGGCCGCCTACGACGCGGCGCTCAAGCGGATAGACACTTACCTCAAACGCATCGACCAGGGCCCACGCGGCGCTGAGCTGGGCTCGGTCGGCCAGGCTGCCGAGGTGCCCCTGAAGGCTCACACATCCCGCGAGGATTTCATCGCGCAGGTTCAGTCCGCCAAAGAACACATCATGGCGGGCGACATCTTCCAGATCGTGCTGTCTCAGCGCTTCTCGGCACCGTATGAGGGCGACGGGCTGGATCTCTACCGCGTGCTCCGCGCGGTCAACCCAAGCCCGTACATGTTCTACATCCGCACCCGTGAGGTCACGCTTGTGGGCTCAAGCCCAGAGCCGCTCGTGCGGGTGGAAGAGGGCACCGTGCTGACGCGACCGCTTGCCGGCACGCGACCCCGCGGAGTAGATGCTGCCGAGGATGGCCGTCTGCGCGCCGATTTGCTCGCCGACGAGAAGGAGCGTGCCGAGCACGTGATGCTGGTGGACCTCGGCCGAAACGACGTCGGTCGCGTGAGCGCGCCGGGCACCGTGAAAGTCGACGAGCTCATGGAAGTCGAGTATTACAGCCACGTCATGCACATCGTGAGCAACGTCACCGGGACCATGGCCGAGGACAAGGATGCTTTCGACGCGCTGCGCGCCACGTTCCCGGCTGGCACCGTCTCGGGCGCTCCCAAGGTTCGTGCGATGGAGCTGATCTCTGGCCTTGAGCCTGCTGCACGCGGGCCGTACGCCGGCACCGTCGGCTACTTCGGCCTCGATGGCGCGATGGACATGTGCATCACGATCCGCACGTTCGTGCTTGCCAATGGCCGGGCGTACCTCCAGTCGGGTGCCGGCATCGTCGCCGACAGCGACCCGGTGAGCGAGTTCGAGGAGTGCCAGCACAAGGCGCGCGCACTGCACCGGGCGCTTGAATTAGCCGCCGGTATGCACGAGGAGGTGTCGGCATGATCCTCGTCATCGACAACTACGACTCTTTCACGTACAACCTCGTGCAGCTTCTAGCCGCGCTTGGCGCCGACGTGCGCGTGGAGCGCAACGACGCTATCACCGCCGCCGAGGCGCTCGCGCTAGCGCCATCCGGCGTCGTCATCTCGCCCGGGCCGGGCACGCCTGCCGAGGCGGGCATCTCGGCAGATGTCGTGCGTGCAGCGGTGGAAGCCGGTGTGCCGGTGCTAGGTGTGTGTCTCGGCCATCAGGTGATAGCCGAGGTCTACGGCGGGAGCGTCTGCCGCTCGCCCAAGCCGGTGCATGGCAAGACGGACGACATCACGCACGACGGACTCGGCATCTTCGCGGGCGTTCCCAGCCCGTTCACGGCGACTCGCTACCACTCACTCTGCGTGGACGCGACGAGCGTGCCGGACGCGACACTTGAGATCACCGCGCACACGCCCGACGGCGTCATCATGGGCCTGCGGCATCGCGAAAAGCCCGTCTTTGGCGTGCAGTTCCACCCCGAGAGCGTGCTCACGCCCGAGGGCACCAAGCTCCTGGCCAACTTCCTCGACATAGCCGGAGAGGTGCCGCTCTCCGGCGGCGTTTCCGGTGCTCCGGCCACGCTCGCGGCGGCTGGTGGCACAGCGCGTTCCTCGGCAAGGCTTGCCGAGGTTACCGGCGTCGGCGGCGCGATAGCGCGCGTGAGCAGCGGCGATGCGCTCTCTGAGAGCGAAGCGCACCTGGTAATGAGCTCGATCATGGACGGCGAGGCGACTTCGGCGCAGATCAGTGCGCTGGTGGTGGGGATGCGGATGAAGGGCGAGACGGTCGATGAGATCGTCGGCTTCGCCCGCGCCATGCGCGAACATGCCACGCCCGTGCGCCCGACGGCTGCCCGCTACATCGACACGTGCGGTACCGGTGGCGACGGCCTCCATACCTTCAACATCTCCACGACCACGGCGTTCGTGGTCGCAGGCGCCGGCGTGCCGGTCGCCAAGCACGGGAACCGCGCAGTCTCCTCGGCAGCGGGGAGCGCGGACGTGCTGGAAGCGCTTGGTGTGAACGTCGGCCTCGACGCGACCGCGATGGCGCGCTGCATCGACGAGTGCGGCGTGGGCTTCCTCTTCGCGCAGTCGCTCCACGCGAGCATGCGTCACGCAGGTCCCACGCGCCGCGAGATCGGCATCCGCACCGTCTTCAACATCCTCGGACCGCTCACGAATCCTGCGGGCGCCAAGCGACAGCTCCTAGGCGTGTACGACGCCAACCTGGCGCCGCTCATGGCCGAAGTCGCCGGACGCCTGGGCGCCGAGCGGGTCCTCGTGGTGCACGGCCATCCCGGCATGGACGAGGTCTCGGCAAGCGGCCCGACGACCGTCTCGGAGTTCGATGCTGAAGCTGGCGGCGTGCGCACCTACACAGTCCTGCCCGAGGAGATCGGCGTTGCACGCGGCACGCTCGCAGACATCGCCGGTGGAGACGCCGCCGAGAACGCCGCCATCCTGCGCGCTATCCTCGGCGGGGAGCACGGCCCCAAGCGCGACGTCGTGCTTGTGAACGCGGCTGCCGCGCTGCTTGCCGCAGGCGAGGTCGCGGACCTTGCCGAGGGTGTCGTGTGCGCCCGTGAGTCCATCGACTCCGGTCGCGCTGCCGAGTCGCTCGAACTTCTCGTGAGCGTCAGCGCACGGCTGGCGGGGGAGGCGAGCGCGTGAACTTCCTCGAGACGATGATGTCCAAGCGCTATGAGCGCATCAAGGCCGAGTACGGCGACTTGTCGCCGGCCGACCGCGAGCGCCTCGCGTGCTGCTCTCGGCCACCGCGGGACTTCGCCTCCGCGCTCCGCGATCGCCAGGACGTGGCAGTTATCGCCGAGGTGAAGAAGGCGTCGCCAAGCGCGGGTGCGATCGCTCCGGACTGCGAGGCCTCCAAGCAGGCGCTGCACTACCAGGATGGCGGGGCGGCCGCGATCAGCGTCCTCACCGAGCCGGAGTACTTCGGCGGGAGCTTCACCGATCTTTCGGACGTGGCTGACGCGGTGGACATACCGGTGCTCTGCAAGGATTTCATCGTGGATCCGGTGCAGCTCTTTGTCGCGCGCGGCCACGGTGCCGACGCCGTGCTGCTTATGGTGTCGGTCCTCGGCCACATGACGCGCGACTTCGCGCACACGGCCGAGACGCTCGGCATGACACCGCTGGTCGAGATCGTCTCGGAAGAAGAGCTCACCATCGCACTTGGTGTGCGCTCCGGCGTTATCGCGGTGAACAGCCGGGACCTTCGCACGCTTGAGGTCGACACAGCGCGAGCGCGCGAAGTCATCGAGGCAGCGGGTCGGTACGACGTCACTGTCGTGGCAGCAAGCGGCATCAAGACCCGCTCGGACATTGAAGCCGCAGCCGCAGTCGGTGCGCACGCGGTGCTGGTTGGCGAGACGCTTATGCGGTCTGCGTATCCCGAGGATGTGCTTGTGGAGTTGACGGGTGTCGATAAGCGACCGCCCGCGGAATAGCAGGGAACAGGCGGAACCGTCACACGGCGGGCCGCAGGATTTCGGGGCAGGCGCCCCGGGAGGGAGATAGACATGGGCAGCGATAAGACCAGGTTCGGACTCGATGAGACCAGGATCCCTGAGGCCTGGTACAACATCGTTCCCGATCTCAAGAGCCCGCCGGCACCGCCGAAGGCGTTCGCACCCGACGGCACCGAGCTCACGCCCGACCAGATCGGCGAGCGCCTTGCTTCGCTCTTCCCGATGGAGATTCTCAAGCAGGAGATGTCGGCGGAGCGCTGGATCGACATCCCCGGCGCGGTCATCGACGTGTACAAGACGTACCGTCCGTCTCCGCTGCTGCGCGCGCGTCAGCTGGAGAAGGATCTGGGCCTTCCCGAGGGCGTCAAGATCTTCTACAAGTACGAAGGCGTTTCACCAGCAGGCAGCCACAAGCCCAACACCGCCATCCCGCAGGCGTACTACAACAAGGCCGAGGGTATCACCAAGATCGCGACGGAGACCGGTGCCGGCCAGTGGGGTAGCGCCATGTCGATCGCCGGTGCGCTCTATGGCATCGACGTCGAGGTCTTCATGGTCGGCGTCAGCTACGACCAGAAGCCGTACCGCCGGATCCTGATGGAGACGTATGGCGGCATAGTGCACAAGTCGCCAAGCAATCTAACCGAGTCGGGCCGTCACGTGCTTGCGATGGATCCGGACTCCACGGGGTCGCTCGGCATCGCTATTTCCGAGGCCTGCGAGGTTGCTATCAAGGATCCGGGCACGCACTACGCGCTCGGAAGCGTGCTCAACCACGTGTGCCTGCACCAGACGATCATCGGCCAGGAAGCCATCGAGCAGATGGCGCTTGCCAATGAAGAGCCCGATGTCGTTATCGCGTGTGTGGGCGGTGGCTCCAACTTCGCCGGCATCGCGTTCCCGTACTATCACCGTAAGCTTGAGGGTAAGAGCAAGGCGCGCCTGCTTGCCGTGGAGCCGAAGGCATGCCCGACGCTCACCGCTGGCGAGTATCGCTACGACCTCGGTGACGAGGCCGGCATGACGCCGCAGATGCTCATGTACACGCTCGGCCATGACTTCGTGCCGGCCGGTATCCACGCCGGTGGCCTTCGCTATCATGGCGATTCGCCGCTGGTATCGCAGCTCGTGCATGAGGGTGAAGCCGAGGCAGTCGCCGTCGACCAGACCGCGTGCTTTGCTGCATCCGTGCAGTTCGCGCGCGCCGAGGGTATCCTGCCTGCGCCGGAGTCCAGCCATGCGATCCTTGCCGCTATCAACGAGGCAAAGGACGCTCAGGCGAAGGGCGAGGACCGCACCATCCTGTTCAACCTGTCCGGTCATGGTCACTTCGACCTGGCTGCATACGCCGCGTACAACGCCGGCGAGCTCAAGGACTTCGACTTCGCAGCGGGCGCCACGCTCTGCGACGACGCTCTCTAAGGAGAATCATGCACCGCACGCGCGTCAAGATATGCGGAATCACGAATCCCGGGGATGCACGGACCGCCGTTATGGCCGGCGCCGACGCCCTCGGGGTCGTGCTCGCCCCGAGTTCTCGGCAAGTCACCATCGCCGAGGCGGCCAGGTCGCTTGCGGGTGTTCCGCCGCTCGTGGCGCGCGTGGGTGTGTTCGTCAACGCCAAACCGGAGTTCGTAGCCGAGGCGGTAGAGCGCATCGGGTTGACGTATGTTCAGTTCCACGGGGATGAATCTCCGGAGATTTGTGCGGCGGCACCGGTTCCGGTGATCAAAGCGATGCAAGTCGGCACGGAGTTCGCTCTTGAGACTCTCGAACCCTTCCGGGGATCGGTCTCGGCCTTTCTCCTCGACGCAACGGACTCTCACAAGCGTGGCGGGACCGGACGGACGTTCGACTGGCAAATCCTCACTCGCAACCGCCCCGGAGGGTTTTCTCTTTTCCTTGCCGGCGGTCTCTCACCGCTCAACGTGGCCGAGGCGATTCGCATCGCCCGCCCGTTTGCCGTAGATGTTTCCTCGGGGGTCGAGGAACACCCCGGCCACAAGGATCCCATCAAAATCGCAGCATTCATGGCCGCCGTACGCGCGGCCGATGCAACCGTCGCAGCCGCGCCCGCGGCTAACCTGGAGGGATGACGCATGCCTGAGGTACTTCTGCCGTCCGCTGATGACGCGTACGCCAGCCCCGACGCTCAGGGCTTCTTCGGCCCGTACGGTGGCACGTTCGTGCCCGAGACGGTCATGCCTGTTCTCGCCGAGCTTGAGGCCGCATATCGCACCGCGCAGGCCGACCCGACGTTTGCCGAGGAGCTGAATCTGCTCCTCGCGGACTACGTTGGCCGTCCTTCGCCCCTCTACCGCGCCGACCGTCTCGCCGAGGCAACCGGCCTTGGCGCCGTATACCTCAAGCGCGAGGACCTCAATCACACAGGCGCGCACAAGATCAACAACACGCTCGGGCAGTGCCTGCTCGCCAAGCGCATGGGCAAGCACCGCGTGATCGCCGAGACCGGCGCCGGCCAGCACGGCGTCGCGACAGCGACCACCGCCGCGCTCATGGGCCTCGAGTGCGCCGTCTTCATGGGTACCGAGGACATCCGTCGTCAGTCCCTGAACGTCTACAAGATGCGTCTCCTCGGCGCAGAGGTCGTGCCCGTAGATGAAGGTTCCGGCACACTCGCCGACGCCGTGACAGCCGCGCTTCGCCACTGGGTCGAGCGCGTGGAAGACACCTTCTACGTGATCGGCTCGGTCGTGGGTCCGCATCCGTATCCGGCGATGGTGCGCGACTTCCAGGCCGTCATCGGCACGGAGACCATCGCGCAGATCGCCGAGAAGGCCATCCCGCGCGTGGACGCGGTCATCGCGTGTGTTGGCGGTGGCAGCAACGCCGCCGGCATGTTCTATCCGTTCCTGCACGAAGTACCTGCCGAGAAGCGCCCGCTTCTCATCGGTGCAGAGGCGGCTGGTCTCGGCCTGGAATCCGGCAAGCACGGTGCCGCGCTCACCAAGGGCTCGCCCGGCGTGCTGCACGGCTTCTACAGCTACGTGCTGCAAGACGACGCGGGCAATCCGCTTGAGGCATACAGCATCTCGGCTGGTCTGGATTATCCCGGTGTTGGCCCGGAACACAGCTTCCTGAAGGACGAAGGCCTCGTGCGCTACGACGCGGTCACTGACCAGGAGGCTGTGGACGCATTCGCGCTCTGCACGCGCACTGAAGGCATCATCCCGGCGATCGAGTCCTCGCATGCCCTCGCGCTCCTGCCGAGGCTTGCCGCCGAGCTTGGCCCCGACGCGGTCGTGATCGTGAACGTGAGTGGCCGAGGCGACAAGGATATGGACATCGTGCGAGAGGCGGGTCTCGGCGTTGAGTAGGCCGCTCTCGGCGGCGTTCGCGCCCGGGCCCGTGCTCGTCGCCTACGTGATGGCCGGCTACCCGGACCGCGCGAGCTCACTTGCCGCGCTTGAGGCTGTTGCCCGCGGTGGTGCGGGCGTCATCGAGTTAGGCGTGCCATACGGTGACGCTGTGGCCGACGGTCCCGTCATCGTCGAGGCAGGCAAGGCGGCGCTCGCCAACGGCTTCGGCCTTGCCGAGACAATCGCGCTTGCCGGTGAGTTCCTCGGCGCGAATGCGGATGCACCGCCGGTCGCGCTCATGACGTACTTGAACCCGATGATGCGCCTCGGCTTCCCGCGCGTGGCGACCCTTGCCGCCGAGGCAGGCGTGAGCGGCTTCATCGTGCCCGACCTGCCGCCGGACTCTCCCATGGCTGACCGTTGGCTTGCCGAGAGCCAACCGCTCGGCATCGACACTGTCTTCCTGGCGGCGCCGACGTCCACGCCTGCGCGCCTGGATGCGCTTGGAGCGCGCTCGCGCGGCTTCGTGTACGTGGTGTCGTCACTCGGCGTGACGGGGGAGCGTGCGGAGGTCGCGGCGGGACTCGCCGGACTTGTTGCGCGCGTGCGCGAGCACACGACGCTGCCGGTCGCCGTCGGCTTCGGCGTCGGCACGCCCGAACAGGCCGCCGAGGTAGCGAGGATCGCCGACGGCGTCGTCGTCGGCAGCGCGATCGTGCGGAGGCAAGGTGACGCTGCGGAGCTGGAGGCGTTCGTACGGGAGCTGGCGGGGGCCATCAAAGGGTAGCCGGGACAGAGAGCCTTGAACACCACAACGTTATAGCGTTATGGTGTTCTTGAGGTGATGAACATGTCTCAACCACGCCGTTCGACAGTCTATCTGGAGCCAGAACTCCACCAGGCGCTGCGCCTGAAGGCAGCAGCCACAGACCGCTCGGTGTCCGACCTCGTGAACGAGGCGATTCGAGCCGCCCTCATCGAGGATGAAGAGGACCTGCGAGCGTTCGCAGAACGCGCCGACGAGCCACTCATCGCGTATGAAGAGGCGCTCGCGTACCTGAAGCGCGATGGCAAGCTATAGCGTCTCGCTGAAGCGCTCGGTCCTGAAGGACCTTGAGCCGCTTCCGGCAGCCGACCGCGCCCGCATCATGGATCGCGTCGGAGCGCTCGCGGATGATCCGCGGCCTCGCGGGTGCGAGAAGCTCTCGGCGTTGGAGCGATACCGCGTCCGCGTCGGCGATTATCGAGTGGTGTATTCGATCGAAGACGCCCAGCTTGTCGTGTGGGTCGTACGAGTAGGCCACCGGCGGGCGTGTGCTGCGAAGTGACAGCGCCTCCCGGCCTTGACGATTCCACAAAGTATCGTAAAATCGTTTACATGATTAGATGATATATGTTTGCAATCGAGGTCAGCATGTACCGCTACGTGATTACCGACGAAACCTTCGCGACCCTAGCCCGCTTCGAGGAGCTGCGTAGAGCCCTTGACGAGCAGGCGATGCTGCCGCGCGCCTGGTATGGCCACATGAGGCGAGAGCTGGAGGCCGAGGCTGTCGGTGCTTCGGTCTCTATGGAGGGAATCCCGGTCACCGTTGATGAGGTCCGTCGGATACTTGCCGGCGATCGTCCGGAGGCTGTCTCCAGTGAGGATGCCGATCTGGTCACGGGCTACCGGGAAGCGATGCGGCATGTTCTCAGCCGTGCCGATGATCCGGACTTCAGGTGGCAGAGTGAGGTGATTCGCGGCATCCACGAGCGTGTACTCGCGGGTTCATGGGAGAAGCAGGCCGGACGATACCGCCAGAACCAGAACAGGGTGGTCGACAGCGTTTCGCGAACAGAGCTCTACGTCCCGCCACCTCCCGAGCAGGTACCTGCGTTGACGGAGGACCTTGTCGGCTGGCTGGACTCTGGTGCCGATAACCAGTCGGCTCCTATCGCCGCAGCACTGGCGCACGTTCGCCTCGCGGGCGTCCACCCATTCTCCGACGGCAACGGGCGAACGGCACGCATCGTCGCATCTCTTGTGATGTATCGGGGCGGCTATCGGCTACCGCAGTTCACCAGTCTCGAGGAATGGTGGGGTAGGCACCGCGCAGAGTACTACGACGCATTCTCGTGTCTAGGCAGCGAGTGGGCCCCTACGGCAGACGTCACGCCTTTCATCAGCGCGCACGTCCTTGCACAATGCTCACAGGCCGAGGCATTGTCGCTCAGGCAGTCGGCCGAGCGCCTTCTGTGGCTTGCGCTCGAAGATGTCGCGGTTCATGCAGCGGGGACGGACGCGCGCGCCGCGAACGCGCTGTACGAGGGCTTCATGGGCCGAGAAGTCACCAACCGCTACTACCGCAGTGTCGTCGACGTCACAGCGGCAACAGCGGCTCACGACCTGGCGAGGCTGGACGCTGCAGGAGTGCTTCAGCGACGGGGCTCCGGCCGCTCCACGGCTTTCGTCGGCACCGTTTTACTTGTGGAGCGCTTGGCAGCTGTGCTGGCTCTCGATATCGATTTACGTGGCGCGTCTTTCTACGATGAGCGCCTGCGAGACGCCCTACTCTCGCGGTTGAGCGCTAAGTCGATAGGCCGCGTCTGATCCGAGCGCACGTACATACACCGTGTATTGACACTCGCCACAGCTCCAGCGTACGCTCGTCTCGGAGGTGAGCGCCATGACCGAGGAACGCGCGACGTACGGCACCAAGCCTGCCCAGTTCCGCCTGCCGGCGTGGGCTCACGACTTCTTAGGCGCCGAGTCGGCGCAACAGCAGCGCACCAAGACGGACATCCTCTTAAGCGCGCTCGAGGTGTACAAGCGCGAGCGTTTCGAGGAGCGGCTCGGCCGGGAATATGCCGAGACCGCCGCCGAGGACCGCGCGCAGGTCGCTAACTGGGACGCCACGCTCACAGACGGCCTGGAGCCTGACCAGTGGTGAGCTATCCGCGCCGAGGTGAACTCTGGTGGGCGGACCTTGAGCCGGTCTTGGGATCGGAGCAGGGAGGGAAGCGGCCCGTCGTCGTGGTTCAGAACGACGTCGGCAACCAGCGCTCGGCCACCACGATCGTGGTCCCGGTGACATCGAGTGTCGCGAAAGCGTGGTACCGCGTGAACGTCCAGCTCCCCGACGGCACGCTCTCGAAGCCGTCGGTGGCCAAGTGCTCGCAGGTGCGCACGATCGACAAGAGTCGCCTGGCAGGCGCGCCCGTCGCCCGGCTCGACAGCGAGACCCTCACGCGTATCGACGAGGGACTGCTGGTGTCGCTCGGCCTGTACTAGCCCGCTCCGCCGCCGCCTCCGCCACCACCGCCGCCACCACCGCCCGAGAAGCCGCCTCCGCCACCACTCGAGCTCGACATCTGGCTGCTGGCGATGCTTGCTGCCGAGGCGAACCCGCTCGACATCGTCGAAGCAGGGGAGGCGTAGCCGGGACCGGATGACAGCCACCACAGCGTGTGCGCCAGTCCCGGGTCGGCGAGCACTTGGGGGACCTTCACGCGCATGGCTTCGATGACCTTCTCGGCAATGCCAAAGACTACGGCCATCACGAGGAAGTGCTCCCACAGGACCACGTGCGTGGGGGGAGCTTCGTCGAGGCGGCTGAAGTCGCGGAGGTAGTCGCGCAGGCCGCGATACTTGGCGTACAGCTCGTTGGCTTCTTGCGAGCGACGCGGCATCTGGAACGCGATGATGACGATACCAACAGCGCAGGGAATCGCAACAAGCGCACCCCAGGGGTTCATGGCGAAGCTTGACGACATGATGCCGCCGAACGTGATCAAGGCCGCCGCGAAGATGAACACCCACTTCAGAGCCCCGCCGGTCTTCTCAAAGAAGCCTCGATCAGTGGCATCCGACTGCACGGACTGCTTCCACTTGGTCATGCCGTTGGCGAATGTTTCAGGACGCTTCTTTGCCGCAGCTTTGAGTTCGTTGATCGTAAGAGTGTTTCCACGGGAGATCGTGGTGAACAGGAACGACAGCAGTTCCTGCTCGAACGGCTGGAGCCCCGACCACTTCTCGGAATTGAGCGTGAGCTCATAAGTGCTCTCGGACTTACTGCCGAGAAGCCCCTTCTTGGTCTCCGTCTTGGGCTGCACGCTGATGACGCCGCGGTTTGCGAGGTCCATGAGAGTTGCTACTGTCTCGTCGTCCCCGATCGTGCCCCAGCGCCAGAGGGCGCCCACGGTGGCCGGCGGCAAGTCGCTTGGCAGCTCGCGGAAGTAGCCGCCCGGGTAGCCCGACTTGCGTTCCTTGCCGTGCTTGAAGAACAGCCAGAGGGCTACCCCTAATCCGATGAGCGGTACCAAGACGCCGAGCAGAGTCGCGGCGAATACCTGCGCTCTTGCTGTGCGGCGGGTCGCATTCGCCTCGTTTGCGAGCTTCGCCTCTTCGTCGAGCACCGATTGCAGCCGGGCGCCCGGCGTTGGCGTCGCATGCACAAGTGCCTCGCGCGGGAAGAGCGCGCGCGCCTCAACGAAGGTGTACGGCTGCAGGTCTTCAAGGTCAAGGTTCATCCTGCTGCCACTCTTCGTGACCGTGCCGGTGAGCGGACCGTGAGCCCAGACCTTGAGGTCGGCTTCGTTCACGCTTCCGGGGAACTCAACGCCCACGTGCAGGGTCCCAACACCGTGATCCCAGCGATCCCCGATGAACTTCCAGTAGAACTCGCCGGTGTCATCCCACGCTTTTGCGGCGTCGCTCACTTCGTAGTCGAGAACGAATGTCGCCTCGGCGTCCGTGGTTGAGTGGTATGCGTCGATGCGAATCGTGTTGCCCTGGTCGATCACGGTATAGGTACCCGGCCCCGCGCCACCAGGGGACTCGAGCGTGTACGCGCCTCCGGGGCCACTCAATCCCAGGACCGTGATCGGCCCGTAGGTGTAAGGCGCGTTGTCGGGCGACTTGTCGAGCTCCCAGTACACGAACGAGAACGAGCCGCTGAAGTCGAAGTGGCGTTCCTCGCTTACGTGGAGCGTACCCGCCTCATCGACAGTTGCGTTGATGTTCACCGCGGGCATCGTGTAGGACTTGTCGGCCGCCGATGCCGACGCGGCAAGGAACAGCGTGAGCGCGATCGCGGCAAGAGCAACTCGCACGACGTTTCGAGTGAATCGCATCCGGGTCATAAGTGCCCCTCTCGGCAGTGCACATCCATCTTCATAACATCCCCGATTATTCGAACATAGCATACGCGGATGTGGTATCTCTATGCTGAGGGACGGGATTGGGGCCCGTCGCACGACGAGAGGGGGAGCGATGCGATTTTGGGCGATTGTGCTCGCGATTGTGCTCGTTATGATGGCGCTCGGCGCAGGGGGCTGCGAGAGCATCGCCAAGAAGGCGGTAGAGAGTGCCACGGGTGTCAGCGTCGATGAGAGCGGCGACTCGGTCACTATCACCGGCGAAGACGGGTCCATGGAGATCAACAGCGAAGAGGGCCAGCTGGCAGCCGATTTCCCGACTGAAGTCCCCCTTTACGAGGGGACGATTCGAGACTCTGCCGGGTTCAAGACGGATACCGCCGCAACGTATACCGCAACCATCGGAACGAGCGATAGCCTCGACGATGTGAAGGCCTTCTACGAGGGTGCACTCGCCAAGGACGGTTGGAAGGTCGTTAGCACGTCGGATTTCGCATCCGGTGAAGACCGGATGGTCTCTTTTGCCGCTGAGAACGCTGACTGGTCGGTTTCGGTCACCGGCTCTCTGAATGACGGCGAGACCGAAGTTGTCGTTATGGTCGGAACCAAGCAGCAGTAGATGCTTGCCTCGCGTGCGTAGAGGGGCCCCCACGATTGTCGGGGCCCCTCTACGCTTTGCGGCCGCTAGTGCTGCGTGCCACTTCCAATCGCTATGTGGTGCGTCTTGGGCTCCTCAAGTACAGCTGCCTTTGGAATGCTGATCTCGAGGACACCGTCCGTGAACTCTGCGTGCAGCGTTGCCGGGTCGACGCCCTTGGGCAGTGCGATGCGCCTCTCGAATCGGCCCCAGCTCGACTCGCGGAGCATGTAGTCCTCCTCTGTGGTCTCGTGTTCCTCGGAACGCTCACCACTGATGGCGAGAGTGCCCTCAGTCACCGAGATATCCACCGCCGAGGGATCGATGCCCGGGAGCTCGACGCGAACTACCATATCGTCGCCGCGTGAGAGTACGTCCATCGTGGGCACCAGCATCTTCATCTCGGCCTCACCGCGCAGCGTACGCATCGGTGTGGTCCAGTCAAAGAATCGATCGACCTCTCGCGGTAGCGCGAGGAGGTCACCGAACGGATCCCATCGCATGAGCGATGCCATCGTTCTCACCTCCAGAGTCACATGAGACCCCGGCGCGATCTCTGCCAGGGTCCCGCCTTCTTACGAATGCATATATACCCACCTCAGCGGGCAATCGTGCGCTAAACTAGTCACACCAGGGGGACCCCGGTAGCTCAGCGACAGGATACGAATGCGTATCGCGCTTGCACAGATCGATCCCATCGTCGGCGATATCGATGGTAATCTCGCGCTCTGCCTTAAGGCTGCCGAGGAAGCCTCGGCCGCTGGCGCTGATGTGGTGCTGCTGCCTGAGTTGGCGCTGCTCGGCTATCCGCCCGAGGACCTGCTCGTCAAGCCGCACTTCATGGAGCGATCGATGGAGGCTGCCGAGGAGTTCGCGCGCAAGACCCCGTGCGCGGCCGTCGTCGGGTACGCACATCGCGACTCGGAGGGCACGTTCAACGCTGCTGCCTTCTGCCGAAACGGGAAGATCGAGCTCGTCTACCGCAAGCAGCTTCTGCCCAACTACGGCGTCTTCGACGAGGAGCGCTATTTCAAGGCAGGCGTTGAAGACGCTGTCGTTGAGATTGCCGGTGTGCGCTGCGGAATCACCGTTTGCGAGGATGCATGGTTCCCTGAGCCGGCGTCTCGTGCGGCCCAGCTTGGCGCTCGCGTGTTGCTGAACATCTCGGCATCACCGTTCCATGTAGGCAAGGGGCGCTCGCGGGAGAGCATGTTGCGCGACCGCGCCGCGAGCAATGACATGTGGTTCGCGTACTGCAATGTTGCAGGTGGCCAAGACGAACTCGTCTTTGACGGCCGCTCCGTCATCATCGCCCCCAACGGCGGTGTGGTAGCTCGCGCGAAGGCGTTTGCCGAGGACTTCCTCGTGATCGATATCGACCCCAATGCTGAGGCGATGCCGATCGAACGGCTCGAGCCGATCGAGTCCGAGGTCGAAGAGATGTACGACGCGCTCAAGCTCGGTTTGCGTGACTACATCCGCAAGAACGGCTTCACGGATGTCGTTATCGGCCTATCGGGCGGGATCGACTCGGCACTCACTGCCGTTCTGGCCGCCGATGCGCTTGGCGCTGAGCACGTGCACGGCGTCTTGATGCCGTCGAGGTACTCCTCGGAAGGCAGCGTCGCCGACTCGCTGGAGCTGGCGCGACTCACTGGCATCGAGACCGTCACCATACCTATAGAGGGCCCGCTTGCGGCCGTTGAGCAGGTGCTTTCGCCAACGTTTGGCGACTTGCCGGCCGACGTCACCGAGGAGAACGTGCAGGCGCGCGTACGTGGCGTACTGCTTATGGCACTCTCGAACAAGTTCGGCTGGCTCGTGCTGGCGACCGGCAACAAGAGCGAGCTTTCGGTGGGGTATAGCACGCTTTACGGCGACATGGTCGGTGGATTCGCTCCGATCAAAGACGTCTTCAAGACAAAGGTCTTCGAGCTTGCCATCTGGCGGAACACGCACGGGATGGCCATACCGGAGGCGACCATCGAGAAGCCCCCAAGCGCCGAGCTGCGCCCTGGCCAAGTCGACCTGGACTCGCTTCCTCCGTATGAGGTCCTGGACGCCATTCTGGTGTCATACGTTGAGCAGGATTGCTCGGCGAGGTCGATCATCGCGTCGGGGCAAGATGAGGAAACCGTGCGCCGGGTCGTTCGGCTCGTCGACGCTGCAGAGTACAAGCGCAGGCAGGGTCCGATCGGCATCAAGATCACGCCGAGGGCGTTCGGGAAAGACCGCCGGATGCCTATCACCAACCGCTTTGGCGGCTGATGTGATCGAGTATCGGTGGGTGACGCATGATGATCCATACATGGTTGAGGCGACCGATCTGCGCTTCGAGGTGCTGATGGCACCTTTCGGCGTCTCTCGCGATGACAACTGGGGGGACAGCGATCCGCATTCGCACCACCTGGTTGCTGTTGAGTACGGTCGCGTTATCGGATACGCACGGCTGATCGTCGATTCCGGCTCCGCGCAGATTCGCCAGGTTGCGGTAGCGTTCGAGCGGCAGCGGGAGGGTATCGGCACGACGCTGCTTGAGGAATCGGTTCGCAAGGCCCATGAGCTTGGTCTGGATCCTGTCTTCCTCAACTCGCGTGTTCATGCCGAGGAGTTCTACCGACGTCTTGGCTTTGCCACTGTCACCGCCGAGCCGTTCCCTTACGGCCGCACGGGAATGCCGCACGTACGCATGGAGGCCCGGCGGCAGCTTTGAAATCGGGGGAATTTGGCGGGCACCGTCTAGCGTATCGGTCCCGCTTCGCATAAGGTATTTCGTGGTTGTTGCACCATCAGTCCAAGGAGGGACACTCATGCCCAGCATCACTCGTGACCAGGTCCGTGTGCCAGCAGATGTACCCGCTGCCGCTCGTGAGACCTACATCGACAACTACATGGCGGCCACTCGCGGCACTGGCAGGCTCATGCTCTTCGCCTGCGACCAGAAGATCGAGCACCTGAACGATGACTTCTTTGGCGAAGGCATCTCGCCTGAGGACAACGAGCCGGAGCACATGTTCCGCATCGGTTCGCAGGGTGTTTGCGGCGTCTTGGCCGCTCAGCGTGGCCTCGTGTCGCAGTACGCGTTGGACTACCCGGAGATCAACTACCTCGTGAAGACGAACTCCAAGTCGCACATGGTCAAGACGTCCGCCAAGGATCCGTCCAAGCACCAGGACGATCCGTACTCGGCGCAGCTCTACGACATCCAGACCGTGCTCGACCTGCGCGAGAACGGCGTGAACGTCGTTGGCCTCGGCTACACGATCTACCTCGGCAGCGAGTACGAGTCGCAGATGTTCTCCGAGGCAGGCCAGCTCATCGCTGACGCACACCTTCTCGGCATGCTTGTGGTGCTGTGGATCTACCCGCGCGGCAAGGCGGTCATGAACGAGACCGACGCGCACCTCATCGCCGGCGCTGCCGGAACCGCCCTGTGCCTTGGTGCGGACTTTGTGAAGGTGAACCCGCCCAAGGGTGACGACACGCAGACCTCTTCCGAGAAGCTCGTTGAGGCTTCAAAGGCGTCCGGTCGCACGAGCCTCGTGTGTGCCGGTGGCTCGACGGTTGCAGCCGACGTCTTCCTGACGCAGCTGTGGGAGCAGATCCACGTGGGTGGCGCCAAGGGCAATGCGACTGGTCGCAACATCCACCAGCGCTCCCTTGCCGAGGCGGTTCGCCTCACAAAGGCCATCTCGGCTATCACGCTTGCCGACTGGAGTGCGGCCGATGCACTGGCTGTCTTCAACGGCGAAAAGGACTTCTCGCTCTAAGCCGCTTACCGAAGCGGAGAGCTCAAAATGACGCGCGGCATCGCCTTCGGGGCGGTGCCGCGCTATTCTATACACTTGACGTGACCGGTCCATACCGGTGCGCGGAACTTACACGCTACCGACCTGGGAGTCTCATTGCCCATCTCGGATTGGTTCAAAGCTCGCGAAGGACGACGCTACACGGTTGCGTCGGCAGACAAGTCGGCCGACCTACCCGACGGTGTTTGGCTCAAATGCCCTTCGTGCAAGCACACGCTTTATCAAGGCGCCCTGGAGAACACCCTCCAGGTGTGTCCTCATTGCACGCACCACTTCGACATGTCTGCGCCAGACCGGGTTCTCTCGCTTGCCGATGAAGGCACGTTTGAGGAGACCGAGGCCGGGCTGTCGTCTCTCGACCCGCTGCGTTTCTCGGCGAAGAAGTCGTATGCGCAGAGCCTAGCTGGTGCTAAGGAGAAGACGGGCCTTGCCGAGGCGGTCGTGACCGGGCGTGCGCTGCTCGGCGGACATCCCGTCGTTATCGGTGCGATGGACTTCCGTTTCATCGGCGCATCGATGGGCTCGGCGGTGGGTGAGAAGATCGCCCGCGCGTTCGCGCTTGCGCAGGCCGAGGATCGCGCGCTCATCCTTGCGGTCGCCTCAGGCGGCGCTCGCATGCAAGAGGGCATGCTCTCGCTCATGCAGATGGCCAAGACGTCCGCGGCTGCCGAGCGGCTCTCGCGCGCCGGTGTGCCGTACATCTCGATCCTCACGAATCCCACGTACGGTGGCGTCACCGCGAGCTTCCCGGTGCTTGCCGACGTGATCCTGGCCGAGCCGGGCGCACTCATCGGCTTCACGGGTCCGCGGGTCATCGAGCAGACGATTCGCCAGAGCTTGCCGAAGGGCTTCCAGACGGCCGAGTTCTTGGTGCAGCACGGCATGATCGATGAGGTTGTTGCCCGTGGTGACCTGCGCGAAAGCATCGCGCGAGTGCTCGACTATCTGTGCGTGGGCGACGTGCCCGAAGCCGCTCTCGGCGCTGCCTGTCCGGTCTTGACCGAAGGCGGTGATGAGTAGTGTCTCGCTTTGTGATGGAGTTCGAGCGTCCGCTCGCCCAGCTTGAAGAGAAGCTCGTTGACCTCAAAGCGCTAGACCTTGCTGCAGAGCTTCACCTTGGCGAGGAGATCGCGGAGCTCGAGGCTGAGGTTGAGAATCTTCGCATAACGGTCTACCAGGCACTTTCTCCCTGGGAGCGCGTACAAGTCGCGCGCCATCCCGAGCGTCCTAAGACGCAGGATTACGTTGCAGCGCTTTGCTCGGAGGTCTTTGAGCTTCACGGCGACCGCCTCTACGGCGACGACGAGGCGATCTTTGCGGGTCTGGCGACCATCGCCGGGCGACGCTGTATGGTGCTCGGCCATCGCAAAGGCAAGAACACCAAAGAGAACATCCGCCGCAACTTCGGCAGCCCGCATCCGGAGGGCCTTCGCAAGGCGCGCCGAGCGATGCTCATGGCCGAGAAGTTCGGTCTGCCGCTCGTGACGTTCGTCGACACGCAGGGCGCGCATCCTGGCCTTGAAGCCGAGGAGCGCGGGCAGGGCTGGGCGATTGCCGAGAACCTCGCCACGCTGGCGGCACTTCGCGTACCGGTCGTTGCGGTCGGTATCGGCGAAGGCGGCAGCGGTGGAGCGCTCGCGATCGGATTTGGCGACCGCCTAATCATGCTTGAGAACGCTTACTACTCGGTTATCAGTCCCGAGGCATGCGCCTCGATCCTCTACAAGGACTCGTCCCGCGCGCCGGAAACCTCGGCGTGTCTGCAGATGACTGCGGACGACCTCGTGCGTCTCGGCATTGCCGACGAGATCGTCCCCGAGCCGCTTGGCGGAGCACATCGCGACGCGGCTGTTGTCTTCGTCAGGGTCGAGAGCGCAATATCTTCGGCGCTTGATACGCTCTGCGGGCAGGAACTCGAGGGCCTTGTGGAGAAGCGGTTTGAGAGGCTTTCATCTATCGGGGTGTTTACGGAGGGGGAGTAGTCCATGTCCGGCAAGCCATGCATCGCTGTGCTCACTAGCGGGGGCGACGCGCCGGGTATGAATGCCGCCGTGCGCGCCGTTGTACGCACTGCCATCGACCAAGGGTGCAACACGCTCGCCATCGAGCACGGTTACGAAGGCCTGCTCGACGGGAAGTTCGTGCCCATGACGCTCTCAAGCGTCGGTGGCATTCTCGACCGTGGCGGCACATTCATCGGCACGTCTCGCTCTGAGCGCATGTTCGGCGAAGAGGGCCTGAGCATGGCCGTCTCTCGTCTGGCCGAGCACAACGTCACCGGGCTTGTGGTAATCGGAGGCGACGGCACGTATCGCGCTGCCGAGGAGCTAGATCAGCGCGGTGTGAAGGTCATCGGCGTACCCGGCACTATCGACAACGATATCGCCGCCACCGACACCACGATCGGCTTCGATACCGCTCAGAACACGATCTGCGACGCCACCTCAAAGGTGCGCGATACCGCCTCAAGCCATGAGCGCACGTTCATCATCGAGGTCATGGGACGCTCGTGCGGCATGCTCGCACTCTACTCCGGCCTTGCTGCCGGAGCGGACTGCATCCTCATCCCTGAGGTTCCATGGAAGATCTCGGACATTTGTGCGTCGATCGCCCAGGGCATCGCCCGCGGCAAGAAGCACTCGATCATCGTCGTCTCTGAGGGTGCGGCTCATGCTTTCGGACTTGCCGAGGACCTCACCGAGGCGTGCGGGCACATGGTGCGCGCGGTCGTGCTCGGCCATATACAGCGTGGCGGGTCGCCGTCGGCGTTCGACAGGACGCTAGCCAGTCGCATGGGAGCGGCGGCCGTAGAAGCCCTGCTTGCTGGTGAGAGCGGCAAAGCGGTTTGTCTGCAGAACGCCGATATGGCGCTGGAGACGTTCGAGGTGTGCTACAGCCATCATCACGAACTCAAACGACACATCTACGACCTTGCGATGGTGCTAGCTCGATGATCATGGTCTCCGACGAACTCTACGCATCGTTCCGCGAGACCGGTCGCGACCTGTTCCTTACGGGCGCCATCTCCAGCCACGGCGGGAACATGAGCGTCCGGGTGGGGGAGCGCATTCTCATCACTCGGAGCGGCTCGATGCTAGGTCGCCTCACGCGTGCCGACATACTCGAGACGGGCATCAACTCCTGTCCCGAGGACGAAGGCTGCAGTCGCGAGCTTGTCGTGCACCGCGCCATCTACCTGGCGACCGACGCGCGCGCGATCGTCCACGCCCACACGGTACACACGATCCACCGCTCGCTCATCTCGGATGTGATCACCGCGCTCGATTCCGAGAGCAAAGCGATCCTCGGCGACGTTCCTGTTGTTTCCGCCGAGCAGACCATCGCATCACCCGAAGCAGCTGAGCTCCTCTCGGCAGCGCTCGCGGAGAAGAAGGTCGCGGTGCTCAAGACGCACGGGCCTTTTGCGAAGGGCGCCACTCTCGAAGAGGCGTTCTATCACGTGAGCTGCCTGGAAGCGAGTGCGAAGATCCTCGACCTGGCAGACTCGCGGCGCTAGGACTACATCCCGCTCGCACGCATGAAGACGCCGGAGACGATCGTCGGTACGGCCTGGAAGAGCCCTGTTATCACCACGAATGCGGTGATGCCGGCCACGGCACGCTTCTTCTCAAGCCCCACCGTCTTCGACATTAACGCGCCAAAGAGCACGATGACTCCCCAGATCACCCAGAGGTCGATCTGCGACAGGACCGCGTATGCCGTGCTTGGCGCTGTCATGGCATCCTTGGGAGCAACGAGTGCCCCAAGCCCCGGATACTGCAGCAAGACGCCTGTGACGCCCATGTAGATCATCTGCACGATGTTCCTTAGCGCATGCGGCAAGAGCGACAACCCTGCAACCGAGAGCATCACCGAGAAGTTCACACCGTTGCCCCAGGTGCGAGCCGCCACGAAGAAGAACGTCCCGATATAGAGCAGCGCGAAGGCGGCACCAACGATTCCGAAGACGATAGCGGCGGTGTTCGCGACCGTGTTGATGGTCTCAACGCCACCGATCTGCTCCATATCCTTCTCAAACGACGCTCGTTCCTCGGCTGACATCTGCTCGGTCTGAGCCTTGAGCGCGGTGTCGGCGGCTTCCTGCTGCACTTTGGACTGCATCGGAGCCGCGATGACTGCTTTGCCGACGACTGACGCGGCCAGGATGATGACGAGCGGGATCCACAGATACTTGAGCGCTCCCTGTAGGGCGTCGACGCCCTTCGCCGGCTTGAAGAGCGCTGTCAGGACTCCGGTGAACACGTTCATTCTTGCCTCCATCATTCGTGTCGCAGTGCGACAAGCGGGTCGAGGTTCGCGGCTCTGACTGCAGGCAGCACGCCTGAGAGCAGGCCGACGCCGGTGGCAAAAGCAACCGCGAAGATCGCCAGCCACAGCGGTATGTAGAAGAAGTTGGTCGGTTCACTTGCGCCGCCAGTTGGTGTGCTCGCGGCGATCATGCTTTGAAGGAAGAGGTTGGCGAGCGCCGCGCCCGCACTGGAGAATGCGAGCCCACCGAGGCCTCCGAAGACACCGATGACGGCCGCCTCGCCGAGGAATACCCGCTTGATCTGGCGGTTGGAGGCACCGACGGCTTTCATGATGCCGATCTCTCTAGTGCGCTCATAGATCGACATCGTCATCGTATTGGCGATGCCAAGCGCTGCAACGATCATCGCAATCCCGCCGAGTGCCCCGAGGACCACTTGCACGATGATGAATATCTGCGACGTCGCGTCTTGGATGGAGCGTGCCGAGAACGTCTGGAAGCCCTCTTCAAGCAAGGCCTTCTCTATGCCTGCCACGGACTCGGCAGAATCGGCTTTGACCATGACTGTCTCGTACGTTGGTCGGCGCGTGGTTGTCCCGTTGTAATCCAGCGCGGCTTCGAGGGTCGTGTACACCGAGGAGTCCGTTCCCATGTCGGCCTTCTCAAGAATGCCGACCACGGTGAGCTTGTACTTGCGCTCTGTAGCCTCCGCCATTGGGTTCTGTGCGTACGCTTCCTCGGACGGATACTCGACGACCGTGGCTACGATTCGCTTGCCGAGCAAGTCGAGCGACGGCTCGTACGAGGTCTCTTCACCCGGAAATGCGCCAAGAAACATCGCAGGCACGGCCGAGCCGATCACGATTTCCTTGTCGTTTCGCGGGAAGCGCCCGTCGGCGAGTTTGTAGCCGAATTCCTCAAGCTTGTCCGGCGACACGCCCTGGGTGTTGGCGCTGGTGCTGTTCTTCTTGTACGAGAGCTCCTGAACCGTCATGGCCATCACGATAGGCATGACCGACTCGACGTGCTCCATATCCTCGAACTTTGCGACCGTCCGGTCATCGAGTGTCTTGGACTCGGCACCGGTGACGCTTTCATATCCGGTCATCACCGTGATGTGCGTGGCCGCGCCAAGGTCGCCGAGCGAATCGACGACGCTGCGCTGGAGGCCAACGCCGAGAGACACCATCAGCACGATCGCCGAGGTGCCGATGACAACGCCAAGCGCCGTCAGGGCGAGTCTGAGCTTCATTCGTCGCAGGTTCGATACGACGAGGAAGATGAGGTCGCGAGGGCGCATGCTACGAGCCGAGTCCAAAGAGCGCCAGGAAGAACTCACTGAACCAGTTGCCCTCGCTTGCGGGCTGCTCCATGCCTGCGTCGGGCTCGTCCGTGTCCTTCGGTGCTGCGGTGACTTTCACGGTGTAGGGAGCACGGAATGACCGGTCTCGGCCAAAGTCGTCGCGGTACGACACAACGAGCACGACCTCAAGGTCCCCGGCTTTCTCGGGAGTTATCTGGACGTCTATGGCCTCGCTGCCAGCAGCGTCAAAGGCGCCGAGAAAGAGCTTGCCATCAGCGACGATGGCGTCAGTGGCCTCAACGCTGATGGTGACTGCCGAGAGGGCGAAGCCGCTCGTGTTGGCGACCTCGAAGCTCACGTCGAATGTTTCGCCGACCATGCTCTCATCGGGTAGCTCAGAGAGCACCATCGAGAACTTAGCGTCACGCTCCACCACGATGCCGATCGTCTGTGTGATCTCCTGGCGCTCGCCGTTGTACTCGAAGGCGATGGTCACCGGGACCGTGTACGTTCCTGCCGCAGTGCCGGGTCCGGCCATGACATCGAAGGAGACAGACTCGGACTGAGAGCCCTTGATCGTGCCGAGAAACTTGGCGTTGCCTGAGCCCACTACGGAGAGGCCGCCGCCTGCGGTAGCCCCCTCGGCGACTCCGCCTGCCGCTCCACTCTGCAGTGAGACGACGACGTTCTCGGCTCGCCTTGCTGTGGCGTTATCGATCTCCAGGGTGAGCTTGAACCTCGCTCCGACCAGCACCCGCTTGGTCGACGTCTTGTACGAGGCGATGACGAGCACCGGCGCCGGCTTGGGAGTTGGTACAGCGATATCCGGAATCACCGGATCGGTGGCGCCGTCAGCTGCCGGTGAGATCGTTGCAGTCGTCGTGGCGGCCAGTGCACTCGCTGGCATCCAGGCCAGGACGCATACCAGCCCCAGCGCGATCGCCTTCGTCTTATGGGTGCTCACGCGACTCCTCCTTGCTCGATCTTGACGATCGATCCATCGGTGATGTGAACGATGCGGTGCGCTACAGCCTCAGCCACAGCGCGGTCGTGGGTCGTGATCAGGAATGTGCGTCCCTCGGCGTTCATGGTCTTGATGAGTTCGAGAATCTCGTGGCCGGTGGTGGTATCGAGGTTCCCGGTCGGCTCATCGGCGAGGATGATGGCCGGGCCGTTGACGACGGCGCGGGCGACTGCCACGCGCTGCTGCTCGCCGCCGGAGAGCTCGGTGGGTTTGTGGTCGAGCCTGAGTCCGAGTCCGACCGACTCGAGTGCCGAGGCGGCCTGCACTGAGCGATCCGCGCGGGCGATCCCTGCGAACACGAGAGGCAGCTCCACGTTTCCGCGGGCGCTGAGCGTCGGGATCAGGTTGAACGACTGGAAGACGAAGCCCACTTGATGTCGCCGGTAATCCGCGAGGCGCTCGTCATCCATGGCAGCGAGGTCGTCGCCTTCGACGATCACGGCACCGCCAGAAGGACGATCGAGTCCGCCGACGATATTGAGCAGGGTGGACTTGCCGGAGCCGGACGGACCCATCACACAGACGACTTCTCCGTGTTCGATGGTGAGGTCAACGCCGCGCAAGACGTCAAGTACCGTCTCGCCCATCGTGTACTGCTTCCGGAGATCCCGGACGTCGACTGCTACTGTCACGAAACCCCCTCGTTGTTCGTGCCACGAAGGGTATTGTCCCGCACTGGCGGATTCATCGCCACCCAAAATCTGGTGTTGTTACCCCCACATCGACTTCACGCCTGCCCGGATGCTCGCCGTTGTGGCTCGCGGTACTCCTGTCGTTGCGGTGTCATCAGCGGCGGTCGTCTCGCGTGCCTGCGCCTCGGCAAAGAGCGGCCGGAGCGTGTCGGGGATGAAGCGCGTGCGCTGCGCATAGCCATGGCTGTCCGAGAATCCACGGCCGGCTGCGTAGTACCTGAGCGGATGCGTCACGTAGAGGTGGTTCTTGGCGCGTGTGCAAGCCACGTAGAAGAGCCGTCGCTCCTCTTCGATCTCTTCGGGACTGCCGCACGCAAGGTCGGCCGGGATGTTCCCGTCAGCCGCGTGGATCACGTAGACGGCGTCCCATTCAAGCCCCTTTGCCGAGTGGATCGTCGACAGGATCAGATAGTCCTCGTCGAGCGATGGCGGCTGAGCGAAGTCGCCGGTCCAGTTGGGAGCGTCAAGTGTCATCTCGGCAAGGAAGCGGGTGCGGTCCGGAAAGCGTGAGCCGAGGCGTTCGACTTGCTCCAGGTCGGCAAGGCGCGCCGTCGCGTTGTCGTAGCGGGTCTCGGCGAGCGGGGCGTAGAAGATACGCGCAGCGTGCAGTTGCGCCGAGACCTCGCTCACCGGTGCGTGCGCGAGATTGCGCATGAGCGTGACGAACTCAGGCCAGGTGCCGGCTGCGGCCTCTGGTGCGGGCCACGACACCCACGAGTCGAAGTCGCCGCCGCTATCTCGCAGAGTGCCCATGAGCTCGCTGGCACTGCGCGGCCCGATGCCCGGAACGAGCTGTAGCACGCGCAGCCCCGCCATGGAGTCGAGTGGGTTCTCGGCCAGGCGCAGGAAGCTGCTGAGGTCCTTCACGTGCGCGGTCTCCACGAACTTGAGGCCCCCGTACTTGTGGAACGGGATGTTGCGGCGGGAGAGCTCAAGCTCGAGTGCCGCCGAGTGATGCGCCGCGCGGAAGAGCACCGCTTGCCGCTTGAGCGCGAGTCCCTCTTCGCGATGGCCGAGGATGCGTTCGATCACGTAGTCGGTCTGCTCGACCTCATCGCGGCAGGTGACGAGCGCAGGTCTCGCGCCGCCTTCACGCTCGGTCCAGAGCGCCTTGTCGTAGCGCTCCTCGGCAGAAGCGATGATCGCATTGGTGGCGTCGAGGACCGGTTGCGTGCTGCGGTAGTTCTGCTCGAGCGTGAGCACAGTGGCGCCGTCGAAGCGCTCGGGGAACTCGAAGATGTTCTTGATCGTCGCGGCGCGAAACGAGTAAATCGACTGGGCGTCATCGCCGACGGCCGTCACGCCGGTGCCATCGGGACGCAGCAGCGCGACGATATCGGCCTGGAGAGCGTTCGTGTCCTGGTACTCATCCACCAGCACGGCGTCGAAGCGCTCGCGCACCGCGTCGCCGGCGGGGGAGTCGAGCAGCCCGCGCCAGAAGAGCAGCAAGTCGTCGTAGTCGAGTATCTGCTGCGTCTCTTTCGCATCCGTGTACGCCACGAACAGCCGCTTCAGGTCCTCGGCGTCGTCTTTGCACCACGGAAACGCCGTCTTGAGCACGTCCTCAAGCGGCAGCTGCGCGTTCACGCATCGCGAGTAGATATCCAGGCACGTTCCCTTCTGCGGGAATCGCTTGCCCTTTCTGCCGAGGTCAAGATCGGTGCGTACCATGTGCATGAGGTCCTCGGCATCGGAGCGGTCGAGGATCGTGAAGTTGGGTTCCAGTCCGATGTCGCGCCCGTGCACGCGCAGGAGCCTGGCGGCGACCGAATGGAACGTCCCGCCCCAGACTTTCTTGCCGCCGGGGGCCGTACCACGCTCTTGGCCATGACGCAGCAGTCCATCGACGCGGCGCACCATCTCCTGAGCCGCTCGGCGGGAGAATGTTAGGAGCAGGATGCGTCCGGGATCAGTGCCTGCCGAGATGAGGTACGCGACTCTGTGGGCGAGCGTGTTGGTCTTGCCAGTGCCGGCACCCGCGACGATCAGCAGTGGAGAGCTGCCGTGCGATGCAGCCGCGCGCTGCCCCGGGTTGAGGTCGCAAAGAAGTGCCTCGGCGGTTTCCGGCAGTGCGGTTTGAGGTGGGGCTGGCTGCGGCATCGTGACCTCCGGGAGCGGGGCTACACGAGCTGCAGTCTACCACCGTTCGGCCACAAAAGCGAACAGGTGTTCGCTACGCCTAGGAGGCTGAGACGCCTGCGCTGTACGCATCGATCTCGGCGATGTAAGTCGCCTTCTGAGCTTCGTCGATGAACGCCGCCTCGAAGGAGTTCTTCGCCAGGGCAGTCATATCAGCCAGAGTGAGGTCGAGTGCATCGGCGACCGCCATGAAGTTCTCTGTGAGGTATCCGCCGAAGTATGCGGGATCATCCGAGTTCACTGTCACCAGCAGCCCGGCGTCCATCATCTGCTTCAGCGGGTGCGCTGACATCTCGTCGAAGACGCGCAGCTTCACATTGGAAAGCGGGCAGACCGTCAGCGGCACCCGGTCGGCAACAAGGCGCGCAACGACCGCGGGATCGTCCAGGCAGCGCACTCCGTGGTCGATCCGCTCGGCGCCGAGCATGTCGAGCGCGTCGGTGATGAACGACGCCGGTCCCTCTTCGCCTGCATGCGCCACGCGGCGATAGCCAAGCTCTGCCGCCTCGGCGAAGACGCCCGCGAACTTCTCAGGCGGATTGCCCAGCTCGGCAGAATCGAGTCCCACTCCTACGATGCGGTGGGGGTAGAGGCGTGCGGTGTGCAGCGTATGCGTGGCGTCGTCTGCAGGCATGTCGCGCAGGAAGCACATGATCAGCCGATACGTGATGCCGAAGTCTTCCTCGGCATCTTCAAGCGCGAGCAGGATACCTGCGAGGGCAACGCCGAAGGGAACGCCGCGGACCACGTGGGTCTGCGGGTCGAAGAATGGCTCCACGTGCCGGATGCCTTCTTGCGCGGCACGGCTCAGGTAAGCACGCGTGAGGTCGTAGAAATCCTGTTCGGTCTGGAGAACGTTCGCGCCGGCGTAGTAGAGGTCGAGGAATGACTGCAAGTCGGCGAAGTCATACGCCGCCCGTGCGCTATCAACGTCCGGAAACGGTGCCGGAATCCGATTGCGCTCGGCAAGTGCGAGCATGAGCTCAGGCTCAAGGGTGCCCTCAAGGTGTACATGCAGCTCCGCTTTTGGAAGCTGTCGAACGAACTCCTCAAATCCGGCCCTGTCCTGCATTCCGCCCCCTGGAGTCGCGACTTCGGGTTTCTGGGAACTTACTACATACGCTTGATTATGCACCTACCCCTTTGTGCCGAGGAGGTCTCACATAGCTGCGGTCCACACTCCCCGGGGAGTAATCGGTGCGTATCTCACAACGAGCGCGCTCTTCACGCTCGCCGCGTCGCTCATCTGGGGCATAAACACGCTGTTTCTCATGGGTGCTGGCCTCGACATCTTCCAGGTCATGCTGGTGAACACCGCGTTCACGGTCGGGCAGATCATCTTCGAGATCCCAACAGGCGTGGTCGCTGACACGATCGGTCGAAAAGTCTCGTTCCTGCTCGGCAACATCACGCTATTCATTTCGACGTTGCTATACGTTGCCTCGGCGAGCTTTGGCTGGGGATTCTGGGCATTCGTTGGCGCCTCGGTGATCATCGGCCTGGGGTTCACATTTCAGACTGGTGCCGTTGATGCGTGGCTCGTGGATGCGCTTGACCACACCGGCTACAGTGGCGCCCGCGAGCGGGTCTTCTCCTGGGGCGGAATGATCTCGGGCTCGACGATGCTGGTCGGGACACTCGCGGGCGGGTTTCTCGGCCAAGTCGACCTGTCGTGGCCGTACATCGTGAGGGCGGTGTTGCTCCTGGCGTGCTTTGTCGCCGCGATGGTCATGATGAAGGACCTCGGCTTCCAGCCACGGCCGCTGAAGATATCAACATTTGCCGAGGAGACCCGCAAGGTCTTTGACGCCGGTGTGAAGTACGGGTGGCGCAATCGCGTGGTGCGGCCGCTCATGTTCGTATCGCTCGTTGGCGGAGTCTTCGGGATGTACGGTTTCTACTCCTGGCAGCGCTTCGCTCTTGATCTGCTCGGCAAAGAGTACGTGTGGGTCTCCGGAGTGCTTGCGGCATCGGCGGCGCTCGCGAGCATCGTCGGGAACTTGTTTGTCGGCCGCATCATGCGCACGGGTGAGCTTCGCCGCAAAGCGTGGAGCGTGCTTGCGGTGTGCTCGGCGCTGCTGGCCGCTTTCGTTGCTGCGATCGGCGCGGTCGGCTTGCTTACCAAGACGCCGGGAACCGGACCGCTGCTCATCGCCTCGGCACTCTGGATCGGGTGGGGCGTTGTCTTTGGAGTGGTGGGACCGATTCGGCACGCGTACCTGAACGAGCACGTTCCCTCGGCGCAGAGAGCCACGGTGCTCTCGCTCGACGCTTTTTTCGCGGACATCGGCGGGGCAGGAGGACAGCCTGCGCTTGGCTGGATGGCGAAGGTGTGGTCGATACCGATAGGTTGGCTTGTGGGTGCAGTATTCCTGTTGGCTGGTGTACCGCTGTATCGCGCCGCAGGCCGAGGAGAAGCGTCGGAAGCCGAGGAATAAGATTCCAGTTGTTAAGCCTGTGTAACGGGCGCACAATCTTTATATCCGCGGTGGGGCGCGGGTTGGCGTGAAGCGGCAAAGGTCGCTGCGCCAAGGGGATGGGAGGTCGCTCAATGCGTAAGGCATCGTCTATTCGGAGACTCTTCTCGGCGATGGTGGCGATCACGACGATGCTCTCGCTCGTTGCGATTCCGCTACCGGCATCCGCTTCGGTCACGCCATCGGCGGAACCGGGCTGGGGGACGGTGAGCGGCATCGTCAAAGATCCCTACGGCGTACCGATCACCGGCAACTTCGACTCCGACTATGTGATCATGGTCGAGGCGTGGCAATGGGACGGCGGTGCCTGGAACCAAGTCTTCGCTGATGAGTGGGGAAACGACTTCCAGGTAAGCTACACGACCGGGGAGTACGCGTTCGATCTGCCGGCGGGCACATACAAGCTTCACTTCTACGACTGGTTCAACAAGTGGAGCAACTCGGGCTATCGCGACAAGTTCTATCCCAACAGCTATACGGTTGCGGGTGCTTCCAACGTTGTGGTGACCGATCAGGGGACAACGACGGCCAACATGACGCTTGCGATGTGGGAGCACGGGTCTATCGCAGGAGTGGTCACCGATTCCACAGACGGCTCCAAGGTCTCTGGCATTTCGATATCTGCGTACACCCAAGACGGATTCGGAAACTGGAATTGGGACGGAATGTGGGGTGCGACTTCTCTCAGTCTTGGTGACTGGAAGGTCGACCAGGTTCCGGTGGGGCGCTACAAGATCGAGTTCACCGACTACGACTACCGGTACAAGTCGCAGTGGTATGGCGGCGGGACAGACATCGACAGTGCCGCATGGATGAACGTAGCGCCGATGCACGTGGTGAGCGGTGTGAATGTTTCGATGGTGCGACTCGGACATATCAAGGGACGCATCACCGACTCCGGTGGTAATGGCATCGCTGGCATTGGTGCGATCGTGCTTTCCGGATCAGCTGGCAACTGGAACGAGGTGTCTGAGGGCTCACATCAGAAGGTCACGGACTCCGGTGGATACTACGACTACATCGGTCTGGAACCCGGTACATACCGCATCGTCTTCTACGACATGAACGGACGCTATCTGACGAAGGCGTTCGGCGGCGCAGACACACCCGGTGGCACGGTTTATGACGCCGCGAATACCGGCACCAACATCGTGGTGGGCGTCGGCGGAATCGTGACCGGCAAGGATGCGGTGCTTGCGAGCTCTGCGCGTATTCTCGGACACGTGCAAAACAACAACACTTCTGAGGCGATTCCCTGGGCGGATGTCTCGATCTACGACTCGGCGACCGGTGCGTACCGGGGCATGACGCAGACTGACGAGCACGGTGACTACGTTCTCGGCAATCTGGTCTCAGGTACGTACAAGGTGCGTTTCGACTTCGCGGGAGACTATGTCGCCGATTTCTACCCCGAGTCTGCAACCGGCTACTACTACAACCGCCAGTTCTACTCAGGAAAGACCACTACCGCTACGGCCAACCCGATAACGCTGGCTGCAGGCACGACGTACGCGACACCGATAGACGCATCGCTTGTCCCTACAACCAATTGGGGGACGGTCGGCGCGAGGATCACCGGACCCAACGGGAGTGAGCTCAGTGGGATTCCGGTTGCGATCGACTACTGGGACGGCTTCTACTGGGAACGCGACACCGTTTTAACGGATTACACCGGTCGCGTCTCGTTCAAGTACGTTCCGGCGGGCAAGATGGTTCGGCTTCGCATCAACGACCCAGCGTCAGGGGATTACAACTCGGGCTGGTCGGACTCAGAAGCCATAAACGGGGCCGTGGTCGGAGGCACTACCTGGACCGGCAGTCGCACCCTCACCAAGTCTGCGGCAGACTGGAGTGGCGCTCCGCTCGGCCTGATGTGGGGTAAGGTGCGAGACGCTGTCACGAGTGGGAACATCGCTGCAGTGCCGGTCACGACCTACGTGTACGACTCGTTCTCAGATGAGTACTGGTGGGATCGTCAGATGACCGCCGACTCAGCGGGCTGGTTCGAGATCCCGGTGCCAACTGGTGCGTACATCGTGGAGGCGGGGCCGACGCTCGACTACGCTGCGGAATTCTACAACAATGCCGGCGCTATCAGCTCGGCGACGAGCATCGCGGTAACCGCACCATCCACCACCTCACTGGTGCAGATGCCGCTCGACCGTGCCCACAAGATCACCGGCACCATACTCGATAAGAACGGCCAGGGTCTGCGCAATGCGTACGTTTCTGCGTACAAGTACAACTCTGACTGGGAGGCCTGGCAGCCGGTGACCTATGACGGCGCGACCAACGCGTTCACTGCCGCGAACGGTACGTACACCCTTGGCGGTCTCGCTAGCGGCACGTATCGACTCGTGGCGTTCAGCTGGTTCGACGAACTAGGTTTCAAGGGCTGGAAGGCTTCCGGCGAGGCGCAGAGCATCGATCAGGCTGACAACGTGGTTCTCAGCGGAAGCGCGTCAACGCATCCGGGATACAACATGACGCTTACGCCTGCCGCGAAGCTGCGCGGTTCCGTGACCGACGGAGATGCCAAGCGAGTGACCGGCGTGCACGTCAAGCTCTGGTGGGACGATCCGGCAGGCTCGTGGGCGCTTATCAACTCCACGTATACGTACCACGACGGAGACTTCGAGTTCTCCGGCTTCTCGGCTGGCGGCTACTTCCTTGAGTTCATCGACGACACCAATTATCTGTACGAGGACAGCTGGTACAAGAGCGTGCCTACATCCTCGACGGCGGCTGCTGTCCAGTTCGCGCATGCGGAGTCGAAGGTGGTTACACAGACTGTCGTCTCGGTGGACACGGCATACTCCCCGGTCTTTGGGCCCACACGTATAGAGACTGCAATCATGGCGTCCTTGGCGGCGTTCCCGGACGGCGCGAAGACGGTGGTGATCTCCACGGGTTACAACTGGCCGGACGCGCTCGGAGGTGCTGCGCTTGCCGGCGCATACGATGGTCCGATCCTGCTTACCAACCCGACGTACCTTCCGTATCAGGTTGCAGATGAGATTGACCGTCTCGGCGCATCTGATGCGATCATTCTCGGCAGTTCTGCAGCTGTCGGAAACCCGGTTGAGTCTGCGCTGAAGAGCACGCTAGGTGCCGCGCACGTTCGGCGGCTGGCGGGTGCGAACCGCTATGAGACAGCAGTGAAGGTCGCCGAGGAAACCATCGATCGTCTCGGCGATGCGTACGACGGGACAGCGTTCATCTCAACGGGTGAGAACTTCCCCGATGCGCTCGGTGCATCGCCTCTTGCTGCGGCATCAAACTGGCCGATATATCTCACTGCGAAGGACTCGCTGACCGAGTCAACGAAGAACTCCATGGCTACACATCGTGTGACCAAGGCGATCATACTTGGGAGCGCAGCAGCTGTTGCGCCCGCAGTCGAGAGTTCTCTCGACGCGTTTCTCCGTGGCGCTGACGCCACGCCTCGGCTCGGCGGGGCTAATCGCTATGAGACTGCGGTGATCGTCGCCCAGTACGGTGTCGACCACGTGTATGGTCTCGGCTGGAACAACGTAGCGTTCGCGACTGGCGAGAACTACCCAGATGCGCTGGCTGGCGGCGTCTTGCAGGGGCAGGCAGGGTCGGTTCTTCTGCTCACACCAACGGACTCGCTCAATCCCAGCGTGGCCGCGAAACTTGCAGCAGTTCGCGATAAGATTGCCGAGGTTAGGTATCTTGGGAGCACCAAGGCGGTTTCCAACGCCACGCGCGTTGCGATACAGAAGATACTGAAGTAGTACTTGCAGGGATTCTGCAGTTGGCGGGATTCTGCGTTGCAGGGTCCCGCCACTGTTTGTGCCGCATCACAACTCACACGGAGGACGCATGTTTCGACCAACCGCCATGAGCCGCAGAGCACGCATCATAGCCGTAGTGGTGTCGGCTGCCGTGTTGCTCGTGGGGGCAGCGCTGCTCACTCAGGATCGTGGAGGCTCTGCTCCATTTGGTATTGGCGGTACTGATACCGAGAAGTCCATTGAGGCAACCGGCCCGACGCCCGCTGGGTCCGTCATCGGAACCTCCGCGGTTGTTGGCAAGGACCGCACGCAACAGAGCCTTGCGACGACGATGCAGCCAAGCATGGCCGTGGCGCCAGCAGCCGACGGCGCGGATCTTACGACAATAACAACACCACCCGACAAGACGCTGTCGATGCTTGCGAAGGACGCTGCAACGGCCGACTCGAAGTACAGGGTGACGATCGGCATCTATGGGTTTGGTCCGCGGATGAGCGGCATACACACCGTGGTCGCTCTGGTGTCAGAGAGCGCTCCGGAGGGCAAGCCCGCGAAGCCGTACGAGTTCAAGGGACGAAACGTGCTCTTGCGGCTTGATCCAAACACGGCGCAGGACATCACCGGCGGGGGAGCTTACACAGGCGTTATCACGCTTCGTTTGTCCGGAGACACGCTGATCCCGTGGCTGAGCGATGTCGGGCACGCGGAGTAGGGTTCGAAGCATCGTGACGCCGGGAGCCGCTGCGGCTCTCGGCCTGTGTGGCGTTGCGCTTGCGATCTATCCGCCGGGGCTCAACCCGTTTGGTCCCGCCAAGCTTGTTGCGACGATGGCCTTTGCGTCGTTGGCTTGCGTGGCAGTCGCTCTTGATGAATCCGCGCAGGCACGCATTGCGCGGGCTGCACAATCTAGAATCGTGTGGGCCGTCGGCGCTCTTGTGCTGCTCGCCGTGCTCTCTTTGGTGACCGCCGGAGATGTGCGCCTGGCGTTGGTTGGCGCCTACCCGAACTACACCGGACTGCTCTCGGCTGTCGCTTGGGTGGCCCTTGCGGTGGCTGCAATCGCGTCGCATCCGGAGGATCTGCGCCGCACGTGCGGGCGCTTCGCTGTTGTCACCCTCGTGCTTGTCGGGGTCTACGCGGCGCTCCAGCGCCTTGGAATCGATCCGATGCCATCGTCAGCGGCGTTTGACTCGGGACGTGCGGCAGCGACTCTGGGCAACGCGTCCAACCTGGGAGTGTTCCTCGCGCTCGTGCTTCCGTTTGCGGCCGACCGAGCGCTGCAAGACACAGAGCGCATCTGGCGGGTGGGCGGGTGGCTCGCACTGGTGCTCGGGGCCGCTGCCGCAGGTTTCTCCGGGTCGCGCGGCGCCTGGATCGCCCTCGGTGTGGGCGCGGCGGTCTTCGCTGCGATGCAGCCCCGAGGCCGCAATCGCTTGTGGTTTGCCTCGGCTGTTGTCGTCGGAGTGCTCTTGGTTTCGATAGCGCTGACTCCGGTCTCGGCAGCGAGGGTGACCGGCGGTGGTACCGCATCAGCAACCGCGACCGGCAGGCTGGCGGTGTGGTCTTCGACTGTGCCGATGATTGCCGAGCGGCCATTCCTCGGCTGGGGACCTTCGGGTTTTGGGCGTGCGCACACCATGTTCGCGACATCTGCCGAGGTGGACCCGCGCGGACGTGTCGAGGCGCTCGATGACCCGCACAACATCGCCCTGTCTATTGCGGCCTCAACGGGCATCCCGGGCGCTGTCGCGGCTCTTGCGATCATCTGGTTCTCGGGTGCTGCGTTGCTCCGCGTGCGATCGACTTCGCAGACCCAGCTGGGGGCAGCGCTCGGCGGATCGCTTGCGGGGGCGTTGGCCGCGCTGCAGTTCCACTTCGTAACGCTCGATACCGGTGCTGCGCTTGCGGTGATTCTTGGCGCCGTGGTGGGACTTTCGGCCCATCAGAGCCGAGAGGAGCGCGATAACCCGATTGGGCGACACGTTCTGGTTCTGGCCGCAGTCGGCTTCGGGATGCTCGCATTGCTCGGAACCGGAGGAGTTGCCGCTGACGCTCGGGTCGGACAGGGCTTCGATCTCGCCAGGCGCGGAGAGTGGCCGATGGCTTCCCGGTCATTCAGCGCGGCCGGCTCTCTTGCGTCCTGGGAGCCGGCGTTCAAGTGGGCAGCCGGCAGAGCGGCAATCGACGCGATACCTTCTGATCCGTCTGCGATTGATGATGGCGTAAGCCTTCTCGTGGCTGCAAGCCGGAGGATGCCCGGGGACTCGCGTCCGCTGCGTGATCTTGGGGACCTCTACGTGGCAGCTTCAACTCTGAACGCAGCCGAGGATTGGGAGCTGGCGCTGCAGGCATACGATGCCGCGCTCAGCCTGGCTCCAACTGATCCCCGGGCGTGGCTCGGCAGGGGAGCGGCTTTGGCTGGTGCCGGGGACCTGGGAGGTGCGCAGGAGTCGATGCGTAGGTCGGTCGAGCTGGCGCCCAGGTTTGCCATTGCGTGGGAGAACCTGGCGGCAGTATATGACGCCGCGGGGAATCTCGAGGCTGCAGGCGAGGCTCGCGCAAGGGCGGCTGCTGCGGGGGAGTGATTGGTGCCCGGGGCGGGAATCGAACCCGCACGATGTTGCCACCATCGGTGTTTGAGACCGACGCGTCTGCCAATTCCGCCACCCGGGCTAAAGAGTGGTGCCTGCGGATTATACCAGCGGGATAGCGCTAGATGAATGGCGCTAGATGAGAAACTTCACGCCAAGTAGACCTTCGATGCTGGACAGCACCGAGAACAAGTTAAGCAGCATGAACACGGCCACGAGAAGCAGCAGCGCAGCACTGATTCCGAGCCGGACGCCGATGCGCTGCAACACGTCCGCTGAGTTGCCTTTTGCATCGTCGAGATCCTTGAGATGCCCCAGCTTGGCAGACTCGCGCATGCCGAGGACCGCGAACGCGATCGACGTGATCGTCGCGGCCACCGTGAATGCGATCCAGCCGTAGTTGACTCCGGTGTGACCCGTGCCGCCGAGGATGAGTGAGCCGAGGAACATACTGCCGACGACGTAGACCAGCGGCAGAAGCGTCGCAAGCTGGGTGTAGTCGACAAGTCGCTGCGAGTGCGAGACATACTCACGAATCACGGGACCAGGCTCGGCAGACGTCTGCCCGGAATCGCCTGTGAGGTCTCTGACCCTGGAAAGGGACGTGCTCACGCGTACTGCGTTAAGCACGAAGGCGATGCTAGACGCCAGGTAGACGACAGCAAACACCACGTAGGCGTAGATGTACGTTGATGATGACGAAAGCGCCACCGCAAGCCCCTCCCGGTCTTCGGCGAGCGCAACGCTCAACCGTAAACAGCACGCTTAGATGATAGCGGTAACGGGCGAGGACAACCAGAGCGGAG
>DDWM01000033.1 GCA_002345925.1 Actinobacteria bacterium UBA2286 | reverse complement strand
TCCTGCAGGTCCTTGTAGCGCTGCAACACACCCTGGACGGCGCGAGCCACACGATAGTGCTCCTCGCCGACGACTGACGGATCGAGAGCACGCGAAGATGACGCGAGCGGATCGACAGCCGGGTAGATGCCCTTCTCGGCGATACCACGCGAGAGAACGGTGGTGGCGTCGAGGTGCGTGAATGCGGTGGCAGGCGCCGGGTCGGTAAGGTCGTCGGCGGGAACGTAGATCGCCTGGACCGAAGTGATCGAACCGGTCTTGGTGGAGGTGATGCGCTCCTGCAGCTCGCCCATCTCGGTTGCCAGCGTGGGCTGGTAACCAACGGCAGACGGCATGCGGCCGAGAAGTGCGGAGACCTCGGAACCAGCCTGGGTGAAGCGGAAGATGTTGTCGATGAACAGCAGCACGTCCTGGCCCTGATCGCGGAAGTACTCCGCCGAGGTCAGGCCGGCGAGACCTACGCGGAGGCGGGCTCCGGGAGGCTCGTTCATCTGGCCGTAGATGAGCGCCGTCTTCTTGATGACGCCCGACTCGGACATCTCGTTGAACAGGTCGGTGCCCTCACGGGTACGCTCGCCAACGCCGGTGAACACCGAGGTGCCGCCGTGCGCCTGCGCGAGGTTGTTGATGAGCTCCATGATGATGACGGTCTTGCCTACGCCAGCACCGCCGAACAGACCCGTCTTACCACCCTTGATGTAGGGCTCAAGCAGGTCGACTACCTTGATGCCGGTCTCGAAGATCTCAGTCTTAGGCTCGAGCTCGTCGAACTCGGGAGCCTCCCGGTGAATCGGGTACAGACCTTCGACCTCGGGCATCGGCAGACCGTCGACCGGCTGGCCGACGACGTTCCAGATGCGGCCGAGCGTGGACGGTCCAACAGGCATCATCATCGGGCCACCGGTATCGATGACCTCCATGCCGCGGGTGATGCCGTCGGTGGACGACATCGCGACCGCACGCACGACGTTGTCCCTCAGGTGCGCCTGCACCTCGGTAACGAGGTGAATGCGACCGATGGGGCTATCGGCGTCGACAGTCAGGGCGTTGTAGATCGCTGGAATGGTGTCCGGAGCGAACTCTACGTCAATGACCGGGCCGATGACGCGAACGATGCGTCCGGCGTTCATAGGCGTGTCCTTCTCTTTGAGATCTGCCATCATGCCTCCTCCAGCGCAGCGGCGCCGCCCACGATCTCTGCGATCTCGTTCGTGATGGCGGCCTGACGCGCGCGGTTGTAGCTGCGGGTAAGCGTGGTGATCATCTCACCCGCATTGTCCGTCGCCGCTTTCATGGCGGTACGTCGGGCACCCTGCTCGGATGCAGCCGACTCCATGAGTCCTCGGAAGATCAAGGTTTCCACATACGTGGGAAGCAAGCGCTCAAGGACCGCCTCGGCGGTGGGCTCGAACACGTACTCCGGTGTGATGCGGAGATCTTCCTCGGCAGCTTCCATCACACGAGACTCGATGGGGAGCAGCTGGTAGACCTCGGCCTTCTGATCGGCGACGTTCTTGAAGCGGTTGAACACGACGTACGCAGCGTCGATCTTGCCCTCGGAGTAACCGGGGATGATCTGTGCGGCGATCTTGCGGGCATCCGCAAACGTCGGCTTGTCGGAGATATCGCGGTACGCGCCGATGGGCTCGATGCCGCGGTAGCGCAGGTACGACAATGCCTTCTTGCCGACGGCGATGACGTCGACCTCGACACCCTCTGCGCCCTCACGGGAGATGATCTCCTCGGTCAGACGAAGGATGTTGCTGTTGAAAGCACCACACATCCCACGATCGGACGTGACAGTGACGACCACGACGCGCTTACGCTCGTCATGCTCTTCCAGCAGCGGATGCGAGGCCCCCTGCACGAACCGTGCGACGTTCCCGAGCACTTCGACCATTGCAAGGGCGTAGGGGCGAGCGGACTCGATACGCTCCTGAGCCTTCTTGATCTTGGCCGTCGCGACCATCTCCATGGTGCGCGTGATCTGCCTCGTATTGGATACCGAGGTGATTCGCTGCTTGATGTCGCGGAGGTTCGGCATAGCTACTCCCGGCCTCCCGAGAACTGCTCCGAGAACTCGCTGAGCGCGGATTTGAGCATCTCGATGGTCTCATCCGAGAGCTTCTTCTCGCTGGCGATGATATTGCCGACCTCAGGATGCACACTGTGCATGAAGTCGAGCATCTCGGAACGGTAGCGAAGGACATCCTCAACCGTGTCGCCGTCGATGAAGCCCTTGGTGCCGGCGAAGATGGTGATGACCTGATCCTGTACAGAGAACGGAACGTAACGTCCCTGCTTGAGGAGCTCGACGAGACGCGCACCACGCGAAAGCGTGTCCTGCGTTGACTTGTCGAGGTCGGAGCCGAACTGAGCGAAAGCCTGCAGTTCGCGGTACTGAGCCAGGTCGAGACGCAGCGATCCGGCAA
Source organism: Actinobacteria bacterium UBA2286 (assembly GCA_002345925.1). Taxonomy (GTDB): domain Bacteria; phylum Actinomycetota; class Coriobacteriia; order Anaerosomatales; family Anaerosomataceae; genus UBA2286. The sequence goes on along the minus strand of DDWM01000033.1, from coordinate 435 downwards.
CCTGCTTCATCGCCTTGATCTGTGCGTTTCCGCCGACTCGCGATACCGAGATACCGACGTTGATGGCAGGGCGGACACCCTGGTAGAAGAGGTCCGTCTGCAAGAAGATCTGGCCGTCGGTGATGGAGATGACGTTCGTCGGGATGTACGCCGACACGTCGTTCGCCTGAGTCTCGATGACAGGCAGAGCCGTGAGCGAACCGGCACCCATCTCATCGTTGACCTTGCAGGCGCGCTCCAGAAGGCGGCTGTGCAGGTAGAAGACGTCACCAGGATACGCTTCGCGGCCCGGCGGGCGGCGGAGCGTGAGCGACATCTGGCGGTATGCGACGGCCTGCTTTGAGAGGTCGTCGTACACGCACAGAACGGCGCGACCGGGATTGTCCTTGCCTGCGGGCTTGCCATCCTCGCCGTTGTACATGAAGTACTCGCCCA
>DDWM01000056.1:2136-2571 GCA_002345925.1 Actinobacteria bacterium UBA2286 | reverse complement strand
GGCATCTGTATCGGCGATGTCGGCTACGGACTCATGATCATCGCCGGGGCGTACATGATCAAGAACAAGCTGGACGTTGCGCCCGGCGTGAAGAAGTTCATGGACCTCCTGATGATGGGCGGCGTCAGCGCNNATCGGCATCGTGACCGGTTCGTATTTCGCGATCGCCACCGAACAGCTGCCCGCGTTCTTGCAGGCGCTCGCGCTGATCAACCCCATGGTCGATCTGACGCAGTTCCTACTCATCATGATCGGACTTGGTGTAGTTCAGGTGTTCTTCGGTGTCCTTGTTGCGGCATATGACGCTGCACGCCGAGGCGACGCCTCTTCAGCCGTGAACGACCAGCTGTCAACGATACTGCTGGCCGCGATGATAACCGTGTCGGTGTTGGTCCCCGGTGCCTCCCTTTGGGCGATAGTGATCGGGCTTGGTGT
>DDWM01000056.1:1971-2124 GCA_002345925.1 Actinobacteria bacterium UBA2286 | reverse complement strand
GGAGCTTCCCGGGCAGGAGCGTCTTGCCGGTGGGGTGTGGCTCACAGTCTTCGTAGCGTGGATCCTCTCGCTGGCTTTCGGTGGCCCCGCTCTCATCGGCTGGGGACTTCTCGGCCTTACGGCCCTGGGGCTGTTCGCTTCCAAGGGCGTCCG
>DDWM01000056.1:1333-1778 GCA_002345925.1 Actinobacteria bacterium UBA2286 | reverse complement strand
AACGTCGTGATCAACCTGCTCAGCGCGTTCGTGCACCCCGCGCGCCTGCAGTTCATCGAGTTCTTCAGCAAGTTCTATCAAGGCGGTGGTCGCGGTTATGCGCCGTTCGGCTACCGAACCAAGGCTTTAGTGCTGCACGCACAGGGTGTGCAGCAGGAAGGAGGCACGGAATCGTGAATGACCTCTTTTGGGGTATTGGCATGCAGGGCGCCGACTGGGCGCTTCTTGGAGGTGGCCTGGCTGCGATCCTCGGTGGGATCGGCTCGGCTATCGGCATCACTGCAGCCAGCTCGGCGATCGCGGGTATCGTCTCCGAGGACGGTGAGAAGTTCGGAAAGCTCCTGCCTCTGGCCGCAATGCCTGGTACGCAGGGCATCTACGGCTTCATTGCCGCCATCCTGGTGTTGATCTTCTTCAACATGTTGGGTGGGGATATCGATATCCC
>DDWM01000056.1:0-1264 GCA_002345925.1 Actinobacteria bacterium UBA2286 | reverse complement strand
GGAATCGTCGCTCGTCGTAGCGAGGACGCCGGCAAGGCGCTCATCCTTCCTGCGCTTGTCGAGACGTATGCCGTGCTCGCGTTGATCGTGACGATTCTCATGCTCACGGTGCTTCAGACCGCAATGTCGAAGATGTAGCCGGGAGACACAGTGGCACTTTCAGACATCCTCAACCGCATCGCAAGCGACGCGGCCCATGAGGCGAAGGCGATAATCGAGTCCGCAAATTCGGAGGCCGAGAACATCGTCTCCGCCGCTGCCGGACACGCCGCCGACTCGGCTGCGCGCTTCGAGCACACAAGCGCACGCAAAGCNNGAGCAAGACGCCGAGACGATCGTGGCTGGTGCGCGCCTGTCAGCCCGCGATGCCGAGGTTCTCGCACGAGGTGAGCTTGTCGAGCGAGGGCTTGCGGCGCTTGAGGAGCGAATCGTCGGCATGCCCGATGCGAGCTACACGGCGTTCATCGCGCAGGCGGTCGCGGATGCGGCCATCGGTGGGGAGACCGTCTTGGTCGCTGCAGCGGACGTCAAGCGCCTTGCCGGACTTGAGGCTGCAGTCGCAGACATCGCCCGCGAGCGTGGACGGGAGCTCTCGCTTCGGTTCGCGGCGGAGCCGGCAGATGTGGCGCATGGCGTGGTGCTTCTCGGCGATAGGTCCAGAAACGACCTCTCCGTCGCCGGCCTTGTGGGCGCTCAGCGCGAGTCGCTCGTGATGAGTCTCGCCTCGGTGCTCTTTGGCGAAGGGAATGGCAAAGCGTGAACGCCCCGCTCTATAAGACGGTTCGTGACGCCATCCGCTACGGGTTTGCGGTGGGTAAGGTGCGCGTGCTTGAAACGCGCGTCTTCTCTGGCGGCACCTACGAGCGGNNTTTGCCGAGCAGAAGCGGATCCTCTCGGACACCGTCTACGGACGGCACCTTGAGAGTGCGCTTACGGCCGATGACGTCGAAGCCGGCCTTGAAGCGGCGCTAGACGAGTTCTACGGCTTCTTGGATGAAGCGAACCTCCCGGCGCCCGTCGTGCGGTTCCTTCGCCTGCGCTACGACTACGCCAACCTGCGCGCGGTCCTCAAGGCACGTGCACTGGGTGCTCCGCTCGACGGAATGATCGTCGACCTTGGAACCGTTCCCGCCGAGACGATCACCGGTCCGGCTGAGAGGCTGCCCGCGTTCCTCGCGGCGGTCGCGACGGAGCTTGCGGGCGATGAGGGGCGTGGCGCGAGCGTCGACGAGATCGACGCCGTGGTCGAGCGTGCGGCCTTTGC
>DDWM01000057.1 GCA_002345925.1 Actinobacteria bacterium UBA2286 | reverse complement strand
GTCGCGCCGAGGCGGGTTATCTCGGCCAGCACGCCCGACGGGATCGAACTCGTCGGGGTCAACAGAATGGGGCCGTCGAGCGCTCCGGCGAGCGAGGCGCCGCCGAGCGCGTCCGGCCAGTTCATGCCGGTGGCGACTACGACGGTCTTCGCGCCCGCGGGATCGAGCCCGCCTGGGTACGCAGCGACCGATGCCGCCACGGCGGTCTTGTAGCGGTCGGTGCCTTCGATAGGCGTGATCACAAGGTCATCGTCCGCAGGCGTCACTGTGATCGACACGGTACCAGCGTCTGAATACGCTGTGCCGTCGCTCGCTGCGTACGTGAACGAATCCTCGCCGCTCCAGTCGGTGTCGGGCGTATAGGTGAACGATCCGTCCTCCGCAAGCGATAGGTCACCATGGGCGGGAAGGCTCAGCGGTACGGACTCGAAGGCGTCCCCGTCGACATCGGTATCGTTGTCGAGAACCCCCGGAGCGCTCTCGGTCAGGGTGCCGTTCTCATCGACCGTGTAGGAATCGTCAACCGCAACCGGCGGGTCGTTCACAGGGGTCACAACGATGCTGACAGCTGCCTCCTCGGAGAGCAGAAGCCCGTCGATCGCTGCGTACGTGAACGAATCCTCGCCGCTCCAGTCGGTGTCGGGCGTATAGGTGAACGAGCCGTCCACCTCCAGCGAAAGCTCACCGTGATCCGGTCCGCTTACGACGGCCGCCTCAAGCAGGTCTCCCTCGGGATCCGTGTCGTTCGCCAGCACGCCCGGCGCCGCGACACTCAGCTGCTCGTCCTCGGCAGTCTCATACGCGCCTTCCGAGTAGATGTAAGCCGCTCCGGCGTCAGCGCCTCCCGCGGTATCGGCCGACTCCGCGCCAACCACCGCGCGGCCAGCGTCGAGCGCGACCGAGAAGCCGAACGTGTCCCGCCACGCCCCGTCGTCCGGCGAGAGCTTGCGAGTCTGCACCCAGGTGTCCCCGGACCCCTCGAACGTATACGCCGAGCCCGAGAACTCGGCGTTCACGGAGTCCGCGTACGCGCCTACAAGCGCGGTCGTGCCGTCCAGCGCCACCGAGTAGCCGAAGCTGTCCGCTCCGGATGCGTCTTCCGCGACCAGGCTCGTTCGCTCCTCCCAGTCGGCGCCGCTTGCTGTGTAGACGTAGACGGCATTCCTCTGCCCGCACCCAACCAGAGCGGTACCACCATCAATGGCGACCGCATCGCCAAGGTATGCGTACGCGCTGCCATCGGAGGCAGTCAGTTTGTCCGCTTGCGTCCAGACACCTTCGCTGCGCGTGAAGACGTAGGCGGCGCCGGCTTCGTATGCCGCATCGTCGTCACCGCGTGCCCCCAGGACGATCACATCTCCGGAGACGGCAGCGGCGTTGCCCATTTCATCTGCATACTGGCCGTCCGACGCGGTGAGCTTGGCTTGCCGGGTCCAGCTCGAACCGGAGCCCGTGAACACGTACGCCGCACCAGACCAGCCCGCATCCGAGCCGGAGCCGGACACCAACGTGTCCCCGGACAGGTCGACCGCGTATCCGAAGCGGGAATCGACCGCCCCGTCGCCGACGAGTTTGGCCTGCTGGGTCCACGTCTGCCCGCTGCGCGTGAAGACATACACCGCACCCGCATCTGCCTCCGGGCCGTCGGTCATCGGCGCCCCTACGACCACTGTGTCGCCCTCAATCGCGACGGAGTTACCGAACCAGCTGAGCGCAGTCGCGTCCGCGGCAACCAGCTTGGCCTGCTGAACCCAGCTACTGCCGCTCTTCACGAAGACGTAGGCGGAGCCGGATGCCGCACCACCGTCGTCATCGCCGTAAGAACCGACAACGGCAGTATCACCGGAGATGTCGACATCTTGGCCGAACATGTCACCTGCAGCACCATCGTCTGCGATCGCCTTGGTGATCGCAGTCATCAGTCCGGGGTCATCCGCGGCGACCGGCGGCTGGTTCGGCGTCACATCGAACAGGTACGCAGCGCCCGCGTCGGCACCCTTGTCATCATCACAATATGCGCCGGCGATCACCGTATCGCCCGACATGGCGACCGACACGCCAAGGTAGTCGTTTCGCCCGGCGTCCGAGGCTATGAAGTGCGCCTGCTCGGTCCATTCGGTCCCACTGCGCGTGAACATATAGACGGAGCCGCAATACATCGTCTGCCCGACGTCATCGTTGTGCGCACCGATCACGACCGAATCTCCCGAAAGAGAAACGGGAAAGCCAAAGTACTCCGACCCACTGCGATCAGAGGCCATGAGTTTGGCCTGCTGCGTCCAGGCGCTCCCGCTTCGGGTGAACACGTAAGCGGAACCACAGTTCTCAATGAAGCCATCGTCAGACACGTATGCACCGATTACGACCGTATCTCCAGAAAGGGTGGCCGAGCAGCCAAAGTTGTCCCCGAGTTTCGGGTCAGACGCCGTGAGTGTTGCCTCGTTGCTCCACGTCGTACCACTCCGGGTGAACACGTAGGCGGCGCCGGTGTTTGTGCCCATGTCATCATCGTACTCCGCACCGATCACCGTCGTATCGCCCTCAAGTGCAACCGCAAAACCAAAGTAGTCCGACCCAGTCCGATTCGGAGCCGTGAGCTTGGCTTGCTGGGTCCAGGCGGTGCCGGCACGCGTGAATACGTAGACCGAGCCGGCGGCCGAGTCGTCGTTGTATGAGCCAACCATGACGGTGTCACCGGATACATCGATGCCTTGCCGCCCGAAGTAGTCACCCATGCCGCAGTCGGATGCGACGAGCTTGGCTTGCTGGGTCCAGATCGACCCGCTCCGCGTGAAGACGTATGCGGAACCGCACGCGATGGCACCGGCGTTGTCCTGATAGGCGCCAACCACGATGGTGTCGCCTTCAATCGCAACCGCACTCCCGAAGTAGTCACCCGCAGAACCATCTGCTGCCGTGAGCTTCGCCTGCTCGGTCCAGGTGGCGCCGTCACTCGTGTAGACGTAGGCAGCACCGAATCGGTAGCCGAGATCGCTGTCTTGTTCCGAACCGATCACCGCTGTGTCGCCCGAGATGTCGACCGAGTAGCCGAATCTGTCATCTGCGTTGCCATCGCCAGCGACGAGTTTGTCCATCTCTGTCTGACTGAGCGTGGGCGGCGCATCCGTGGGTGCCATCACCGATTCGGAGGTGGTATCCGCAACCGGGTTCGCCGAGGCGAATGCTGGAGCAAGATTCAGCAAGAGTAGCGTGACCGCCAGAAACAGTCTCAGGGCCCCTACGGGTCGCCTTCGCTGAAGTCTCATGTCGTCTCCCCTGTTAGCGTCGTACGAGTTCGCCTCGCGGAGCGCCACGAATCATCCCCTGCATGCCTGCGTGTCCCCCACGCCGCGTGCAGCACACCCCGCCTTGGTCAAGTGTACCGGAATCTGCCGCCCGACCGGGAGCCCATCGGCCAAATACAACAGGCCGAGAAGCATCTTCGCTTCTCGGCCTGCAAGATTCTTATGGCGGGAGTGACGGGGCTCGAACCCGCGACCTCTGGCTTGACAGAATCCGACGGCTCTTGCGCGGGCGTGATCAGAATCCAGAGGACCTACTGGCTAGTCCCCCTGTCCTTCACGAAAATGTCGGAAACGCCGTTCGTGTCACCCGAGACAAGGTTTGCGGCATACGAACAGAACGCCACAAAGCGCCCGTTGGCGGAAATCGACGGTGCAGAGGAATCGTTGCCTCCCTGGGCGCCTGAGGAGTCCGTAGAGACCCGGGTGGTCGTACCGGTCTCCGTGTCCTTGACGAAGATGTCCCAGACGCCGTTCGTGTCGTCGGGGACGAGGTTTGAGGCCGATGATCCGAACGTAACGTAGCGCCCGTCGGCGGAGATCGACGGCGCGCCGGAATCGCCGCCGCACGGGGTGCCTGATGAGTCGGCGGAGACCAGGGTGGTCGCACCGGTCGCCGTGTCTCTCACGAAGATGTCCCAGGCGTCGTTCGTGTCATCGGGGACGAGGCTTGAGGCACGTGATTCGAACGTAACGTAGCGCCCGTCGGCGGAGATCGACGACACATAGCCGGAATCACCGCCGCCCGGGGTGCACGATGAATCGGCGGAGGCCAGGATGGTCGTGCCGGTCGCCGTGTCCTTCACGAAGATGTGCCGGACACCGCCCGTATTGGCGGGGACGAGGTTCGAGGCCTCCGATGTGAACGCTACGTAGCGCCCGTCGGCAGAGATTGACGGCGTGCCGGAATAGCTGTTGCCCGGGATGCCTGATGAGTCAGCCGAGACTAGGGTAGTCGTGCCGGTCAACGTGTCGTTCACGAAGACGTCCGGACCGCCGCTACCTGAATACGACCAAAACGCCACATAGCGTCCACTGGCGGAGATAGACGGCGTGTAGCCGCCATTGCACGGGACGCCGGAGGAGCCGGCGGATACCCGGGTGGTCGTGCCGGTAACCCTGTCTTTCACAAAGGCGTCCCGGTTGCCGTTCGTGTCATCGGGGACGAGGTTAGGGGAGTCCGACTCAAATGCCACATAGCGCCCGTCGGCGGAGATAGACGGGTGATACGATCCATCGTAGCCCTGGTAACCCGAAGAGTCTGTGGAGACTCGGAAGGTCGTACCGGTCAACCTGTCGTTGACGTAGATATCTGAGACGTCATTAGTGTCGCTGAAGATGAGGTTTGTGGCCTTCGACTCGAACGCCACGTAGCGCCCATCGGCGGAGATGGACGGCGCGTAGGCGTGACCATTGCCCTGGGCGCCCGAGAAGCCGGTGGATACCCGCGTGGCCGCACCTGAGTCCGGAACTGAGGGCTGTACCCACCCGAACTTCCACGACCACCCGAAGTAGACAATCTCGGCATCAAAGAGCTCCACTCGCGCAAGGTTCGTCCCCAGTATCGGGAAGTCAACTTTCAAGCCTCCGGCAATCGAGGAGCCAACATCGACCTTGAGTACTACTGATGGATCCGCCGGATCGACCGTCAGCTTCACCTTGCCGAACAAGAGAGTAAGGTCAAGATACGGTCCCGCGAAGTCGCAGATACTCACCGCAACCTCTGCACCGATGCCGAGCTTGAAACTCCCGGATTCCCCCGGCATCGTGTCGATGGAGGGCTTGCTGGACTCTCCTGGCTTCTTGTCGAAGGACTCCCATCCTCGACCATCCCTGTAGCGGATGCCCGTCTTGGTCTCGGCGATCGTTAACTCCACGCTGGCCGATATCTCGAGAGAGATCGACCCCTTGAGGTAGAGCTGCACCTCGGGCTTCACGACAAACCCCGTGATGACCGGATCGACGGCTATCGGGATCTGAGGTCCAATAGGGAGCTTGATATTGTCGACCTTACCGCTCACCGCGACACTCAGCGTGAAGGTGCCGCTGTACACGACGTACTGTTCAAACTGGGCGACGTATGGCGTCCAGTAAGGAATCCCGAGTACCCCGGCTTTCCAGCGGCCGTCGACGATGATCGACACGACAACAGACTGCTTGAAGGCAAGCGCTCCCTTGGATGAGAGCTTGATCGTCGAACCGCTCGGCCCGTCAAACGTAAAGCTGGGGCCGAACTCAAACTTCACCTTCTGGTTGAACGCCGCCTCGCCTCCCACTGCTGCAGGACGCACGGCACCGTCTTCGGCCACAGGTGTGGTCGTCGCTTCAGGTGCCTCGCCGCATGGCATCACCATGTCGACGCTACCCTTGAGCAGCACATCCGTGATCGCCGCCGTGGTCGTCTCGAAGGACACCGACCCATCAGGATTGCTGCGATCGATGCCGGTGATCTTCCGGAAATAGCCTTCTGGAGCGGCCGAAGTGGGGTTGGACCGGATGACCCAGCCGACGTCGAGCTCACCGAGCTGAGCGTTCTCGTCACTGAACACAAGCGTGTCCGAGGTTACGTCACTGAGGAGCGCGTCAGTCTCAGGCGTGGCGATCGGCGCTCGCTTACTCATCATCACCTTGGCCGCCTCGGCTGCGGCCACGACCACCGGTTTGGCGACCGATGCGGTTCCGCCAAAGACCTGCAGATGTTTGATCGTCGAGGCATGGCCGGCGAGGTACCCTCCGGCGGCGGGCGGGAGCGTGTTCGTGCTCACGAGCAGCAACGGCGACCCGTTGGCGGCGCACCATGGCCCCGCAGCGAGGGCGTCCGGGAAGTTCAGACCGGTGGCAATGCCGACCGACTCAGACGGCATACCCCATTCCCAGGCATGTTGAGCGATCAGAGCCGAGGTCTCGTAGCGGTTCGCTCCCCCGATGCGGGTCACGCCCGGGTACGCGGCGATCACGGTATCGGATATGGCGGCGACACTGCCCACAACGAGTAACTCGTTCTCGGCGGTCCCGGTCTCATCTCCGGAGGCCGGCGTGTGGCCAAACCTCGCGAGCGAGGCGGCGGTGGCCGCAGGAAGCGAGTCATGTCGAGTTAGCAGGATCGCCTGGCCCGAAAACGCCGCCCAACCAGCCGCGGAAAGCGCATCCGGGTATGTCTCGCCGGAAGCGAGCACAACCCCGGTGACAGGGCGCAACTTAGCTAGCTCCGTCGCGACGAGCGCTGCGGTCTCGTAGCGGTTCGCGCCGCCGATGCGCTTTGTCTTGGCAGTACCGAAGACTGAGCCGACAGCGGCCTCAACTGCGGGAGAAAGTGCCGAAGCGCTTCCAATCAGGTACGCAGTCTGCGCGCCCTGTGCTTTCAGTTCAAGGAGGCGTGATTTGACCGAGGCGTCTAGAGCCTCCGGGCGTGTCAGCAGGATGGGGGCGTTGGCTGCATCGGCCAGAGGCGTTCCGGAGAGCGCGTCCGGGAAGTTCACGGAGGTCGCGATCACCACAGCACCGTAGGGCTGATCGGTCTCCCGGGAGATGGCGACCGCCGTGTCGACGCGGTTGGATCCCGAGGAGCGCGCATCGGAAGGCAGGATAGTCTCGATGTCGTCGGCCGTCAGCAGCGACACCTGTGCAGCAGTCGATACAGGCGCGGTGTAGGCCCATGCCGGTGGACTTGCCAGAGATACAACCAGCGCAAGCGCGACGACTTTGCTGACGCGCGACCACATAGATCGATAACCCCTCATGCGCCACTCCCCCCAGATGGTGTGCACGTTCGTTGGAGTGTAGCAGGAAGAAGGGCGAGCAAGGGAGCTCCATCTAGCGCAGTTTTGGCCCACGGATGGAGGACGGCAGACGAGGGCCCCGCTCAATCGAACGGGATCCTCGGCTGCTTGCTTTGCGCGCGGAAGGCTCCCCTACTCCAGGATCGCCTCGATCGCGTCACGCACGACCTGCCACACTGCGGCCGTGCTGCCGAAGTAGCGAACCTCGTGGATTCCGGCAGCGTTGGCAACGAGCGCGGAGCGTGTCGCAGCGCTCAGGCTCTTCGGGTCGCTCAAGAGCATGACCGAGCCGGTCTTGCCCTGGAGAACACCGCCGCCCAACGCGTCGGGGAAGTTGGTGCCGGTGGCAATGGCAACGCCGTCCCAGGAGAGTCCAACGTTGTCCACTCCGTAGTCCGCGATCAGCGCCGCGGTCTCGTAGCGGTTGGCGCCGCCGAGCCTAACGACACTGCTACTGCCGAGCTGGCTCTTGAGCCAAGTCTCGACGTTCGCGTTAACAGCGCTTGCGCTGCCGAGGATGGCCACGCGCTTGACGACTCCAGGCAGCGCCGAGACACTCGTCGCTGTCGTGGGGACGAGGTAGAGCGGACGCTTGCCCGCAACCGCGAGCGGCGAGGCCG
>DDWM01000067.1 GCA_002345925.1 Actinobacteria bacterium UBA2286 | reverse complement strand
GGTCACCAGTCGGTGTAGAACTCGTACATCACCGGAAGCCCACTTATGGAAGGCGCAATGCCGGTAGCAGCCGGGCCAGCGTCATCGGTGGTCACGTCGCCATCCCAGGCGGCGATCCCGTTCTGCAGGTTGTAGACGCTCTCAAAACCCGCGTCGTTGAGAATGCGCATCGCGTCGATGGAGCGCGAGCCGACCGCGCAGTATACGAGAATCGGCTCGGCGGTATCCCACGAAGCCATCTCCACGCTGAGCTGGTCAAGCGGCACGTTCTCGGCCCCGGGGATGTGTCCGGCTTCGAACTCCGATACCGTCCGAACATCGACGATGCGCACGCCGTCTTTGATCAGTGCCTGCGCACCACTGTTGCTGACGTTGCCAGTAGCCGGCAGCGCTCCGCCACAGCCCGCCGAGATAAGCATGGCCACCGTCGCTACCGCAGCTGCTGCCACGATAAGGACGCGGCGTCTGCCCGCCAGTCGTTGTTTGAATCGATTCACTGAAGCCTCCTCCGAGGTACAGATATACCCTACTAGGTATCATGCAGCAAAGGGCGTGCCGTGAGAAGTGAGCTTCCGAGACTCGGTTTCGTGGCACAATGGTGTTTTGGGGGCCTTCCTATCACGCGCTTGCGCGCGCGAGGCCGGAGTACCGAACCGAGAGCGTGGATATGGCAAAAAACGACTCATCGCAACGCTGGATACTGCCGTCCGGCGATGATCCCCTTCGCGGGGAGATTCTGAGCGCCGAACGCCTCGCGGAAGCCGCGCGCGGCCTTGCGGGGTCGCAAGAGTGGACTTCGGCCGGCTCACTGCGAGCCACACCGCTGCTCCCGCTTCTGGAGCGCGCCGAAGAGTCCCTCACCGCCGTGTACGGAAGTCTGGCCTCGGCAGTCCGCAAACAGATACCGGTATCGGTGTCGGCTGAATGGCTGCTCGACAACTTCTACTTGATTGAAGAGCAGATTCGCACCGTCCGAGACGACCTGCCCGAGGATTATGGCTCAGAGCTGCCGAGACTTCTCAAAGGCGAGCTCAGGGACTACCCCCGGATCTTCGAGGCTGTCGCTCTCCTGGTGACCGCGACCGACGCTCGTCTGGACCGCGAACACCTCGAGCGCTTTGTCATGGCGTTTCAGGATGTCTCGCCTCTCACTATCGGCGAAGTCTGGGCCGTTCCGATCATGCTCCGGGTCTGCCTCGTGGAAAACCTTCGCCGGGTATCTCTTCGGGTGCGCGCCGCGCACGACGCCAGCGTCTCGGCGGATATGTGGGCCAACCGTATTCTGGCAGCAGCGCAGGCACCGGGCAGCGACGTCGGCTCTGTGGTCGATCAGTTGTCCCGCGCGAAGATGGACGCGAACCCCGGCTTCCTCATCCGACTCTCCCAGCGGCTACAGGACCAAGACCCTAACATCGAGCCGGCAATCGCGTGGCTTGAGTCGACAGTACGCGGTCTTTCGGACTCCTTTGAGCAGCTCACATTCGCGGATCACCAATCGCAGGCGACCGACCAGGTATCGGTGGCCAACGCAATCACGAGCATCAGATTCCTCGGCGCGCTTGAATGGCGGGAGTTCTTTGAAGACTGCTCGCTCGTTGAGGCGATCCTCCGAGAGGACCCCTCCGGTGTGTATGGTCGGATGGATTTCGTGTCACGTGACCGCTACCGTCACTCGATTGAAAAGATCGCCGAGCGCTGCGCTCACTCCGAAATCGCCGTGGCTGAAGCTGTTCTAAGCCACTCTCTCGACGCACTGCGCCGAAACGCGGCCGATCCGATCGGTGGGCACGTTGGCCACTACCTCATCAGCGCAGGGAGATACCGGCTGGAGCGCAGCCTAAGCTACCGCCCCCGCATTCGGGAACTCGCTTACCGCGGCCCCTTGGCGCGTAAGGGTCTTATCTTCTGGGGTCTCCTTGGCATATTGACTGCGCTTCTCTCGCTCGGTATGGCTGCGTATGTGGTTAGCCGTGGCGTGGGTGTCTGGTGGACCGCCGCCCTGATCATCCTTTCTATCATCCCTCTCTCTGACCTCGCGGTGAATGTTGTCAATCGCGTGTCATCGACACTGTGGCCAGCGCGAATACTGCCCAAGCTCGACTTCTTGCAGCCTGTCTCGGCGGCACACCGCACGATGGTCGTCATACCGGCGCTGCTCACATCACCCGGTGGCACACAGGCCATCATCGACAACCTCGAACTCGCGTACCTCGCAAACCGGGACGACAACGTGCTCTACGGACTGCTCGGCGATCTGAAAGGTGGGTCTGAGGAGCATCAGCCGAATGATGCAGCTGTAATCGATGCGGCACGCCACGGCATCGCCACCCTGAACGCAACGTACGGCAATGGCACGACCGGACCATTCCACCTCTTTGTGCGAGGGCGCCGCTTCAACACCGCCGATGAAGTCTGGATGGGCTGGGAGCGCAAGCGCGGAGCGCTGCATGAGTTCTCGCAGCTTCTTCGCGGGACACCCGAGACCAGCTTCTCGACCGTGGACGGCGATACCTCCGTTCTGCCTACCGTCACGTTTGTCATAACGCTCGACTCTGACACCGTCTTGCCGAGAGACGCAGCCCGCAAGCTCATCTCGACGATCGCGCACCCACTCAACCGCGCCCAGCTCGATGAGAGCCGCAGGCGCGTCGTGCGCGGCTACGGTCTCGTGCAGCCGCGCGTGGGCATGTCGCTTGAGGGAGCCGAACGCTCCCCCTTCGCATGGCTTTACTCGGGCATGACCGGCGTCGACCCGTACGCCGGGGCCGTCTCGGACACATACCAGGATGTCTTCGGAGAAGGATCATTCACGGGTAAGGGCATCTTCGAGGTCGACGTGATGAACGCCGTGCTCGAAGACCGCTTCCCCGAGAACACCCTTCTCAGCCACGACTTGCTCGAGGGCAACTTCTTGCGCACCGCGCTCGCTAGCGACATCGAAGTCCTCGATGACCAACCCGCCAGCTACAGCTCGCATGTCGCCCGGCTGCACCGCTGGGTTCGCGGTGATTGGCAGACGCTGCCGTGGCTCGGGTTCACCGTGCCTACAGCGAAGGGTCGCGAACGTAATCCGCTGTCGCTGCTGCACCGTTGGAAGATCATCGACAACCTGCGGAGAAGCCTGCTCGCACCGACGATGATGCTCTTTGCGGGCGCAGGCTGGGTGGCGCTGCCAGGACTCGACTGGGTGTGGCTAACGGCCATGCTTGCAATCGTCTTCTTCCCGATCTACTTCAGCATCGCCGACTCACTGCTCTTCCGTCCCCGCGGCGCCGACGTTCGCGGCGACACACACTCGATCATGAGCGACTTCTGGCGCGACTCGGCACGCGCACTTCTGAGCCTGACCGTACTCCCGCACCAGGCTTTCGTGATGCTGGATGCGATGTGCCGGGCGCTCTGGCGGATGACGGTCTCGCACCGCAATATGCTGGAGTGGGAGACGGCTGCCGAGTCGGAACGTCGCCTGGGTTCGAGTTCGGCGGGCTTCCTGAAACGGATGTGGTCCGGCGAGGCAGTGCTCGTAGCGATCACACTGCCCGCAGCTGTCGCCGATCCGATATCGCTGATCTCCGCAGCGCCACTACTGGTGCTGTGGACGGCAGCTCCGTTTATCGCATGGCGGGTCAGTATGCTCACGCCACACGAGCCTCCCGTCCTCACGGCGTCCGACACCGCAACGATGCGGCGAATCGCGCGCAAGACATGGCGCTTCTTTGAGACCTTCGTGACGGCCAAGGACCACTGGCTTGCGCCCGATAACTACCAGGAAGACCCAAAGGACGCCGTTGCTCATCGCACCTCCCCCACGAACATCGGCCTGCAGCTCATTGCTGCCCTAACCGCATACGACCTCGGCTATGTGAGCGTGCGCGGACTCATCGACCGCACCACTCAAACGCTCACTACGATGGCCGGCATGGAGCGCTACCGTGGTCACTTCTACAACTGGTACGACACAACCACGCTCCAGCCCCTTCGCCCCAACTACGTCTCCACCGTCGACAGCGGTAACCTCGCCGGGCACCTGCTCGTACTGCGAGTGGGCCTGATCGAACTTGCCGAGCGGCCACTGCTCGATGCCCAACTGCTGGACGGCATGGCCGACACAGTCTTGCTCGCGATTGAAGAACTGCTCGAGCAACGCGAGGTGATCGGTCCGATCGAGATGGTCACCGAGTTGCGCACATCGCTCGAGGAGCTCCGGCGACGCATCCAACTCGACCGGCCGCCTGCCGACCTTGGCGAGTGGCGCTCGCTGCTGCTCGGGCTTGGGGCCGTGACCGAGACACTCCCGTCCCGCGCTGCGGCGCTACGTGGCTCATCGGTGTCGCTGGATCGCGTCAGAAGCGCTATCGACGAAGTCCGCAACTGCTTCCACGAGCACCTCGCAGATATCGAGTCGTTCGCCCCCTGGGCGCACCTGCTCAGAATCGTGCCGGAGGCATTCACCACCGGCGACCGGGCAGAGGCGCTCTTGCCGGTGACCCGCAACGTGCCAAGCCTCGTCGGACTTGCCGAGGGACTCGACGTTGTCCTGGCGTGCCTGGACGACACCACCGGTCTCGACGACGCCACGGCGGCGTGGGCAACACGTCTTGCAGACGGCATCCGCAGCCGCCGCGGCACCGCGCGCCAGCTCCTTGCCGAACTGCGTCTCTCGGCAGAGATGGCTCGGGAGATGTGGGAGAACGCCGACTTCAAGATGCTCTTCGACTCAAGCCGGATGGTCTTCTCGATCGGCTTCAATACCGCCGAGGGACGCCTGGACAACTCGTTCTACGACATGCTCGCCAGCGAATGCCGGCTTGCGAGCTACCTGGCGATCGCCAAGGGCGACGTTCCGCAGGAGCATTGGTTCCGACTTGGCCGCTCGCTCACGCAGACCGAAGGCGGCCGCGCACTGGTGTCGTGGAGCGCCAGCATGTTCGAGTACCTGATGCCACTGTTGGTAATGCGCGACTTCCCGGGGACACTTTTACACCAGACGTACCGCAATGTCGTGAAGCGGCAGATCCAGTACGGCAAGCAGCGCGGCGTGCCGTGGGGCGTCTCGGAATCCGCATTCAATGCCAAAGACGTCGAACTCACATACCAGTACCAGGCATTCGGCGTACCGGGTCTCGGACTCAAGCGAGGCCTCTCCGACGATATCGTCATCGCACCGTACGCCACGGTACTCGCGCTCCCGATAGCCCCACGCGCGGCGCTCGACAACCTCGACCTGCTCTCCACCCAGGGTGCCGAGGGCCGATACGGCTACTTCGAGGCCGTCGACTACACACCGGGTCGCGTGCCCGCCGGCCGCGAGCGTGCGCTCGTGAAGGCGTACATGGCGCACCACCAGGGCATGAGCCTGGTGGCCATCGGCAACATGCTCACCCAAGACCGGATGCAACAGCGCTTCCACGCCGACCCGGTCGTACGCTCATCCGAACTGCTGCTGCAAGAACGCGTGCCGAGGCGGACTCAGCTGGCACAGCCGCACGTGGAGGAAGTGAAGTTCGTGCGCTCGGTGCGCGAGATCGCGGCACCGGTCCACCGCTCGTATCCACTTGCCGACACGACGATCCCGGCAACGCACTTCCTGTCGAACGGGTCGTACTCGGTCATGGCAACTAACGCCGGTGGCGGCTACAGCCGCTGGCAAGACCACACAATCACCCGGTACCGCGAAGACGTCACCCGCGACTGCTGGGGCACGTTCTTCTACCTGAAAGACGTAGAGAGCGGCCATGTCTGGTCGGCAGCGTATCAGCCCACCTGCACCGAGCCCGACGAATACCACGTCACCTTCTCGGCGGATAAGGCCGAGTACCGCCGGATGGATGACGGCATCGAGACGCACACGGAGGTCGTGGTCTCGCCCGAAGATGACGTGGAGGTCCGTCGCATCACGGTGACGAACCGCCGCAGGCACCCGCTGCACCTTGAAGTGACGTCGTACCTCGAGGTCACGCTCGCCAAGGGCGAGTCCGACCATGCGCACAAGGCGTTCAGCAATCTGTTCGTGGAGACTGAGGTGATCGACGCCCACAGGGCGCTGCTCTTCAGCCGTCGGCCGCGCTCGGCTCACGAGGACCGTCCGTGGGGCCTGCACGTGCTCGCATGTGAACTTGGCGACGCGTGCAACTGGAGCTACGAGACCAACCGCGAGGCATTTCTCGGCAGACTTCACACGCCGGGCGACGCCCGCGCGATCTGGGGCGACGGCAGGCTCACCGGCTCTGTCGGCGCGGTGCTCGATCCGATCTGCGCCATCCGACAGACGCTCACGGTCGGTCCAGGCGAATCCGCGCGCCTTGCCTTCACGACCGGTGCCGCCGAGACGCGACAGGACGCCGTGTCACTCGCCGAGCGATATGGCGATATCCGGGCCGCCCAGCGCGCGCTCGACCTTGCGTGGTCCACCAGCCAGATAGAACTGCGCGACCTCGGCATCACACCTGAGGAGGCCGTCGTCTTCCAGCGTCTGGCCTCACGGCTGCTGCTGACCGACCCGCGATCGCGCCTCAAGATACTCACAAAAGTCGAGAACCGCCTTCCCATGTCGGGGCTCTGGTCCATCGGCATCTCGGGCGACCTCCCGATCCTGCTCGTGAAGATCGAGCACCTCGAGGAGACGCCGCTTGTGCGGCAGGCACTGCTCGCGCACCAGTATTGGCGTTCGCGAGGATTCGAGTGCGACCTCGTCATCCTCAACACCAAGCCGAGCGCATACGCGTCCGAACTCGACGGCCGCCTGCGCATGCTCCTGCGCACCGGACACGCGCTGCAGCTCCAGGATCGTCCCGGCGGCGTACATCTCCGAGTGGCCGACCAGGTCTCACCCGAAGTCCGCAACCTGCTCGACAGCGTCGCGCGCGCGGTCCTCACCGGCGACGGAGGCCCGATCGGACTGCACCTGAACCTGCGTGCCGTGCATGAATCCGAGCCGGACCAGCTCGTGCCCGTCTCGGCGGCCATTCACGACCCGCTCCCCATCTTCGTGCGACCGGAGCTGGTGCACGACAACGGCTACGGCGGTTTCGATCCGGAGACCGGCGAGTACGTGATCGTGCTCGATGGCGACGCCGCGACCCCGGCTCCCTGGGCGAACGTGCTCGCGAACCCGACCTTCGGTGCGCTCGTCTCGGAGGCTGGTATCGGTTGTACCTGGGCCGAGAACAGCCACGAGAACCGCATCACCACTTGGAACAACGACCCGGTGAGCGACGGTAGCGGCGAAGCGTTCTACGTCCGCGATGAGGACACCGGAGAGTTCTGGAGCCCGACGCTGCTCCCAATCCGCGATGAGGCCCCGCACGTCGTGCGCCATGGCCGAGGGTACACGCGCTTCGAGCACTCGTGCCACGGCGTAAGCCATACGCTGGACTGGTTCGTGGCGGCCGACGCCCCTGTGCGCATCGTGCGCGTTCAGCTCGAGAACCTCACCAAGCGGACCCGTCACCTCTCGGTCACACACTTCATCGAGTGGGCTCTCGGCGATTCACGCAGCAAGGCGCAGCAGCAAGTCGTCACCTGGTGGGACGCCTCCGAGCGCATGCTGATGGCTCACAACTACTTCAACTTCGACTTCCCAGGACGCCCCGCGTTCCTCGCCAGCGACTGCGACGTGGATTCATGCACGGCAAGCCGCACAGAGTTCCTTGGTCGCAACGGCGACCCGCGCGACCCCGCCGCGATGCACCGACACGCGCTTGGCGGCTCGAACGGGCGCTTCCTCGATAACTGCGGCGCGATCATGCGCAAGCTCACTCTTGAGCCCGGACAGAGTGCCGAGATCTCGTTCTTCCTCGGCCAGACTGAATCCGTCGAAGAGGCGCACACTCTCATCCGGCGGCTACGCGAGGACGGCGCCGTTGAGGCTGAGCTTGCCGAGGTGCGTTCGCGCTGGGAGCGCACGCTTGGGAGCGTGCAGGCCACCACGCCGGACGCCGAGTTCGACCGCATGGTTAACGGCGCGGTGCTCTACGAGGCGCTCGCGTGCAGGTTCTGGGGTCGCACGGCCACGTACCAGTCAAGCGGCGC
>DDWM01000007.1 GCA_002345925.1 Actinobacteria bacterium UBA2286 | reverse complement strand
TTCATCATGGCTACTGATGCCGAGGGAGTCTGCCTCAACTGGGGCACCCCGGAGCAATCCGTCCTCGGCCTGACTACTCCCGGTGAGCTTGGACAGCATGAGTTCGCCGAAGGCTCGATGGGTCCCAAGGTCGAAGCCGCTGTGCGCTTTGTGCTCTCAACGGGCAAGCGCGCGGCCATCGGCCGCCTTGAGGACATCGCCGAGATCGCTGCCGGAAATGCAGGTACCAACGTGGTGCCTGATGGCGTAGAGAAGAAGTCGTAGCAAGCGAAGGGAGAACGCAGCATGGATGTTTCAAAGGTGCCTGCACTAAAGTACTTGAGGGGGCGTCACTACCTCACCGACCTGGACTACACGCGCAAGGAGCTTGAGGACCTGCTGGTGCTCGCATTGCACCTCAAGAAGCTGCGCGCCGAGATGCGCCTCACACCGTTTCTGCCTGGACGGCACCTCGCAATGATCTTCGAGGCCTCCTCGACCCGCACGCGTGTCAGCTTCGAGAACGGCTTTGCCGAGCTCGGCGGCAATGCGCTCTACCTGCGACCCGGCGAGATTCACCTGCCGGGACGCGAGACCGTTGCCGACACGGCCGCAGTCCTCTCGCGCATGAACGACGCTATTGAGATCCGCTCCAAGAAGAACGAGACCATCAACGAGCTTGCGCGCCACGCGACCGTCCCGGTCTTCAACGGCATGGACAACGACCGTCACCCGGCGCAGGCCATGAGCGACGCATTCACGATCCTGGAGAATGCAGGCAAGGTCGAGGGCGTCAACTTCGCCTATGTCGGCGACGCGGCGCATCCGTGCAACTCGCTCTCCACAACGCTCACCAAGCTCGGCGCGAACGTCCGCATCGGCAACGCACCCGGCTACGAGATGACGCCGGAGCTCCAGGCGACCGCGCGCAAGATCGCCGAGGAGAACGGTGGCTCGTTCATGCTCACGAACGACCCGATGGAAGCGATCGAAGGCGCCGACTTCGTCTACACCGACTGCTGGTGGTGGACCGGTCAGGAAGCCGAGTACGACGATCGCATCAAGGCGTTCACGCCGTTCCAGGTAAATTCCGACTTGTGGTCGCATACTAAGCAGGGTGCGAAGTTCATGCACTGCCTGCCGGCGATGCGCGGCGAAGAAGTCACTGACGAGATGGCAGACAGTGCCGCGTCGATCATCTTCCCGCAAGCCGAGAACCGCATGCACTTCCAGAAGGCGCTCATGCTTGCGCTCATCGGCATCGATGAGATGCCAGCCGACGAACGCATGCACCCGATCGCGAGCGCGCTGCTGTCATGACCGACCACGTTTCTGGAAAGGAAACGAGCATGTCTGAGCAGACCGCACCAGTTAAGAACAAAGTCTTCGGCCTGGCTTCGATGATCTTGTTCTCGGTGTCCGCCATTCTGGTCGGCGACACCATCGCATCATCGGCCGCCATGGGCGTCCAAGGCCTCACGTTCTGGATCGCTCTCGGCGTCCTGTTCTTCATTCCGTACGGATTCATCACCGCCGAGCTCGGGGCCGCGTGGCCCGATGACGGCGGCATTTATGTGTGGGTTCGCGAGGCGTTCGGTCCCAGGTGGGGCACCGTCACGGCGTGGCTCTACTGGGTCAACGTCGCTCTTTGGGCTCCCAGCGTCTTCGTGCTGTTCCTCTACTCGGCAGGCGCCGCATTTGGGCTAGCGCTGCCGCTGTGGGGTGAGGCACTCGTGGTTATCGCGCTGATTTGGTTCATGGTGGCCGTTGGCGTGCTGCCGATGAAGTACTCCAAGTGGGTTCCAAACCTCTCGGCAGCAGTGAAGATCATCGTGTTCCTGATCCTTGGTCTGGCTGGCGTTGCGGCGGCCATTAAGAACGGCGGGCTCGCCAACAGCTTCGCGCTTGAAGAGTGGATCCCGGTGTTCTCGTTCGACAACCTGAGCTATCTGCCGATCGTCATATACAGCTTCATGGGATTTGAGCTCATGAGCTCGGTCGGCGACTCGATCCACGATCCAAAGCGTGACGTGCCGAAGATGATCTTCGGTGCTGGTGGAGCGATCTTGTTCATCTATATGTTCGCCACATTCGGCATCCTTGCCGTCATCCCGGTTGACCAGATCCAGATCGAGACCGGCATCGTGGATGCGCTTCGTCCGGCGTTCGAGTCCGTGCTCGGCGCTGCCGCCGGTCCGGTGTTCGTCGTTGTTGCCCTGGGTGTTCTGTTCACCTTCATCGGCAACATGGTGACTTGGTCCATCGGCGCCAACGAGTCAATCGCCGCAACCGGCATGGATGCTGCGGCTCCGGGCGTCTTCGGTCACAAGCATCCCAAGAACGGCACGCCGGACTACGCGTTCTACCTCATGGGTGTCATCGCAACGGTCGTCACGATCCTGACCTATGCGCTCTTCGGCGCCAATGAAGGCATCTTCTGGGCGATCTTCTCGCTCTCATCGGTTGTCTTCTTGCTCCCGTACCTGCTTATGTTCCCGACCATCGTCATCCTGCGGAAGAAGTTCCCCAACCAGGATCGTCCATACACTGTTCCCGGCGGCAATGCGGGCGCATGGATCTTTGCGATCCTATGCGAGGCGGGCGTCCTGTTCACGCTTGCTCTGTTCTTCCTGGCTCCTCCGGAAGGCACGCCGCTCGGCGCTTTCTATGCCATCACCGGCGGCGGTACCCTGATCTCGGTGGCTGCTGGTTTCTGGCTGCATGCGCATGCAAAGAAGGCAAAGACGCTGAAGTCCGCCGCATAGCGCTCGCGGCGGCGCAGTAAGGAGCACTCAATGGCAACGATAGATAGCACGCCTCAGGCAGACGGGTTCCGGATGCCTGCTGAATGGGAGCCGCACGCTGGCACCTGGATGCTTTGGCCTCAGCGCCCGGACAACTGGCGCAACGGTGCCAAGCCTGCGCAGCGCGCGTGGGTGGAAGTCGCAAGTGCCATAGCGCGCTTCGAGCCGGTAACGATGGGGGTCAACCCCGACCAGTTCGAGAACGCACGGGCGATGCTGCCGGACTCCGTCCGCGTGGTCGAGATGGGCAGCAACGACTCATGGATGCGCGACATCGGTCCCAGCTTCGTTGTGAATGGCGCAGGTGATGTCCGGCTCGTGCACTGGCACTTCAACGCCTGGGGCGGCCTGTACGACGGGTTGTACGCCCCGTGGGACAAAGATGAGCTGGTGCCGAGGAAGATCGCCGAGATCGAGGGCGTCGACAGGTACCGCGCCCCGTTCGTGCTCGAAGGCGGATCGTTCCACGTGGACGGCGAAGGCACCGTCATCACCACCGAGGAGTGTCTGCTCTCGCCGGGCCGCAATCCCGACCTCACACGCGAGGAGATAGAGGCCTACCTGGCCGAGTACCTCGGCATATCCAAGGTCATATGGCTCAAGCGCGGCATAGACCCGGAGGAGACCAACGGGCACGTCGACGATGTGGCGTGTTACGTGCGCCCCGGCGTGGTGCTGGCGGGATGGACGGACGACGAGAGCGACTGGCGTTACGAGATCCTTGCCGAGAACCTTGAGATCCTCAAGAGTGCGACTGACGCACAGGGCCGACCGCTTGAGGTACACACGATGCCGATGCCGAACACCATGACGTACACCGCCGAGGAGACATCAGGTGTAGATGACGTTGAGGGCACCCTGCCCCGCGAGGAGGGCGACGAGGTGCCGGCCTCGTACGTCAACTTCTACATCTGTAACGGCGCGGTCGTACTGCCGGTATTCGGCGACGCACATGATGCCGAGGC
>DDWM01000063.1 GCA_002345925.1 Actinobacteria bacterium UBA2286 | reverse complement strand
CGCCGACCGCATCGGCAAGAAGGGTATCGGCTTTGGCGCCGAGCTCTCGGATGCGAGCAAGCATGACACCGGAACCCTGCTTGCGCAGGCGCTTCCGGAGGATCTGCACCGTTTCGGGCTCATCCCGGAGTTCATCGGCCGCATTCCCGTCGTAGCGCATGTCGAGGAACTCGGCGAAGCCGAACTCGTGCGCATCCTCACCGAGCCGAAGAACGCGCTCGTGAAGCAGTATCAGCGCCTCTTTGCACTCGAGGGCGTCGAGTTGACCTTCACGGATGATGCGCTGATCGCTGTGGCCGCGCAGGCCATCAAGCGGCAGACGGGTGCCAGAGGTTTGCGCTCGATTCTTGAGTCGCTGTTGCTCGACTTGATGTACGACCTGCCAGGTCGTACCGACGTGCACAGCGTGAAGATCACGCGCGAGGTCGTTGATGGCACAGGTTCGCCCATGATCGAGCTTAGCGAGCGGGAATCGGTCGACGAATCTGCATAGGTTCTGATGCGCAATGCCAAGAAGGGGCCCCAATGTGGGCCCCTTCTTTGTTGTCTGGCTGAGAATCTAGCGTGTTTCCAGGATTTCCTCGGCACGCTCTTTTTGGCTTGGATACAAGTCAGAAGGAACGTTCTCGCTACCGAGGATCCGAAACACCATGTGACGCGCGCACTGTGTGTTGTTTTCGCGACAGTATCGCTGCTTGATGATGTTCGACATCGACGGCATGTCGGCCATCTGGTCGTTGAAAAACAGGCATTTGGGTAGACATTCGCAGTCAGCCATATAACACCCCTTATCTGAGTCAGTACCTGTATTCTAACCGCTTTAGGTTCGTTCATAGATGCCACGGGTGAACCACAGCGCGAATAGGCGGGTGTTCGGGATGAGTTGCGGATTCGCTGCATGAAGCCGTTTCGCCTAGAATCGTCTCTTACCGAATCATCGAAGGGATGAAACATCGCATGAGCGAGATGTCCAAGGCGTACGAACCCGACTCAGTTGAGAGCGCGATATTCTCTATGTGGACAGAGGCGGGCTACTTCGGCCAAGAAGTCGCACCGGGCACTGCTCCGTTCACGATCGTCATTCCTCCTCCCAACGTCACGGGTTCGCTTCACATGGGCCATGCGCTCAACAACACGATCCAGGACGTTCTGACCCGTCGCTCACGCATGACCGGTCGACCGACCCGGTGGGTCATCGGCACCGATCATGCCGGCATCGCAACGCAGAACAAGGTTGAGCAGAAGCTCGCCGCCGAGGGTCTTTCGCGCTACGACGTCGGTCGCGAGCGATTCATCGAGTTGTGCTGGGATTGGCGTGCCGAGCACGGTTCCACGATCATCAGTCAGCTCAAGGCGATGGGTTGTTCTTGCGACTTCGCCGATGAACACTTCACGATGGACGAGCCATACCAGCGTGCGGTCAAACGGGTGTTCGTCGAGCTCTTCAACGAAGGCCTCATCTACCGCGGCAAGCGGATCATCAACTGGTGCCCTCGCTGTACCACCGCGCTCTCAGATATCGAGGTAGAGCACGAAGAGCTTGACGGTCACTTGTGGCACCTGCGCTACCCGCTCAAGGAAGCGGTGGCGGGCAAGGATCACGTGATCGTCGCAACCTCGCGTCCCGAGACTATGCTCGGCGACACCTGCGTGGCCGTTCACCCGGATGACGAGCGGTATCGCGATCTCATCGGTGCAACAGTCGTTCTTCCGCTCCTTGGCCGAGAGATTCCCATCGTTGCTGACGAGTATGTCGACCCCGCGTTCGGAACCGGTGCCGTCAAGGTGACTCCGGCGCACGACCCCAACGACTTCGAGATCGGTGAGCGCCACGACTGCGCGAAGATAAACATCCTCGCTGCGGATGCGACGATTACAGCCGAGGGAGGCCCGTATGAGGGCCTGGACCGCTACGAGGCCCGGAAGCGCGTTGTAGCGGACCTGGACGCCGCAGGGCTGCTGGTGAAGATCGATGACCATGTCCACTCGGTGGGTCATTGCTATCGCTGCCACACGGTCGTCGAGCCGTGGCTCTCGGACCAGTGGTTCGTGGACATGAAGCCGATCGCCGCGCCGGCGATCGAGTGCGTGCGCGACGGCCGCGTGAGCTTCCACCCCGAGCGTTGGTCGAACGTCTACTACCACTGGATGGAGAACATCAGGGATTGGTGCGTCTCGCGCCAGCTATGGTGGGGTCACCAGATCCCGGTCTACTACTGCGATGCCTGCGGCGAGATGACCGCGAGCGAGACCGACATCACCGCCTGCCCCAAGTGCGGCGCTGTAGTGCGCCAGGACGAGGACGTTCTCGATACCTGGTTCTCCTCGGCGCTGTGGCCGTTCGCGACACTCGGCTGGCCAGACGAGACGCCTGAGCTCGACTACTTCTATCCGACGACTGTGCTCTCTACCGCCCGCGACATCCTGTTCCTCTGGGTCGCACGCATGATCATGCAGGGTCTCAAATTCGCCGGCGACATCCCGTTCTCGGAAGTCATCATCCATCCGACGGTCTTCAACGCTGAAGGCAAGCGAATGAGCAAGTCGCTTGGCACCGGCGTCGACCCGCTCGACTTGATGAAGCATTACGGCGCCGACGGTATGCGCTTCGGCCTCATGCTGCAGACGACCGGTAGCCAGGACATCAAGTTCGCCGAGGAGAAACTGGCCTCCTCGCGCAACTTTGCGAACAAGATATGGAACGCCAGCCGCTTCGTGCTGATGCACGTCGGCGACGAGTACGTGCCCGGCGCCCCCAAGGCCGAGACCGTCGCGGATCGCTGGATCTTCTCGCGCCTCGCCGCACTTGCCGAGACGGTCGATCTCGGACTGGATGCCGACGCCGCGCGGGCAGCAGGCACCGAGGCATTCCAGTTCGGCGATGTATCGCGCGCTCTCTACGACTTCTTCTGGAATGAGTTCTGCGACTGGTACATCGAGCTCGCCAAGGGCCGTCTTGCAGCAGGCGGGGAGACTGCGCTCACAGCGCAGCGCAACCTCGTGTTCGTCCTCGACCGTTCGCTTCGACTGCTGCACCCGATGATGCCGTTCATCACCGAGGCTATCTGGCAGAACCTCCCGCTTGCCGACGAAGACAAGGCGGCTTCGCTCATGATCGCCGCATGGCCGACCGGCCTCGCGGATCTTCGCGACGAGGATGCCGAGGCATCGATGCGTGTCTTGCAGGAGCTCGTGACCGAGGTTCGTGCGGTGCGGGCCCGCTACTCCCTGCCGCCGAAGGTGCAGGTCTCTCTCATCGTGAAGGCCAGCGGCTCTGACGCGTTGCTCGCAGAGTCGCAGCGGCACTACTTGCATGAGCTCGCCGGAGTCGGCGACCTTGTTATCGACGGTGCAGCTGCCAAGCCTGCCCACGCTGCTATCGCGGTTGCCGGCGGTATGGAGCTCTATGTGCCGCTTGAGGGTCTCGTGGACTTCGGGGCGGAGCGAGAGCGTGCACTCAAGGACCTCGGCAAAGCCGAGGAAGAGCTCGGCCGCCTGACCAAGAAGCTCTCCAACGAAGGGTTCCTCGCCAAAGCTGCTCCTGAGGTCATTGAGAAGGATCGCGCGCGGGCAACCGAGCTTGCGCAGCAAGTCGAAAAGCTCACGGCTCAGATCACCGATCTCGCGGGGTAGA
>DDWM01000030.1 GCA_002345925.1 Actinobacteria bacterium UBA2286 | reverse complement strand
CTCGGCCTGTCGATCTGCAAGAGCATCATCGAGCTGCTCGGCGGAAAAGTCGGCGTCAGGAGCTCCGCAGGCAAGGGCTCCACGTTCTGGTTCTCCTTGCCGGTGGCTCCCAAGCACCTGGTTCGCACGCCGGGCGTCGAAGGCCCGGGCAAAGGCTGCGGAACCGTTCTCGTTGTGGATCGCGATCAAGAGATTGCGAACCTTGTTGAAACATACCTGATCAAGCAGGGCTACGACGTTGTCCAGGCACACACCGCCGAGGAAGCCCTAGCGATTGCAATCGAGGTGCACCCCCGGGTCATAACGCTCGACGTCATGCTCGGCGATGGCGACGGTTTCGACTTGCTCCAGAAGCTGAAGGACACTCCCGAAACAACCGACATCCCCGTGCTGGTGCTCTCGATCGTGTGCGACGAGGGCCGCTCATGTCGCCTCGGCGCGGCGGATTACCTTGAGAAGCCGATCGACAAGAACCGGCTCACGACGATCATCGATGACCTTGTTGGCAGCGTCGCCGCACCGGTGGTGCTCGTTGTGGACGATGACCGCAACATCGTCGATCTGATCTGCCGAAACCTCAAGGCAAAAGGCTTCTCCGTGGCCGCCGCATACGACGGCGCCGAAGCCATGGCCGCAGTCCACAAGAAGCATCCGGACCTCATCCTCCTCGATCTGCAAATGCCGGTAATGGACGGCTACCAGGTAATCGAGAAGATAAAGACCGACCCGGCAACCAAAGACATTCCCATCGTCGTGATGACTGCACATCAGATCGATCGCTCCAGAATCGACATCCTCGGCTTAGCGCAACAGAAGCTGGATAAGCCGTTCTCGCCAGAAGATCTTGCCCGCCGAGTCGAGACGCTCCTTGAATCGATGGAGGATCAGCTGTGAGCAAGATCCTGGTCGCAGACGACGAGCCGCATATCCTCAGACTTATCTCTTTCACGCTCAGCAACCATGGCTGGGAAATCGTGACCGCGGGCGACGGGGCAACCGCTGTAGAGTTGGCCGAGACCGAACAGCCCGACCTTATCTTGCTCGATGTGATGATGCCGATCATGAACGGGTACGAAGCCGCCAGGGAGATATGCAAGAACCCCAAGACGGCACACATCCCGGTTGTGATGCTCTCGGCCAAGTCACAGCAAGGGGAAATCGCAGAAGGTCTCACGTGTGGTGCAAGCGAATACATCTGTAAGCCGTTCACGCCCAAAGACCTGGTGCAGCGGGTATCAGCAATCTTGGGCGAGTAGGGAGAGGCGCATGAAGAAGATCCTCGTAGTCGACGACGAACCGTCGATCCAGAAGCTCCTCACGGTGGCCCTAACGAACCGCGGATACACCGTGGTGACCGCGGACAACGGCATCGAGGCGCTTTCGATGGCCGACCTTGAGAAGCCGGCACTCATAGTGCTCGACGTGATGATGCCCAAGATGACCGGACACCAGGTACACGAAGAGCTGCGTCGTCGGCCAGGCACCAAAGAGACCCCGATTCTCTTCCTCTCGGCGGCTGGCACGTTCGAGGAGCAAGTCGAGCAGATGAAAGACGACCTGGTTGACTACATCCCGAAGCCGTTCAAGCCATCCGAAGTCGCGGAGCACATCGAGGCCATGCTCGACCCGAAGCGCCGCGAAGAGGTCGCCAAGGAGCGGTCGAAGCGCGAGGCCAAGCTCCACACCATCGTCAACATCATGCACCGGAACCGAGACTAAGCTCTGTCAGCGGCGTCACGAGGAGGGGCACCCGTGGCGAAAAGGAAGATACTGATCGCCGACGACAACCAACAGATTCGTCTGCTGGTTGGCGCGGCATTGCGCTCACTGGGTCACGACATCGTTCAGGCCGTTGATGGCGAGGACGCACTGGAGAAGGCAATCGCCGAGCAGCCCGACCTGGTGCTGCTTGATGTGACGATGCCAAAGCTTGACGGCTTTGAGGTCCTCGGCTTCTTGCGTAAACAACCCGAAACCGCCAGCACGAAGGTGATCATGCTCACCACGGCCGCGCAGCAAGACGACCTCCAGCACGGCGCGGATCTCGGATGCGATGAGTACCTGACCAAGCCGTTCGACCCGAAGGCTCTGCGCGCTGTGGTCGAAAAGGTCGTCGCCGAGATGGACAGCTAGCGGGCGCTGTAACGGAGTGATTGTCGCCCTGAACTGGTCATTCAGCTTCCGCAAGATACCGTACGTCGCGAATCTCTTGGACAACCGCTCAAGCCGGTCTAGAATTTGCAGTAGTTGTACCTACTGAGGTGAGCATGAAGCACAGGGTTCTTAACATTGTATTCTTCGCCGCGCTGGCTGCAGTGATTCTCGCAGCACCGAGCGTGGCTTTGGCGTTTGATGAAACGACGTCTACCATTCCCCCGTTCTCAGAAGCGAACTGCGGCTACTGCCACGAACCGTATCTCTCAATCGGCTCTGGTGTTCACGGGAACTACGCCACGACGACTACCAAGTGCGAAGAATGCCACAGCGTCCACGCAGCGCCCGCAGCGGGCACTAAGTTGCTGCCTGCGGCAACCATCACCGCGACCTGCAACACGTGCCACGACGGTACCCAGGGCGGTGGCGTGTATGGTGCTATCGCAGCACGCGGCCTGAATGTCGCCGCGAAGCACAGCACGGAGACCACGAACGTCGTGCCGGGCGGAGATGCCAGTACCGGCGGCTCTAAGACGATGTCGTTCAGTGGCTCAGCCGGCACCCTCACATGTACCGACTGTCACTCACCACATGGCTCCGAGATTGTCACCGCCTTCCCGGGCGACCGGCAGCGGATTACGGGCATGCCGCCGTTCACACTCACGAAGATGTTAAAGCAGAAGCCCGGCGGCACCGCCACGGCGACCGCCAACTACGGTTCCGACTGGTGCCTCTCATGCCACCAGGGCCGCAGCTCGGCCCTTTCGGCGGTTCACAATCACCCTACGGAGTCCAAAGCCACAACGTCCGTACCGTTCACTTACAACCGTGCTGCGATCAGCACGACTGATGCTGTTTCATCTACGACTACCTATGGCGCCATCGGTGGCACCAACCGCGGATACCTCATGGTCTACCCCCGCACAGCGCAGCAGAGCGGCCATCTACCGATCTGCCAGCAGTGCCACGAAGACAACCGCTACGTTGGAGAGCTCGTTGGCACCGGAACACAATCCGATCCGGCCACCTGGACCGGTTCGACCAACGACGGCAAGACCGCTACAAACAACCCGCGCTTCGGCACCTTCCCGCATGAGACCACCGGCTATCGAATGCTGGTTGAGGCAACAGCAACCGTGTACTACGACGACCTGTGCCTGAACTGCCACCCGGTTTCCCAGCTTCCGTAAGAGCACGGCTCACACGCGCGTCCCCCTGCAAACGCTAATCGCACTCCGTCTTCGCTACACCGAGCGCGACAACGTAATGTAGGCATCATGGCAGCAGAGGGGCAACCATGAGGGCTCGCAGGTTCTGTGTACTCTTCTTCGTGACAGCGGGATTCTTGTTCGCCATCGCGAACCCAGCGCTTGCCTTCAATGAGACGACCTCTACGGTCGATTGGGCGACGTGCGCTTCGTGCCACAACCCGGGGACCTATGCCGGAAACGGCACACGCTTCGGGCCTCACGGTGGCTACACCGCAACGACCAGCGCGTGCGACGCTTGCCACACCGTGCACGCCGCTCCAACGACCTTCAAGCTGTTGCAAGGCGCGACCGTATACGCCACGTGCATGACATGTCATGACGGAACGTCCACCATTGGCGAGGGTGTGTACGGCGCTATCAAGGGTCGGGGTCTCAACGTATCTGGCCAGCATCGAGTGGAGACGACCTCCGTGGTTCCCGGTGGCAGCGCGTCCACTGGTGGCTCTCTGACGATGGCGCTGGCGGGACCAGGCGGGACCCTGACTTGCAGCGACTGCCACTCACCTCATGGAAGCAACTGCGTCACACCATATCTCGGCGAGCGTCAGCGATCGCGCGCCTGGGGCATCCTGACTCTCCAGACCCAGAACCGCTTGTTGAAGCAGCGTCCCGGAAACGTAACCACAGCAACCACCGTCTACGGCTCCGACTGGTGCCTTGCGTGCCACAAAGGTAGAGACTCCGGGCTCAGCACTGTTCGCAACCACCCGGCTGACTCTAAGTCCACGACAGCCACGCCATTCTCGTACAACAACGTGGCACGGCTCGCTTCTGGCGCTAACGCCACCGCGACCACCCTTGGATCGCTCGGCGCAAACAATGGCGGGTACCTGATGCCATATCCTCGTACCACTCAGCAGAGGGGCCATGCGCCTATCTGCCAACAGTGCCACGAGGATGCGCGAAACGTCGGAACGCTGAGCAGTGGTGGTGCGAGCGGAACGGTCACGCCCTACCTGATCACTTCAGCTGACGGGCGGACAGCGTCGGACAATCCCCGGTTCCAGAACTTCCCGCACGAGACGACCAACTACCGGATGCTTGTTGAGGCCACGGCCACGGCTTTCTCAGACGACCTGTGCCTGAACTGCCATCCGCTCGGCCAGCTGCCCTAGACGCTAGCGCCCCACTCGCGTCCAGCGACACACGCGTCCCTCGGCAAGCTCAAGGAACTCGTATAGAACGACGCCGAGCAGCGCCATCGCGATGATTCCGGCGAACATCTCGCTATACGCGATGCGGCTCCAGGCATCGAT
>DDWM01000069.1:13460-13626 GCA_002345925.1 Actinobacteria bacterium UBA2286 | reverse complement strand
TCGTCTTCGGTGAGGAGTCCAGCCGAGACCAACCACGGTACGACCCGGTCAACGAGTTCAGCAGCAGACATCTCGCGGATGTACGCGCCGTTGAGCCAGTCGAGCTTCTCATCGTCAAAAATGGCGGGATTCTTCGACACGCGATCGAGAGCGAAATTCTCGGCCA
>DDWM01000069.1:0-13407 GCA_002345925.1 Actinobacteria bacterium UBA2286 | reverse complement strand
TCCCGATAAGCCTCCACAGATGTGGCTCCGTGACGCTTAGACAGGCGCTTTCCATCCGCCCCGAGAATCATCGACAAGTGCGCGAAGGTGGGAATCGGCACGCCGAGAGCCTCGTAGATGAGGATCTGCTTGGGCGTATTGGAGAGGTGATCGTCGCCGCGGACAACGTGCGTGATCGCCATGGTTGCATCATCGATGGTAACGGCGAAGTTATAAGTGGCAGTGCCATCGGTTCGGACCAGAACGAGGTCGTCGACAGCATCGACCGGGAATGTCACATCACCGCGTACAGCGTCCGGGAAAACGATATCGCCACGGCCATCGGGCACCTTCAGGCGCCACACGTGCGGCTCACCTGCCAAGACGCGCGCGGCGGCGGTCTCGGCATCGAGCGAGCGGCATGTACGGTCGTATCCCGCAAACCCACCCTTGGCACGACCGGCCTCACGCTTGGCGTCCAGTTCGGCCGGCGTACAGAAGCACGGATACGTCCCACCGGCCGCCTTGAGACTCTCGAGCGCCTCCGAATAACTCCCGGCGCGCTGGGTCTGGAAGTATGGGCCGTAATCGCCACCGACACCGGGGCCTTCATCGTAATCGAGGCCGAGCCACTCCATGGCACGAAGAATCGCCTGGGTGTTCTCCTCGGTAGAGCGTTCCGGGTCTGTGTCCTCGATGCGAAGGACGAATGTGCCGCCGTGGCGGCGGGCAAAGGCCCAGTTATAGATCGCGGTACGGGCGCCGCCGATGTGCAGATGACCTGTCGGGCTTGGCGCGAACCTTACGCGTACGTTCTCGGACACGGGACTCCTTTCGGGAGTATCAGTCAATCGACTCGTGGCACTCGCCTTCGCAGACTTCTGCGCGGCGGAGGAGATACCAGGTAAGGCCGATGGCCACTATCAGGATAGCCAGGGCAATCGCCTTCATGAGCACGTAGGTTGCGTCGCCACCCGACTCGAAGATGACGAGCTTTCGGACTACGGCCACGAGGCCGGCTTCCATGACCGTCGCGATGACGTTCTTACGCTTCATGTAGGCGAGCGCTATGTTGAACAGCTCGATGACGATGAACACGACCAACACCGAGTCGAGCACGCGCAGGATCGAGTCCGGCGTCAGATACCCCTTATCGGACACGGCGTTGAACATCTCAACGACAAGATCCACAGCGCCGAGAGCAGCGATAACCACGAGCAACATCGCAATAGCGCGCTCCAGCGTGAGTACGGCAGAATGCATGAACTTGTTGAGCACGGCTTACCTCCTGTTTGTGGCAACACTCGGACATCATAGCAGCCGCGCGCTTGGCATCACGGACGATTCAATCCTTGTATGAGCGTTAAGTGGCATGCTATTCTCACCTCACTCATCACGAGGCGGCTACGCGAGAGCGGAGCTGCAGAGGGCCCAGGGACCGCACCCGATTAAGCCCCGGCAACCGAAGTCTAAAACGACTCACGGTGCCACGTTGCGGCAGGCGAACGTGCCTGGCAGATGAGGGAAGATCGGCGTCTTTGCGCCTACCGTCCCTTGTCTCAAACCGGCAAGGGGCTTTTTGTTTGCCCGCCGGATTGTGACGGCGTGCGGGTCACCGAGACCCGCCATAGTAAGGAGGACATATGTCCCGAGAGTACGTGTTCACTTCCGAGTCGGTCACTGAAGGCCACCCGGACAAGATGTGTGACCAGATATCTGACGCGGTACTCGACGCGATTCTTGCGCGTGAGGCCGAGCTCGAAGCGGAAGGGTACGTGACAGACAAGGGGGTCAAGGCCTCACTTGAGAACGTGCGCGTCGCCTGCGAGACCATGACCACAACCGGCCTCATCGTCGTCGCCGGCGAGATCCGCACCCGGGCGTACGTCGATATCCCCACGATCGTGCGCAACACGGTCAAAGAGATCGGCTACACCCGCGCCAAGTACGGCTTCGACTACGAGACCTGCGGCGTTCTCACCGCGATCCACGAGCAGAGTGCCGATATCGCCATGGGCGTCGACGAAGCCATCGAGACCAAGCGCGGCGAGACCGACCCGCTCGACCTCATCGGTGCCGGCGACCAGGGCATGATGTTCGGCTACGCATGCAACGAGACCACCCAACTGATGCCGATGCCTATCTACCTGGCACATCGTCTCTCGGAGCGTCTCACCGCTGTGCGTAAGGGCGAGGTTCTCAACTATTTGCGCCCCGACGGCAAGACTCAGGTGACCGTCCGCTACGTGGATGGCAAGCCTGTCGCAGTCGATAAGATCCTCATCTCGAGCCAGCATGCCGAGGGCGTGGATATCGAGAAGCTCATGAGGCCGGACTTCATCGAGCACATCATCGAACCGGTCATGTCAGCTGAGGGCATTGATTGGAAGGGTGCCGAGGTCTACATCAACCCGACCGGTCGCTTCGTCATCGGTGGCCCTATGGGTGACTCCGGTCTCACCGGTCGCAAGATCATCGTCGACACGTACGGCGGCATGGGCCGCCACGGCGGCGGGGCCTTCTCGGGCAAGGACTGCACGAAGGTCGACCGCTCAGCCGCATATGCGGCGCGTTGGGTCGCGAAGAACGTCGTCGCTGCCGGCCTCGCGGATCGTTGCGAGCTTGAGCTTGCGTACGCGATCGGCGTTGCGCACCCGCTTTCGATCACTGTTGAGACCTTCGGCACCGAGAAAGTCGCAGTTGAGAAGATCGAGAAGGCTATCGGGTCGGTCTTCGACCTGCGTCCCGGTGCGATCATCCGCGACCTCGACCTTCGCCGCCCGATTTACAAGAAGACCGCAGCATACGGCCACTTCGGCCGCGATGATGCTGCCTTCACCTGGGAACGGACCAACAAGGTCGATGCGCTTCTGGCTGCCGTCGAGTAAAGATTCCGAGACTTTTCAGTTGGCCATCGGCACATCGTGTCGGTGGCCTTCTGTATGCTGGGGGCATGAGCACACACACTACAGATGAGCCTCGCGTTGCGCGCGTCGTCATAGACGTACGAACGCGTGCGCTCGACGAACCGTTCGACTATGCGGTACCCGATGCACTCGCGAGTACCGTCGCTGTCGGATGCCCCGTACTGGTGCCGCTCGGCAACAGGCGGGCCGTCGGTTTCGTCGTCGGGTTGGGCCATGAGAGCGCCTACGCCAACCTGAAGCCGATAGAGGCGGTTCTCGGCATGTCGCTCTCGAGAGCTGATGCGTACGAGCTAGCGCGCTGGATCGCCGACGAATACGCGGCGCCTTTGGCCGATGCCATGCGGCTGTTCTTGCCGCCGGGTGGTACCCCCAAGGTCGTTCGTCGTGAAGTAGAAGGCGAAGTCACCTGGGAACTCGTGCGTCCCAGCGTCTCCGCAGCCGAAGATAAGGTTGTCACACTCCTTGATCCTGACTTCGAGCCCAAGTCCGGCGCAAGGCTACAGCGATCGATCATCGACGCGCTGCGCATGGGTCCCGTCACATCGGGAGAGCTTTCGGCCGAGCTGGGCGCGGTCTCCTCGGCGCTCAAGACGCTTGAGGGTCGAGGTGCGATCGAGGTCACGGCTCGACGGCGGTGGCGTGGCGAAGCGGGGCGTGTTCGCGAAGACACATCGCACAAACTCACTCCTGCGCAAGTCGCTGCGGTAGAGACAATCACGCAAGCGCAGGGCAACGTTGTCGTCTTGGAGGGTGTCACGGGTTCCGGCAAGACAGAGGTGTACCTGCGCGCGATCGAATCTGCGCTGGAGAAGGGCCGCGACGCCATCGTGCTTGTGCCGGAAATATCGCTCACGCCGCAGACGGTGGGTCGTTTCCGCGCCCGCTTTGGAAACCTTGTTGCCGTGCTACACAGCCGCCTCTCGGTAGGAGAGCGCTTCGACCAGTGGTCGCTCGCCGCCGAAGGACAGGCTCGCGTCGTTGTTGGCGCACGCTCCGCACTCTTCGCGCCACTGCCTAATCTCGGCTTGGTCATCATCGACGAAGAGCATGAGTCCTCATACAAGCAGGGCTCCGCGCCGCGCTACCACGCACGCGATGTCGCCGCGCATATGGCGGCGAACGGGGACGTGACTGTCGTTCTCGGCACGGCCACGCCGAGTCTGGAGGCACGTGTCAACGCCGAGGACGGTGCATGGCTTAGCGCGAAGTTGCCCGAGAGAGTCACGGCTCATGGTCTTCCTGAAGTGAAGATCGTCGACATGGGAGCGGAGTTTGGGGGCGGCAATCGCTCCATGTTCTCGGTGGCACTCACCGACGCGCTGAACGAGCTGGTCGCCAAGAAGAGCAAGGGTGTGCTGTTTCTCAACCGACGTGGCTTCGCATCGTTTTTGCTATGCCGCGAGTGCGGCTTCGTGCCCAGATGCGAGAATTGCAGCGTCTCACTCACGTACCACGAGCGCGGCGACCGGCTAACCTGTCATCACTGCGGACACACAGAACCCTCGCCGGTACTGTGCCCGAGATGCCAGAGTCCGTATCTGCGCAAGTTCGGCGCCGGTACTCAGCGGGTGGAAGATGAGATTCATGCGCAATGGCCCGACCTTCCGGTCGTACGCATGGATGCTGACACGACGTCGGGCAAAGGTGGACACGAGCGCGCCCTCACCGCATTCGAGGACATGAAGAGCGGTCTGCTTCTCGGCACACAGATGGTTGCCAAGGGTCTGGACTATCCGGAAGTCACTCTTGTCGGGGTCATCAACGCAGACACAACTATGCACCTGCCGGATTTCCGCGCTGCCGAGCGAACATTCCAGCTTCTTGAGCAGGTGTCTGGTCGCGCAGGAAGAGGCGAAGACCCCGGATTGGTGGTCATCCAGACGTACTGGCCCGACCATCCTGCGATACTTGCTGTGGCTGCACGGGATGCCGACCTGCTTTATAGCGAGGAGCGCGAACTCCGCTCTGCCATAGGATGGGCCCCGTACCGGCGCATTGCGAACATCGTCGTGTCCGGCGAGACAGCTTCAGCTGTGAAAGCGTACTCGGACACTCTTGGCAAAGCGCTCAGGTCGGCCATCAAAGACGGGTGGGAGGTTCTTGGACCCTCTGATGCCGCGCTTGCACGCGTTAAGCGCGCGTACCGCCGGCACGTCGTGATCAAGGCGCCTCCCGGCTCGGCATTGGGACAACTCGTGCGCGAAGTGCTGGCGGGCAACCCTGCACCGCCAGGTGTTGCGGTCGCGCCGGATATCGACCCTGTCGATTTTCTGTGATGTTGGCCGTCCGTTGTACAATGAATCGGCAAGGATATTGCATGTAGAGGGGTCGTAAGGCCAGCTTCTGAAAGGTGTTTGATGGAAATCTTGGTGCACCCAAATCCCGTATTAGCTGATCGTGCCGGTGAGATAGAGCCGGCCACCGATAGCAGCCTTCGCCCCCTCGTGCGCAAAATGGCCGAGGCGATGTACAACAACGAAGGTGTCGGTCTGGCCGCACCGCAGATCGGAATACAGAAGCGGGTTATCGTGTTCGACATCGATGACGAACTTGGGGCCCTGTGTAACCCGGTGATCACCGAGCGATCCGATGAGACCGCTATCGATGACGAGGGTTGCCTGTCAGTGCCCGGTATCAACGTGCCGATCGAGCGGTCGGTCTCAGTGGTGTGCGAGGGGCTCAACCTGGACGGGAAGCCGATCGTCGTACAGGCACACGACTTTCTCGCCCGCGTCTTGCAGCACGAGATTGACCACCTTGACGGTGTCATCATCCTCGATCGACTTACCCCTGAGCAGCGCAAGATCGCCATCAGGGAGTACAACGACCGCGCTACTGCCGAGTAGTCCGGCTGAAGGGGGAGGGCGCTATCAGGATCGTCTTCATGGGGACGCCGCGCTTCGCGGTGCCCATACTTGAGCGTCTGGCAAGTGAGCACGAGGTTGTAGCCGTATACTCGCGCCCGGATGCTGCCTCCGGTCGTGGCTCCAAGTTGCTGCCTCCTCCGGTGAAAGTTGCAGCCGAGCAACTGGGAGTGCCGGTCAGGCAGCCCGCGTCGCTTAGAACCCCCGAGGCAGCCGAGATGCTCAGAGCCGATGCTCCAACGGTCCTCGTGGTCGCCGCATACGGCTTGATTCTTCCTCCAGTAATCCTTGAGATTCCGTCTGGCGGATGCGTGAACGTTCATGCGTCGCTGCTACCGAAGCATCGTGGGGCCGCGCCGGTTCACCGCGCCATACTCGAAGGCGACGAGGAGACCGGCGTCAGCATCATGCAGATGGAAGAAGGGCTCGATACCGGGCCGTTCGCCCTTCGGCGTTCGATCTTGGTCGACGGCCTTGACGCTGACGAACTCACCGAACGTCTCGCGGATCTTGGCGCCGAGGCTCTCATCGACGTGCTCCGTTTGATGGAATCGGGCGAAGAGACCTGGACCGTGCAGGATGACGGCGCGGCCACGTATGCCGCGAAGGTCACCAAATCCGACGTCGCGCTCGACCCCGCACTCTCGGTAACCGACGCCCTGCGAAGAGTGCGGGCATCTACACGTCAGGCAACATCACGCATTCTGCTCGATGGCGTCGACATCGCGGTCCTGCACGCGAGCGAAAGCAGCGAGTCCGTGCCTCCAGGACTCGCCAGGCGTTCGCGTGAAGGCCTCTTGCTCGGCATGTCTGATGGCACGGTACTCGTAGACCGCATGCGTCTCGCAGGCAAGGCTGCCACCGATGGCGCCTCCTGGGCACGCGGATCCCGTCTCTTGATCGATACCCCCTGGAGTCGCACATGAGCGTAGCGCCCGCACGGTTCGTCGCCCTAAAAGCCATCGCTGCCATTCGCGAGCGTGATGCGTATCTCGGCCCCGTATTGGATGCACAGCTAGGACGCGCCGGCCTCTCAGATGCAGACCACGCGCTCGCCACCCGCCTAACACGTGGCGTGATCGAGACGCTGGGCACGCTCGACGCAGCCATCAACGCGCACCTCACGAAGCAGTCATCGGTTGAACCCCGCGTCCGCGATGCCCTGCGCCTCGCCACTTACGAGCTGCTGTTCATGCGCACTCCTCCGCGAGCAGCAGTCCACCAGGGAGTGGAAGCGGTTCGCGCTGTCAGACCGCAGGCATCTGGTCTCGCCAACGCGGTTCTGCGGCGCGTCGCCGACAGCGTAGACAGTTTCCCGTGGGGCGACCCAGAATCTGACATGGAAGCGCTCGCACGCATGACCGGTCATCCGTTGTGGCTCGCCGAGCTTGTCGCAACCGAGTTCGGCCCCGACAAGGCGCGAGCGATGTTCGAAGCCAACAACGAACCCGCGCCGCTCTACCTGCGGCATAACCCATTCCATGCCGAGCTCGATGCCGCCCTCGGCGTACTCACCGACGATGGTGCTGACCCGTCTCAGGCCCCGCCAGACGGCAGCTCTTTCGTCGTCCACAACGAACGCGCAGCCGTACGCGGCCGCGCCCTTGCCGAGGGGTACTTCGTCGTCACTGACGCCGCCGCCCAGGTTGCACCGCTCGCGGTTGCAATCGCACCCGACATGACCGTCCTAGACGCAGGTGCTGGCCGAGGAACCAAGACTCTCGCCTTACAGTCAGCGGCCGCCGCACTCGGCGGTCCGGCAAGAATCACAAGCCTCGACATCCACGAGTTCAAGACGAAGCTTCTGGGTGAGCGAATGGATACGCTCGGCGTACCGGGCATCGAGACCATCACCGGCGACATTCTCGACCCGACAAGCATTCCGACTCCGCCCGGGGGATACGATGTCGTGTTGCTCGACGCGCCGTGTACCGGGCTTGGAACCCTCAGGCGGCACCCCGAGCAGCGCTGGCGCGTCTCGGCAGAAGACGTTGCACGCATGGCAGTCCTACAGGGGCAGATGATCGAAGCTCTGGCCTCGCTAGTCCGTCCTGGGGGGCATTTGGTGTACTCTACCTGCAGTGTCGCCATGGCCGAGAATGATGGTGTCATTGAAGGCTTCCTTGAGGGGGATATCGGCGGTGAGTTCTCTGTTGTCAGTGTCGAGGAATTCATCCCCGCTGAATGGAAGCGGTATTTGACGCCGCAAGGATGGTTCCGTTCGATTCCGGAACCAGGCGGCCCTGACGGGCACTTTGTTGCACGACTGGAACGACAGACCGCCCAGGCATAAGCCAGGCTCGTAAGCGAGATGGGGAGGCACAATGCGCAACACCCGTATTGTAGAAATGCTTGAGGTCACCGAGGCTGCGGCACTTGCCGCAGCGCGCTGGATGGGCAAAGGCGACAAGGACGCGGCTGATAGTGCGGCCGTTGAAGCCATGCGAGAAGCCTTCGATATCCTCGACATCTCCGGAGAGATCGTCATCGGAGAAGGCGAGCGTGACGAAGCGCCGATGCTCTATATCGGTGAGAAGGTTGGAGCCGGTGGCGAAGAAATCGACATCGCCGTCGATCCGCTTGAGGGCACCAACCTCACCGCATACGGACAGCCGAACTCACTGGCAGTCCTGGCCTTTGGTCCTAAGGGCACGCTGCTTAACGCACCCGATACCTACATGTGGAAGGTCGCGGCGGGTCCGTCGGCTAACGGCGCCGTACATATCGACGCGACGCCTACCGAGAACGTGATAAACGTAGCCAAGGCTTTGAAGCGTCCGGTCGAGGACATCGTTGTGTGCATCCTCGAGCGCGAGCGCCACGAAGACCTCATCGCTGAGGTTCGCGCGAGCGGCGCGCGGATTCGACTGATTTCCGACGGTGACGTCTTCGGCGCAGTCGCAACGGCCATCGAAGGCACCGGCATTCATCTCTACATGGGAGCCGGCGGCGCGCC
Source organism: Actinobacteria bacterium UBA2286 (assembly GCA_002345925.1). Classification (GTDB taxonomy): domain Bacteria; phylum Actinomycetota; class Coriobacteriia; order Anaerosomatales; family Anaerosomataceae; genus UBA2286. The sequence goes on along the minus strand of DDWM01000069.1, from coordinate 4,681 downwards.
TGAAGGCGTATTGGCTGCAACCGCGATGAAGTGCATAGGCGGCACGTTCATGGGCCGCTTCGAGTTCCGCAGCGAGGAAGAGCGGGCCCGGGCACTCGTCATGTCGCAGTGCGATATCGACGGCGTGCTGACGATGGACTGCCTGGTCAACACCGACGAGGCTGCGTTCATCGCGACCGGCGTCACCGACGGCGAGATGCTGCGAGGAGTCAAGTACTTCGGCCAGGGCGCGAGGACGCATTCGATCGCCATGGATAACAAGGCGGGGACGGTCCGCTTCATCGAGACTGTCTACCGCACCGGCACCGAGAAGTTCTGGGTGCGAATGGACTAGCTGCTACTCAGCAGCAGGGCAAGAACTGCAGGCCGGGGAGCTATCGCCACCACAGGCGGGCTTCTCGGCCTTCTTCTCGCCCGCAGGGGCGCCCTCGGACGGCGCCGGGATCGCTTTCTTGGCGCGGTAATCCGTGTTGTGGAAGCCGGTGCCCTTGAAGACGATACCTACCGGCGAGAAGACACGTTTGGCCTCTACGGCGCACTCCGGGCAATCAACAGCGCCCGTCTCACGGATGCCGCGAGTGACTTCGAAGACGCCGTCGCACTTGGGGCACTTGTAATCATAAGACGGCATAAGAACCTCCGTGGGGGTTTGCGTGGGTCGCGAACGTGCAGGATACACCGCGTGTCGCTCGTCAAGCAAGGCACCGATGTTGCTATAATCCGCAATATGAACGACAACTCCACCGAGCGGCCACGCCGCCGTCCACTCATACCGAAGTGGCTGATCATCACAGCCGCGGCGATTGTCGTCGTCATAATCGGGGCTGTGATAGCCGTGATTCTGACGATGCGTAACGGCCTGATCGCAGTCCCCGCAGTCGTGGGCAAAACCACTGCCGAGGGAATCGCAGTGCTCGACAGCGCAGGCCTTGTGGTCGATGAAGGCGGAGAGTGGTTCTCCGTCACCGTGCCCAAGGGTGCGATCATCTCTCAAGAGCCGAGTGCGGGCGCGCTTGTGCGCAGAGGCGACACCGTCACGATCATCGTCTCGGCAGGCTCTGAGACCTTCTTGATGCCCGACGTGGTTGGAAGAACCGCTGACGAAGCCACGCTGAGTCTCGAAGCTCTTGGACTGCTGGTCACCACGGAGACGGTGGAGGCATCCGCCACGGCGGGCACTGTGACCGAGTCGTACCCCACCGCAGGCCAGGAGGTGCGAACCGGCTCTACTATTCGCTTGCGCATCGCAGGACGTTCGGTGGCATCCGAGATACTGCTTCCATACGTGATGGAGGGCGTCACGATCATCCTCGATCCGACCCCACTCGCCTCAGGAAGCGACACGACCATGGAGGTCGCACGCAGGGTACGAGCCCTTCTGGAAGCATCAGGTGCAAAGGTCATAGTCACAAGAAGCGTGACCTCTACCGCGACGTCCACGGCCGACCGTGCCGCCCTGGTAGCCGAGACGACAGGCACAGCACTGGTGACTTTTGAGGTCGCCACGACCGGTCAGCCCGGTCTGCTGGTCACGACCGTTCAATCGGGCGACGCTAGCCAAACCACCAGTGCAAGCAAGCTTGCCGGCACCATCACCGAAGCGCTTCGTGCTCCAGGCCAGATAGTCCAGACGCCCGCCGTCTCGGCCAGTGCGATTCTTGCGGCATCGAAGGTACCCGGAGTACGCCTGGTTCTCGGCAATTCACGCGATCAGGCCGACATGACCAGATTCGCCGACCCCGCATGGGCTGACACGGTCGCCCGCGCGGTCTATCGTGCTCTTGGTGATGTGTTCGGCACATCAACGCAGTAACCACTATTTCCAGGGAATGGAAGCCGATGAATCATAGCGGCCGACATGTTTTCAGATGGCTCACCGTGGTGATCACCATGGCCGCGCTTCTGATTCCTGCGGCGCACGCATTCGGTGCCAAATCTGAGGTCGACTTGCTCAAAGACCAACTGGCGGAATTGCGCAAAGAATCGCAGCGCGCCGGCGATGTCTATTCCAAGGCGTACTGGAAGCTCGATGCCACCAACGCCAAGCTCGCATCCACCAATCGAGAACTCACCAAGACTCGCGGGGAGTTGGTAGAAGCATCGGCAAAACTAGGCGCGCATGCAGCCGAAATGTACCGCCAGGGCGAAGTCGACTATCTCGCGCTCCTTCTAACAAGTCAGACGCTCGATGACATGATCGTTCGAATGGAGTACGTCAGCCGCATCGGACGCCAAGACGCCGAGGTAGTGGGCGAGGTCAAAGCGCTGCAGGCGAGTCTGGTGCAACAGAAGCAGGCTATCGAGGATACGAAAGCGGAGCAGTCCCAGGAAGCGAAGGTGCTCAAGGACAAGGCAGACGCGCTCGACAAGAAGCTCAAGGGCGTCCAGTCAGAGTACGACGCAGTGCAGAAGAAGCTCTCGGCAGCGCTAGCGCGGCAAAACAGCGGTAAGGGCACCGGGAGCACGCGCTATCCAGCCGGACCAAACGGCATGGTCTTCCCCGTACAGGGCTCCTACTACTACTCCGACACGTGGGGCGCCGCACGCTCGGGCGGGCGAACCCACAAAGGCACCGACATCATGGCCAGGACCGGCACTCCCGCTGTAGCTGTTCTCTCGGGCACCGTTCGCTCGAAGTCCAGCACGCTCGGCGGCAAGACCATCTGGCTCACCGCAGACAACGGCTGGCAGTTCTACTACGCCCATCTCAACGGATATGTGCGTACGTCTGGGCGCGTGCAGGCCGGAGAGCTCATCGGCTACGTCGGCTCCACCGGCAATGCATCCGCTAGCGCGCCACATCTACACTTTGAGATCCATCCGGGCGGGGGAGCCGCAGTCAATCCCTACCCGTACCTCAAGCAAATGGAATAGCCCTTGTTTGACGTGCTGCACTGTGACAGCATGTGCTCGTCCTGAATTACCGTATCGGGAGCTGCGTGCGCGGCTGAGAGGCGACCTGCGAGTCGCGACCGAAGGACCGTTCCGATAATGCGGATCGGCAAGCACGGTGGATGCTTCGGCATCCTATCAGTCCCATGCTCCGCTCCGACGCAGGCGTTCGCGCCTGTGCCGAGAAAAGGAGTATCTATGTCCCACCGTCGTCTAGTCATCATGTCGGAGATCGCCCTGACGCTCGCTTTGGCGTACGTTCTTGGCCTTCTCAAGTTCTGGCAGTTACCGCAAGGAGGCGAGGTCTCTTTCGCCATGCTGCCACTGTTCGTTCTTGCGCTCCGCCGTGGCCTACCTGTCGGGCTCGCGGTCGGTTTCCTGTACGGCCTGCTAGACCTCACGTACTCGCCGCCGTACATCGTTCACTGGGTGCAGTTCTTTCTCGATTACCCGTTCGCGTACATGGCAGTAGGTCTTGCGGGTGCCTTCGCCCCACTGCTGAAGCGTGCACTGGCTAAGGGAATGAGCGGACTCGCGGTCTGGGGTGCGATCATCCCCGGAGTCGCTCTCGGCGCGCTTGGTCGATTCACATTCCATCTGGTGTCAGGCGCCGTGTTCTTCGGCGAGTACGCCAAGGGTCAGCCAGTCTGGCTCTACTCGGCAGGGTACAATTCCTTCGTGTTCATATCCGCGGCACTGTGTGCCGTGTTCGCAGTGGTCATCCTGATGGTGCTTCAGCGCGTGGTGCCCGTAGAGGGGAAGTAGCAGACATGTCCCAGGAGGTCCTCATCGTCGGCTCCGCTCCGCTTCCGGGCGCAAACGACTTCTACGAGCGTCTCCTGGCTGATGCGTCTTTCGTGATTGCGTGCGATGCCGCCGCCGAGTGGTGCATCTCACTTGGACGAGTGCCAGACATCGCAGTCGGAGACTTCGACTCGGCGGCGGCAGGGGCTCCAGAGCGCCTGCTTGCCGCCGGTGTCGACGTCCGCCGCTTCTCTGCCGAGAAGGACGAGAGCGACTTGGACCTCGCAATTGCCGCGGCGCGCTCACTATCTTTGGCGCCGATCGTCCTCACAGCCGCATATTCCGAGCGCCTGGACCACACGCTGGCGGCTCTCGGCACTGCCTCGGCCGCAGCTGATCTTGCTGCACGAATCGAGGAACCTACATTCTCGGCAACTGTTCTCTCAACACGGGGGATCAGATCGGCTGTCATCGATACCACGCCCGGAGCGACTGTCTCAGTGATGGCACTGGAAGCGTCGAGTGGCGTCACACTCGCCGGAATGCGGTATCCGCTCGAGAATGCCTCGGTTCCGCTTCTGTCTTCACTCGGCATCAGCAACGTCGCTCTGGAGTCGCGCGTCAGAGTGTCACTCGCCGAGGGTACCCTCCTCGTGATAGCCTCACGCAGCGCGGACGTGTGATTCAGGTAGTGTAGGAATACACTCCGCATGCCGATATAGCCCTTGTGGGGGTCGATTTGTGACCCATGGGGACTAGCGATGCGGGGGTGACGTGACCGACCTGACGACTACACGCGACTCTGGCCGCCAAAGTGGCGGTGGGGTCATGCTTGTCATCCTTGCGCTTGTGGCGGGAATCGCTGCAATCGTTTTCAGGCAGGCATGGCTGGGCGCTGTCGCAGTCGGGTTCGTCTCGGCGATTCTCATCAACACCATCGCGCGCAACCGTGCCGAGAAGCACGTCATGCCCCCGGAAGAACCACCCGCCGAGAAGATCGCACCCGTCACGCCAGCGCCGATTCGGATGCCGGCGACCCTTGATG
>DDWM01000010.1 GCA_002345925.1 Actinobacteria bacterium UBA2286 | reverse complement strand
AGCTGATGCGCAAATGCGTTAGACAAACCCTCACTTCAACGGGGGAGCTGTGAGCGGAATCGAACTGGACGGACCGCGAGTCCACCTTCGGCCCGTCGCCGAAGGCGACCTCGGCGAGCTCTCTCGCCTGCTACGGGAGCCTGGCTCTGCACCTTGGTGGACGGACGCGAGCGAGGCCGGCCTGAGCACCGCTCTCATTGAGGCGCCCGACACCACTTCGTGGACGGTTCTCATCGAGGGTCAGATAGCGGGTGCGGTCTCAGCGTTCGACGCAGGATGGCCGCCAGGCGCGTACGTTGGTCTTGCCATCGCGCTTGGGGACGCCTGGCAGAACCGCGGCCTAGGTCCAGAGGTGCTCTCTCTCGTGATCGCTCATGTCGCCGGTGAGCGTGGCGTCCATCGGTTCAGCATCGACCCGGCTGCTGCCAATCTGCGCGCAATCCGCGCGTACGAGAAGCTCGGCTTCCGACCTGTGGGGGTCACGCGTCAGAGCGAGGTCGCGCCCGATGGCACCTGGCGTGACTGCATGTTGATGGATCTCCTGGTCGGCGAGTTTGTGAATCAGGCGGTCGTGGACTGACCGCTGCCGGGTTGTCTAACCCGCGCTTCCACACCGACGCGCGCATGGTATCGCATAATGAGAGCGCAAGCGCGCGGGTGAAGCGCAAACACGTTAGACGTCCGACACGGCAAGGATCGGGATGTCCAAGACAGCCAGAATGGCGACAGGCATCGCGGCAGCAGACCTGGTGACGGTGGCGCTCACCGGCATAATGCTCGTGCAACTGCCCTCACGCTACGGATCTCAGGACTGGTTGATCTTCGCAGACCGATATCCGAGCCCGCCGTGGGTCCAGATCCTCCTTGCGATCATCGCCGGAGTGGCACTGGCTGCCTTCCAGTGGCGGATCGTGAAGACATCGTCTTCGACCCGTGACGGCTACATCGCCGCGATCGTCCCACTCGCTGGTCTCATGGTGGTAGCGGTTCTGCGGTACCTGAACGCGACTCCTCAGGGTGCCGTCGACAACGGGATCTCCGTCTTCTTCATCGCGCGCAGCACGCTCGTGCTCACCTTGCTCGTGAGTCTGCTTGCTGCCGTCACCCTCGCCGCATCGATAGTCACGCGGTCCAGGAAGTCCGCCGCGGCATCGCATGGCATCACAGACGTGACGGGCTGAAGGTCCCCAAGTCGACGTCTAACCCCGGTTTCGAGCAGACGGCCAAGAGCGCTAGGATGAAGTGCGGCGCAAAGCCGCTGCTCAAACCGAAACACGTTAGGCGGTCCCACTCCTCGGCACTCAGGCACTTGGATCCGAGATCGGGCACGGAGACGGACACGCCATCGTCGGTACTCGCAACATCCCCTCGGCACCAGCTCCAGACTCCTCGGCGTGCCCGGTGCCGCCCGCCATCGTCGCGGCCAGACGATTCGTCCCGGACGGGTGTGGTCCCGGCAAGTCGATAACGATGCACGGCGCGGAGCGGTCTTGCGCACACTCTCGGGCGGCGACTCAGACGGCGGCTTGGGGTCGAGACGGATCGGCGCGCCGACAGGGCGCTGGCCACGCATCCGGGTCGAGGGCCGCTCTCCCCTTCGGCAGCTCCGCTTGGAACGGTCACCTGTACGCACGGCTTCAGGTCAGGGATATGGTAAGGGCGATCCAGACGGAAGTCGTCGGGGGCAGCGCGGGTGCCGCCTAACCCTGGTTTCGAGCAGACGGCCAGAAGCGCTAGGATGAAGTGCGGCGCCAAGCCGCTGCTCAAACCAAAACACGTTAGCACCATCAGCGAGTGCAACGATTCTCGCATCGGTCGGATCCCAAGACGATATCAAGACTGTCCACGTCGACTAGTATCCTACTTAGTGGCATACTCACTATGATACACACGCACCTACTGATACGAGGTGGCATGTGAACGTGACTGTTGTCTTGATCAACGCGATTGCCGTCGTGGGTCTTGGTCTATCGCTCGCGAAGGACCGCACCAAGACCGTGCAGGCTCTTCGCGTCGCGCTACGCTCCGGGGCGGGGCTCGCGCCCACGCTCCTTGGCATCATTGTCGTCATCGGTCTTCTCCTTGGATTCGTGCCGACGACAACGATCGCACGGGTCGTGGGTGAAGGAAGCGGTCTCATTGGCGTGCTCACGGCCGGGCTGTTCGGGGCCATTCTCCACATTCCGTCGCTGGTCGCCTTCCCCCTGGGTGGCTCGATGATGACGGCCGGGGCCTCGGCTACCGTGGTCGCGGTCTTCATCACCGCGCTCACGATGGTGGGGTTTGTGACGCTGCCCATGGAGATACGTATCCTCGGTAAGCGGTTCACCCTGCTTAGAAACGGGCTCAGCTTGGTCGCGGCGTTGCTCATAGGACTACTCGTGGGGGCGATCCTGTGAAGCCCGGGACGCGCAGACCCGCTGGCGCGACCACGCCGGCGCCAGGCGGCAAATCAAAGAGTCCCGCTCGCGGATGGCTCGTGCTCGCGGGTATCTCGGCCGTCGCAGCGGCGCTCCTGATCGTCTTCCCCGCACAGCGTGAGCCCTCGCTCGCCGCGTTCTGGCAGTTCTTCGTCGAGATGCTCTTGGTCATGCCTGCGGTGCTCGTGATCATGGGCCTCTTCGCGGTGTGGGTTCCGCAAGAAGTGATCACCCGCCATCTGGGACACGGCTCGGGGGTGCGTGGCATGGTGATCGCGCTCATCGTGGGCACCCTGCCGACCGGCCCGCTCTATGCGGCGTTCCCGCTCACCAAGGGTCTCCTCGACAAGGGCGCATCGCCCAGAAACATCTTCGTCTTCATGGCGGCCTGGGCGTGCATCAAGATCCCGCAAGAGCTTCTCGAGCTGCAGTTCCTCGGCTGGCGTTTCACGCTTGCCCGGCTCGTCGTCACCATCGCGGTGATAGCCGCGATGGCGTTCGTGTTCCAGCGGCTCCTTGGCGATTGGAGTGAGCATGCCCCGAAAGATGCATGAGCACACCTCGGCAGGTCAGCTGCCGACCGGCGCGCAAAGACTCAATCGGTTCGTGGTGCCCGGCGTGCTGCTCTTGCTGGCCGAGGAAGAGGCGCACGGCTATGATCTGGGCACCAGACTGGCCGAGATAGGCTTCATCGACAACGAGAGCGACACGGCACTCGTCTATCGCGCTCTCGGGACCCTGAGCGACGAGGGCTTCCTCACGGCCCGGGAGACCCCGGGTGAAGGCGGCCCTCCTCGGAAGGTCTACTCGCTCACTTCGGACGGCCGAGCGCTGCTCGAAGAATGGTGCTGCCTGATCGAGGAGCGAGTGGCACTTCTCTCGGGCTTCTTGGAACGCTACTCCGACCTCGAAGATTAGGGAGCCAGACACCGATGCCTGGTCATATGAGTCCAGACCCCATTCTCATCAGCAAGCTCGTGCTTTGGATCGCCGTCATAGCCTTCGGAACCACACTTCTCGTTCGGCGCAAGATGAGCGCACGTGTTCGCCTGGCCTTCGTCGTTGGCGGCGTGATGGTCTTCGGTGTTGCGTACGGTGTCTTGACGCGAGGCGGACTCAACCCCAACCCGGTTTCGGCGGTACGCAACATGCTTACCCCGCTGGTCGTGAAGCACCAGCTGGTGCCGTTCTCGATCATCATGCTGGTCGTGCTCCTGCTGGCGGTCTGGGTTTCGAACAAGTCCATCTGCGCCTGGGGCTGCCAGGTCGGGTTGCTGCAGGACTGGATTCATCGGATACCCGCGAAGAAATGGAATCCTCGGCCATGGGTCTCGAACAGTGTGCGCGTCGCCGCATTCGTGACGCTCGTGACAGGGTTGGCCGTGTGGGGACTGGACTGGATGGGCGTGATCGATCCGTTCGAGCTGTTCTCGGTCAACTGGACACTGCCGGTCGTGGGATTCTCAATCGCGATGCTCATCGCGAGCGCGCTCGTCTACCGGCCCTGGTGCCGCTTCCTGTGTCCGTTCGGATTGCTCGGCTGGCTAGTCGAGCAGGTGAGCCTGTTTCGCCCTCGGATCGATCGGGACGCATGCAAGAACTGCATGTTGTGCGTGAAAGCATGTCCCGGACAGGCGATGGCGGACATCTATGCCGATCGGTCCATGCGTGCAGACTGCTTCGCATGCGGCGCGTGCATCGAGGCGTGCCCTCAGAAGGGTGCATTGGGCTGGCTGGCAAGGACTCCGAGGGGAACCAGCTCCGGCACCAACCAGAAGTGCGGCTGAAGGGAAGCACCATGAAGGCCTTCGATATCAACGACATGGAAGCCCATGGATACGAGCAACGCTCCAAGAACGTCTTCCACCAGACCCCTGAGTTCAAGATGCGGGTGATCGATTTGACCCCCGGCGAGAGCATCCCGCTGTGCGAGATGGCGTCCCATGTCGTCTTCGTACGCGCCCATGGGGAGGCGTTCATAACCGTCGATGGCGAGGAGGTCTCGCTCACTCCCACAAAGGGTCTGGTGACGGAGCCCGCGACGGTGTCGATGCGAAGCGATGTCGGGGCGAAGCTACTGGGAATCCAGATCGTGCCGGTGGGTGACGCCTGAGACGCTGGGGTTCCGAAATATCCTGGTGCCGAAGTCATCCGCCTCTCGAGTGTATGCTGAGGGTGCTAACCAGCAGTTCCAGCGGACTGCGCTTCGCTTGCCGCTGAACTGCAAACACGTTAGGCGGAACAAGGAGGACGTTTCTCGTATGCAGCGTTCCGCAACCGTGCGCGACTCTTCCGGATTCACGATGCTCGGTCGCAGATTCGTGCGCGCTGTCCGGGCGCATCCGCTGTACGCCATGTATGTCTGTGTCGGAGTGGCTGCAGCGCTCGTAGACTCTCAGGTGCTCGTCGTGACCTACGTGGTCTGGACGTGTGCCATCCTGATCAGCATGTACTACTACTGGGCTGAGTTCACGCGGGCGTGGGATCGGTCACCTGATCTGAAGGCTGAGATTCCGCTCCCAAACGTCGACCGATTGATCTGGGCATCTGCGCTGACCACGGCCCAGAACGAAGTCGCTCAGGCGCACCCAGTGGTCGGCCCACCCGCCCGTCGGTTCACGACTTCGGCGCTCGTCTTGGCGTTCGGTCTGCTCTTGATGATTGGCATCGGGTTGGCAGCCCAGTATGTCAGACCGTGAGTCGCCCGGAAGTCCGCCTAACAAGCGCATCCAGCTGACG
>DDWM01000037.1 GCA_002345925.1 Actinobacteria bacterium UBA2286 | reverse complement strand
GGCGGAGCGTGAGCGACATCTGGCGGTATGCGACGGCCTGCTTTGAGAGGTCGTCGTACACGCACAGAACGGCGCGACCGGGATTGTCCTTGCCTGCGGGCTTGCCATCCTCGCCGTTGTACATGAAGTACTCGCCCATCGCGCAACCCGCGAGCGGAGCGATGTACTGCATCGGGGCGGGGTCAGAGGCGTTTGCAGCGACTACGATGGTGTAATCCATCGCGCCGTGCTCCTCGAGGGTCTGAACGACACCTGCGACCGTGGAGGCCTTCTGGCCGATAGCCACGTAGACGCAGACAACGTCTTTGCCCTTCTGGTTGATGATGGCGTCGANNGTCTTGCCGGTCTGGCGGTCGCCGATGATCAGCTCGCGCTGACCACGGCCGATCGGGATCATGGCGTCGATGGCCAGGATACCGGTCTGCATCGGCTCATGAACCGGCTTGCGCTCGATGACTCCCGGAGCGCGGAACTCGACCGGACGGTAGCCCTCGGCTTCGATTGCGCCTCGGCCGTCGATCGGCTCACCAAGCGGATTCACGATACGGCCGAGGAATGCCCGGCCAGAAGGAACCTCTACGACTCGACCGGTGGTACGAACGGTGTCGTTCTCCTTGATGAGCGAGGTCTCGCCCATGAGAACGGCGCCGACATTGTCGCGGTCGAGGTTAAGTGCCATGCCCATGACAATCTCACCCGAACCGCTCACGAACTCGAGCAGCTCGCCTGCCATAGCGCCCTTCAGACCGTCAACCTGGGCGATACCGTCTCCCAGTGAAATAACGGTGCCGACCTCACGCACGTCAACAGAGGACTTGAACTCCTCTAGCTGCGTCTTGAGAATCGCGTCAATCTTGCTGGCGGTGATCTCAGCCACTTATGCCTCACCTCCCTGGCGTGCGGTCAGAAGTGCCTGACGCAGTTCTCTAAGCTGCGCGTTAACGCTGCCATCAAGAACACGTCCGGCGACTCGGATTACGATGCCGCCAAGCAGGGACTCATCGACACTCTCGCGAAGCGAGACGGCGCGGCCCAGGGCGGAACTCAGTTTGTCGGTCAACTTGGAGCGGAGATCATCAGTGAGAGGTACCGCAGTCGTGACCTCGGCAACGATGATGCCGCGCTCCTTCTCGGCAATGGCAGTGAATGCATTTGCCATCTCGCCCAGACGATCGACCATGTTGCGATCGACCAGGAGCGTGACTACTGCGAGTACTTCAGGAGACACGTCAGCGCCAAAGATGTCGCGCAGGATATCGCGCTTCTTCTCGGACGGAACCGACGTCCCCGTGAGCACCTCGCGAAGATCGATGTTGCCTCGCACGGCCTTCACGACGCTCTGCAGACCCTCGTCGGCCGCGTCGACCGACTCCGCCAGTGCGGCGAGGTCGAACAGCACGCGTGCGTAGGTGTCTACGAGCTCGCTACTTCTCATTCAGGCTACCCACCTCTGCGATGGAGCGCTCGATGAGCGCCGCATGATCGGCGGCCGAAAGCTTCTGGCCGATGATCTTGCCTGCGACTGCCACCGAGAGATCAGCCACAGAAGCCTGCAGCTCGGACATCGCGGCGGTCTTCTCGGCCTGGATGGCCTCGATGGCCTTCAGCTTCTCAGCCTCGGCCTCCTCGCGAGCCTTTGCGATGATCTCGTTCTTCATGTTTTCGGCCACGGTACGGCCCTGTTCGATGACCTTCGCGGCCTCAGTGCGGGCCTCGGCCATCTGCACTCGGTATTCCTCGAGCAAACGCTCAGCCTCAACGCGTGTCTCCTCGGCCTTCTCGAGAGACTCGCGGATTTTATCCGCGCGCTCATCGAGCATCTTAGTGACCGGGGGGAACGCGAACTTTGAGAGCAGAACGAACAACACGACGAATGACGCAAGCGCGACGAGCACTTCCGGTACCTTTGGGATGATTGCTTCCACGCGCGCTTCCTCCTCGGCTATCGAATCGTGGGCTTAGGCGCCCATGAGGACGAATGCGAGCACGAAGCCGAGCAGTGCGATGGCTTCGGTCATACCAAGCGCGATGAACATGGTGGCCTGCAGCTTACCGGCCATCTCAGGCTGGCGAGCCATCGACTCGATGGTCTTCGCACCAATCATGCCGATGCCGATGGCCGGCCCGATCGCACCGATGCCGAACGCAAGGCCGGCGCCAAGAACGCTCAAAGAACCTTCCACTGTTCCTCCTCTATGAGTCCAAACATTCTCGTTCTTACAGGTTCACGCCGGAATCCGGCGGTTATACCTAGTGCTCCGATGCGTGAAGTGCACCGTTGATGTAGACGGTCGTCAGAATGCTGAAGATGTACGCCTGGAGAACCGCGACGAACACTTCGAATCCGTGCATGACCACTCGCATCACGAACGAAAGACCGCCGGTGACTGCGCTACCGGGCGAGAGCTGCTGTAGCGAGATGGTCACCAGGATGGTGAAGATGCCGAGCATGATGTGACCCGCGTACATGTTGGCGTAGAGACGAATGCCAAGCGTAATCGGGCGAAGGAAGTGACTGACGATCTCAAGCAAGAAGATCAGCGGCATCAGCAGAAGCGGGGTGCCGCTCGGAACGAAGCTCTTCATGTATGTGAAAAAGCCGTTCTTCTTGATGCCGATGGTGTTGTACACGAGGAACACAATGAGGCCCCACGTGACAGTGACACCGATGGTGCCGGTGCCAGGCAGTGCGCCCGGCAGGAGCCCGAGCAAGTTGTTGAAGAGCACGAAGAAGAAGATCGTGCCGATGAACGGGAAGTACTTGCGGCCATTCTCGGAACCGAGGATGTCCACGCACAATCCGTCGCGCACAAACGACACGCCCGCCTCTACCAGGTTGCCAATACCCTTGGGAACCAGCGAGATGCGGCGCGTTGCGATCGCGAAGAAGACAACCGTGATCGCGAAAGCGATAAGCAAGAAGAACGTGTAGTTCGTGAGCGTGAACGTGCCGATGTGATGAAGATCATCTGTGAACATCGGCAACACCGAGAGCTCATGCAAGAGCTCTTCGACCATATGCCCCATGTTTTCCACGGGCTGACCGACCTCCTTCTGCTCAGGCCTTGTCGGGGACAGACAGACTAACCATCATGGCGGCCGCCGCGAGCAAGAATCCTGCGACAAGACCGACACCGAACGGGACGAGCGCTTCCCTTACAACAAGAAAGACGCCGGTGAGCGCAGCGATCGCTGCGAACATTCCGGCGCCGTTAAGGGCGATTGCCTTCATCATGCCTAGAACCGGATCGGAAGGCGTGACAAGGCGTGAGGCGAAATGAGCGAGGACGAGAAGCGCAACGCCAAGGCCAGCGCCAAACAGCGCTGATACTGCGGGGTTCATGAAAGCCCCTGCCACGCTATCACCGAGGTTCCCAGACAGTGTCGGTGCCCCTTACTTCCTCGCGAGACCTTACCCGAGGCGCTTGTGCGCCTCTCCCCCGGGTCAACGTCACACGAGGCGCACGGCGCAACACACAGCCGCAGGCCACTTAGCACTATCGGATTCGCTTCCCGACCGGGGGGTCCTCGGAAAGCGTGCTCACTATACAACAAGCCCTAGGGCTTCACAAGCGCGCGTGAAGCACCCTGAATGAGGCTACTCATCCTCGTGGTGAGCTGCCTCAAACAGGCCAAGCCAGTGCGCCATAAGGCCCGAGAGAACAGCCAGAGCGACAAGCGTGATCAGACGAATCAAGGGCGGCGCCCAGCGTGTCGAGTATCCGCCAAACGCAAGGGCTATCGACCACACGTAGATGATGAGCACGGTCTGCCGCTGGTTGAATCCGCGCCCGAGAAGGCGGTGATGGATGTGGCCTTTGTCGGCCACCTGAATCGGCTGCCCGTGCCGGCTCCGGCGGATGATCGCCGAGAACGTGTCGAAGATCGGCACACCGATGATCAGCAGCGGGATCACGAGAGTGATCGCGGCGACCGACTTCATCACGCCCAGAAGCGAGATGCATGCAAGCGTGAACCCGAGGAAGAGCGCACCCGAATCCCCCATGAATACCGAGGCCGGGTGGAAGTTGAAACGGAGGAACCCCAGACACGCTCCGATCAGCGCAGCAGCGAGCGCGCCTGCAGCGAAGACATTGCTCTGCACGGCGAGCAACAAGAAGCTTATGGATGCGATGGCTGTGACGCCAGCAGCGAGACCGTCTAGTCCGTCGATCAGGTTGATGACGTTAGCGAAGCCGACGATCCAGAACAGGGTGATGGGATAAGCGAGAACCCCAAGCAGTATGAGTCCGCCGCTAAAGGGATTGCTGATGAACGCTATCTTGACGCCGAAGGCGATCACAACGCCCGCTGCGACCAGCTGGCCGAGGAACTTCTGACCCGGCTTGAGGTCAAGGATGTCGTCGAGCATGCCGATCACGAACACGATCACTATGCCGAGAATGACGCCCACCGCCGGCCTGCCAAGACGCGTGAGTGCGGGCTGCCAGCCCCAGAAATGCTCGCCAATGTACTCAACGAGTACCGCCACCCCGAATCCGATGAACATGGCGACGCCGCCTATGCGGGGGATGACGCCTTTGTGGACATGTCGTCCTCCGGGATGCGAGACGATCCCCCACCGGATGCCGATCACCCGCACGACTGGTGTGAGCGCGAGTGTTGTCAGCGCGGCGACCAGCGCGACGATCGCATATTGCAACAGCCCCATCAGGCGTCGCCGCCCACGCAGCGGGGAACAACGCCTGCCTCGGCAAGAAGCTCTGCCGAGAGAGGATCGGGATATGCCTCGCGGTAGACGATGTCCCTCACGCCGGAGTTGAGCAGGATCTTCGCGCAGAGCACGCACGGCTGGTGGGTGCAGTAGACCGTGGCACCGTCGATAGCGATGCCGTGGCGTGCAGCCTGGATGACCGCGTTCTGCTCGGCATGGATTCCGCGACAGAGCTCATGATGTGAGCCTGAGGCGATTCCGCGCTGCTCACGCAGGCAACCCACGACCTCGCAATGCTCCAGACCGGATGGAACTCCGTTGTAGCCGGTCGACAGGATGCGCTTGTCTTTGACCAGAACGGCTCCGGTGGCGCGACGCATACATGTGGAACGACCGGCCACTTGAGTGGCGATCGCCATGAAGTACTCGTCCCAGGATGGACGCGGCATGCCGGGGCCGCCTACTTGGTGCCGAAGAGGCGGTCGCCGGCGTCTCCGAGACCAGGCACGATGTAGCCATGGTCGTTCAGGTGACTATCAACCGCACAGGTGTAGATGCAAACGTCCTTGCAGCTGTCGACAACGGCCTGGATGCCCTCCGGAGCTGAAATGACACAGAGCAAGTTGATCTCTTTGGCACCGCGCTCGCGCAGGAACTCGACCGCGGCAGCGGCCGATCCACCGGTTGCGAGCATCGGGTCGACGATCAAGATATCGCGCTCGCCGATGTCCTCGGGAAGCTTGCAGTAGTATTCGACCGGCTGGAGAGTCTCCGGGTCGCGGTAGAGCCCGATGTGGCCGACTTTGGCCGCTGGCAGCAGCTCGAGGATGCCGTCGACCATACCGAGGCCCGCACGAAGAATCGGAATGACGGCGACCTTCTTGCCCGCCAGCACGTACGTTGTCGTCTCGGCCACAGGAGTCGTGACGGTTGTCTCGGCAAGCTGGAAGCCACGAGTCGCCTCATAAGCCATGAGCATAGCGAGTTCCTTGACGAGCTCCCTGAACTCCTTCGCGCCGGTCTTGACGTCGCGCAGGATCGAGAGTTTGTGCTGGATGAGCGGGTGGTCCATGACCACTACGTTCTCCCACTGGTGATCGGACATCGTTCCTCCTCCGGACGTCGGATGCAACTTAGAGTTCTGGGTAAAGCGGGTGCTTGCCGAGGAGCGCCTGAACGCCGGCGGATATCTCGGCTAGTCGCTTCTCATCGTCACGATGGAAGATGGCGTCGGCGAGCATGGTGCCCACATCGTGCGCGTCTTGCTCCGAGAAACCGCGAGTGGTCATTGCAGCCGAACCGACCCGGATACCGCTTGTGACGAAGGGGCTCTCAGGATCGTTCGGGATAGCGTTCTTATTGACGGTGAAGCCCACTTCCTCGACGAGCTTCTCGGCATCTTTGCCGGTGATGCCGGCGGGACGCAGGTCTACGAGCATCAGGTGGTTGTCGGTGCCGCCTGAAACGAGCCGCAGGCCCGCCTCAACCATCGCCGCGCCCATTGCCTGGGCGTTCACGACCACCTGATCTATGTACGTCTTGAACTCAGGCTGCATGGCCTCGCGGAACGCAACAGCTTTGGCTGCGATCACATGCTCGAGCGGACCGCCCTGAAGGCCGGGGAACACCGCCTTGTCGAGCGCTTTGGCCCACTCTTCCTTGCAGAGCACGAAGCCCGAACGCGGGCCGCGCAGCGTCTTATGCGATGTGGAGGTTACGAAGTCCGCATACGGGACCGGGCTGGGATGCGCACCGGTGGCCACAAGGCCGGCGATGTGCGCCATATCGACCATGAGCACAGCGTCCACGCTCTTGGCAATCGCCGAGAACCGCTCGAAGTCGATAACACGCGGATACGCCGAGGCACCCGCGATGATCATCTTCGGCTTGTGTTCCCTGGCGAGGCGCTCGACCTCGTCGTAGTCGATCGTCTCGGTCTCCATGTTCAGACCGTACGGCACGACGTTGAACCACTTGCCCGAGAAGTTCACGGGCGAGCCGTGGGTGAGGTGCCCGCCCATGGCGAGGTTCATGCCGAGAACCGTGTCCCCGGGATTCAGCACTGCGTAGTAGACCGCGAGGTTGGCTTGCGCGCCTGCGTGCGGCTGCACGTTCGCGTGATCCGCGCCGAAGAGTTCCTTCGCGCGATCACGGGCGAGATCCTCGACCACGTCAACTACTTCACAACCGCCGTAATACCGCTTGCCCGGAAGGCCCTCGGCATACTTGTTCGTCAGTACGGTGCCAGCGGCTTCAAGCACAGCCATTGAGACGAAGTTCTCGCTGGCGATGAGCTCGATGGTGCCGCGCTGGCGCTGGAGTTCCGCGTCAATGGCTGCCGCGAGTTCGGGGTCCTGCCCGGGAATATAGCGCAATGACATGCTGGTGTTACCTTTCTCTCTTGTACAAAGACGGCTAGTCGCGGGTTCCGTGCTCCATCGACGTGATCTTGTCGACTCGGCCCTGATGACGGCCGCCCTCAAAGGCGGTCGCAAGAAACGTATCAACGATGGCGTCAGCGGTTTCGGGCTTGATATAGCGCCCCGGCAGCGTGACGACATTCGCATCATTGTGCATGCGGGACATCTTTGCCATTTCGGTATCCATGATCTGAACGGCGCGGACGCCGTCGACCTTGTTCGCCGCGATTGCCATGCCGAGACCGGATCCGCACACCAGGATGCCGTACTCGGCATCGCCGGATGCCACGGCCTCCCCCACCTGACGGGCGAAGTCAGGGTAGTCGACGGACTGCTCAGAATGAGTCCCGACATCCACGACGTCGTGACCTGCCTGCTCCAGATGCTCACGAACCTGCTCTTTAAGCTCAAATCCGGCGTGGTCGCTACCGACGTACAGACGCATGGGAACTCCTTCAGACGCACATGCGGGAGGCGCCCGTTCAGGTCGCCTCCCGCATTGTAGCAAGACAGGAGCGACTAGGCGTCGAGCCCGGTCGCAGCGGCGATGATCTGGGTGGCTGTGATCGTGCCCTCGCGGCTGATGACAGGCTCGGGACCGGTGCAGTCGACGACGGTTGACGCCATACCGTGCAGCGTCTCTCCGCCATCAAGAGTCAGGTCTGCGGCGGCGATGATGCGCTCTTCAAGGTCCGCGAACGAGCCAACCGCTGGCATACCGGAGGTATTGGCGGAGGTCGTGATGATCGCATGTCCGGACGCGCGAATGAGTTCCTGCACGACCTCGTGGTCGGGGCAGCGAAGCGCCACTGTACCGCGGTCATCGCGGAACTCAGGAGCGACCATCGAGGCTGCCTTAACGACGATCGTCAAAGCGCCGGGCCAGAACGCTCGCGCGAGCCTGTGCGCATACTCGGGCACCTCTACGCCGTAGACATCGAGTGCATTCTCATCTTCGACAAGCCATGGAAGCGGCTTGTTCGCGGGACGCATCTTGATGTCGATGATTTCCTGCGGGCCGATACATGAGTTTGCGGAAGCGCCTATCCCGTAGACCGTCTCCGTTGGGAAGACCACGATGCCGCCTTCTCGGAGCACTGTTGCCGCGAGATTGATTGCTTCCGCCGATGGATTGTCGGGGTCGATATGGATCACCTTGCTCATGATTGCCTCGCCTCCCGTTTGTTGCCAACCACGATCCGGTCACGTCCTGTCAGGTCCTTTCGGACCGCAACGCACTCATAAGAGTCCTGCATCTCCTCGGCCATGGCTTGTGCTCTGGTCTCATCGACCTCCATGGCCAGAAGTCCTCCCGGCTTAAGCCACTCAAGCGCCTCCGAAGCTATCTTCCTGGCAACGTCGAGGCCATCGGCCCCACCGTCCAAAGCCTCCATCGGCTCGTACGCAAGAACCTCCTCGGGAAGGCTTCTCACATCCTCGGTAGGTATGTACGGCGGGTTGGAAACGACCACATCCATGCATCCGAGGTACTCACGAGATACCGGCTCGAAAAGACTTCCATGAAACAGTTGTACCCTCTCGTCGACTCCAGCGTACAGGGAGTTCTGACGAGCGGCTTCAAAGGCATGCTCACTGACGTCAGTCGCAAGGACCCGGGCTCCGGGATGTTCATACGCCAGCGAGACCGCAACAGCGCCGGAGCCTGTACACAGATCGATCACCAACGGCTCATCGAGCGAGGATATCGCCTCTAGCGCAACGTCAACGAGAACCTCTGTCTCGGGGCGCGGTATGAACACTCCACGCTTGACGCGAAGCACCAGGTGACGGAAGGGCATCTCGCCCGTGACGTACTGGAGCGGCTCTCCTGATGCACGGCGCTCTATTGCCGAGCGCAGCGCAGCGCGCTCCTCGGGTGAGAGCGGACGGTCATGGAAAGCGTACAACTGAACGCGGGAGAGTCCCGTCGCGGCCGAGAGCAGCCATTCTGCCGAGCGGCGTGGGTGATCGTCGCCCTTGCGGGCGAGATAGTCGGCGGTCCAGTCGAGCGCGTCCTTGCAGGTCCAGGCGCGCTCGGCCATCTAGACCACCGCCGCCAGCTTCTCGGCGCGGTCGGCGGCCACCAACCCCTCGATGAGCTCCCCGATGTCACCCATCAACACCCCCGGCAGGTTGTGCACCGTGAGCCCGATTCTGTGATCGGTGATGCGATCCTGCGGGAAGTTGTATGTGCGGATCTTCTCGGAGCGCTCACCGCTCCCAATCTGAGAGCGGCGCTCGGCGCCCTGCTCGGCAAGCTGCTTCTCAAGCTCCTGCTCGTAGAGACGCGCGCGCAAAACGCGCATCGCCGCCTCGCGGTTCTGGAGCTGCGACTTCTGGTTCTGCGACTGCACGACAAGCCCTGAAGGTATGTGCGTGATGCGGACTGCCGAGTCGGTCGTGTTGACCGACTGGCCCCCGGGACCGCTTGAGCGATAGACGTCGATGCGCAGATCTTCCTGGCGCAGCTCGACGGCCACCTCCTCGACCTCGGGTAGCACGGCGACAGTTGCTGTCGACGTGTGAATGCGGCCACCCGACTCGGTTACGGGGATTCGCTGTACGCGATGCACGCCTGACTCAAACTTCATCTTGGAGTAGACCTTGTTGCCCTTGATCGAGAACGAGACCTCTTTGAGTCCACCGATCTCGGATTCACTGATGTCGATCTCTTCGACTTTCCAGCGCTGAGTCTCGGCAAAGCGCGTGTACATACGGTACAGCTCGGAGGCGAAGAGCGCCGCCTCCTGACCGCCTGCGCCGGCGCGGATCTCGACGATGATGTTCTTGTCGTCGTTCGGGTCGGTCGGGAGCATCATGACCTGTAGCTCGGCATCGAGCTTCTCGGCCTCGTCACGGAGCTCGCTCAGCTCATCGCGAGCCATGTCACGCATCTCCGGGTCTGACTCCGAGCGCATCATCTCCTCGGCCTCATCGATGCCGTCGAGCACGCCGAGATACTTGCGAATCGCCTCAGCGAGGAACGACTGGGCGTGCTGCTCCTTGGCCAGACGTGCGTATTCCTTCTGATCGGCCAGGACTTCCGGCTCGATAAGACGTGCGGTCAGCTCTTCAAAGGAGCTGAGAATCTGTTCAAGTTTATGACGCATTGGGTGAGAAATCCTCCGTGTAGGTGGCTATCTGGGGCGCGCAAAGAGGCACCTCTCCAGACACGTACTTTACCACTCCCGGGGACTCAGCGGGCGCTACTCGCCGAGGGCGAGAGCCTGCCAGAAGCGACCACTCCCGAGAAGTAGGCCGATAGCGACGGTCGCGTACAACGTGCCAAGTACCGACGCCGGAATCAGTCCGGACATTCGCAGCACGATGCCCCCACCCATCATCACGCCTACGAGGATCCACTGCTTCAAGGCGAAAAATCCGAAGACGTTCGCATCCGGACCACGCTCGCGAATTCGCAAGACTGCCTCGCCGGCCACACGTCGCATGATGTAATGCTGCTTGAACCAGCCAAGCACGACTGCGACGCCAGCGAGCACTGTACCGAAATGCAGGTGCCCTAGCCAGCCGACGGAGCGCGAACCCAGCATAACGGCCGCTGCGGTCCACATAAGCGCGGCGAACAGTAGCTGGATACGCATGACCCGGCTGCTGTGAATGGTGGCTTCAGTCTTCATGCAATCGACAGGAGCAAGGTCCGCGCCAATCCCGGGCTCAGTCGATCGCCGGGGGCTCGGGGCTGAGATCAGTACCGACCTCTCGCTCTTCGCGTGCAATGACCAGCTCCATCGCGGCTACAGCGATCTCGACCATGGAATCATCCGGCGCCGCAGTCGTCATGCGCTGCAGCTGCATGCCCGGCCACGTGAGGATCTTGACCGCGAAGTTGTTCGGATGCTGACCTGCCCACTTGACCGAGACCTCATACGCGAGACCAGCGATGAACGGCAGCAACAGGATTCGGATACCGATATTGAAGAGCAGCACCCAGATCTTCGCCGACACGCCCCAGGCCAGGAGAATCGCTTTCCCAGGCACGAGCGAGAAGACGAGGATTGCGATGACCATCACCATGAAGAGGAACGACGTGCCGCACCTGATGTGCAACGTCTCGTACTTCTGGATGTACTCAGGTGTTAGTGGCAGGCCATGCTCGTATGCGTGGATGGTCTTGTGCTCGGCGCCGTGATACTGGAAGACACGGTGGATATCCTTGATCCGGCTGACCGCCCAGATATACGTGAAGAACGCCACAAGCCGCAGAATGCCGTCGACGATGTTCCAGGCGAGCGGCGTCTCTGTGGCGGAAGGCACGATGAAGTTGGTGATGACGGCCGGGAGAACGATGAAGAGCCCGACCGCAAGCCCAAGACCGAGCACCATAGTAAGGCCGATCTCCTTGCTGGTGAGCTGCTCCTCCTCGGTCTCGCCCGCATGCTCCGCCGAGACGGTGAATGCCTTGATGGCAAGCTGCATCGTCTCGTAGAAGCCCCACATACCGCGGACGATCGGCCACTTGAGGTACGAGTGCCGAGATGCTGCCGAGACAAGATCGTGCTCCTCGGTGTAGATCGAACCGTCAGGCTCGCGCACGGCGATGGCCCAGTTGTACTTGCCGCGCATCATGATGCCCTCAAGTACGGCCTGTCCGCCGATATGGGTGAACTTGATGGTCTCGGTCGTCTTGGATTCAGTCACGTTTGGGCACCTTCGGATAGGGGTCGCCGCAGGTCATCTTACCCTCAGAGCATGGTCCGCGACGACACGCGGCTCCTGCGTCCAAGAAGATGTACGGCGCGGTTGGCCTGGCAAGTTCCAGCATTGCGAGCGCAAGATCACGGATCTCCCACTGTGCCCGCTTGCAGCACCTAAGCTCGAGAAAGTGCAGGAGCTCGCGAACGTTCATGGTCACCACGATCTTGGTTTCCATGGCGTTCGGGAGAAGATATCGGGCATCCTCAGCAGGCACGCCAGCATCAAGGAGTGCGCCGTAGGCCTCAAACGCAGCTGCGGAGGCAGATACGAAGAGCTCGTGGGCGATGGGGTCTGCAGCCACTGACGGAGGCTCGATGAATACGGGCTCGGCGTCGTAGCGAACATAGCGCTGCGACTGCTGGTTATAGCTAGCGAGGCGGTGCCGCACCAACTGATGCGTGAGCGTGCGAGACACGCCATCGATCGCGAACGTGTAGCTCGCGTGCTCAAGCGTTGAAGTGTGCCCTGACTCGATGACCGTCTTGAGCACTCTGCGGACAGCCTCATCCGACATGGTCTCAAGGAGTTCGGCCGCACCAACCGGCGCGTAGCACAGACGAGCTGAAGCAGCGACAGCGCGCTCAGGGTCCGGCGTATGGTAGAGCAGCACTACATCCATCTTGCGCCTTCCGTAGTGGTGCCAGAAGAACTTCGACTTTACGACAAAGGAGGCGAGCAAGCTCGCCTCCTCATCATATCAGTCGCTAGGCCGTGACTACTCCGCCGACTCCTCGGCAGGTGCCTCAACCGCGTCCGCAGTGGCGTCGCCACTCTTGACGGCCTCAGTGACCTCAAACTTCGCGGCCTTTGATGCCTTGTCAGCTGCACGAGCATCGCGCTCGTTCTTGAGCTTGACTGCAGCCTCTTCGGCGGCCTTGCGGCGCGTCTCTGTGGCTGCTGCTTCGCGCTCCATGACGGCGGCGGCAGCGTTGCCAAACTTGTCCGAGAACCGCTGAACGCGGCCACCGGTGTCGACGAACTTCTGCTGACCAGTGTAGAACGGGTGGCACATATTGCAGAGTTCAACACGCAGTTCCGGCTTCGTCGAGCGAGTCATGAACGTGTTGCCACAAGAGCACACGACCTTGGACTCAACGTAGTCCGGGTGGATATCTTCACGCACTTCCGGTTCACCTCCGAGTATGCGCCTGGTTTCCGAGCAGGCGCCGGGACAGCCGAGCAAGGATAACACCTCGCTGCCCCGTGGGCAATCAGGATTATCTGTTCTACAGGTCTATGCCATTCGTGCCGCGCTTGTCCTCGGCACGCTTTGCCATCTTGGTAAGGAATTCCTGGTTGGACTGAGTCTGCTTCAGGCCCTTGATCAGCATGTCGAGCGCGCGCTCCGGCGAGTCGACGCCGTGCAGGACGCGACGCAGACCCCAGACGAACGGAGCCTCCATCGGATCGAGAATGAGCTCCTCTTTGCGAGTACCTGAGGTGACAACATCGATGGCCGGGAAGATGCGGCGATCAGCCATACCGCGATCGAGCCGGAGCTCCATGTTGCCGGTACCCTTGAACTCCTCGAAGATGACTTCGTCCATCTTGGAGCCGGTATCCACGAGCGCAGTCGCAAGAATCGTAAGCGACCCTCCGAACTCGATGTTGCGAGCGGCGCCGAAGAACTTCTTAGGCGGATAGAGCGCCGTCGAGTCGACACCACCGGAGAGGATGCGTCCGCTTGCGGGAGTTGCGAGGTTGTACGCACGAGCGAGACGGGTAATCGAGTCGAGCAGGATCACGACGTCGTAGCCGCTTTCGACGAGACGCTTAGCGCGCTCCATGACGAGCTCGGCGACTGCGATGTGATTCTCGGAAGGCATATCGAACGTTGAGGAGACGACCTCGCCATGGATAGAGCGCTCCATGTCGGTGACTTCTTCAGGACGCTCATCCACAAGCAGGCACATCAGATAGACCTCAGGGTTGTTCTCGGTGATCGCCGCGGCGATGTCCTTGAGAACTGTGGTTTTGCCCGCCTTCGGCGGCGAGACGATCAGACCGCGCTGACCCTTGCCGATCGGGGCGACTAGGTCGATGACGCGCACAGTCATGAACTGCGGGCCATGCTCAAGTCGCAGGCGATCATCAGGATAGACCGGTGTGAGGTCCTTGAAGTTCTTGCGCTGCTTCGCTGCCTCAGGATCGAGGCCATTGATCGCGCCGACCTTCAGGAGCGCCGGATACTTCTCGGACTCCTTGGGCGGACGGACCTGGCCTTTGATGAGGTCACCGCGACGCAGCTCGAACCTGCGAACCTGCGACATCGAGCAGTACACGTCGTGGTCGCCGGGCAGGTAGCCCGAAGTGCGGATGAAGCCGTAGCCCTCCGGGAGCACGTCGAGGATGCCGACGATGTCGATGAAACCCTCGGCCTTCACCTTGGCCTCGTAGACGGCCGCGATGATCTCGTCCTTCTTCTTGAGAGCCTTGACGTCGAGCTCAAGCTCGGCGGCCATTTGCCGGAGTTCGGGGACGGTCTTTGTAGCTATTTCCTCGCGCGTCACCGAAGGTGTTACCTCGGCTTGCGAAGGACCGCCGCGACGGCCGCGCTTGCGTGGACGAGCACTCATGCGTTCTTCACTTTCTCCCAGTCGGCCAGGAATGACTCCAGGCCCCTATCGGTCAGGGGGTGCTTTACGAGCTTCTCCAGAACGCCGAACGGCACCGTGGCGATGTCGGCGCCCATGAGCGCGGCCTTCGTCACGTGATTCGCACTGCGGATGGAGGCAGCGATTACTTCGACCTGATGGCCGAAGTCGTAGTTGTTGAGAGCGACGACGACCTGCTCGAGCTGGTCGATACCGTCTTCGGAGATATCATCGAAACGGCCAACGAACGGGGACACGTACGCTGCGCCGGAGCGGGCGGCAAGAATCGCCTGCGGCACCGTGAAGCACAGCGTCATGTTGACCTTGATGCCCTTGTCGGCAAGCGCCTTGGTGGCTGCGAGGCCCTCGGGCATGGTCGGCACCTTCACGACGAGGTTTGGAGCGATAGCAGCAAGCTCGATGCCCTCGCGTACGATCTCATCGCGCTTGAGACCGACGGTCTCTCCGCTGACCGGTCCGTCCACGATGTCGCAGATGCGCTTGAGGTGCGAATGGAAATCGGCCAGCTTGCCGCCTTCGCGGGCGTAGAGGGTGGGGTTGGTGGTCACGCCTGCGAGCACGCCCCAGCTGGCAGCCTCTTCGATCTCGGCGATATTCGCCGTGTCTAGAAAGAACTTCATGCGATTACTCTCCTTCTGTCGAGGCGACCGTCGGCATTGACGATGTTCGCTCGTCTCCGCGAATAGCCACGTTGACAACTAGTTCAAGCACCTCGGCAACCGTTCGGTCGAGTTGGTGGCTGTGAACGATCGGGATTCCGTGCTCAACTGCCAGGTCTTCGATATACCTGCCGAGCAGTCGGATGTTCCCAAAGTTGGCCCGATATTTCTCAAACGGACGGGTGCCGTCCGTTTGGACTTCCCTGATGTAGAAGTGACTCCGGTGGGCCTCTTCGTCGTCGACCGCAACGAGCAACTGCACGACCGACGCATTCTTGAACTGGGAAGGCTCGATGTAACCCGGAACCATGTGAACGCCCTCGATGACAAGACTCTCGCCCTCGACAGAAGCCCGCTCGATGAGAGACCTGATGCCGGTGATGACGGCCGCGGTCTGCTCGCGGAAGCCGACGATGACGGGATTTGCACCGTGGGGGACGGGAACCCTCAGTCCGCGCCACGCGTTAAAGGAGCTTTCGTAGATCGCTGGCATGAGGTCCCGAGTAAAGATACCACGCATTACCTCACGAATGGAATCCGTCGAGACAATACGAGTAATACCGAGCCGGTGTGCGATCTCTGTTGCAATCGTCGACTTGCCTACGCCGGTGGTACCGCCGATGAGGATGACGAGTGGCCGATCGAGGTTCGCGAGCTCCCGGAGCTTCATGTAGCGGCGTGCGTATTCTGGCCCGGCCTGCTCCTCGAGTACGGCAACCGCCATCTCTTGCAGCTCCTCGAGAGAGACCTCGCGCAACTCTCGCTGGCGCATCTCATCTTGGATCCGCTGAGCCGCAAGGTAAGCCTTCGCTGGCGACAGGCCAGTCGCGGTGAAGGACTGCGCCATCAGTCCCTTGCTGTAGGGCAGGCCGTGCTTCTCGTCCTTGATGAGAATCCGCGAGTTCTGTCCCGGCATCATTCGCTCCTAGTGCTTCCGCGCTTGAGCGCAAGGTCAACGGACATCTCGATGAGTTCATCTACAGGCATTCCGCCGAGCGGAATCGGCACATTGTCACAAAGCACAGTGGGGACACCTGCCTGCGCGCCTGCAGCTGCGACCACATCGATCGCTGCTGCCTTGAGCTCGCTCAACAGAACGTCGAAGGTGCCCGCTGCGGCATCAAGATCGGCTCGCAACAAAGACCGGTTAGACAGATGCGCACTAGCGGCCACTACCTTGCAGCCTTGCTCGGCTTCAAGGTACTCAGTGAGCTTTGGCAACAGTGCGGGCGGTGCCGTCGTAGCAAAGAACACGCGCTTCCCTTCCACCGACTCGAGCGGAAGCGGCCGGAACCCTATGCACGCCACGGGAAGGTCTGGGCGCTGAATCGCGATCGCCGCGAGCATCGCTTCGACCTCGGCAGGAGAAGCAACCGGCTCCTCGGCGCCGGCGAGTATGACAGCGTCCGCGCGCGCCAACCTGAACGGGCCGAAGTAGTCGTGGACGTAGCCGGGGCCCTGCGCCGCGCCGATCACCAAAACGGTCGCATTGGCCTTCACTGGCGGGATCGCTGCTCCCGAGCCCTCAAGCATGACGATGTCCATTCCGAGGCCGTCTGCGAGACGTGCGCCTTCGGGGACATTGCTGAAGAACGTATCGCCAGCCATGCCACCGCCACAGCGGCGACACCCTACCGTCGCCACCCGGCTCATGACCGCGTCTTCGTAGTTGTCCGAGGAGGCATGCTTGCCCTGCGCGGCAAGCGCGAGCAGGTCTTCGGTCGACAGCGAGACCTCGTCCCCCCTGATCAGCTCCGGATCCGAGGGACCGCCTCGGCCCATAGCCACAACTACGACGTTGCGGCCGCTCGCCTTGAGGTAGCGAGCCACGTATGCCGAGAAACCCGTCTTGCCCACGCGCTTACCCGTGCCGATTATCGCAAGCGTCGGCGTACGCAGCTCGAGCTTAGGGCAGGGCGGCGTGAACAAGAAGTCCGAACCGCGATAAGAGACACCCGCACCAAGCGCTATCGAAGCAAGCCGGAAGCGCGTGGCAGAGCTGATCACAGGCTCATCCGAGAGGTCCACGACCGCGCGAGGGCCGTAGCGCTCGATCGCGGTCTTCAGAGCCTCCTCGGCGGTAGCGGCGAACACGACCGGGACGCCGTACGCGTCTTCTGCCGAGGCGTCCACCTTCTCGGTGCCACCTATGAACGCGGCGGTCACGATATCGAATTCGGCGCCGAGCGCCGCAAGTGCGGCACGCACGACCGGCGGGTAATGCTCTCCGTCAATCAGCGCAACAACGGTACTCACAGCGCCTCACCTCCCGAAGCTGGATGCCATAGACAATCGCGAGCCGGGGTCCGCTCAAAGTCGGCGACCGGTTCAGGGTCACCGAACGGATGCTTAAGAACGATACGAACGCGATCAGGGTAGACCTCGATGATGTTGTAGGAAGCCTGCGTCTTGCCGCGGAGCCGGTAAGAGCACGCGGTGCCGGCGTTGACTACAACCATGCTCTCCAGTCGCCAAACGTGCGGGACGTGCTTGTGGCCGCAGAGAACCATGTTGCAGCCGCTCGTCGTGAGCACGCGCAACAAATCGCCGGCATCGAAGACGATGTTTCGCTCCCGACCGGTTCCTGGAACGGGAAGCAGATGGTGATGCACGCAAACGATCTTGAATTCGTCGGGATCCGAGAATCGCTCCTCGATCCACCGGTACCGCTCACGACCGACACGCCCGCCATCAAGGTCCGGCTCGGATGAGTCAAGCCCAAGGATGCGCACGCCGGGTAGCTTGAGCTCGGTCGAACGCGCCCCAAAGAGCTCCTCGAAGTGCATGTCTCCGACATTGCGTGCGTCGTGATTGCCGAGCAGAACCATCTTGTTCTCAACGTTCATGCGGTTGATTAGGTTCTTCGCGGCCTTGAACTCCTGCCGAAACCCCATGTCCGTGAGGTCGCCGGTGACAACCAGAACATCAGGCTGCAAGTCGTTGATTTCATCGACCACGCGTGTGGCCAGGCTCGGGATGTGATACTGCGAGCCGCAGTGCAGATCCGATATCTGCGCGATGATGAATGGCTTGGCGTCGCTCATGGGGGTCCTCCGACCGGTAACTACAACCGTGGAAGAAGCGAGAATAACTGGGGGGGACATTCCTATTGTTCCCAGATAACGGTCGTTCTCGTCAAGTGCGCCGGGACGACTCGCAGTGTCTACTCGGTGATTGAGGGCTTTGGCGGCCTTGAGAGTATCGCCTCCCGGAACACGGCTATAACAAGTCCGAGCACGAGCCCGAAGATGATCGCGCCCACAATGGTCGCGCCTCGGCGGCGAACCGGCGCGACGTCTTGGACATCGAGATTCCCGTTGTAGTAGTAGGCGGTGCGCAGAGTTCGCAGTGCGAGAGCGTCCTCATACAGGCTCATACGCATCTCCCACTGAGTGCCTGCTGATGACAACCTGAACGCCTCACTGGCGTCTCTGCCCGCGTCTGAGTGGATACCCTGCACTTCTTTGAGCGCGCGCTGGGTCTCGGTCACTCGCCGCTGGAGCTCATAGATCTCCTTGCCGCCAAGCTCAGCGGCCCTGACAGCCGCGTACCCGGCTGCTGAAGAGGTCACGGCCGACGCCTCTGCCTTATCTGGTGAGCGAAAGGTGATGACGAGCTGCCGCGGCGGATCGTCGCGGGTAGACGCACGTAGCTCGGCCAGAATCGTATCGCTTGCAACGAGCGTCCTGCTGGCGATGACCGAGGCGAACTCACTCCCCGTGATCTCACCAAGCATGTAGTCGGCTCTCGGCAGGTCGGGGAACTTGGAGAGCGTTGGCGAGTCGACGCTCAGAAACGCCGTGCCCTCATAGAGCGGTTCGGGGTTTGCCGAGGACACCGCGGCCGAGATGAGACCGGCGAGCAGCATGACTACGAGCGGAATCCACCACTCTCGGCGGACCGCTTCCAGGAACGTGGGGTGATGATGCTCAGGCACCGGAGACCTCCTCGCGATGGACCGATACAGCTGCCAGAAGTGCCAGGAACAGCCAGAGGTACTCGAAGAACAGATAGTACTGGAAGAACGACTCAACAACCAACGCGACCGCCGCAACGAGCACCGCGACGCTCAGGCCGGGGTAGCCTCGGCGATGGATCTTGAGCCACGCCACGCCGATGCCGGCGACAATGACCAGCTCGGCAAGCAGGCCGAGCAGCCCCATCTCCACCCACAGCGACAAGAACAACTGATGTGGATGCAGGATACGGAAGAGCGCCCCGGGTTGCCGGTACGCCGGGTAAGCGAGCTCAAAGGCGCCAAGGCCGGTACCCGTGAGCCAGTAGCGTCCGAGCATCGCTACACTTGAGACGATCATCAGGTAGCGCGTGGAGAGCGAGTTCACGGACTGCGGATCAAACAGCGTGGCAACCCGGTCCGTGATCGTTGATGGCAAGAACGGGATCGCTGCGAACGCGAGTGCAGCGGTGGCGATGATGAGCCACTTGCGCCGCTTGGCGGGCGCGGTGAGCAACACGAGCACCGCGCCGACGGCAAATCCGACCCACGCTGACCGCGAAAAGGTGATCAGCATTCCTGCGGCGGTGATCGCGCCGGGTACTCCCCAACCCACGACCTCCATCCACCTGCGACTCCGCACCAGCATCGCAAAGCACACCAATGCGGCGGCGGACAGATAGCCTGCGAGGAAGTTCGGGTCAAGGAAGAACACTGCGGGTCGCACGAGCAGTGCAGATGACTCAAGGCCCTGGGTGGCGATGCGACCGATTCCGATGTCCGGTACGAGATACTGCAGCACTTCCACGCCCACGAGCGCCACGGCTATCCAGACGAGCCAGACGATGAGTTCTTGCGCGCGCTTAGGCGTCGACGCGCGCCACATGACGACCGCCGAGAGCAAGAACAACGTCAGCAAACGGAACGTGTTGAAGGCGGTAGTGGCAGGAGCAAGCGAGGCGAGCATCGAACCGAGCCCCGCGACGACCAGAAGCGCAAGGCCGCCGAGAAGCCACGTTGGCGCCGGAAGCGCCGCACCGCGATCGCGTACGACACGAGCGAGCCACCCAAGAATCGTCGCCACGAGCAACACATGGGCAGCCGTGAACGGAGCGCTGGCGGGACCGAGAGTCGCGAAGTCGAAGAGCGGAATCGCGACAAGCAACAAGACAACGCCGACATCGGGTCGAGTGAGGGCTATGGCGGCGAGCACAACCGCGATCGTCGCCGGCAACATCACGTACCCGCTCGGCCATTGAAGGCCCGAATAGGACAGATACGCGCCGATAGCTGCAGCTGCCACGACACAAAGCGCAAGGATCGCCGCGCTGCGCGCGGACGGTCGCGTGCTCCTCGCGTCCCCTGTGATCGCAGCCGGCACCTCACACCTCCTCGGCATCAGTGTACTTCTGCCCCGTCGCGGTCGATGCCGAGCGCGAACGCATGGCGCCCAGGAAGCGTCCCGACCCGATCGGCGACCTCGCCTGCCAGCTCAAGTGCGGCCCCGTCACTCTCGGCAGCAAGCAAGCCGAGCACGGTGGGACCCGCGCCGGAAAGCACCGCCCCGGTCGCACCTGCCGAGATGAGCGCGCTGCGCGTGAGGGCTGCGTCTGGCACCAGGCGTTCCCGGTACGGCTCGTGTAGCCGATCGGCAAGGCCAGCCGCGATGAGGTCGCTTCTGCCGAGCGTGATGCCTGCCGAGAGGAGACCGGCGCGCCCGGCGCTGAATGCCGCGTCCACGTGCGGGATGGAGTCCGGCAACGCCTCACGGGCCTCGACGGTGGGCAGGCTTGTGTCGCTCACGGCAACGACGGCGGCGAGGCCACCGCCAGGCTCTATGCGCGCCACGCGCGGCGCTCCACCTTCGCTCCAGCACATGGTGAAGCCGCCAAAGACAGCGGCGGCGACATTATCGGGATGTCCCTCTAACTCGGACGCAAGTTCAAAGATCCGCTCACGGGTGAGCTCCGAGCCGGAGATGATGTCGCCAAGCAGCAGACCGCCGACGATCGCTGCTGCCGAGGAACCCAGCCCACGTCCAACCGGGATGCCGTTGTCGCAGCGCACGATTGCGGCGCCAGTGTAGCCGACCTCGGCGAACACGCGCTTCATGGCGCGCACGACCTCGTTGTCTTCGCCGACAGAGAGGATGCCCTCCCCTTCGCCGACGACGTCCACGCGCCAGGCCTCCGCCGGCTCGGCATCAAAGACGTCGTAGAGCGCAAGCGCCAGACCGAATGAGTCGTATCCGGGGCCGAGATTGGCAGATGTTGCGGGAACACGAACGCGAGCGGCCACGGGGAGCGTCACAGCTCCTCTACGCGAATCGTCGCCGCGATAGCGTCCACCACGTCGAGGGCGCGAATCTCCTCGATAGCGGCCTGCAAGTCGCGCTCGGCGGCGCGGTGCGTGACCCACACGATCTCTGCGCCGCCCTCGTCGTCGGTGCGCTTCTGGATGACCGAGGCGAGCGACACGCCGTGCGTGCCGAAGATGCTCGCGACAGCAGCCAGCACGCCGGGTTCGTCAGCTACGAGCAGACGCACGTAGTAGCCGGTCTCAAGCTCTCCAATATCTCGCACCGCGAGCTCTTCGTGGCACGTGCAGCCAACGAGCGCGAGGCATCCGCGCTGGATGTGACGCGCAACCTCGATGACGTCGCCGACAACCGCCGAAGCAGCCGGAAGCGACCCGGCGCCTTCGCCGAAGAACATGGTCTCGCCGACGGAGTCACCGACGACGTAGATGGCGTTGTAGACACCCGAGACCTTCGCGAGCGGATGCTCTTCGCGGATCATCGTTGGGTGGACGCGGACGTCGATGCCACCCTCGGCACGACGCGCGATGGCGATCAGCTTGATGGTGTAACCCATCTCCGTTGCGTATGCGATGTCTTCGGGAGAAAGCGACCTGATGCCTTCAACCGGAACCTGGGCGAACGTCACACGCGAATTGAAGGCGATCGACGAGAGAATCGCGATCTTTGCAGCGGCGTCCAGACCATCAACGTCAGCTGTAGGGTCAGCCTCGGCGAATCCACGTTCCTGCGCTTCTGCAAGCGCGGCATCGTAGTCGAGGCCATCTTCGGCCATGCGGGTGAGCATGTAGTTGGTGGTGCCGTTGACGATGCCGTATACGGCAGTGATCTCATTGCTGACGAGCGCGTGCTTGAGCGGCCCGATGATCGGTATGCCGCCACCGACGGCCGCCTCGAACAGGATGTCTACGCCGTGCGTGTCGGCCGCGTCCATCACTTCTCGGCCATGACTTGCCATGAGCGCCTTGTTGGCTGTGACGACGTTCTTACCGGCCGAGAGAGCGCCGAGCACCACATCGCGGGCGACACCGGTGCCACCGATCAGCTCGATGACGACATCAACGTTGGGGTCCGCAAGCACGTCTGCGGCATCGGTCGTGCATGCCTCGGCGGGGAGGCCGAGCTCCTCGAAGCGTGCCTCGTTGCGATCCGCGAAACGCGTGAGCTCGATATCTACACCGGCGCGCGTGACGAAGTCCGCCCGATGCCGACGAAGGATATCGACGACGCCGGAACCGACAGTACCAAGGCCGATGAGACCGACACGAACTGTACGCATGAAGTCCTCCTGGAATCCGAACCGCTACGCAGGGTTAGCGCACGGTGTGTCCATTGTAGCCGAGGGAGATAAGTGAGCGCGGACTCTACCCTAGCTCACACTTCATGAGGTCGTCGTACGTCTCTCGGCGAACGATCACGCGGGCCTGACCGTCGTTCACCATCACGACGCCAGGGCGCACCTGCTTGTTGTAGTTGCTGCTCATTGACTGGCAGTAGGCGCCGGTCGCGCAGACACAGAGCACGTCGCCGACTTCAGGAACCTGCAGCGGGGCATCGTTGACGACGATGTCGCCGCTCTCGCAGTGCTTGCCAGCGACTGTCGCCACCATCTCGCGCGGCTTGTCCGCCTTGTTGGCGATGAGCGCCTCGTAGTGCGCGTCATAGAGCGAGGTTCGGATGTTGTCGGACATGCCGCCGT
>DDWM01000012.1 GCA_002345925.1 Actinobacteria bacterium UBA2286 | reverse complement strand
GGCTTGGCGCCGTCGCAACCGCCCACGAGGAAGAAGTGCTTGATGGCGCCGGACTTGACGGCATCGATGATCGTCGGAGCAACCGAAAGAACCGCATTGCGACCGAAGCCGACCATCACGCTTCCGCCGTCGAACTCGTCAGTGAAGCCGGGCATCGCAAGCGCGCGGTCGATGACGGCCTTGTACTCGCCGTTATCAACGTGGATCGCATTGGGGTGCGCCACGCGGCCGGTCGCGAAGATGTTGTCCGCGTACGTATCACGCGGGTTCTGGATGCAGTTGGTCGTCATGAGGATGGTGCCGGGGAACGCGTCGAACTCCTTGCGCTGGTTCTGCCACGCCGTGCCGTAGTGCCCGTAGAAGTGCGGGTACTTCTTGAGCTCCGGGTAACCGTGCGCCGGCAGCATCTCACCGTGCGTGTAGATGTCGATGCCAAGGCCTTCGGTCTGCTCCAGAAGCTCCTTGATGTCCTTGAGGTCGTGTCCGGAGACGACAATCGCCTTGTTGGGGCGATGGCCGAGCGGAACCGACGTGGGAACCGGATGCCCGTAGGTGCCGGTGTTTGCGGCGTCGAGCAGCTCCATCACTCGCAAGTTGATCTCGCCCGTCTTGAGCGCAAGCGCCACCCACGCGTTCAGGTCTAGGCTCTTGTCGGACAGCGCTGCGAGAAGCTCGTGCTGGAACGCGTACACAAGCACATCCTCGTGGCCTAGAACGCGTGCGTGATCCGCATACGCCGCGATGCCCTTGAGGCCGTAGACGGCGGTCTGCTGCAGCGCGACAACGTTCTCGTCACGATCGTGGTCCGAGAAGATCCCGACCGCTTCGCCCTGAGCGATAAGCCCCGCAAGATCGGCGGCAGGCTCAAACATCACTGCCGGATCGCTCGTATCAACAACGCCACCAGCCGCGTCGACGCTCGCCAGCAGAGCGGCCTTCACAGCCGCACCCTCGCGAATGACGCCGGCAAGATGCTCGTCGTCGAAGTCAACGTTCGTCACGGTCGTGAAGAGCGCCTGAGTGGTGTAAACGTCAGCCGCGTGATCGACAACGCCGACCTTCGCGCCAGCAACTCCGAGCGCCGCGATTCCCTTGAGCTGGTGCAAAACAAGGTCCTGCAACGCCGAGACATCCGCCGTCTTCCCGCAAACCCCAACTGTCGTGCACGCAACACCCTTGCTAGTCTGCTCACATTGGTTACAGAACATAGTCTTCACTCCTTCTCCAACCTGGATATGCACGTGATGTGTTTGTCTGAATCTGCTCGCGCGAAGCGCCGAGCGTCCGGGGTGGTCCGCCGCGAGTTCCGCAGGCGGGGCGTGCCCCGCCGAGGACTGTTTGAGCGCCGGACCGCCCCGGGGGCTCGGCGCGTCAGGTGCTACCCGTGAATCAGCTGCGGCAAGCACCGAGTACATACCCAGGTGCTGTTCCCTTTGGTGCGCACAGGCAGCAGCGGCGCGGAATCCTCATCGGTACCGCAGATGTAGCAAGACTGCGGGATGTACGTCTTCAGCTTCTCGGCCATGATCGGCGCGGCAGCATCGTGGTCGAACGGGACGGTCTCGCGAGTCTCAAGCGTGAGCGCACCGGTCGGGCATACGCCGAGGCAGAAGCCGGCGCCGTCACACAGTTCCTCGCGCACGACCTTGGCCTTGCCGTTCTCCATGACGATGGCGCCCTCGGCGCACGGAGATACGCACAAGCCGCAGCCGTTGCAGAGCTCCTCGTCGATGTGGACGATCTGACGGGTGATGGTGTCTGTCATTGGGCTTCCTCTCTCGCGCCGGGCTTGCCGGCCTGTTTGCGATACTTGCGCGCCTCGAGCGCGTGTTTGATGCCGTCGATCGCGTGGCCGTGAAACATCGAGCGTGGCCCGCTATAGCGCATCATCTGCTGTTGCCACGCCCGTTCTTCGGGCTTGTAGCAGTGCGTCTCGCAGTGTGCGCAAAACGGCTTTGGATCTTCGGGACAGTACGCGCGGCGCTTCTCGGCATATCTGAGATGCTCCGCACACTCGGCACACACGACCGGTGGTTTCCTGCCGTACACGCCGAGCGAAGCGGCGTCGCTTTCGATCGCTACGCGCGCGATGTCCGCGTGGTTGCCGCCGCAGTAGATGCCTACGAAATCGCCGATTGTCCGTGTGTCATGGCGGACCTGTTCGTCTGCCATGCGCTCCCGGAACTTGTCTGTCATCATCGACTCCCCCAAGAGGGTTCCTTTCCTCGGCCGGGCTGACTCTATCCTTGCGGTTCGCGATGAACCTTGACTCATGTCAAAATCGCTACACGACTTTGCCGAGGAGGCCACTGTTGCCCAGAGATATCCCCCGACCTGATGTGCTGGCCGCGTTCACCGCGTGCCGGCTGTGGCGCACAGCGAGTGCAAAGGCGATCGGGGAACTCGCGCTCGTCGCCCGTGTGCAGCATGTGCCGCGCGGCACCACGCTCGCAACCGAGGGTGAGCCCGCTGCGCGTCTAGGGGTGGTAGTCTCGGGTAAGGCGCGCGTGTTTCACCTGCAGGCGGACGGGCGCACCATCACGCTCGAGGCTTTGGAGTCCGGCGAACCGTTCGCAGCCGTCGCCGCGCTTTCCGGCGGCCGCAACCCCGCCAACGTTGAAGCCGCAACCGACGCCACCGTCGCTTGGCTCGACCGCGAAGCACTCTTCTCACTCATGGCCGAGGAGCCCGATGTCGCTCGGAGCCTCATCGCAGACCTCGCATCGCGGGTCGTGAACCTCACGGCGGTCGTGCAGACGCTCGCCCTCGATGTGCCCGGGCGCCTCGCGCGATACCTCTTCCAGCGATCGCTTGCCACCGGCGAAGCCACGCCCGAAGGATTGAAGGTGGCGCTCGGCATGAGCAAGGCCGAGCTCGCGGCGTCGCTCGGGACCGTGCCGGAGACGCTCTCGCGCGCGTTCGCCCGGCTGCGCGACGAGCAAGTGCTCGCCGTTCGCGGCTCGGAAGTCATCGTGTATGACGTTGGTGCACTCGCCCGTCTCGGCGCAGGCTACGAAGAGGGCTGATCGGCCACCCTGCGTGCCCTGATAGCCTCGGCACCCTTCTGTAGCGTGCCTGCCTTCAGGAATCCCCAGAGCAGCAGTGCCGAGGCGACCATCTCGGCGGGATACAGGCCTACCGTCTGTCCAGCGCGCGCCATGGATCCCGCGCCCGCGATGATGAGCGTCCCAATGAAGATGAGCACGTTCGCCCACGAGCGATAGCGGTACTCGGGCTTGGGCCAGAACTTCACAACCGACCACGCCGACCCGCCGAGCAGCAGCAACGACCCGGGGATGTTGAACGCAAAGCTCATGACGCGCGGGAACGACATACTCTCGCCGAGCGCCGAGCCACCGACGGTGATGCCCGCGATCAGGTTCTGTGTGATGAGATCGGTGTTGAACACGCCGTAGAGGAACACGCCGAGCGCCACGAGGTTGAACACCAGATACGCGTGTCCGAGCGTCTTCTTCTTCGTGATGAGGTAGAGCGTGCCCAGGCCGAGGAAGCCGACCATCGACGCCGCAAGGACGATATAGAAACGGTAGACAGTCGGGTTCCACGCGCCGTTGAACTCGGACACCGCCTCCATGAATGCAGCTTCGGCGTAGAACAAGAAACCGATAGCCCAGGCCAACTGGTGAGGCTTGCGGCGTTCTAACCACTGACGAACCAGCAGCGCGACATACACGAAGCCTAGAGCCGCCGTCAGCGCCGGCCACCACCATTCAGACCAGAATGCGCTATCCATGAAGCATCTCCTTCGTCTTCAGCCGTCGTGGGCTAGCTCGCAGCGGCGGCCTTCACGGCCTCGTCTGCGGTACGCGCCTCGTCTCGCGCCTTGAAGTAGCGCGTGATCGCGTCTTTCGTGAGCAGCTCGTACGCATCGGCGATCGCGCCGGCTGGCGTTTTGGTGAGCGCCTTGGCCTGGTTCACGACCTTCTGTTCTTCGGCGTTGTACGCATCGAGGAGCTTGTTCGCGTCCTCTATCTTGTTCGCGAGCCACGTCGAGTCGATCTTGCGCGAGCTATCGAGCAGCTTGAGCCTCGCGTCGATATAGCTGAGGTGCGCAGCCATATCGGCCTCGGGGAAGCCCGCAGCCACGGTCTCTAATAGCGAGCGGGCTGCCTTGAGCTTGGCGGTCGCCTCGTTCGAGAGCTTGGTGGAGCCTTCGACTCCCGCTTTGGTGTGCTTGTTGTACTCAGCAGCAGCGTTCACCGTTAGTGTTGCCGCCTCACCGGCTAGATCCCAGGCCTCGTGCGCCGGATCAACCACCGCGCCAGCGAGCGCGTCGACCGCAAGCACCGTCTTCGCCTCGACTAGCATCGCCCTGCGCGCGACGATAGCATCGCGAACAGCCGCCGCAAGTGGCGCATCCCTGACAGAGAGTCCCGGCTGCGCCTCATCGAGCTGCGCGACCGCCTCGTCCAGGTCGCTGATCGCCTTCTCGGCAGCGACAAGACCGTCCTCGGCAGCAGGAGCTACCGCCGAGGTGACCTCGCTGCGGACGGCGTTGTCGACCTGCAGAACCACCGGCTCAACCGCCGAGAGCTTCTCTATCGCACGGTCGAGGCCATCCCTTGCGCTGCTCATGCTAGACAGCTCAAGCGCACCAAACACCCCGCCAGCTACCAGAACGGTCACGGCGACCAGGATAAGCGTGATCTTAAGCGCCTTCTTGGGTTTCCGAGGCTGCGCTGCCTCGATCACATCATCGTTGAGTTCCAACGCTCCTCCTCTTCAGTGCCTACCGGCAGGTGCGCCGGCAGTTCGAGTGTAAACGACGGACCGGGTGTTGCGGTTGGAGCGACGGTCAGGTTTCCACCATGTGCCTCGGCAACTAGGGCTGCGAGTCTAAAACCGAGGCTGCTTGCCTCAACCCCAACCCCCGCCGCAAGCTGACTGAATCGCTCGGTCAGATCGGCCGTCGCAGCAGCTTCGCGCTCAAGCGCGTCGATGCGAATAGTGGTCTTTGTGGAGTCGCCGGAGATGGTGAACCCGATGTCAGCACCCGGCGTGCAATGCTCCGCGAGGCATCGCAGCAGCCCCTTGACGCCCGCCTCGGCACTCCGGCGATCGGCAAGTGCCAATCCCTCGCCGCTAACCGAAGTCGAGCCAAAGCCTCTGCAATTCTGGGCGGCATCTCTATCAACCAGCGTTCGGCACAGTTCGGCCAGGTCGACGGGTTCCGGCTGCAGGGCCTTGGAGTCGAGTCTGGAAAGCAGCATCAGGTCTTCAAGTAGCCGAGTCAGCTCCTCGCAGCGGTCGCGCAAACCACGGGTGACACGCAGCCGCTGGCCGGGATCCTCAGATATGGCCGAGCGAGACAGTAGCTCGGTGTAGCCGATTATCGCGGTGAGCGGGCCGGTGAGTTCGCGAACGATAACATCTGTGAGGTCGGTGGTACTCATCCGATCCACCTTAGCCGAGGCGTGAACGCTAGGCCGGGATGTCATAAGGACATGCGAAATGCTGCCTGTCTCATCGCACATCGGCAAGAACGTCATCTCGACTGCGAACGCAGCGCCGAGACGGTCGCGCTGCACGATCTCCCGGCACGTGGGAGCCCCGCTCGAGGCGACCTCCCGTATATAGGTGCACGCGAAGCGCAACCAATTCTCATCGACCTCGATCAGCGGCCTTCCTAGTACTTCGCGTGCGCTCCAGCCGTAGAGCGCCTCAGCGGCCGGGTTCCAACGTGTGATAACGCCGTCCAGGTCAACCTGCACGATTGAGTCAGATGTCGCATTGAACGCCGTCTCCAGCAAATCACTGAGCTGTTCGAGCATGCCGAGACGGGAAAGCTGCGACCCAAAGTAGCGCTCGGCTGCCATGCGTGAGCCAACACTCGCTCCGTGAGCCGAGGCAAGCTTGAGTGCGGTCGCATCCGGGACTTCGTCTACGAGCGCGAGTGCCGCGCCGACGGGGCCATCCTCGGACCACCACGGCACGAATAGCGCCTCACACTCGGGACACTCTGCTTCCGACCAGGAATCGAGAACTCCAGCGGTTCCCTTGCAAAGAAGCGACACCGACTCCGGATAATCCCTCGGGGCGATGTTGGCCGGACGGGGATGCTCTCTCGGCGAAACGGCAACGTTGTGGAGTTCGCCATCGCGGGCAACCGAGAAGCCGTAGACCACGCGGGCACCCAACGCATCGCGAAGCTCGTCGACTGCAGCCTGAAGCATCCGCTCGCTGCGGTCTGGCTCTGTTTCTGTGGCTCGCATGATCACGCGTCGACGCACCTACGCTGCCCCCTCCTGTGGTTCCCCCGTCCGTTGTAACGTGCTGCGACTCATACAGCAAGCCCCGCCGCTCATATACCAGTTACTTCGATTAGTCTGCAATATCAGTAGACATGAGTGGCATATTTATTGCTACCATACGAGTGAAGTTGCGCGACCCGTTCTCTCCTCCCCCCTCAATGGACGGGGAATCGCCGACTTCACTAACGAGGTGCGCTCCCCCCGCGCGCCTCGTCCTCTTTCCCGAGACTTTTCGCGCATGGGCTCCTTGGCTGTAGAATCGGATAGTCCGCTTCGCCGATGCTAGGAGGAACCGTGCCGGATCCCGGCGAGCGCCTCGTTAACCTGGCGCTCTTTCTCGCCAAGACCCCACGTTTTGTCTCGGCAGAAGAACTGCATGCCGAAGGCCTTGGGTATCCCGAAGACCAGGACGACGCGGCCTTCCTTCGCATGTTCGAGCGCGACAAGGAAGCGCTGCGCGCGGCAGGCATCGCTATCGAGGTCGATGAAGACGAGCGCTACCGCCTCGATCGTGCCGGCACGTTCGCGACCGAAGTGACGCTCTCTGCCGAAGAGACCGCCACCGTCCGAACCGCGGTTGCTGCACTGGCGACCGACGAATCGTTCCCGTTTGCCGAGGACCTCACCATCGCGCTCGCCAAGCTCGGCCAAGGTGCTCCGTCGCCGGTGTCGGTTGCGACCACGCTCGCCGATGAAGACCCGCGTGCCCAGGGTGCCTCGGCAGCAATGACCGCCGAGGCGATCACATCTCGCAAGTTCGTCGCCTTCGACTACACCAACGCCAAGGGCGAGTCCCGGATGCACGAAGTGGCGCCATACGGCATCTTCTTCCGAGAGGGACGCTGGTACCTTGTTGGCCTGGACACATCGATCGGCGAGATTCGTGTGTATGCGCTCAAGCGCGCGACCAACGTGCGTGTGAACACGACCGCTCCCAAGACACCCGACTTCGAGCGACCGGACTGGTTCTCGGTCGCCGAGTACTCGCTCCTGCCGTTCCAGTACGGACCAACGCCGTTTGAAGCTGTCGTTCGCTTCTCGGCAGAAGATGCGTGGCGCGTGGCCAGACTCTCCGGTGGGAACGGGAAGATCGAGGAGCAGCCGGACGGATGCGCGCTGTGGCGTATCGAGGTCGGTGACCCGCGCGGGCTGGCGTCGTGGTGCGTAGAACACGGACCCGGCGTGGTTCCGCTTGAGCCGCAGACGGTCGTCGATATCTTCCGAGTAGGACTTACGGAGGTGCTTGCGCGCCATGACCGCTAGAAAGAACACCGCGATGCACACGCGCCGGATGCTGGCGCTGCTACCGTATCTCAAGCAAGGCGAATCGCTGAAGCTGGCCGACCTGGCCGCCGCCGTGGGCGCGCCGGAAGCTGAAGTCGCGGCCGATCTGACCGCGCTCTCCTTCTGCGGCGTCCCGCCGTTCACGCCGGACGAGATGATCGACCTCTCCATCGACGGCGACACCGTCACCGTCTACAGCGCACCGCCTGCGCTCGACCGACCCGTGCGGCTCGCGCCGCGCGAAGCACGCGCGCTTGTGGCGGCGCTTCAGGCCGCCGGCCACGGCAGCGACGATCCGCTCGTCACCAGACTGCTCGCTGCCGCCTCGGCCGAGCTCGACCCCGCAGAGCTTGCGGCCACGCTGCGCGCCGGCGATGCGAGCGCACCGGTCGTCGGCATCTACGCGATGCTTGCCGAGGCGATCGAGTCCGGTTCCAAGATCCGCATCGGGTACTTCTCGGCAGGGAGCGGCACGCATTCCGATCGCGTTATCTGCCCGTACGCGCTCGCAAATCAGCGCGGTGCCTGGTACGTGAACGCGCTCTGCGAGACTGCTGGCGACTTGCGCACGTTCCGCCTGGACCGCATACGCGCGGCCGAGCTGACCGGCGAGCGCTTCGAGCGACCGGCGTCGGTCAACGCGAGTGTGGTGCCCGAGAGCGAAGGGCTGCCGCTCGCCGTGCTGCGCCTCGCCCCGGGGGCCCGCCATACCGAGGAGCGCGACTGGCCCGGTGCTACGTTCAACTTGAAGCAGAACGGCGCCGTCTTCGCCGAGGTGCCGTACTCCTCGGCAACGTGGGTCGCCCGAAGAGTGGCGGCTGGCCTTGGGATGATCGACGCGATCGAAACGCCCGAAGTGCGCGTCGCTGTTCGCGAGGTCGCGCACAAAGCGCTGGCCGAACTCGAGGGGTAGCGGGACCAGGGCGTCCTGAAGAACCCGCAATCTGCCCACTGATGCCCTCTTTGCGCGCAAAATCGCAGTTGACATTCTGATGCGCTAATACGCACTATAAGCGGTAGTTATTGGTGCAATAGCAATTGGGGGTTTCATGGCAAAGCGTCGGATGGTTGGTCCAACCGCCTGGGTTCTTGGTGGCGCCGGACTGTTTATCGGTGCAATCGCAGCATGGCTCGTAAGCCAGGGGAATCCCGGCAATATGGGTCTGTGTATCGCGTGCTTCCTGCGAGACATCACCGGATTCTTCGTTGGCGGAGCTACCGGTCAAGGGGCGGTCGCCTACATACGGCCGGAGATCATCGGCATCATCCTCGGTGCGTTGGGCGCAGCAATCATCACTCGCGAGTTCCGGCCGCGCGGCGGCAGCAACCCGCTGCTGCGCTTCGTTCTAGGCTTCATCTTCATGACCTCGGCACTCATCTTCCTGGGATGTACCGTCCGCGCCTGGCTGCGGCTCGGCGGCGGCGACCTGAACGCGCTTTGGGGCATCCTCGGCATCGTTGTCGGCGTTGTCGTGGGCATCGTCTTTCTCAAGCGAGGCTTCAACCTTGGCCGAGCGAAGAACATCGCCAAGCCGCTAGGTTGGCTGCTACCGGCGCTTGCGATCGCGCTGCTGGTCTTCGCACTGGTGACCGCATTCAGCGGGAAGCCTGATTTCGCAACGCAGACCGCCGAGGGAGCGTTCGCTACCGGCGACAAGCCTCCGGCAGTGTTTCTTAAGCACGACGGTCAGATCTCGCAGGTCTTGAAGCCCGTGGGCGCAACGCTTGCCGATGACGGCTCGATAGTTGACGCCGACGGCGCAGTCGCCGCATCTGCCGAGTCGGTCACCAAGGCCAAGCCGCAGCCGGGCGGAAAGCGAGCGCCGCTTTGGATCTCACTCGCGGCGG
Source organism: Actinobacteria bacterium UBA2286 (assembly GCA_002345925.1). GTDB lineage: Bacteria > Actinomycetota > Coriobacteriia > Anaerosomatales > Anaerosomataceae > UBA2286. Next base: position 8,154 of record DDWM01000012.1, on the reverse strand, counting down.
GTCTTGCCGTCGGTGTCGTCGCACAGCGCAGCCGCTTCTGCTCAATCGGCGGTATCCGCGATGCAATCCTGGTTAAGCGCTACGACCTGCTCTTCGGCGTCGTGGGCCTGCTCATCGGCGCGACGGTCGTGAACATGCTCCTCGGCCAGTACAGCCTTGGTTTCGTGGGCCAGCCGGTCGCGCACACCGATGCACTTGGGAACTTCGCTTCGATGGCCGTTGCCACGTTCGCAGCCGTGCTGCTTGGCGGCTGTCCGTTCCGCCAGGTCATCATGGGCTCGGAGGGTGACGCAGACAGCTTCGTTGCCGTGGCCGGAATGCTCGTGGGCGCTGGCTTCACACACTGGGCAGGCCTGGCATCCTCGGCGAAGGGCCTGGCACCTCTGGCCTGGCCGGCACTCGGCGTAATGGCAGCGATTCTCGTCGCGGTGGCGCTTCTCAAGCGCACCCGCACGGCATAAGGAAGGGTTCAGACGATGAAGGAATTGGACGTTCGCGGGCTCTCATGCCCCATGCCGCTCATGAAGACCAAGAAGGCGCTTGAAGGCGACCCTTCCAAGATTCGCGTGCACGCTGACTCCGGTACAGCGAAGGCCAATGTGGTCGCACTGCTCAAAGACTTCGGATATGAAGTCAGCATCGAGGAGTCGGACGAAGAGTACCGGATCACGGGCACTCGCGCGTGAAGCTGTTTGGCCGCAAAGAGAAGCAGGACAGCCCGGGTGCCGAGGAGGCGCTCGGGTTGCTCCTGTTCGACGACGTAAACGAGGCGCTTGCGGCCGAGCGCGTTCTCAACACCGCTGGCTACGCCATCACGCTGGTCGCTCCGCCGCAGCACCTGCGCGCAGGATGCGACCTCTCGGTGAGCATGCACCGCGTTGAGCATGTGGGCGCGATGCGAACGCTCGCGGAGGCCGACGTAGCCGTGCGCATGTGGGTCGACGACGCCGAAGGCACGATGGCCGTGTCAGACATCGTGACCAGCGTCGACTTCGGCAATTGGCTGATGGTGCGGGCGGGCAACATGAAGATCGTGGTAGAGAAGACGACCGGGATGATCGTCAACACGAGTGGCGGCGGCTGCCCGGACATCCCCTACCTCAACCTTGAGCTCGTCGGCCTGACACTTGAAGAAGCACCTAGGCCCAAGGAGCTTGGCTACACGCTATGCGGTCTCATGCTCGACCGCGCGTATGCCGAGGCGTGCGTGGCGCTCGGAAAGGATGCCCGATGAGCCTGCTGGTTGTTGCGACGTACCCTGTGGCGGGCGGTCCTGTGCTGGACGGTCCGGTCCGGGTTGAGCCCGACGGCGCGGTGTTCGTCGGCGGAACGCAGGTGCCGAATGCGCAGGGCACCTCGGCGATGCTTGGCGCCGCGTGCCAGGTGGCGGCGCACCTCGGGACTGACGCACCGCACGCGCTTGTGGCCGGCGACATCGGCCGAGGCGAGGGCACCCGCGAAGTCTACCGGCATCTTGCCGAGACGGTCGCCCGCGTGCGGCCCAGCGTGATCGCGTTCCACTACATGCAGCCGATCATGGCGCTCATGCGCACCGCGACCGAACACCTGGCCGCAACTGCTCCCGAGACACTCCTGGTCGCCGATGCAGGCGGCATGTACGCCGCCAAGGCAGCAGGAATCGCCTCGCGGTTCGAGCTCATGACACCGGACGTTGGCGAGGTGGGGTTCCTCGCTGATCCAAGCGTCTCCCACCCTGCGTACGTTTCGCAGTACCTGTTCGGCACGACCGGGTTTGATCCGGTCGAGCTTGCTCGCAGGGCTCACGAGACAGGTGGCGCCGCACGGGTGTTGCTCATCAAGGGAGCGCGCGACCACATCGCGTGCGAGGGTGAACTCATCGACACCGTCGACGAGCCATGCGTTCCAGAGCTTGAGGCCATCGGCGGCACCGGCGACACGGTCACCGGTCTGGCTTGCGGGTTCCTGGCCGCAGGGTTCCCGACGATCGACGCAGCCGTCTGCGCCTGCAAGGCGAACCGCGAAGCCGGACGCGTGATGGGCGCCACGCCCGCGATGCACGCACGCGACCTTGTGGCGGTCCTGCCGGAAGTCCTCCGCGGCAACCTCTGCCGCTGGAGCGGCGCCTGCGCTATCTGACGCGCAGCGTCCGTGCGTTGACGGCCACGATCACGGTCGACGCCGACATCAGTAGACCCCCGACCGCGGGACTCAGCACGATTCCCGCCCACGCCAGCACCCCGGCCGCCAGCGGTATCGCGATCACGTTGTAGCCGGTGGCCCACACCAGGTTCTGCTGCATCTTGCGGTATGTCGCGCGCGCGAGTCCGATGACGCTCGCCACATCGTCGGGGTTGCTGCGCACCAGCACGACATCCGCGGTAGCGACCGCGACATCCGTCCCCGCGCCGATCGCGATGCCCACATCCGCCGAGGCGAGCGCCGGCGCGTCATTGACGCCGTCCCCCACCATGGCGACGACCTTGCCCTCGGCACGGACTTGCAGCACTGTGGCGGCCTTCTCGGCGGGGAGCACTTCTGCGAAGTAGCGCTTGATGCCGAGGTCAGCCGCGACGCGGGCGGCGACCGTCTCGTTGTCGCCGGTCAGCATAATCGTCTCGATGCCCATCTCGGTCAGGCGGCGGATGGCGGCGGCGGACTCCGGACGCACCACGTCCGAGAGCGCGATCGCGCCGAGAAGCTCACCGTCTCGCAACACGAACACGACCGTGCGGCCGCCCGAGAAGAGCTCGCCTGCGGCATCGGGAACGGCGATGTCCTCCTCGGCAAGGTAGCCGGGGCTGACGACAGCCACATCGTGCCCGCCGACGCTTGCGCGTGCGCCCTTGCCCGGGATCGCCTGGAAGTCGCTGACCGACGGCAGCGGACTGGCTTCGGCCACGATGGCGCGGGCGATCGGATGCTCGGAGTACTGCTCAACGGACGCCGCCATGCCGAGAAGCTCCTCACGGGACGTTGCGGCAAACGGAAGCACCTCGGCCACGCCGAAGCGGCCCTCGGTTAGCGTGCCGGTCTTGTCGAAGATGACGGCGTCGATTAGGCGCGAGTTCTCGAAAGCCATGCGGTCGCGCACGAGCAGCCCACTACTCGCGCCCAGAGCGGTCGAGATCGCGACCACAAGCGGAATCGCCAGCCCAAGCGCGTGCGGACATGCGATGACCATCACGGTGACGGCGCGCTCTATCGAGTACGCGAGCGGCTTGCCGAGCGCCAGCCAGACGGCGAACGTCGCCGTCCCGCCGCCGAGCGCCACGAAGGTGAGCCACTTGGCGGCGCGGTCGGCCAGGTCCTGCGTCTTCGACTTGGACTCCTGCGCCTCTCGGACAAGATCGACGACCTGCGCCAGGAACGACTCGGCGCCTGTGCGCTGGACCTGCACAACCAGCATGCCTTCACCGTTGACCGAGCCGCCGATCACCTCGTGTCCCTCGCCCTTGGGCACGGGCACCGATTCACCGGTGAGCATCGACTCATCAACCGAGGACGCGCCTTCGATCACGTCGCCGTCGGCCGGGATCTTCTCGCCAGGGCGCACGACCACGGTGTCGCCCGCAGCCAGTGACTCAAGGGTAACGTCGGTCGTGCTGCCGTCGGGCCCGCGCCGGTGTGCCTCGGCAGGCATGAGCTTCGCCAGCGATTCAAGCGCCTTGGACGCGTCGCCCACCGAGCGCATCTCGATCCAATGACCCAGCAGCATGATGTCCACCAGAGTCGCCAGCTCCCAGAAGAACGGCATACCCTCCAGGCCGAGAACGACCGCGCTGCTGTAGACATAGGCGACGGTGATCGCCACCGCCACGAGCGTCATCATCCCGGGAGCGCGTTCCTTGAGCTCGCGCACCATGCCGAGAAGGAACGGCTTGCCTCCAAAGATGTAGAGGAACGTCGCAAGCGCGAGCAGGATCCAGTCGGCGCCCGGGACGTCAAGAATGCGCCCGCCGGGGACCAGCGGGAGGTTTGGCGAGATGAGGATGACCGGAACCGTCACAGCCAGGCTGATCCAGAAGCGGCGTCGGAAATCCGCTACAGAGTGTCCGGCGTGGCGGCCGCCGTGCTGTTCGTGACCCGAATGCTCCTCCACGGCTATCCGCCAAGCGCAGTCATGATCTCGTCGTACTGCTCCTTGGTGATCTCGCCGGTGGCGAGCCTGCGCCGCGCGATGACAACGGCTTCGTCGTGGCTAGAGGTTGAGATGGAACCCGGCCCCTGACCAGCGCCCGAGGAGCTGTGTCCGCGTCCGCCTCGTGCTGCCAACACGATGAGCACCACGATGCCGACCACAACGAGCGCAGCAAACATGAGGAACAGCAGCTCAGCTGCGCCGATACCACGCATCATGTCGCCGAACCCTGTGTTGAACCCACGGTCGTACATCATCTTCAGTCCAGCTCCCTAAGAGTGAGATTGCCGTGACCACCTCATGACTATTTCCCCTGAGCTGGACTGCTAACCGTACTGCCGAGCGAGCCTCACACAACATAGTACCTTGACAGACATAGTACTCTGCCGCACACTACAGCCATTGGAGGTGACCACATGGGCGACACACCGATCTCAAGCGATCTGATCCGAGGGCATATCGACACGATCATCCTCGGCCTGCTTTCCGGCGAAGACCGCTACGGCTACGACCTGTGCAAGCAAGTCGCGCTTCTCTCGGACGGCGAATACGAGCTCAAGGAACCCACGCTCTACTCGGCATTCAGGCGGATGGAACCCCAGGGGCTGATCCGGTCGTACTGGGGCGAGGGCTCGCAAGGGGCTCGTCGCAAGTACTACTCGATCACGGATGACGGCAAGGCGGCATATCGTCGCAACCTTGAAGACTGGAAACGTGCGCGAACGCTTATCGACCGTTTGGTCTCAGGCGAAGGCGAGAAGGAGTAATGATGGAAGCGATCAAGTACTACGTGAAAGGCGCCTTCCAGGGCGCGGCCGAGACCCCGGATGTGCTTGAGCAGCAAGAAGAGCTCATCGCTGATTTGACCGCGAAGGTGGCAGACCTTGTCGCCGAGGGGAAATCTGCCGAGGAAGCGCTCGGCATCGCGATCGCGTCGCTTGGCGACCTCTCGGAGCTTGTCGCTGAGTTCACTCCGGCCGCAGGCGCTCCCGGAGTGATTCCAATCCCGACCGCCCGCGTGCAGGCTTCGCGCCTCGACTTCCACGTGACGCTTGCGGCAATCGGACTGGACGCAGGTTTTATGCTGTTCTGCACGGTGCTCGGCGCCATCACGCACACGATCGAGCCGGGCGCGGGACTCGTGTTGTTCGCGCTGCTGGTCGCTACGGCCTGGTGGATTCGAACCGCATATGCGACCTACAAGGCAGACCCCGACACCTCCGAGCTACGCGAACTTGTGTACAAGTCCCGCCTCCTGAGTGCGCTCGGGATTTGGGCTGGTGTCTGCTTCGTCGCGCTGATCATGAACATCGCATTCGGTGCGGAGTTCTGGTTCTGGCCTATATGGGTCGCCGCGACGGTCCTCCCGATCCGGGTGCTTGTAGAGCGGTTCGTCACCCTCCGAGGCATGTTCACCGCAACGACCGCTTCAGAGGACGCGGTCGCCGCGTAGCTGGGCTCTAAACAGGCGCAAACTGCTCGACACGCGCACTTCACCAGAAGCGCATACCTCTGAGCACGCCGTGGCACGAAGGTTGCGGGTCTACTCTCGGCAAATAGTGTTCGCCGAGAATAGACCGACCGCCCGCAGGGCGACTTTGTGGAGGTACACATGAACACAGGAACCAAAATCGCGATCAGTGCCGTAGGCGGCTTTCTTGTAGCGTTGATGGTGTTCGGGGCGGGGCACGCGGTGTTCGCGTTGCACGGATTCGGCGATTCCGCCCGCGGCTCGATGATGAGCGGCAACTCTATCGAGTGCCCGGTTCAGGGCCAGAACGATGACGGCTTCCGCGGCGGACGCATGGGCGGCGAGCGCCTGGACAGCGGCTGCGAGGGTTGTCCCGGCGGCGACGTCTCCGGTGAACGGCCCTCTCGCGACAACAACGCGCCCGGAATGGGCCGCCCGTAACCAAGCCAGCGAGAACAGCGCGGGCGACGATTGCCGAATGTGGCAGTTGTCGCCCGTTTCCTATATCCGCTGAACGCGCACTCCGAGCTCTTCGATGGCCCCGGTGAGGCTCGGCGCACCGATCGCGTCTCGGCAATTGAGGGCCACGAGAGCGCAAGCTATCGCATCGGAGGCGGCATCGTGGTGCTGCAGCTCTATGCCGCAGTGGTCGCAGACGGTGGGCAGCTTGTGGTTGTAGAGGTCCGGGAACGCCCGGCGAGACAACGCGACCGAACACGCGTAGTGCGTGTTGGGCAGCGGGATGCGGTAGTGGTCGTGCAGTGCGCGCAGCACCGATACGTCGAAGCTTGCCGAGTGGGCCAGCACATGGCGTCCGGCCAGGAACGGCTCGATGACCCCGTAGAGCTCGGCGTAGCTAGGCGCGAGAAGCGTTTGCGACGGCGTGATGCCGTGCACCCCGATATTGCGCGGATCATAGCGATTACCCGGCGGCCGAATAAGCCATGAAGCCGTAGCCGCGAGCTCCCCGTCCTCGATGACCGCCACACCAAGCGCGCATGCTGAGTCCCGCGATGCGGTCGCGGTCTCGAAGTCGATGGCGATCCAGGTGTCGGAATGAAGTGGCAGGGCAGGGCTCCTTGGCTCAACCGCTAGTGAGGCTGCTTACTCGTCGGCTTTGCAGCTCTTACGGGCTTCACGATCGAAGGACTTCCCGAACTCAGCGAGTCCGGCGAGATGCTCGTCAAACTGTGCAGCAACCAGCGTGCTGACCGACTGGGTGTCCGAAGGCATCGCAACCAGGAGTCCGAAGACCGTGTTGATCTCCGAGCTTTCCAGCATGTGCGCGACTTCGTACGCATCATCCAGTGTGACCACGGGAACTCCCCGCGCTTCACGCACGGCCTCCTCGACGCCATCGACGGCACTCACGAGCTTCAAGTCCGCTTGCTCCGCAAGCCTTTCCGGCGAGTAGGCGGAAAGCGTCTCGACGAGCTGGGACGCATGGACACGCTCCCCCTCCGCCATCTCCTGCCAGAAACTCGCGGCTTCCGGTTCTGCCGAGAAGAGCTCCGCAAAGGATTCGTAGACTTCGCGCAGCTGAGTCTCCAGACCAGCAGCGCGCTCGATCACCTCGGCTAGCGTAATCATAGCCATGATCGGACACCTTCCTCTGGTTTCGGATTGCCGGTGAAGCTCAATTGCAGGACACGCCTGGTTCTGATTGTACAGGTGCCTGGCATCATCCGATCGGCCGTCCGAACAACTTACGAATGCGTCCGGCAAGTGTGAGCTTGGGCTCGCACGGACGCGAATCGGGTGAGCGGTTGCTCGCTGGCGAGACGCACATGTCCGTACCCGGCTGCCGATTGCGCTCGGGATAATACTCGCAGTACTTGCACCAGACCTTGGGCAACGTGGACCTCTCCGAGGGGTTCGGGGTCAGCGGTGTGCCGCCAAGATCAGTGTAGCGTTAACCGGTGAGCGGAACACGGTGGTTCAGCCCTTGGTCGCGCCGCAGTAGATACACGCGTCGCGGTGAACAGAGATCACGCCTCCGCACTCGGAGCATTCCCAACGCTCCTGCTCGAAAGCGACAAACGCGTCCAGACCACCCTCCCGGATGCGCTCCAGGTTCTCGATCATGCTCATCCCGTACTTGGTGCGGTAGCGCTTGTCGAGCTGGCGCAGCCGTGAGCACGGGAATTTGGCGCACTCGTAGCAGAATCCGCTTTCGCCTGCCGCGATCTGGTCGCAGTTCTTGATCACGCACACTGCGCAGTGCGACGGCTTGTTCGCATCGTCGCCGCGACAACCGGCGCAGGGTTTGCGCTCACGGAGGTAGCCGATACACAGCGTGCAGTCCATCCCGCAGGCCGCAATCATGTCCGGGGTGATTGCGGCCGGATACCGCTTTTCGACCGCGCCCACGACACGCCTCACAATCTCACCCCCGGGAAGAACGTACCCTCCCGGGGGTGCCGGTATCGTCTCTACAGCCCAGCGGCCATCCGCGCAGCCGCCGCGACCGCGTCGCTCACGGCCGAATCCCCGCCGAGAATGAACACGCTGTCGATGCTCGTCGCGTTGGCCTCAAGTGCGGTCTTCGCAGCAGGCGCGAGCG
>DDWM01000068.1 GCA_002345925.1 Actinobacteria bacterium UBA2286 | reverse complement strand
CACGTCGATCTCGAAGCACTTGGCGGTTTCCATCTGCGATGTGTACGCCAGCGTGCCGGCCTTGTTGAAGATGACCTCGACGGCGCCGTACTCGCCTATATCCACCTCGCCGATCTTCTTACCGGTACGTGGGTTGAAGATCTCGATCGACGGAGGGCCGTTCAGGATGCTTGTCCACGCCTCGCTGCCGTCATGCGTTACCGAGACGCCCTTGGGCGCACCCTTGGTCGTGATCGTGCCCAGGCCGTGCAGGATCTGCCCCTCGGGATCCAGGAAGAGATCAAGCGAGAGTGGCTCGTCTAGGAAGACGCTTCTCGTGAGCGTGTTGTAGCCCGCCATCGCGACTGTGAGCGTGCACTTCCCGGCTACCGTCTCCTCCGAGAACGGAGCGGCTCCCGAAAGCTCCTCGCCTGACGCGGTCGTAAGCGTGCAAGTCGCGCCCGCGGGGTGCGTGACCACTGCGACCCCGAACGGCTGCGGCGTGAGGTCGTAGCTCAGCCGCGTCTTGCGCCCGCGCTTCAGCTCAACGGTCGCCGAGACGGGCTCGAACCCTTTGCGGCTTACATTCACCGTGTAAGCGCCAGGCTCGAGCTCCTCGGCGCTAAGGGTTCCCGAGCCTGTGAGGCTGCCGTCGAAGGTGATGTTCGCATCGGCCGGGGTCACTGCGATCGCTACCGATGCGGGCCGCGTGAGCGCGAACGCCGTCACGCCGATTATGAGGGCCAGAACGCCGATGATCAGCGCAACCGCGCCGAGCGATGCGGTGTTGCGACGACGGTGTCCCGTGAAGATCGCCTTCTCGCGATGGTGCGCGTGGGGTGCAGCCCGACGACCGCCCCGGCCGGCATTGCCCGGCTGCGAGAAGATGCCGGACGTGGTGCGCATGACCTTTGACTTACGCCGAGAGCGAGGCGCCCCGTGACGCGCTCGCGATGATCGCGAGCGAGACGACGGATCGTGTAGGCTTCCGAAGTCGCTCAAGGTCCCTCCGCTCTAGCGCCGCCCCTTCAGTTTCCCCGTCATCCCGTACCAGGAGATGAGCGCGATACCGCGCGCTAGTCTTGCTCCGCGCAGCAGGTTGTAGATGCGCCCGGTCTCTCGGCCAGGCTCCTTGCCGAGAATCGCCGCAGCCTCTCGGCCAACCACGTCGAGCGGCACGCCGAAAGCATCTAGCGCATATCGCCAGTTGTCCTTCGTTGCCTCAAGACGTGGGCTGCTCTTGATGTCCACGTAGAAGTCCGTAGCCACCATGCCCGGCACGAGTGCGTTCACGGACATCTTCGGGCAGTCGCGGTTCTCCTCGGCAACGCTTTGAGTGATGCTCGCGATCGCCGTCTTGGTGGAGGCGTAGGCGGCGGTGTACGGCGTGGCTTCCCCTTTGTAGCCGCGGCCGGTCATGTTGAGGATGTGGCCGCCGTGCTCGCGGAAGTACGGCACCGTGAGCCTGAGTGCGTACAGGTGGCCGAGCAGATTGATCCGTACGATATCGTTGAGCTCGGCCACAGACAGCTCATCCAGTGGGCGATACCCCTCGGAGATGCCCGCGTTGTTGACCCAGGCGTCGATGTGGCCGTGAACTTCGAGTGCATGCTTGAACAGCGCTTCGACGTCGTCCGGGTTCGCTACGTCGGCTGCGATGCCCGAGCAGTTCCAGCCGCGCTCCTGAAAGGCGCTGACTTCCTCGACAACTGCGTCGGCCGACCGCGCTGACAGCACGAGGGTCGCGCCGGACGCGGCGCACGCCTCGGCGATCGAGCGACCGATACCGCGAGTGGATCCGGTGACGACGATGATCTTGCCATCCAGAGCGCTCACGCGCTGCCCCGGGCGAAAAGGTCTTTGGCGGCAGCGACTGCGGCTTCCGGGGTATCGGCATCGATGATACGGCCCGCTGCTCGCATTGCTGCTCCGGGGTCCCACCCGAGAGCGATGACCGGCTTGCGCGCTGAAAGTGCAAGCGCCACCTCGGAGAGTGTGCCGGCACCGCCCGGTAGCGCGATGACCACGTTGCTGGAGAGCACGTTCACCACGTTGCGCGCGTCGCCCATGCCTGTCCGGATCGCGATATCAATGGCCGAGGAAGCGCGCGCCGTGTCGGTATCGGGGAGAATCCCCACGACTAGCCCCCTGGCATCTTTCGCTCCGCGTGAGCACGCGTCCATCACTCCGCTCGCCCTGCCACCTGTGAGAAGCACCCACTCCTCGGCTGCTATAAGCGAGCCGAGGCGCCGCGCCGTGGCGGCGGCTGCCGGCAGGAGGGGACGCCCTGAGCCCATGACCCCAACGATTCTGCGCATCTTCGCACCTCCAGGTCGATGGTAACGCACCTGGAGCACAAACGGCAGGGGAGCCGGTGTTCCGGCTCCCCTGTGGGAGATTACTGCGGGCGAAGTGCTACTCCAGCTCGAAGACTATCGTCACGCTAGCCGTGACATCGAGCGTGCCAGGCTCGATTGCTGCGGCGTAGCTTGCGTCGAGAGAGCTCTTCTCGGCACCGTAGTAGATCGGCGGAGCATTCACGCCGGTCTCGCTCACGCTGATCACGTCACCGACCGACTTGCCGGCGGCTTTCGCCATGACTTCGGCGCGCGACTTCGCGTCGGCAACGGCTGCCTTGATCGCCTCTTCGCGGGAAACGGACTTCTCGGAGAGTGTGAACGTCGGGCCGGAAATCTGGTTGGCACCGGCGCCGGCTCCCGCTTCGATGATGTCACCCACCTTTGAAATGTCCTTCATCGTCACGCGGACCTGAATCGTGGCCTGGTATCCGGTGATGCGCGGCGCGCGGTCGTTGCTGTAGTCCTGCTGCGGGTACAGGCTCACGCCGCTCGTTTGCAGGTCCTCCGCGGCAACGCCGGCCCTCTTGAGCGCGGCGATGATCTTGTCGGCCTGCTTGGCGGCATCGTCGAGCGTCTTCTTAGCCTCGGCGCCCTGCGTTGTCACACCAAAACTCATCTCGGCCTGATCCGGTGCGGCTATGGCCTTGCCCTCTCCGGAAGCCGTCACGGTGTAAAGAACGCTTCCGGCCGGTGCCGATACGACTTTCGTTGTGCATCCGCCGAGTACGAGAGCGCCTGCTATCAATGCGATCGCGAGTACAAGCCACGTTTTGTTGCGCATCGTGAGCCTCCCTTCAAGGGCGGCGACCAGCAGTCACCACCGTTTGTCCTACCATTAAGACGCACAAGGGAGGGGAGGAGTTTCTCGGAAAACGAAAGACCCCGCCAACTTGGCGGGGTCTCGCAAGTGCAATGGTGCGCCCTGCAGGATTCGAACCTGCGACCTCCCGGTTCGTAGCCGGACGCTCTATCCACTGAGCTAAGGGCGCGCAGCCTTAAAGGCTCACGTATCCTGCCACCGAATGACCGCTCGTGTCAATCACGGCTTCGAGTGCAGGTGAGATATCAAGTGGCGGAGAGTGAGGGATTCGAACCCTCGAAAGGGCTTCAAGCCCTTTACTCGCTTAGCAGGCGAGCGCCTTCAACCAACTCGGCCAACTCTCCGCGCCAATGACGCGCAAGTGATTATACACGGCGCAAGCGTTTTCGCGACAGCGGTTCGTGGTACGCTCAGTTTTGTGCGGACGGAGGGTCCGCAGATACAGGGGAGGCACACGTTGGACACTTTTCTCGGCATCGTCTTCATCGGGGTGTTCTTGCTTGCAGGCATAGCGATTTCCGGACTCCGCATTGCCAATGAGTACGAGCGCGCTGTGGTGTTCCGTCTCGGCCGCCTGAAGGGCCTCAGGGGTCCCGGGCTGTACTGGCTCATCCCGCTTGGCATTGAGACTCAGCGCAAGGTCGACCTGCGAACCAACACGGTTGACGTCGAGCGCCAGGAGACCATCACAAAAGACTCCGTGACCATCAAGGTGAACGCTGTCCTGTGGTTCAAGATCATGGATCCGGTGAAGGCGGTCGTGGACGTCGCCAACTATTACGCTGCCACGTACCAAATCGCGCTGACCAGCATGCGTAACATCATCGGACAGCATCAGCTCGATGAGATCTTGCGTGAGCGCGACCAGATCTCGAGAATCCTCCAGGAGGTCGTGGACAAGGCGACCGACCCGTGGGGCATCAAAGTCGAGATGGTCGAGATGAAAGATGTTGAGCTACCAGAGGGAATGCAGCGCGCGATGGCGCAAGAGGCGCAGGCAGCGCGTGAGAAGCGCGCGCGTCTCATCAAAGCTGACGCTGAGTTCGAGGCGTCCAAGAAGCTCGCCGAGGCATCTGCGGTCATGGCGGCCAATCCGTTCTCGCTTGAGCTACGCCGTATGCAGATGATCACCGAGGTCGGTGCCGAGCAGAACACCACCACGATCGTCATGATGCCGAGCGAGTTCGTCTCGATGGCCGGTAGCCTTGCAGAGAAGTTCTCGCAGCAAACGCCGAAAGCGAAGTAGCGCGAGCGAATAGAGCGAAGCGCTTCTGGGGACGGCGGCCGAGGGTCGCCGTCCCCATCCGTCCTGGAGCCGCCACGATGCTTTTTGGCGATATCAGGTATTCTGTTTGTACACAAGCGCGACATTGTCCGCCGAGAACTCTTCGGATCTGGACTTCGTAGACGAAAGGAAACCCATGGCGAAGAACGACTGCGCCACTGAATCGCAGCCAACCCCGAAGCTCCCGAACGGCCGGGATGCGGCGCTCGACAACTGGACGGCAATCGCCGAGGAGCGTAGCCCGGTCGATCCGGGGCTCTACGTTGAGTACGACGTGAAGCGAGGCCTCCGCGACCAGACCGGCCGAGGCGTGCTCGCAGGACTCACTCGAATTGGCGACGTAGTCGGCACGGTGACCGAGGGCGACCAGTTGGTTCCCGCCCCCGGCAAGCTGATGTATCGCGGAATCGAGATCACTGATCTGGTGAACGGATTCGTGGCCGAGCACCAGCCGGGCTTTGAGGAGACGGCGTACCTGCTCCTCTTTGGCGCGCTCCCGAACAAAGAGCAGCTCGACGAGTTCGCGGTGTACCTCTCGGGCATGCGTCGGATGCCACGGTCGTTCATCCACGACGGAATTCTCCGCATGCCGAGCACGGACATCATGAACGCCATGATGCGCGGCGTCCTCGGCCTGTACACGCTCGATCCGAATGCTGATGACACCTCCACGCGCAACGTACTGCGCCAGAGCCTCCACTTGATCGCGAAGCTGCCGATGCTCGCTGTGTACGCGTACCAGGCGTATCTGGATCAGTTCCACGGCAAGAGCCTCGTTATCCATCGCCCTGAGCCGAGCTACTCGACCGCCGAGAACTTCTTGCATATGTTGCGCCCCGACAGTGAGTTCACGGAGCTTGAGGCCCTCGTGCTCGACATGACGCTCGTGCTGCACGCGGAGCACGGCGGCGGCAACAACTCGTCGTTCACGACGCACGTCGTGTCCTCGACCGGTACCGACACGTACTCGTCGATCGCCGCTTCACTCGGCTCGCTCAAGGGCCCCCGTCACGGCGGTGCGAACCTCAAGGTCGTTGGCATGCTCGATGATCTGAGCGTGAAGGTGAAGGACTGGACCGACGATGAGGAAATCGCAGATTACCTGCACCTACTGCTCGAGAAGAAGGCGTTTGACTGCTCCGGTCTCGTCTACGGAATGGGCCACCCCGTCTACTCGGTCTCTGATCCTCGCGCCATAATCCTGCGCAGCTATGCCGAGAAACTCGCCGCCGCGAAGGGCTTCTCTGAGGAGTTCGCACTCCACACCCGCGTCGAGCGAATCGCGCCGCTGATCGTCTCTGCTCAGCGCAGGATGTACAAGGGCGTTAGCGCCAACGTCGACTTCTACTCGGGCTTCGTCTATCGCATGCTCGATATCCCGCCAGAGCTGTACACGCCACTCTTCGCCATCTCCCGTGTTGTGGGCTGGAGCGCGCACCGGCTTGAGGAACTCGCCAACGGTGGCAAGATCATCCGCCCGGCGTACAAGAGCGTGTCTCCGTTGCAGACGTACGTGCCGCTCGGGGATCGCAAGTAACAGCGAAATCAAACGCCCGTCCCTCCTGGCGAGGGGCGGGCGTTGTTGTTTCTCGGCAACGCACGAAGCGCTATTCGGTTTCCTCGGCAATCACAGGAGCGACGACGGTGCCGGGGCGCACCTTCAGCCCGGCACTCCGCAGGACGAGCGTCGCCACGATCCCCGCTACGAGTCCCCAAAACGCTGCTCCGATGCCGGCGATTGAGACTCCCGATGCGGTGACCAGGAACGTGATGAGCGCCGGTTCGCGCCATTCGGCATCCTCAAGTGCGCCGAGGAGCCCCGCGCCGATCGTGTTGATGAGGGCGATTCCGGCAAGCGCGACGACCATCTCGGCGGGGAATGCTGCAAAGACCGACGTGACCGTGGCAGCGAACGTGCCTACCAGGAAATAGAAGACCCCTGCCGAGACGGCCGCGGTGTAGCGACGAGCCGGGTCGTGATCGGCCTGATCGCTCGCGCAGATCGCGGCCGTGATTGCTGCGAAGTTCACGGCGAACGCACCAAACGGTGCCAGCAAGAATGCGGATACACCGGTCCATGTGATGATTGGAGAGACTGGAGGGTCGTAGCCCGCTGAGCGCATGACCGCAACCCCGGGGATGTTCTGCGATGCCATCGTGACCGCGAAGAGTGGCAGGGCCACGCCGACGATCGCCTTGATTGATAGCTCAGGCATGATGAACACCGGCCGGGTCAGCGCGAAGCTCAGGTCCGAGAGCGGCAACTGTCCCCGCGCGGCGACCATGATGATGCCAGCGCCGAGAACCGCAGGCACGGCGTAGCGAGGAGCTACCCGGCGCATGAGGAGATAGACAGCGACCATCACCAGCACGAGCAGCAGCTCGGTCTTCATGGCGGCGAACCCGTCGATTCCAAAGCGCAGGAGCACTCCGGCCAGCATTGCGGCGCCGAGCGCGGGCGGGATGCGCTTCATGGCGTGCTCGAACCAGCCGGTCGCGCCAACGAGGATGATCAGCGCAGCGCACACCATGAATGCGCCGATCGCCTGAGGCATCGTCACGCCCGACACGCTCGTGACGAGCATCGCGGCACCGGGCGTTGACCAGGCGGTAAGCACCGGTATCTTGTAGCGAAGCGAGAGTCCGACTGAGGTGAGCATCATGGCCAGACCCAGCGCCCAGAGCCATGAGGCTGTTTCGGCGGGAGACGCGCCCAGCGCTTGGGCTGCCTGAAAGACGATGATTGCCGAGCTGGTGAAGCCTACTAGCACCGCCACAAAGCCCGCGACCAGCGCTGATATTGAGAGATCCTTGAAGAACTGCAACGTGACTCCTGGTTCCTTCGCCCGTACAGGTGCCGTTCATGGTACAGGCTCATCCACTTCGCGACGAAGGATTCGTTATACTTCGGCAGGGTAATAGGGGAAGCAAGGTCCAAGACATCGGTATCGCGAGGTAGATTTGCATGCGCTTGATTCTCCGGGGAGTCTTCTGGTTCGGTCTGTACCTGACGATCATCTTCTTTCCGCTCGTTTTGGGTGTGATCTTCTTTGACCCGAAGCAGGCGGTAGGTCCGCTCGTATATCTGTCTGACGCCGTTGGCTATATCGCGCTGGCACTCATGGCTACTGAGCTTGCGCTGGTCTCGCGTCTGCAGGGCGTTGCCGGTGCTTTCGGAATCGACTCGCTGCTGCAGTTTCACCGGCAGATCGGCATCGCCTCGATGGCGTTTGCGGCCGCGCATCCGATCCTTCTGGTGGCCGATCGCGCCTACACGATGAAGCTGCTGGTTCCGGCCGCTGCGGCTCCCTGGCCGGTGACGCTTGGTATCGCCACCTTCGTCTTGGCGGCGCTGGTGGTGGGCCTTTCGGTCTATCGGCGCCTGTTGCGCATGTCTTACGAGGTTTGGCACACGACGCACGGAATCCTATCCGTCGCCCTTATCTGCGTAGGAGCAGCACACATCCTCGGCCTCGGCCGGTTTGCGGCGATTCCAATCGTGCGGACACTCATCGTCATCTACCTGGTGTTCTTCATCGGCATGTTCTTGCGTTACAGGCTCCTGCGCCCGATATCGCTCATGAGCCGGCCGTGGGAAGTCGTCGAGAACCGCAAAGAGCACGGTCAGTCCCATACGCTTGTACTGCGTCCCGTTGGCCACGAGGGCTTCATCTTCGAACCCGGGCAGTTCGCGTGGATCGGGTTCGGGCGCAGCCCGCTCAGCACTGACAAACACCCGATCTCCTTCTCTTCCAACGGAGACATCCCAAACCACGACGGTGCCATCGCCTTCACGATCAAGGAGCTTGGCGATTGGTCCGGCGGGGTCGTGCCAAACGCCAAGGTCGGCGCCAGGGCCTGGGTTGATGGCCCGCATGGCGTGTTCACGATCGATCGCGAGGAGGGCGCCGGCTTCGTCCTGATCGGCGGTGGTGTTGGAATCACGCCGCTTTACTCGATGCTACAGGCTCTTGAGACACGCGCCGACTCACGCCCGGTGTTCATGTTCCACGCGGCCAACGACTATGACGATCTGACATTCCGAGAGGAGCTCGCCGCCACGGCCGCGCGCATGCCTTCACTGACGCTCGTGACGGTTCTTGTGCGTGCCGAGGATACATGGGACGGCGAACGAGGGTTTGTGAATGCAGAGATCCTCACGCGCTACCTCCCGCCATCGCTCTACCGGCACTTCCAGTACTTCATCTGCGGCCCCACGCCTTTGATGGATGCGATGGAAGAGGTACTGCCGTCTATCGGCGTGCCGGCAGATCGTGTCCATACCGAGCGTTTCGACATGGTGTAAGGAGGCAGAAGTGCACCACAGAATCGTATCGACTCTTGTCGTGGTCATCGTGGCGCTGTTCGTGGTCGCCGCAGCTGCCTTCACCTGGACGGCTACCTCCGTGGCGCCCCTCGTTGGTGCCTCCGCGGCTCCGAGCAACCCACACCCTCCCGCGCGGCGAACTGAAGCTTGCATGGACTGTCACAGCGTCGCGACGGGCACGATCCCTGCGACGCACCGCAACTTCAGCCTTGAGACCTGTGGATCATGCCACCAGCAAGCTGAGGCCGTGCGTGTGCCGCACTCGATCGCCATGGGCGATTCCCGCTGTCCGCTTTGTCACGGAGAGCCCGCGCGCGATTTCGGCATGCCTGTCGGCCATTTGCAGTACAAGACGGGGGAGTGCTTGCTCTGCCATCCTGTCTCGGCCGATCACTATGGCAAGGAGCCCGGTCCTGCGGGGCTGTCCAAGAGCCCTGCTGACTCGACTCCGCATGGCCTGGACGGTGTCTTCGAGAATTGCGACTACTGCCATCACGTCGAGCGCAGGAGCACATTGCCCGAGAGTCACAAGGACTTCGCGCTGGACACGTGCGAGGAGTGTCACGGGACCGAGGACTCAGGCGCCGGAGCGGGTAGCTAGACCTCCCGCTGGCGTGGGTGTCCTGTGGCGGAGGGGGTGGGATTCGAACCCACGAGACCCTTGCAGGCCCAACAGTTTTCAAGACTGTCGCATTCAACCACTCTGCCACCCCTCCACAGGTGACTGCCGGTGCGCAGGAGCGCTCCTCGGCGGCGTTAGTGTAGCATCAGAGCATGGACGCAGACACTACCTACATGCGCATGGCTTTAGAAGAAGCGCGATTGGCTGCCGAGAAGGGCGAAGTCCCGATCGGTGCGGTCGTCGTTTGCGATGGCGCTGTCGTGTCGCGCGCGCATAATCTGCGTGAGATCGATCACGACCCGACCGCGCATGCGGAGCTGCTTGCGATCCGCGAGGCGTCGCAGCGCCTCGGCCGGTGGCGGCTCTCGGACTGCACCGTGTATGTGACGCTTGAGCCGTGTCCAATGTGCGCGGGCGTGATGCACCAGGCTCGCGTGGAGCGGCTGGTCTACGGAGCGCCCGATCCGAAGGCCGGTGCCGTCGGCACGCTCTACGATCTTTCAAATGACGAGCGTCTGAATCACCGTTTTGCCGTGACTTCGGGTATTCTTGCCGAGGAAAGTTCAGCCATATTGCGACAGTTTTTTGGGGAATTGCGGACTAAGAAGGGCAATGGGCGTCCGTCCGTCGGCACTGTGTGACGTTGACCACACGCCAAGCGCCCCGGGTGGCCGATACAGTATTGATTGAAGCTTTGCGTCAGACACGCAAACGCAAGTCCTTGGGAGGAAATGGATGCGCCCCAGTAAGCTCGCTCCGATGACACTCGTGCTGTTGCTCGCGCTACCCTCAGTGGCTGTTGCGTCCGAATCCTCCGGGGTCTACTCGATAGTGTCGACCGGCGCGGGAATCGGCACACTGGTCGTCGCGGCCGTGCTGCTCATCGTGATGCTCTCGCTTCGCAAGCTGGCCGAGGGAGCAGCAATCGCTGACAACATCACCTACGCGATTCTCGGCGTCATATGCCTCGCCACGTCGGTGCTCGTTGGGTGGATCGCAGAGGTTGCCTCTGTTGGATTCACGGCCGAGCAGGCGCGACTTGATGCTGATCTGCTCGCGATCGTGGCAATGGTGTTCTTGGGTATCTACTTCTTCCGCGTGCGCAGGGCGATGTCCAAGTTCCTTGGGCGGCTCACTGGCCAGGAGCAGAATCTCATTTCGGTGCTGGAGCCGGACGCAAAGCTCCCAGGGGATGAGGATGGTGAAGGTGTCTAACATCCTCGCAGAACGCATCGAGGAAGTGCTCCGGCCGATTGTTGGCACGGTGCTGGCCGCCGTTTCCGTGGATCTGGAAACCAAGCGTATTGGCAAGGACTCGGAGTCAGTCACACGACTCGACCTTCCGATGATCGCGGACAACCTCTCCCAGCAGCTTAAGCTGGTTGTCGGGCCAGATCTTGCTACTGCCGCGGCGCAACGTGTGCGCGAGCTCGCGTAGCTTCCGGTCAAGTGCCGTGTGTTATCGTTGTGGTCGCTCGGCCAGGCACCGTTTGCGCACTTGGAGAGCCACTTGTCGCAGCCCACACCGTCAAACCGATTGCGGTTAGAGAAGCTCGAGCGGCTGTTCGGATCCGGTGAACAGTGGCTCATGCAGCGCATTCTGGAATACGCGAAAGAGTTCGGGTACACGAAGTACACCTCAACCCTCGAAGAGCCCTGGCGGCTCTCGGTGCGAGGCCTGTCTGACTCGCTGCTGGAGGCTGCTCGCAAGAGCGACTGCAAGCTCGACATCCACTGCGAGGAAGATATCTCTCAGGACCCGGCCGTCGAATTCGGCGTCCTCGAGGCGCGGAAGCATCGTTCCCGGGGCATCCCGTTCGAGATGTTTCTTGCTCTCATGAACTACTACGAGCGGGCGTTCCTCGACCTGTGCGAAACCATCGAAGACGCCAGTGAAGCCAAGGCGTGCTCGCTTGTCGTGGAGAACTACTTCGACCGTCTCAAGATCGGTTTCTCCAAGGAATGGGCGGGTCTTGGCGCAAGCGCGGCGGTCGCAGAACTTCAGGCGCGAAACCGGGATACGACCGATGAGAAGGTCCGCTACCTGACGATATTCGAGAACCTGAACGTTCCGGTAATCCTTCTCGACGAGAACGGCTTGATCGAGAATATCAACGAGGCTGCGGGTGAAGCTTTCGGCATGGTTGCCATCAGCGGTTCGGCGTATTACTCGCACGTGGACGTGGGAGTCCCCTTTGCCCCGCTCGATGCAGAGATTACCGCGTTTCTTCGCGACACGGCCGAAGCGCGTGAGTTCGAGCGCTCACTGCAGACGAAAGCGGGCCAGCGATTCTACATCGTCAGGCTCAAGCGTATGCAAGATGTCGCGGGTACGTTTCGCGGAATCACTGTGGCGCTCTCCGACGTCACTGAGCGCAAGAGGGTTGAGGACGACGTGCTGCAGGGTCGTGCCGAGTACCGCGCGCTCTTCGAGAACATGATCGACGCAGTTGCCCAGCAAGTTGCCGTTCGTGATGAATCCGGCGCCATCATAGACTACAGGTTTGCCGAGGTGAACCCGGCATTCGAGGAGCTTTTCGGGCTATCCCGAGACGATGTGGTTGGCAAGCTTGCGGATGATATATGGCCGCCGGGTAACCCGATGGGCATGAATTGACGAGAAGCGTGCTCCGCTGCGGTCAGCAGCGAGAAAGGCTCCACCTACGAAGTCTGGTCTCGGCCAATCAACAAGTGGATTAGGGTCACGACTTTTCGCGCTGGAGCCGAAGATCGATTCGCGGTCGTCTTTAGAGATATCACTGTCGACAAGGAGTCTGAGCTGGCGCTCGAATCGCTCGTCAGTGAGCGAACGGGTGAACTTAAAGATTCGCTGGAACAGCTCGGTGAAGCGAACCGAGTCAAAGACGACTTCCTCGCGAGCATGAGCCATGAACTCAGAACGCCACTCAACTCCATCATCGGGTTCTCAGGCATCCTTGCGCAGGGACTCGCTGGTCCCCTCAACGACGAGCAGCACAAGCAGATCGCGATCATCCGGGACTCGGGGGAACGATTGCTCGGTCTCGTCAACGACGTCCTTGACCTGAGTCGTATCGAATCCGGAAAGTTCGATATCATTCCCGAGGAATTCGATTTGGTCGCACTCGTGACCACCATGGTCGATTCGGTTCAACCGATGGTGGCCTCGAAAGGTCTTGGCATTTCGGTCGATGCGGCAGAGCCTGTTATCCCTATGTGGACCGATCGTGAGAAGGTCGGGCAGGTCATCTTGAACCTGCTCTCAAATGCTATCAAATACACCGCCGAGGGTACTGTGAAGATCCTTGTCGCGGGTACCTGGGACGGCATTTCGGCAACGGTATCGGTCTCCGATACCGGATGCGGCATAGCTCCGGAAGACATGGACGGGCTCTTCGACAGGTTCGCCACTGTGCGAGGCCTGGTTCGCAGGGTCGAGGACGGCGCGGGACTCGGCCTGTCGATCTCGCGCAGGCTCGCGGCCCTGCTGGGTGGCTCGCTGAGTGCCGAGTCTGTTCTCGGCAAGGGTTCAACGTTCACATTCCAGCTGCCCGTGCGGCATCCGGAGGCGAAGGTCTAGATCAGGCCTGCCGCTATAAGAGCCTTCTTCGCGTGCGAGAACGAACCCGCGCCCATTAGCAGCTTGAACTTGTTCCCGCCCGTCTTGACCGTGATGTAGTCAGGATCATCTGCGGCCTCGTCGCGCGTCATTCCGGCCTTCAGCTTGATCTTCTCGATCGCGTTTCTGTCCCAGGCAATGTTCCCCGGCGTCTCGGCAAGCGCGGCGTCGGGAGCCATCTCCCAGTAGCGCTCGGCGTACGAGAAGGAGGCGGCCAGCTGCGCGCCCCACTGCTTGAAGAACCCGCCGCCCTCGGCCTTGGTGTCCGACCGTGCGTCTTCGATCGCGGATTTCAGCATGTCCTGGGTGAGCTCGGCCAGAATCACCCGAGTGCTCGTCATGATCATCGTGTAAGACGTGCGCTTCAATCCCATGAAGCCACTTGCGATCGTGATCCCACCAAGGATGGACAGGATCTGCTCGGAGGATGATGGCGGCGCGTAGACGGGTGCCGCTGCGGGAGGTGCCGAGGGAGGCGTCGCGACGGGAGGAGCCGAGGGAGGAACCGCCACGACCGGTGCCGACGCCGGAATCGGCGTCCCGCATCCCGTGCAGAAGGCGTTCCCGGCGGTAATCGCCGCTCCGCAATTGGCGCAGAATCCTGCGTTCTCAGTCGTCATCTCGAACCTCCCCATTCGGTGACCTGCTACTACTTTAACCTCACGGCGTTTGCCCGACCAGGGTTCACTCGCTATACTCGCGTTTGCGCTCCGCACCATATCTAGGACGCGCGCGCGGAGAGTTGTCCGAGTGGTTTAAGGAGCACGACTGGAAATCGTGTATGCGGCGTTAAACCGTATCCAGGGTTCGAATCCCTGACTCTCCGCCAGATTAAGCACACACGACCCCGATCATCGCGATCGGGGTCGTTGTCGTCTCCGGCTATACTGTGGGCATGTTTTCACCCGACGTAACAGCGCTGGCGCTTGAGTCCGCGAAGGGAACACTGGCTTCCCTCGGCATGTATCTGGACGTCCTGATTCTCTTGGCATGCGCTGCCGTGCTGGTCGCGCTGGTCGTTCCCACGCTTCGGTCCAGGCTGCGCCCGATGCTTGCGGCACTGCTCGGTACACTCCTGCTGGGCGAGGCTGCGCTCATCTGGTTCCACGTCAGGTTGTGGCAGTTGTGCCAGTTAGCGGACCCTACGACCGGGCTAGTGACCGGCGGCTTCGCTGTCCCAATCTGGGTGGAGTCCGAGAAGCTCTACATCTGGGCGCTCATCGTCACGGCGCTCGCCCTGGGCGTGAAGCGACACGGAACCGAGCTGCGCCCGATGCTTGCGGTGGGAGCCATTGGGCTTGCTGCAGGCGCGGTTCTTCTCGGCAGGCCTTTTATGGAGCCGCTGCCTGACTTCTTCGCGCAGTACAACGCGTTTCTCAGCGCGTGGCGCTCCGGCGACATCAACATGGCGTACAGCGCATTTCGCGGCGCCGAGGCGTCGCGCCTGTACTACTACAACGCGTGGTACATGTGGGTGCATCCGCCGCTGCTGTTCTTCAGCTACGGCGCTTTCGTGGTCTCCTTTGCGGCCACCGTGCTCATGGTCGCGCGGCGCCGGTCCTCGTTTGAGCAGACCGCTTACCGGTGGGCGAGGCTGGGATATCTCCCGCTGACGCTTGGGATGGTCGTGGGGATGCCGTGGGCGATCATCGCGTGGGCGGGGGATGCCTGGTGGTGGTCGGGCAAGGTGAACATGTCGATCATGATGTGGGTGCTCTACACGGCCTACCTGCACAGCCGCCTGTACCTGCGAAGGCGCGGCATGTGGAAAGTGGTGGCGGCGCTCGCGATCCTGTCGTTCGTGGCGCTCGTCCTCACCTACATCACCACGTACATCGTCCCCGGCGCACATTCGGTAGCGTGAGGAGGCGATGATGGCCGAGAACACACACGCAGTAGAGAAGCCGATCGCAGAGCGCATGACTTGGGACTTCTCGTTGATGGTCGCGACGGTCGGGTTGCTCGGCGCGCCTGGACTGCAGTCGCTGCTTGGGACGCTTTACGCGTGGTGGGCATACCGCGCCGTGCCAGGCTGGGAGGAATCCGGCTATCCCGGCTTCATCAACGCCATGAACCTGTTCGCGGCCCCGGTCGTGATAGCGCTGGTGGTCGTGATGGGGCTTTGCGTGCCCAAGCGGCTGTTCTCCAAGCGAGCGCTGCTGATCGTCTCGGCGGGCATGCTGCTTCTGGGTGTGGTCGCAGGAGTGCTGCGGGAATCCCTCGCGATCGGCCTGGGCGTTTACCTGGCCGTCTCAGCGCTTATCCAGGTAGCTGTAGTGGTGCTCACGATCGCCAACGCCGGGGGTCTGGCATACCTTGCCGAGGCGCGCCTGGCCAAAGTCGGCTCCGGGCTGCTGCATCTGGGCTTCATCATCTTTGCGCTGGTGATCGTGGCTTTGCAGTCGTCGCCGTGGATGACCGTGGCGTTCATGACGTCGGGAGTGCTGCTCACAGGCGGCTCAGCGATGGCGTTCTACGCGCGATCGTCTTCCAGGGCGGATTCCGCCGAGGAGTGAAGCGGAGCAGCTGTGGGGAGCCGGAGGAGGTACACCGTCACCCATGCCGCAATTGCGAACATGGCCGCATCGGCTAGCAGGTACGGGACCACCCACAGCGCGGACGCGATGATGCTTGCCCATAGCGTGGCGATGGCCACGACCTTGGTCTTGCGCCGGAGGCCCTTCCCCGCAAGGTAATCCGCGATCTGCTTGCCAAAAACGGGATGCGCGACCAGCCAAGAGTGGATGCGCTCCGAGCTTCGCAGGAAGCAGGCAGCGGCCAGAAGCACGAACGGCGTTGTGGGCAGGACGGGCAGAGCCATCCCGATGACGCCGATCCCCAGGAAGACCCACCCAAGCGACAGTAGAACGTATCTGCCCACCGTCTTCCTAACTCTTAGCCGACTCCGGTTCTCGCATCAGGCGTCCCATGATAGCGCCCATGGCAACTGCGGTCACAAGTGTGAGCACCGTGCGTGCCACAGCGAACTTCCAGCCGAGGAAACCCGCCTCCAGCGGGAGCATCGGCAACTTGACCGCCCAGGCTGTGAGAGTGGTGGTGATGACCGCCCAGCTGGTGCCGTGATCCCGTATGGTCTTCATGAGCGGGAAGATGACGAAGACCGGGCCTACCAGGATGGTGCCGGCCGCAGCTGCGGTGAGCAGGGCGGGAAGTCCCGCGCGATCTCCGAGGTGTCGCGCCAGAGCCTGCTTGTCCACGAAGACCTGCACCAGGCCGAGAGCCGCGAACACAGCGACGATGATCGGGGCGACGCCGAGAAACGACTTCACGGATACAAGTGCTGCGTGTCCGGCGCGCTCGGGGGAGAAGAGGGCCGCCGCCGCGTAGACGGCGGCGACGAGCGCCACCACCCGGTACGAGGCAAGCGCTTTGGAGAACGAGGGCTTCTCGGCAGAGGGACCGACCATCAGAGCACCACTCCCATCAATACGCCGATGACCATGGATGCGAGAATCGAGATTCCGTTGCGGAGCACGGCGAACTTCACGCCGAAGACTCGCGACTCCATTGGGAGCGAAACGAATCCGACGAGTATCCATGACACGATGAATGCGGCGACTGCGGGGGCCCATGCGCCGCCTTTCAGCAGCGTCGCGGCGATCGGGTACGCCCCAGCTGGCGGACCGGTGGCAACGGTGCCGAGCGCGGTCCCGACGAGGAGCGACAGGGCGCCGGACGACGAGCCCATGAGGCGCTCGATGAGCGCCGGGGGGATAAAGGTCTCGAAGAGGCCGACAAGCCCGAACACGGCGATGAAGGTCGGCAGCATCCCGGTGAACGACTTAGAGCCGCCAGCCAGTGCCTTGCCGGCGCGCTCCGGCGACTTTCGCCAGAAGTACGCGTAGGCGAGAGCCACGCCGATGAGGTAGATGATGCCTGTAGGATCCACGAATCTCCTTCGTGCCGGGGTCGAGCAGTGTGCGAGTATACCCCATGGGGTATTGGGCGTGCAAGCGCGTTGCCCGAGCACGCGCCGGTCGATATACTCGCTATGCGCCGCGGCCCGGCAGCCATTCATAAACGGAGAGTCCATGAGAATCCTGATCTCGATCGACGACACCGATGACGCTGTAAGCAAAGGCACGGGAGAGATCGCCGAGATTCTTGCGGCAGGGCTCGTTAGTCTGGAGCTTGCTTCCGTTGGACGTGTCACGCGGCATCAGCTTCTCATTCACCCCGACATCGCGTACACATCGCACAACAGCTCCATGTGTTTCGAGGCGGAGATCGCCGAAGACTCGCTAACCGACGTGATCGAGTGGTGTGCCGAGAGACTTGCCGCTGAGAGCGTAGACGCAGCCGATCCAGGGCTTGCCGTCGTCGTACCTGGGCGACTCGACGCCGATCGCCTCATGGCGTTCGGCCTGGAGGCCAAGGAGCGCGTGCTCACCAAGGACAATGCGTATTCGCTCGCCGAGGAGCTTGGGGTTCACCTCTCGGAACATGGTGGCACGGGCATCGGCGTGATCGGCGCGCTGGCAGGCGCCGGACTCAAGCTCACCGGGAACGACGGTCGCTTCAAGGGCAAGTTCCGCATTGTCGGCGACGAGAACGGTGTTACCGACGTCGCCACGATCAAGACCCAGGGTGTGGACGCTGTGCGCACGCTGGAGAACGAGACCATCGGCGACGCAGAACGAGTGGTGGTCGGTGAGTGCAAGCTCATCCTGCGTGACGGTATCGCTGTGCTGATGGTGAAGCCGAGCGAGGACGGCGCCCCGGCACCGTGGACGATCGTGGATCGCAAAGCGCTGAGAGCGTTCTGAGAGCATGACGCCGGTCATCGATACCGACTCGGGAGCAGTCTTCGACGGTAACGTGGACTCGGCTGCGGATCTCTCGGCGACGGCTGCGATTGCCAGCCAATGTGCCGGGTACTCGCGCGACGACGACGACGAGTGCTACGTCGACGGTGACGACCCAACCTGCTTCAACTGTCGGGCGCGCAGGTGGATGGCCGAGGGGTTCAGCTGCATGAAGGGTCTTCTCGGCGGCTGAGCGCCTGGCGCTTCGTTGCCCACCTGCCACCGTGTCGCTATACTAGCCGTTGCGCCTGGAGCCGCTGTGTGCGGCTTGCGCCACCCGGAGAGGTGGCAGAGTGGTTGAATGCGGCAGTCTCGAAAACTGTTTAGGGGGTATCCCCCCCTACGAGGGTTCGAATCCCTCCCTCTCCGCCAGAAAAATACGACGACGCCCGTTCCTCGATCGCGAGGGGCGGGTGTTCTAGCTTCTCGGTGACTTGCACTCGATCTCGTCGCGGTGGTACGTCTCGACGGCGCTGACGACGTCATCGAACAGCTCCGGTGGGCAGTGGAGGCGGAGCACCGTGCGCCATGAGTTGCGTAGCGCGATGACCCGAGCGCGTGGGTAGACGACGACGCGATGGATGCTCTCCCAGGGGACGAGCATCCGTTCGCGCGTCATCGCAAGCGTGCCTGCGCCAGCTGTTGTGGGGTTGCGCGCGAGAAGGCCCACGATGACGACCAGCTTATTCATTGAGCGCTCGCGCTTCTCGGCACGGTACTCGACGCCGCGCGCGTCAACGGTGAAGCGTGCGCCCTGGCGGTTGCCCAGCAGGAGGCTCGTGAGGACGAACAGACCCGCCATGATGCCGGCCGTGAGGGCGAACACCATCGGCGGCAGGATGATCAGTTCTTGTTCGATGATCAGGCCGCCCAAGGCGACGATCACGTACATCGCCACAACGGAGAGCAGTATCACGCGCACGAAGTCCCACACCATGAAGCGGCTGGTAAGCAGCGGGATGTCGTAGGTCCACTCGATCGGATCAGGTGCGGTCGCAGTGTCTGGCGCTTTCGGCACAAGAACCCCCACCCATCCTGCATCGTAGTCTGGGGTCATCATAGCAATGACATGCGGAGGTGGCTCGCAGCCCGCAAATCCAGCTATCATCAGCAAGGGATGCAACACGAGCCGGGGAGGGTTCATGGGCGAGGGATCCGCGCGTTTCTGTACCAAATGTGGGGGATCTCTCGGCAGCTCGGACAAGTTCTGCACGAAGTGTGGGAGTCCTCGAACTCTTCCGGCGAGTCGGCCAGTGGCCGCGCCGCGGTCCACTTCGGTAGCGGGTGTTGTTGCGACTGCGGCTGGAGCCGCTTCTGTGGCCGCCGGCCTCCCGTGGCAGACGATTGTGGCCGGCCAGACGCCGGATCTTCGGGCGATGCTGTCCGGCGCGGCCATGCCGGCCGCTCGGTCTGTCGTTCAGCGCTCCCTGCGGCGCCCCGGGCTCTCGATGGCCGCCACGGCGGCGCTCGACCTGTTCGTGGCTGGTGTCTCCGGAGGACCCGCTGCTATGGTGGCCGCCATCCCGCGTGCGCTTGGCGGGGGTCTGACGGCGCTGCTCTCGATGATCACCGGCTCCAAGGGCGGCGCGCTGCGCGGCCTAACGGGTGCTGTCTCACTGGTGACGGCTGTCGTGCAGATCGTCTCGCTCGGCGGGTCGCTTCTTTCGGGGCTGGCAAACGGCACACCGCTGCTCACGCTGGTGCCCATGGCCGTAGCGACCGCCTCGGCGCTTGTGATGGCGCTCAAGACGGCCTCGGTGGCCTTGAGGAGGCGGTCATAATGCGCGCGAATCGTCGCACTCGGCTCCGCCGGGCAATCGCTGTCTGCACTTTCATCTCCCTCGCAGTGATTCTCGTGCTGCCGGTCGTGGCTATGGCCGCTGGCAACCTGGTGACTGACTACGACATACCGGGCTTCTGGATGCAGGGCAGTAACGACGACGGCTACTTCACGGCCAGCGGAGAGTACGGCGATATTGATGGCTGGGGCGGGACAGCAGACGTGATCGTCAAGGCCGTGACTCCCGAGAACCCCTACACAGGGTTGCCCGAGGAGAAGTACTTCACATCCTTTGAGGACTTTGCCGCGCGCTCGGGCGGGTCAGTGACGCTCTACACGAGCGCAGATCAGGTGGCCGAGCAGATCGACTACGTGTGGGCAGGGGCGAAGAAGACGACCCTCGGCGGGCTCGAAGCTTGGTCAAACGTCGGCGTGTACAAGGGATATGACGACTACAACTGGTTCCAGACCGAGTACCAGTACTGGATTCCCACCGACGATGGCGGCATCTACGTGTCTGGAGGAGGGTACATAGCGGGCGACGACACCGAGGCCAACTTTGATGCGATGATCAACGACGTCGAGTCGGTCCTAACGTCACTTCGATTCAACGCTTCCGGCGGGAGCGCGGGACCTGCTTTACCCGGCGACGGTGAAGGCTCCTCGCCGTGGCGCACAGTCACCGGCGGCATCGCCGCTGTGGCCGCAGCAGCCATCGCGATGGCCGGAGCTGCGGCGAGCGCACGTGCCAAGAAGGGGGAGCCTGAGCCAGAGCCGGACAAGCCTGTGGGCTACGTGCTCCAGCTTTCGGCGGCGCGTCTTACCGTGAGCGAGGCTCACTCGGCCACACTCACTATTCAGGCATTCCGGGTGTTACCTACCGGGCAATATCAGCCCGCGCCCGAGGCGGGTATAGCCGTCACGCCCTCAAGCGGCGTGAGCGTGGAGCCCTCAAGTGCGTACGGCACGCTGACTGCGGCCGTGTGGCAGACCGGACCGGTCGCAATGGGCGCGGGAATCGCGATCCAGGCGACTGCACCATCTGGGGCCACGCAGGCCATGGTGCGCGTTGCCGCTGCAGGAGCGAGTCGCATAGCCACGCGCTTTGAGCCAGCCGGCAAGCTCGAGCTCCGTACTGAAGGCGAGGACTCGGTCACGCTTGTGGCGGCGGTCGAGCTTCTCGGCGCCGATGCGATGGATCCCGCAATCGATCCGGCTACTGTCCGCGCGTCTGTCGCTTTCGCCGAGGACTCCGAGTGGCTCGAGATCTCAGCTCCCGCCGACTATGAGGACGGCCGTGCGATCACAGTGAGGGCGTCTCGGCCGGATTCGACGAGCTTTGTGCAGCCACCGGAGAGCGCCGCTGTACGTGTGACCGCAATGGTGGGCGAGCGGCCGCTGACGGCGATCGTGACGGTGAACCTAGCACGCCTGCCCAAGCTTGAAGCCTCGCCTGACCAGATATCGCTCGCCGCCGATTCGGGCGAGTCTGCCGAGATACGCGTGTGGGTCGAAAGCGGCAGCGGCGCGCAGTGGCAGTTCGATACCGAGTGGCGCGAGGGAGCCCGGCTGATTGCGACGCCCGACATCACCTCGACGGGCGCGTCGACGGCCTCGCTCACTCTCACCGAGAGTGCTGGCGACCGACTCGACCCCGCACGTCCGCAGACGGCCTCCACGCTCGTGGTGCTCGCGCGCGCCGAGGGTTACGAGCCGCTCAAGCGCGAGATCGAGGTCATCGTCACCCAGGAGGGGCTCTTCATCGACCGCACGCTCGTCGATCCATCCACCGGTGCGTTCCATCTAGAGGCCGACGGCAGCGCAAAGCCTGCCGAGATCGACGTGCGGGTCTTTGTCCGCGACCCTGCCACAAACACGATCGCGCCCGACATCAGCCTTGCGCAGCAAGTGCGTCTTGAGATCGCAGGCGAGACGGGAACCTCGGGTTACGCGGGCCTCAAGGCAGGCGGTCTTCTCATGGAGGCTGTGGGCGTGCGTCCCGGCAACGTGCCGAGCGCCACCTTCCGGGTCGCGATTGAGCGACAGCTGCCCACGGGCGGCGAAGCGCTACCTGCGTCCCTGCGCGCCAGCGTGCCCGGACACGACGAGGGCCCCTTCAGCGCGCTCGTGCCGCTGCGTCTCCTTGGCGTGAACACAGATCCCTTCTCGGCAGCCTGGCAGACCGAGCTTGATGGATGTCGCAACGTCATCCAGTTCCACGTGCCCCTCGAGTACCACGAGCACCTGCACGCGCTTGTGAACGAGCGCTCGCTCACGATGGGCGCCGAGGGCCTGTATCTGATGCGCACGCAGCTGTGGAGTTTCGCCTACGACCAGCTCATGAAAAAGAAGCACGAGCACCTCGACTCCGCCTGGTGGATCCAGCAGATAGAGGACACGCTCGACTGGGTCTCATGGTGCGGTGACATCGCGTTCGGCGTGGCGAGCGGCACGTATCTGGGAGTCGTTGGCGCGGTGGCGATCGGCATGCTCAAGCCGATGCTCGTCTCGGCGATGGAGGTTTGGATCGCCGGGGGGTCGCCGGAGGACTGGCTCGCCGCGCAGACCTCCATGCTCACCGGAACTGCCGAGGGGCTCCTCACCGACCCGGACGTGCTGTCCAAGCTCACTGCCGACAAGAAGGCGATCGCGTGGGCGCTGTTCATCGCCTACTAC
Source organism: Actinobacteria bacterium UBA2286 (assembly GCA_002345925.1). Classification (GTDB taxonomy): domain Bacteria; phylum Actinomycetota; class Coriobacteriia; order Anaerosomatales; family Anaerosomataceae; genus UBA2286. The sequence goes on along the minus strand of DDWM01000068.1, from coordinate 11,755 downwards.
TTCATGAAGGAGCTCTACAACGATCCAAAGATGTCGGTCACCAATGCGATGACGAACGTGGGCAAGCAGTTGCGTGATGAGGGACTCATCATGTTCCTCAAGCACATCGCGAACATGAAGTCAGTGCGCGGGCCGGGGATCGATGCTGGGACTGCGAAGAAGCCCGGCGCGCCCGACGGCCCCGATGCGCGCAAGCAGCCGGATGCACCCGAGAAACGACCGGATGCACCGGAGAAGAAGCCCGACGCGCCCGAGAAGAAGCCGGATGCACCGGAGAAGCAGCCGGATGCTCCCGAAAAGAAGCCGGCGCCCAAGAAGCCGAAGGGCTCGCCACAGGAGCGCGCCGCTGCGATCGCTGACGACATCGCAGCCAAGACCGCCGACGGTAAGCCGCTTGATCGTGCAACCGTCGAGCGAATCATGGTCGATCCCGATGCCATGCGCGAGCTCAAGAACACCAATCCTGAGGCCTGGAAGAAGATCAACGAGACGCGCGCAGAGGTCTACAAGGGCCACGACGCCGATCTGAAGGAATGGATCGAGAAGAACGTGCCCGAGGCCGATGGCCGCCGGGTCGAGATCCGGAGCGTTGGCACCATAGACGGCGTCGATCGGGACTACCGCGCCGGCTATGTGGTCGAAGGTCCCGACGGGGCGCAGCGATTCATCGAGTTCAAGAAGGAGTCATGGGCGGGCGAGTCCCAGCGGATCTTCGCCAAGGAGACCGGCGGGCCCACCGATCCCAAGGGCGCTGCCAAGTGGGCAAAGGACCACCAGCAGCTCGCCACCGATCAGTACCATGCCGAGGCGAGCGTGGACATGGCCGACCAGGGCCATATCTACAACGAGCGGACTGGCAAGTGGGAGAAGACCCAGCTCACGCCGAACGCCGACCTCGTCAAGCGGGGAGAATCGACGCTGATCGATCCCGAGGGCTACGGCAAGACGTACGAGTCCAAAGTGGCCGAGGCCTATCACGAGGGCAACCACCTCGACGCCTACGCACAGGCAGACAAGGCGGTGCATTCCCTCGAATGCGTGCGCGAGGGTTACGCGATGCAGCATTACGGGATCAAGCAGCTGCCGCCCAAGATCGACGCCGGTATGCAGGCGATCAGGGACGTGCAGGCCGGCAAACTCACCCCGGCCCAGGCCGACGCGCGACTCAAGGAGCTCAAGTACACAGGCGGTCTGCCGGACTTCATGGAGAAGGTCTCCGGGCAGTTCGCCGGGCTCAAGTGGGCAAGGAAGGCCTAGCGCGGGCGGGGACATGATCTGTGAGTCTCGGCGCGAGGAAGAAAGGCCGCCAGCGATGGCGGCCTTTCTTGTGCTTGCAGCGAAACCGACGAAGCAGCCTGAGCCAGATCCTACTAGAGCACCTGGCTGAGGAATGCCTGCGTGCGCTCCTCTTGAGGGTCACCGAATATCTGCTCCGGAGTGCCCTGTTCGATGATGTTTCCGTCGTCCATCATGATCACCCTGCTGGCCATCTCGCGGGCGAAGCCCATCTCATGCGTGACGACTACCATCGTCATCCCGCCGGCCGCCAGATCTTGCATGACCTGCAGTACTTCGCTCACGAGCTCCGGGTCGAGCGCCGAGGTGACCTCGTCGAACAGCATGATGTCCGGGTCCATCGCCAGCGCTCTGGCGATAGCCACGCGTTGCTTCTGTCCGCCCGAGAGCTGCGAGGGCCACGCCTTCTCCTTGTCGGGAAGGCCGACCTTCGCGAGCAGGTCGCGTGCAACGACGTTCGCCTTCTTGTGGGAGACGCCCTTCACGTTGATGGGCGCGATCGTGACGTTGTGCAGCACGTTCTTGTGCGGGAAGAGCTGGAAGTGCTGGAACACCATCCCCATATGCTGGCGGACTTTGTCGAGGTCGCTCTTCTTGGGGTCGATAAGTTCTCCGTTGACGCGGATCTCACCCTCAGTCGGGTACTCGAGGAAGTTGAGGCAGCGCAGAAGCGTGCTCTTGCCGGACCCCGACGGCCCGATGATGACGACGACTTCTCCGGTCTCGATCGTGAGATCGATGCCTTTGAGCACCTCAAGGTCGTCGAAGCTCTTGTGTAGTCCCTTGATGTCGATGACGCTCATCGGGTGGCCTCCTGACGATACGGCGTGAGCCTGGTCTCGAGCTTGCGGACCATCCACGTGAAGATGATGACCAGCACGAGGTAGTACGTGCCTGCCACGAGATACGTGTTGAACGGCGAGTAGTTGGCGGCGGCAGCGGTCATAGCCTTGCTGAAGAGTTCAGGCACGCCGAGATAGGCGACCAGTGTGCTGTCTTTCAGGCCGATGATGAACTGGTTGCCAAGCGACGGTATCGCTCGGCGAAACGCCTGCGGTAGCACGATCAGCCGCATCGACTTGCTGCTAGACATGCCGAGAGACCTCGCGGCCTCCGTCTGTCCCCGGTCCACGTTCTGGATCGCGCCGCGCAACAGTTCCGCGACGTAGCCGCCCGCGTGGAGCGCCAGGGCGAGCGAACCCGCCCAAAAAGCGCTGAGCGCGACGATGGAGCTGATGCCGAAGTACAGGAACATCAACTGCACGATCAGCGGCATGCCGCGAGTGATTCCGATGTAGGCGTCGGCGATGATGTTCGCGACACGGTATCTCGATATCTTCAGGAACGCGAATAGTAGGCCGATCACGACAGCGAGCACGAGCGACACAGCGGTCAGTCGCAAAGTCATGCCGGTTGCTACCAGGAAGCCCCAGAAGTATTCCTGTACGACGTTGAAAAGCGTCACATTGGTCTCCTTGCGTTAAGCGGGGGCCGACCCTGTTGGCCGACCCCCGTATATCACTCTTTGCTCATGGGCGTTCTGTCACGCCGATGGCCTGGCCTGCGGCTTATTCGCCGAGGATGTTCTCACCGAACCAGCGCATGCTGATCTCTTCGTATGTGCCGTCGGCGATCATGTCGTTGAGCGCCTTGTCGATCTCGGCCAACAGCTCGGTGTCGCCCTTCTGCACGACGATTCCCATCTCGTCCTGCTGCAGAGGGTCACTGATAGCGTTGATCTTTAGTCCCGCTTCGTTGCGAGCCATGAGACCGACAAGCTTGTCGGTGATGACCGCGTCGAGGCGGCCCGTAGTGAGGTCCTGCAGTGCGATGACATCGCTGTCGTACGTGATGACCTTGTCAGCGTCAGTAAGCGACTCCGCGAGGTCCAGGTAGGTGGAGGCCTTCACGACACCGATCTTCTTGCCCGCGAGATCGGCCGGACCGCTGATGTCCGTTGTGCCCTCACCAACGAAGATCTGTGCACCCGAGCGATAGTAAGGGCGGCTGAAGTCGACGACGAGGGCGCGTTCCTCCGTGATTCCGTGCGACGCCACGAGCGCGTCGTACTTCCCGGCTTTCAGGCCCTGGATGAGTGCATCAAATGGGACGGGCGAATTCATTACGGGCTCGCGGTCGAGGCGCTTGGCGATCTCATTCGCGATGTCCACATCGAAGCCAACGATCTGGCCACCCTCATCGAAGCTGAAGGGCTTGTACGCCCCGGAGTTAGCGAACACGAACGTTTCCTGGGACTCTGCGGTTGCGGTGTCGGTGCTGCAGCCGGTTGCTGTGGCAAGGGATCCGAGCATTGCCACTGCGAGCAGAATCATCCAAATCTTCTTCATATAGTTAGCCTCCGTAGTTCGGCGTTCGGTCGCTCGGAACCGTTCCGACGGCGGCGCAAAGGCAGCCTGGGCATGACGAAAAGACCGTCGCCCCGCGGCGGTAACAGTACCGAGATGCCTATGAGTATACCGTATTCAAGAAGAAGTCACAAAAGATGCGCCATATTCTATGCAAATAACCGCGCAGAGTATGCAGTCCGTGACTGGAATCATGCGGCATGCAGGAGAACGCGCGCCGCGATTCCGCGCGGTGGTTCCGGGGCCGATTCTCTTGTGCGGCGGTGCACCGAACTAGGGGACACCTCTTGGAATACGGCCTCAGACCCCGTATGTTCTTTGAAGCTATCTGCGATGCCGAGGCGGTACTGACAATGACTGACAGCGTGCTTGTTCTCCACACGGGCGGGACGATCGGGATGGTCGACACCGCCGAGGGGAGCGCACCGGCGCCCGCGGCGCTGGCTCCGTATATCGACGAGGTCGTTGCTAGCTCTCAGGGCGAGCTCCCGCCTATAGCCTTCATGGAACTCGACCCGCTGCTCGATTCATCCAACGCCACACCCGACACCTGGTGCACGATCGCCAGGATCCTGTACGACCGCAGGGAAGATCACGCCGGATTCGTGGTGCTGCACGGTACTGACACTATGGCGTACACCTCCTCGGCGCTCTCGTTCTTGCTGCCTGAGTTCGGCAAACCCGTGGTGGTCACCGGCTCGCAGATTCCTATCGCCCGGGCTCGCAGCGATGGCCGGCAGAACCTGATCGGTGCGCTGCAGGTAGCGGCGTGCGGGGAAGTCCCGGAGGTGAGCCTGCTCTTTGGCGAGCTTCTGCTCAGGGGAAACCGCGCCATGAAGGTAGACGCCTTCGGCCTGGATGCTTTTGAATCGCCGAGATGCGCACCGCTTGCCAAGCTCGGCGCCGAAATCGCGGTCAACCGATCGCTGGTGCGCGCATCCCTGGGTGAACCCGGTCTCATGGCCGCCAGTCTTGGGAATGTGGCCGCGGTGAGGCTGTTCCCCGGGTTCTCGGCATCGATACTGGCGAACATCTGCAGGCCGCCGCTGCAGGGCCTGATCATCGAGGCGTATGGCGCGGGCAATGGTCCTTCAGGTGATCAGGAGTTCTTGGCAGCGATCGAGGCAGCCGCAGCCGGCGGCATCGTGGTAGTTGTAGTGACGCAGTGCGTGCGTGGGTCTGTGAAGCCGGGTGCGTACGCTACGGGCTCGGCGTTGATGCGCGCAGGTGCCGTTCCTGGCTTTGACATGACATCCGAGGCCGCCCTCACGAAGCTGGCGGTGTTGCTCGGCCAAGGTTTCGAGGCCTCGACAGTCGCGCTGATGATGCAGCAGGATCTCGCCGGCGAGCTGACGCTCTAGCGGCTCGAGGGTGTGGCTGCACAGCGTATTGCCCCTCGCGGCAGTCGCCCCGCATTGTCCGTACTCAGGCCAGCATCCCGCCTGTTTGACTTAACAGTATGTTAAGCGTAGTGTACAGTGCACCCCCTTGTAGCCGTGGGTAACTTCCGTGGAACAAATGCGCCACTCTGAGCGCTACTTTGACATGCCATAAATATGAATCTCCGAGTTCTTCGAGCCTATCGCGCCGGCATGCGCTATGGACGTTGAGCCGATAGGGTGTCACCGGAAACAGTGGCGCCTCCCACTGGAAAGGAGATCGCGACAACTCGGCCCGAAAGATATCGGGACCGTCTATGCCGTGATGCTCCAGGCAGGGGATTCGAACTTGGTTCTTCTGACCGAAACACGGCGGCCCGTCACGGGCCTGCCATGTGGCGGTCATTTTTTTGCCCGAATACAGGAGTCTTGGCGAAAAGGAAGTGGGTGGGGTTCAGGGAGAGGGCCAGTTCTTTGTGGTGTAAGACCGGCGTAACACAGATTCGACCTGTACGTACGAAGGGAGCACGGATGAGTATCACACGGCGTGGCTTCTTCCAGCTGACTGGTGCTGCACTCTTTTCGAGTGTCATGTACGAGTTTGCTGGACAGTCAACCGCATTGGCACTAGGACCTGTTCAGGAGTGGAAGCTCGTCGACGTCAAGGAAACGTCGACTATCTGTTGCTACTGCTCTGGCGGGTGCGGCACGATCGTCTCGGTCCGCGACGGCAAGCTCGTCAATATCGAGGGCGATCCTGATCATCCCATCAACCGAGGTGGCCTCTGCTCCAAGGGTTCGTCGCAGTTTGGCGTGAACTCTGTCTATGACGACAAGAACGGCGAGCGCATCATCAACCCGAACAGACTCACCCAGCCCAAGGTCCGCCGGGCAGGCAAGTCTGAGTGGGAAGAGCTCTCATGGGAGCAGGCGATCGGCGAGATCTCGGCGCGCATCAAGAAGACCCGCGACGAGAACTACGAGACCGAGGCCGATGGAGTCACCGTCAACCGCTGTGAGGCAATCGCGCACTTTGGTGCGGCAGCTCTCGACAACGAAGAGGGCTACATAGCCCAGAAGCTGGCTCGTGGTCTTGGACTGACGTATATCGAGCATCAGGCTCGTATTTGACACAGCTCCACGGTGTCCGGACTGGGCGCCTCATTTGGTCGCGGAGCAATGACGAACCACTTCTGCGACTTCAAGAACTCTGACGTGATCATGGCCATCGGCTCTAATAACGCCGAGAACCACCCTGTCACAATGGCCTGGGTACAAGAAGCACGTGCCAAGGGCGGCAAGTACATCGTCGTCGACCCTCGGTTCACCCGCTCTGCCGCTCTGGCAGACATCTATGCTCCGCTGCGATCGGGCTCAGACATGGCCTTCTATGGCGGTCTGATGAAGTACATCATGGACAACGACCTGTGGCAGAAGGAGTACGTCACCAACTACACGAACGCTACGTTCTTGGTGAATCCTGACTTCGATTTCAAAGAGGCCGACGGCTTGTTCTCTGGTTGGGACGAGGCCACCAATTCCTATGGTGCCGGCGATACCTGGAAGTACCAGATCGAAGCTGAAGAGCCTTGGGATACCTCCGCTACCGGACCCTATGCATGGGCTACGGCACCTGGAGTTCCTGGGTTCACGCCGTTGGTGAACAAGGTCGCGAAGAAAGACATGACAATGCAGGACCCCAACTGCGTCTGGCAGTTGATGAGGGCGCACTACGCGCGCTACACCCCCGAGCTGGTAACCAGCGTTACCGGCTGCCCCCAGGATAAGTTGCTGGAAGTGTATGAGGCCTTTGCCTCAACAGGCGCCGCAGCCAAGTCGGGCACGATCCTGTACGCGATGGGCCAGACTCAGCACACCTACGGCTCGCAGAACGTGCGTGCCATGGCGGTTGTGCAGCTCCTCCTCGGCAACATCGGTATCGCCGGCGGCGGCATCAATGCGCTGCGCGGTGAGGCGAACGTCCAGGGTTCAACCGACATGGGCGTTCTGTTCCACATCCTCCCCGGATACATGGCTGTCCCAGTCGCGTCAAAGCATCAGAACCTCAAGGCGTGGATCGAGACCGAGACCGTGGCTGCCGGCTACTGGGCGAACAAGCCGAAGTTCTTCGTGAGCCAGCTCAAGGAGTTCTACGGACCCTACGCCACTGCCGAGAACGACTACGCGTACGACATGCTCCCGAAACTCAATGCCATCAACCACTCGCACATCGGCATTTTCGAGTCGATCAACGATGGCATCATCAAGGGCATGATGTGCTGGGGCCAGAACCCGGCCGTCGGCGGACCGAACGCATCATTTGAGCGTTCCATGCTGGGCAAGCTCGACTGGCTCGTTGCGGTCGATCTGTGGGAGACCGAGACTGCTGGTTTCTGGAAGGCGCCGGGAATCAACTCGGAGGACATCCAGACTGAGGTCTTCTTGCTCCCTGCTGCGGCTCACTTCGAGAAGCAAGGCACGGTTGCAAACTCTGGACGCTGGATTCAGTGGCGCTACAAGGCCATCGATCCTCCCGGAGAAGCCAAGGACGACTTCGAGATTCTCGATGAGCTCTTCCACAAGCTCAAGGAGCTCTATGAGTCTGAGGGCGGCGCCAACCCGGAGCAGCTCACGAAGCTGCACTGGCCATATGAGACAGATGGGCACCCGGATATCACTAAGGTCGCTCAGGCCATGAACGGTTACACCGTCGCAGACGGTGCCCTGGTGAAGAACTTCACCAAGCTGGCAGCCGACGGCTCGACTGCATGTGGTGTGTGGATCTACTCCGGCTACTACAACAACAACGATGCCCCTTCGGACCCGACCCAGCAGCCGACCGGCTCGCGTGGCAAGGACGATCCGAGTGGACTGGGTCTCTTCCCTGAGTGGGCGTTCTCCTGGCCCGTGAACCGCCGCGTCGTGTACAACCGCGCCTCGGCCGACCTTGCAGGCAAGCCGTGGAACGCAGACCGGTCGCTTGTCGAGTGGGATGGCACCAAGTGGAACCACAACGACGTTCCGGACTTCGGTTTCCAGATCGTCGCAGCAGATGGATCCGCCACGCCGATTCCGCCGAACAACAAGGCATTCATCATGAACGCCGAGGGCGGCGCACGTCTCTTCGCGGCCAGCATGAAGGATGGTCCCTTCCCGGAGCATTACGAGCCCTTCGAGAGCCCGGCGATCAACCGTATCAACGGTGGCCAGTCGACTCCGAACCTCACCTTCGGCAAGGCCGAGTCCGTGAAGCCCGGCGATCCGAAGGACTTCCCGATCGTCTGCACCACCTACCGCATGACCGAGCACTGGCAGACCGGTGGCATGACTCGGAACATCCCATGGCTTGCCGAGGCGATGCCGAAGATGTTCGTCGAGATGTCCGTTGAGCTTGCTGAGGAAAAAGGCATCGGTAACGGCGATATGGTCAAGGTGTACAACAACCGCGCTTCGGTTGAGATGCTCGCCATGGTCACGCCGCGCTTCAAGCCGTTCACGATCGACGGTAAGACGGTTCATCAGGTTGGTATGCCATGGCACTGGGGCTACGCCTCCGGTCAGGCAACCGGCGCGATCGCCAACGACCTCACGCCTAACGTCGGAGATGCGAACACATCGATCCCTGAATTCAAGGCGTACCTCGTCAACATCGAGAAGGCTTAAGGAGGGAATGACTGATGACTGAATCAGCGATTCTGTACGATTCGTCGAAATGCAGCGCTTGTAAGGGCTGCCAGGTCCAGTGCAAGCAGTGGAACATGCTCCCTTCGAGCCTGACCAAGGACGACTACGAGTTCACGGGTTCCTACCAGAGCATGTCCGATCTGAACGGCGATACACGTCTTCTCATGGAGTTCCGCGAGGAGGACGCGCCCGAAGGAATCGAGTGGGCATTCTCTCGGCGCGCCTGTTTCCACTGTTCAGAGCCCTCTTGCCTGGAAGTCTGTCCGGTTGGTGCCATCAGCAAGCTTGAGAACGGCACCGTCAAGCTCGACAGCTCCAAGTGTGTTGGCTGCAAGTACTGCACCGTTGCGTGCCCGTTTGATGTTCCGAAGTATCGCGAGAACTTCAGCGTCACCAACAAGTGCACGATGTGTGACGATCGCATCGAGCAGGGCCGCGAACCCGCCTGCGTGCAGACGTGTCCTGCCGGCGCAATGACGTTCGGCGCACGTGACGAGATGGTTTCTGAGGGCCAGGCGCGCGTTGCCGAGCTCAAGGAGGCTGGCTTCGACAAGGCCGAGCTTTACGGAGTGACCGAGATGGGCGGCATGCACTCGCTGTTCGTCGCCAAGTACGGCTACGAGGCGCACGGTCTCATCCGTGACCCGAAGCCGTCGGATGTCAGCGGCTTGATGTCGCTGCTCAAGCCGCTTACCGGCCTGGGCGTCGCCGCCATGATCGGTGGCCTCGGCGTCTCCTTCCTGGCGAGCACCGGTTACACGCGTGAAGGAATGAATGACAAGAGCAAGCCCGCGGACGATACCGCGAAGGAGGGGAAGTAACCGTGACTGTCTACATTCAGCGTCATAGCTTGTTCAAGCGGTGGATCCACGGCATCCACATGGTCGCGACCCTCGTTCTCCTGCTGAGCGGAGCGGTAGTATTCGTCCCTGCGATTGGTCGCGCGGTTGGACCTGAGATCGTCCAGGCTCTTCGGCTGTCGCACAGGGTCTTTGCCGTGGCGTTCATCGTCGGGCCTTTGGTCGGCCTGATCGCTGCACCCAAGGGCTTCGTGCACATCGTGAAGAACCTGTTCGCCCCCTGGGATGCCGACGATAAGCGGTTCATGGTGCTGTTCGCCAAGTACCTGTTCACGCCGAAGACCACGCACATGCCCAAGCAGCATGAGGTCAAGTCCGGCCAGCGCCTGGCGGACGCGTTGCTGATCTTCGCGGCGATTCTCATAGCCGTCACGGGCGTTATCCTGTGGGCCGGTGCGTTTGTGTCGGCGGATGTCTTCCGCATCTCGCTGTTCTTGCATGATGTCGCCTTCTTCCTGATCGCGTGCATCATGGTTGTTCACATCTACCTGGGTGCGGGCGTATGGCAACCGTATCGCGGGTTGGGTAGGCTCATGCTGGGCAACGGTCGCGTTACCCTAGAGGAGGCCCGCTATCACTGGGGTCACTGGGCCGAAGAAGAGCTGGCTAGCGGTAAGAACATAATCGAGGAGTAATCGCTCGATCTTTTGGCTAAGCCAGAAACGCATTTAGCGTGCGGGGGGTCGGGCCGTCAGGTCCGACCCCCGTCGCCGCGAGAAGGAGTGAGTCATCTTGAACATGGATCTCGTAAACAAAGTAACCAGCGCGTATCTCGAGACCGCTGAAGGCAGCGACGCGGCCAGGTTGCGATTCCTCCAAGGGCTGTGGGAGATCCAGGCTGTCGCTGCGGCGGTCATTCGCCCGTACCATGCGCCAGCCCCCGATGTTGCGCGTGAAGCGCTAGTGGCCGGCCGGCCGATCTTCAGCGTGAGCGCACCCGAGGTGCCGGTAGCTGAGTACGTGGACGTAGCAAAGCAGATTGCTCGCTACGTGAGTGAGACGGCCGGTTTGTCTGCCGAGCAGAGCTCTGAGCTGCTGGGTTCCGATCTTGCAGGCGCGATCGATGCGGACCTGCTGACGCAAGCCGTGCTCTCGCCCGAGGCATTTGTCGCCGAAGTCGCGGGCAGGATGGGTCTTACGCCTGACAGCGCGCTTACGCCGATCACTGTCGCTTTTGTGCTCATCTCGGCGCTCGTACCGTTCTTGGTCGGTCCCTCCAGTGTTGCTTTGGAGGCGTCGGAGTTCGACTTCCGTGCCTGGGGTTCGGGCCGCTGCCCGGTGTGCGGTGCCGACGCTTCTATGGGGATGATGGGCGAGAGCTCACAGCTTCAGGGTGCGGAGCGCAGGTTGTGGTGCGGACACTGCCATGCCGAGTGGAGCTACGAGCGCCTGCGGTGTGTTCGGTGCGGAACCCGGAACCCCGACGTGCTTCGCTACAAGTACGTTGAGGGAGACCCGGCCCATCGACTTCACCTCTGCGAGGAGTGTCACGGCTACGCCAAGTTCACGTTCATCGACGATCTTGGGAAGCCAGTCTCGATGGTCGTTGAAGACGCGGTCACGGCCGTTCTTGAGGCAGTGGCAGCGGAGCAGGGATACACCGCGACCGGCGACGGTGGCAAGAGCAGCTGCTAGCTCCGGTCGAGCGTTCTTGCGGAATACCAAGCAGGCCCGTCTCGGAAGAGGCGGGTCTGCTTGGTTGCGGGAGCGCCTCGTGCGCGGGACGTTCTCGGCCAGACGTGGTACGTTCTGCTGGACGCCTGACGCGCCTGCGCGCGCGAAGAACGGAGCAGAACATGGATAAGAACCTCATCGGCAGCGAGATCACGAAGGCCATGCGCGAGCATGACAAGATTCGCCTCGGGATCCTTAGACTGATCAAGAACGAGATCGAAACCAAGGAGAAAGATACCGGCAAGGAGCTCACGGACGAGGAGGTCGTCTCGGCATTCAAGAAGGTGCTGAAGCAGACTGGCGAGACGCTCGAGGGTTCCATCAAAGCAGACACCAACGCCGAGCGAACTGCGCTCCTGCAGCAGCAGATCGCGATTCTTGAGGGGTACCTTCCCAAGCAGGTGACCGGCGACGAGTTGGCCGCGGTTGTTGATCGCGTGCTGGCAGCGGGCGATTTCGCGGGCAAGCGCGACATGGGCAAGGTGATCGGCCTGGT
>DDWM01000058.1 GCA_002345925.1 Actinobacteria bacterium UBA2286 | reverse complement strand
GAACCCCGCTGCCACGGTGCGGTAGACTGGTTCAGCGTTCGTCTTCTTTGTCCCGCGTCCTAAGGATCGCCATGAAAGACCTCGTAACGACCGCGCTGGACGCCGCCGCGTCCGCCGGTTCAACTTACGCCGACGCCCGCGTGGTGCTGACTTCCGAGGAGAGCATCTCGGTTCGCACCGGACGCGTCGAAGGAATCGAAAGCTCCGAGTCGCTTGGCATCGGCATCCGAGTCATCGCTGACGGCGCCTGGGGCTTTGCGTCCACCTCGACGCTCACACCCGACGCCATCCGCGCAGCAGCGCGCCAGGCGGTCGCAATCGCGCGTGCCTCGGCAATCACTGCAGCGGCACCGATTCGGCTCTCCCCAGTCGCCGTCTTCGACGACGTGTGGCGCGGACCCTGCGAGATCGACCCGTTCAAGATTCCGCTTGAGGAGAAGCTCGCGCTGCTTCTGGCGGCCGATGAGGGGCTTCGCACGCAAGAACTCGTCACAGTCACGAGCGCGTCTCTCAGCTTCATCAAGGTGGAGAAGGTGTTCGGCTCCTCGGAAGGCAGCATGATCGAGCAGTCGTACGTGGAAAGCAGCGCCGGCATCGTGGCGTACGCGCTGGGCGACGGCGAAGTGCTCCCCCGCTCGTACCCCAACTCGCACGGCGGGCAGAGCGTGCAGGGTGGCTGGGAGGCCATTCTGAAGCTCGACCTTGTCGGCAATGCGCCGCGCGTGGCCGAGGAGGCAGCAGCGCTTGTGAGCGCGATGCCGTGCCCGGCGACCACCACCACCGTCATCCTCGACGCGAGCCAGATCGCGCTGCAAGTGCACGAAAGCGTAGGGCATCCGACGGAACTCGACCGCGTTCTCGGCGATGAAGCCGCGTTCGCCGGAACGTCGTTCGTTGAGCTCGGTGACCTCGGCTCGCTGCGCTACGGCTCAAAGCACGTCTCGGTGGTCTCGGACGCTACCGTTCCAGGGTCGCTCGGCAGCTTTGGCTACGACGACGAGGGCGTCCCGGCTCAGCGTGACTACATCGTGCACGAAGGCCTCTTCACAGGCTTCCAGAGCTCGCGTGAGGCCGCCGCATCCATCGGGCGGGCCAGTAACGGATGCGCGCGTGCCGACGGCTGGAATCGCATCCCGCTCGTGCGCATGACGACGCTCTCGCTGGAGCCGGGCGAATGGAGCTTTGACGACCTCATCGCGGATACCGATGACGGCATCTACATGCAGACCAATAACTCCTGGTCGATCGATGACAAGCGCCTGAACTTCCAGTTTGCGTGCGAGATCGGCTGGGAGATAAAGGATGGCAAGCTCGGCCGCATGATCAAGAACCCCAACTACACGGGCATCACGCCCAAGTTCTGGGCCGGCTGCGACGCCGTTTGCTCGGCTGAGCACTGGCAGGTATGGGGCGTTCCCAACTGCGGCAAGGGCGAGCCGATGCAAGTGGCGCATGTGGCGCATGGCGCCTCTCCCGCGCGATTCCGCGACATCCAGGTTGGAGTGGGACGATGAGAATCTCCGAGGACCAGGCACGTGAGCTGGCCGCCCGCGCCGTCGCGCTCACCAAAGCCGACGAGGCCGAGGCGGTCGTCACTGCAAACGACGCCGCGCTGACGCGCTTCGCCAACAACAGAATCCATCAGAACGTGGCCGAGGAGGACACCACCGTCTCGGTGCGCGCCGTCCTCGGCAAGCGAACCGGCGTTGCCAGCACCAACCGGCTCGACGACGCCTCGCTCAAAGCATGCTGCGGGTCGGCCGTCGCGGCTGCGCGCGTGGCCCCCGAAGACGCTGAGTACCCCGGCCTGCCGAAGCCCGCGCAGGCCGAGCGTATCGATCGCGTGTGCGCAAGCACGCAGGCGTTCGACGCAGAAGCGCGCGCAAAGGCGGCTGCAGCGATCATCGAGCAGTCGCGTTTCCGCGGCCTGTCTGCCGCCGGCGCCGTGGCGCGCGTGGATTACGCGGTTGCTGTCGCCAACTCGCACGGCGTGGACGTAGCGATGGGCGTCACCGACGTGAAGGCGACCGTTCTCTCGGCAGGCACTGATGGTGGTAGCGGCTGGGCGTCGTGGCTGGGCTGCGACGCGGCTCACTTCGCACCCGAGGCCCTCGGCGACGAAGCAGCGATGCTCGCACAGCGCTCGGATAACCCGGGCTCGCTCGAACCGGGCGTGTACGCGGTCGTGCTCGCCCCCGAGGCCGTATCCGACGTACTCGACTTCCTCGGCTACCTTGGCTTTGGCGCGCAAGCCGTGGCCGAGAAGGCCTCGTTCATCGCCGGACACGAAGGCGAGCTGCTCCTCTCGGAGCTCATCACACTTACCGAGAACGCTCTTTCTGCCGAGACGGTCGGTCTCACCTTTGACTTTGAGGGTTCCCCGAAGCGGCGCACGCCGCTCGTAGAGGCCGGAATCGTGCGCGGACCGGTCACGGACTCGTACTGGGCAGCCAAACTTGGCGTGCCGAACACCGGCCACGCGCTTCCCGCGCCCAACCCGTACGGCCCCCTGCCGATGAACCTTGAGCTTGCTGCTGGCGAGACGTCCGTGGACGAGATGATCGCAAGCGTCGAGCGCGGCCTTTACGTCACTCGCTTCCACTACGTGAACGTCGAGGATCCGGTGCGCGTGACGCTTACGGGCATGACGCGCGACGGCACGTTCCTCATCGAGAACGGCCGCCTCACGCAGCCGGTCAAGAACATACGCTTCACGCAAAGCGCGGTAGACGCACTCTCAGATGTGCGCGCCGTTGGAGATCGCCGCGTGCTCGTCGGTCCCGAGGAAGGCGGCGCGAACCTCACACCTGCGCTCCTTCTCGGCAGCTGGAACGTGACGGGTCAAACGCGGTAGGGCGCTCCGGAGAGCTTACGGCAAGTCGCTTTCACGCAGCGAGTCCGCCAGAGCCTGAGCAATGGCCTGTCGATTGGTTGCATCTAGCAAGAATGCCCGGTCTGCCTTGTTGTCGCCGATTTCCAGTAGCAGCCGAATGCCAGCCTCGTTGTGCGCCGGCTCCAGGCTGTAGAGCCGCTCCTCGCGCATCCCTCGGTCCGGCAGACCCGTCGCCGAGACAAGCGCAGACTTGAGTCTCTCGGCCAGTGCACGGCTGTCCACATCGCCCGGCATGCACATGCCGAGGATGCCACTTGGGGCGCCGCCGTCGTTATGGACTGAGACGAAGACGCTCGCTCCGGCCGAGTTTGACTGGCGAAGCTCCGAGTCAAACGCTGGCGTGTTCTTTGGCTGCGGGCGATAGCCATTGGAGCCGCTGAGGCCCATGCCTGTCTCCCACGCCTTGACGTGCTCGAACTCGACCAGCAATGCGATCGCACGATCGACGATGTCGCCGCAGATCACGTGCTCATCCCAGTCGACACCGGTGTCGGCCTGGTGTGATGGCTGCCAGGCGATAACGGTCGAGCGACCAGTGGGTGCCGGCTGTGCGGAGAGAGCCCGTCCGGCCGCGGCGGGAAGGTTCTCCGACGCGGGCGACACGCGGGCGACCCGCGTGATCGGAGCCGAGCAAGCGGATAGCGCAGCCAGCACGGCCATCGCAAGCGCAGCCGCTAGCAGTGCTCGCCTGCGGGTGTTCACGTTTCTGCCTACTGCCGAACAGGCTCAGCCAGGGGATACTCGGCCTCGAACTGCTCGCGGGTCTGGGTGCTGGCGGGCGAAAGAATCGGTCGCCATTTCGCCTCGCTCGGGTCATCCACCGCGGCCTGCGCCGCGCTAAGCATGACCTGCGCCCGACGCTCAAGCAGCCCGTAGAGAGAAAGCAGCGTGGTCTTCTGAGACTCGTACAGCACTGAGACCTGGACCTCATCCAGCGTCTGCTTTTGACCGGAGACCGTGTCGAGTAGATCCTGACATTTGGCGACCAAATTCTTGCGCTCGGAGATGTTCTTGGCGCCAATGCTCGGGTTGAACACCTCATATGCGAAGCCGGTTCCGCCGTACTTGTCCGTGTACGCAACGCCCACGCTATCGCTCATGTTGCCGAGGGCGATATAGTGCTCGACGATCGCTTCGTAGGACTCTTCATCGCCAAGCGCAGGCTCCTCTGACGGGTATGTTTCAACACTCACGGCCGGCGCTTCGTACTCCTCCACCTCGGGCGTGATATCCGCCGAGTAACCATCTTCGATCGCAGAGACTGCATCGCGCGCATCGCCGATCACACCCATGAAGTACAGGCCTGCCGCGATTCCACCACCGACTACCAGCACGCCAATGACAACGAGTGCAACGATGAGCCCTGTCATTGAACGCTTCTGCGGCGAGGCTGCAGTAACCTGTAGGGGCGGCGCGTAAGGCATCGGCGCTGTCACTGGCTCCATGACCTGAGTGACCGCGGGCTCGACCACGCCCACCTGAGCAGACTCTTGCTCCGGGTAGATGTCGGCCGTGATCGCGTCGGGCACACGCAGCTGAATCCCACAGCCGGTGCAGAATTGCGCTTCGTCACTGTTCTGTTTGCCACAAGACCGGCAGAACATCAGCGTGCCTCCTCAGTTGCGACCAACGATGCCCACCGCCCACAACGCCCAACTCCGACTGATGCCTTCGATGATCAGACAATGCCATTATTACCATATGCTGTCTCATCGGCGAGTCTGCCTTTTACCCTCAAATGCAGCAAGGCCCTGGCGTCGTCACAACGTCAGGGTCTTGCGTGAACTCCCCGCCTCCGGTCAGAGGGGCATCCAACCAGCGCGGTTCGCGTGCCGAGGACCAACATGGTCGATCCTGACAATTAGATTATCGGCAGCCAGAACCCAGACTTGAGCACGACAGACTACCTCTCGCCGGCAGCTTCCTGCGCCGCGATGATGTCTTTCACCTTCATGAGTCGGGTGAGATTTCCCCGCTCGGCTTCGTCGAGCTTCATCTGGATGTCTTTGACGGTCTCGTTGATCGACGGCATGAGCACGTACTCAAGCGCGTTCACCCGGCGCCGCGTGCGCTCGATCTCGCCGGCAAGGAGCTCGATAGCTTTCTCACGCTGCGCTAGCTCGACCATCATCGGAACGACCCCGGCAAGCGCCTCGAGCGCGCCATCGAGCACCGCAGGCATCGTCGCAAGCGAGTAACCGCCCGGCTCCGGAACCTCGCCAAGCTCAAACTCCGGCACGCGAACACTCATGACCCGCCGCTCGCTCGCCTCAAGCAGCTCCACAGGTGCTCCAGTGAGCAGCGCCTGCGTGAGGTTGGCCTTGCCAGCCTCGGCACGAGCGATGGCCAGAAGGCCGTACGCGCCGATGAGGCGGCTCTCCACCTCTGCACGGAGCTTTCGGTTTGCCGTGATACGCGCGATGAACTCCTTGAGGAGCTCGTCGAACTTGTCCTTGAGCAGCTTGTGGCCGCGCTTGGCGACATCGCCGCGGCGCTTGAGCTTGAGCAGCTCCATCCGGTTCGGGTTGACGCGCATCTTCGTCATGGCGTCATCCCCTCGTCATCGCCCACACGACAATGCCGAGCGCGCCGACGAGCAGTGCCGCATTGATCATGCGGATAACGCGCACCGCAGTCAGGTCCTTCGCGCCATTCTTCGAGTAGACCCGCAGGCTGAACAGATTGAATCCGATCAGCGCGATGAAACACAGCGCGAGGATGATGGCCATGCCTATGCGCATTCCTGAGGAGAACACTTATGCCTCCGTGTCCGTTGGCATGTACTTGTCGACGTATTCGTCCTTGATCCGCTTGATCTCCGAGCGGGGCAACAGCGAGACCAGCTCCCAGCCGAGAGCAAGAGTCTCGGCGACGGTGCGCTCCTCATGCTTGCCCTGGCGGATGAAGCGATCCTCGAACGCGTCCGCGAACGCAACGAACGCCTTGTCACTGTCAGAAAGCGCAGCCTCGCCGAGAATGACCGCAAGCTCTTTCGCCTGCAGGCCTCTCGCGTAAGCGCCAAAGAGCTGATTGCTGAGGTCCGCGTGGTCCTCGCGGGTCTTGCCCGCGCCGATGCCCTTCTGCTTGAGGCGCGAGAGCGACGGCAGCACGGCGACCGGCGGATAGATGCCGCGGCGGTGCAGGTTGCGGTCCAAGATGATCTGGCCCTCGGTGATGTAGCCGGTGAGGTCAGGAATGGGGTGCGTCTTGTCATCGTCAGGCATCGAGAGAATCGGCACCTGAGTGATGGAGCCAGCGCGGCCCTTCACTCGGCCAGCACGCTCGTAGATCGTGGCGAGGTCGGTGTAGAGGTAGCCGGGGTAGCCTCGGCGGCCTGGCACTTCTTTGCGGGCGGCGGAAACCTCACGCAGCGCTTCACAGTAGTACGTCATGTCCGTGAGGATGACGAGCACGTGCATGTCGCACTCGTACGCGAGGTACTCGGCGGCGGTGAGCGCCATACGCGGGGTTGCGATGCGCTCAACGGCCGGGTCATCGGCGAGGTTGAGGAAGAGCACCGCGCGCTCGATTGCCGAGGTGGTGCGGAACTCAGTCGTGAAGAAGTCGGCATCCTCGAAGGTGATGCCCATCGCGGCGAAGACGACCGCGAACTCGCCCTCAAGCTTGTCGCCCACAACGTCTGCCTGCGCGCTGCGCGCGAGCACCGCCGCCTGGCGCGCGATCTGCGCCGCAAGCTCGTTGTGCGGTAGACCGCTGCCTGAGAAGATCGGCAGCTTCTGGCCGCGCACGAGCGGGTTGAGCCCGTCGATGGCCGAGACGCCCGTCTGGATGAAGTCATCGGGGAAGTCGCGAGCCGTGGGGTTGATCGGCGAGCCGTAGATCGAGAGGCGCTTGTCCGGGATGATCTCGGGTCCACCGTCGTTCGGGCGGCCGAGGCCGTCGAATACGCGCCCGAGCATGTCCCGAGACACGCCAAGCTCAAGCGAGCGGCCGAGGAACTTCGCCTTGGTGCCGGACGGGTTGGACCCGCGCGTGCCCTCGAACGCCTGCACGAGCGCAACGTCGCCGTTCACTTCAAGCACGTTGCCGAGGCTCTTGGTGCCGTCCGGATACTCAAGCTCGACAAGCTCGCCGTACGTCACGTCGGTGACGCTCTCTATGAGGAGCAGCGGCCCTACGATGTCGCGTGTGGTCATGTACTCGCGCATTACCGCTCACCTCCCGCGTACACGGCGCGTGCGCCTTCATCGGCGCCACCGCCAACCAGCTGTGTCTCGATATCCGAGGCGATCGAATCGTACTCGGCGATGTTCTCCGCACCCAGGTACTTGGCGCGGGTGATGCGCTCGCGTACCGGCGCCGAGAAGATGTCTTTGAGCGCGGCACCCTTGGCGTGTGCCTCGATCGCACGCTCGTGGAATAGCAGGATCGTACCAAGGAGCAGATCTTGCTCCTTGAGCGATGAGAACTGGTCATCTTCGCGGAATGCGTTCTGCTGCAAGAAGTCCTCACGGATGGTCTTGGCGGTCTCCATGAGGATCTGCTCCTCGG
>DDWM01000009.1 GCA_002345925.1 Actinobacteria bacterium UBA2286 | reverse complement strand
GCGCCGCCGGTTCGATCATCAGCTATGCCCTGGGTATCACGAGTCTCGATCCCCTCGAGCACAAGTTGCTGTTCGAGCGCTTCCTCAACCCTGAGCGCACGGAGATGCCCGATATCGATATCGACTTCGACGACGAGCGCCGCCTAGACGTCATCGAATACGTGAAGCAGAAGTACGGCGAGGATCGTGTCGCGCAGGTCGTGACGTATTCCACCATGAAAGCGCGAGCGGCCATCCGCGACGCCGGACGTGTGCTCGGCTACCCCTTTGGCGTGCCCGACAAGATCGCCAAGCAGATTCAGGAAGGCCCCGACGCCACCATCGAGGGGTCGCTCGCGACCAACTCCGATCTCAAGGCTGACTACGATACCGGTGGCGACACCAAGCGCATCGTCGATGCAGCGCGCTCATTAGAGGGCACGGCGCGTGGCGAGGGCATTCACGCCGCCGCAGTCGTCATTTGCCGAGAACCGCTGTCGTGCTACACCCCGGTGAAGCTCGACACCAAGGGCGGCTCCATCATCACGCAGTACGAAGGCAACGTAATCGCCGACCTCGGCCTGCTCAAGATGGACTTCCTCGGCCTGAGAACACTCACGGTGCTGGCTAAGGCCGTCAAGGCGATTCGCGAGAACCATGGCGTTGATATCGACCTTGAGACCATTCCCATGGACGACAAGGCCACCTTCAATCTGCTGCAACGCGCCGATACAGACGGCGTCTTCCAGGTTGAATCGCCGGGCATGAAGCGCGTCTTGAAGGACCTGAAACCAACAGTCTTCGCCGACCTCGTCGCCGTCGTCGCGCTGTATCGTCCCGGCCCGATGGATTCGATCCCGGACTTTATCGCGCGCAAGCACGGTCGCAAAGCCATCTCGTACTACGACGAGCGCATCAAGTACATCCTGGAAGAGACGTACGGCGCCATCGTGTATCAGGAGCAGGCAATGCTCATGACGATGGAGATGGGTGGCTTCTCGGCGGCAAAAGCCGACAAGCTCCGCAAGGGTATGGGCAAGAAGATCCAGGCGATCGTCGACAGCCTCAAGCCCGAGTTCATCTCGGGTGCGGCAAGTCGCGGGTACGACCCCAAGATCGCCGAGAAGGTCTGGACCGACATCGAGGCGTTCGCCCAGTACGCCTTCAACAAAAGCCACGCGGCAGCATACGGTCTCGTGTCATATCAGACCGCGTATCTGAAGGCGCACTACCCGCTGGAGTACATGGCGGCCAACCTCACAAGCTACACCGGCAAGTCCGAGACGATCGTGAAATACATCGCCGCGTGCAACACCGCAGGCATCAAAGTGCTGCCGCCGGACGTGAACTCCTCGGGTAAAGACTTCACCGCCGTTGAGGGTGCGATTCGCTTTGGGCTCGCTGGTATTCGCAACGTCGGCGAGGGCATCGTCAACACCATCGTCGCCGAGCGCAAAGCGGACGGCCCGTTCACGTCGCTCCACGATTTCTGCGCCCGGGTCGACATGCGGCAGCTCAACAAGAAGACGCTTGAGGCGCTGATCAAAGCGGGCGCATTCGAGTCCACCGGCTATACCCGCAAGCATCTGATGCAGCTCATGGAGGGCGCGGTCGACTGCGCCCTCAAGCGTCAGAAGGATGCCGAGAGCGGCCAGGTCTCGATGTTCGACATGTTCGAGCCCGAAGAGCACGGCATGGCCGACGAGACGCCTCCGCCCAATGGCGACGAGTGGGACAAGGGCGTTTTGCTCGCCTTCGAAAAGGAGATGCTCGGCATCTACGTCAGCGACCATCCGCTGTCAGACATCGCTGATACGATCAAGGCTGCCCGGACGTTGTCGCTCGGCGACGGGGATTCTCTGCGTGACGGGACCATCGGCTGGTTCGCGGGCATCGTCACCAAGGCCGAGCGAATCGCGACCAAGGCCGGAAAACTTATGGGAACGTTCGTGCTGGAGGATCTTGAGGGCTCCATGGAAGGCGTGCTCTTCCCGCAGACGTACGATAAGTTCCGCGACTTGCTCAAAGTCGATGCGGTAGTGCGCGTGCGCGCTAAAGTCGAGTCCTCTGACCGCGGCACCAAGCTGATGGTGCAAGAAGTGCAGCCACTCAGCTCGACGGGACGATTCGAGAAGCCGCCTGCGACTTTGTGGGTGCGCGCCGACGCATCGATGCTGAGCAACGGCAGGGGAGCTGCGTTCAAGGAGATACTCAAGCATCACAGCGGTCGGGATTGGGTACATGTGAAGCTTGTCGGCACCGATGCGACCAAGGTTCTCAAGATGGCCGAAGAGTACCGCGTGGATGCATCTTCATCATCGCTGCACGCTGAGATCAAGGAGCTGCTCGGCGAGGGGTCCGTCTGGGAGGAATGACGCTTGACGCGTCGGTGACCCCGTGCGATACTGCCCTACGTTACCACTCCAGCGTGATAAAGTAATTTGAAAGGTGATACCAATGCGGCCAGTGACGCCGAGAGGGTTCAGGGATGTGCTCTTCCAGGAGGCGGCCGAACGTGAGGCCGTTTCTCGTGCTATCGGCGAGGTGTTCGCTCTATGGGGGTATGCGCCCGTGGAGACGCCGGTCGTCGAGGAGTACACCGTGCTCACGGCTGGTGTTGGCTCGGCGGCTGATCGCACTGCGTTTCGGCTGTTCGATCTTGACGGCAGCTTGCTTGCGCTTCGCCCTGAGATGACAGTCCCGATCGCGCGCGTTGCAGCATCGCGACTTGCCGAGCAGGCTGGCCCGCACCGCGTGCGCTACGTCGCGCCGGTCTTTCGCGAGCACGCCTCGATGCGTGGCCAGGCGCGGCAGTTCACGCAGGCCGGAGTCGAGTTCATCGGCGCGGGCGGTCCCACCGCTGATGCCGAGGTCGTCACGCTCGCAGTCGAGGCACTTGAAGCCTCTGGGCTCAGTTCTTACTCGATCGGTATCGGTACCGTTGAGGTGCTGCGCGATCTAATCGCCGCATCCGGAGCCGATGAGCACTGGGGAGCCGCTGTGATCGCTGCGGCGCACCAGCGCAACCTGGTCGAGCTTGACCGCCTCGCTGCTGATGCGAGCGTCCGTCCTGCGGTTGCGAAGGCGCTTGCTGCGGCACCGCGCATTCGTGGTGGCCGAGAGGCGATCGATCAGTGCCATGACCTCCTCGTAGCATGCGGCTGCGTGAGCACGCTCGGCGACTTGCGTGAGACGTATCGCGTGCTTGAGGGTCTCGGATACGCAGACCGCGTAACCGTCGACTTCGGGATCATGCGTTCTTTCGACTACTACACCGGTCTCGTGCTGGAAGCGTATGCTCCCGGCCTCGGTCTTCCGCTCGGCGGAGGTGGTCGTTACGACCGGCTGCTTGCCGCATTCGGCGCACCGGCCCCAGCGGCCGGCTTTGCTCTCGGCCTGGAGCGGGTCATGATCGCGCTTGCCGAGCAGGGACGCACTCCGGCGACTCCGGGTACTGACGCGGTCATCGGCGGCATCGACTCGGTCGCGGTCTTCGCGGCGACGCGTGCGTTGCACGAGGCTGGTTGGCGCGTGACGACGGCCGTTGGTCGCAGCGGAGATGCGCTCGTACGCGAGGCGGATCGCATCGGCGCGGCCGAGGCACTGATGGCTGACGGCGAGGCTATCTTCCGCATCGACCGCGCGGGCGAGCGCGCGCTGCCGCTCGAGCGACCGCTGCCCGCGCCTCCGCGAGCTACATGGAGACAGAAGGGTGGTGCGCGATGATCGTGCGCGTACCTTCCCAGTCGTCCCGTCCGCTGCGTATCGCAGTGCCGAAGGGCTCGCTGTTCAAAGACTCAGTGCGCGTGCTGGAGCTTGCCGGTCTTGATGTAACGGGCCTGGCAGATCCCGGCCGCCAGCTGATCGTGCGCACTCCTGACGTTGAATACATCATCGCCAAGCCGACCGACGTGCCCATCTATGTCGCGTACGGCGGCGTTGATGTAGCCATCGGCGGCAAGGACGTTCTCGTTGAAGCCGACCTGGACGTGGTCGAAATGGTCGACCTCGGCTTCGGCGGTTGCCGGTTTGTGGTGGCGGAGTCTGAGGACGCGCCGCGCAGCATCGACGAGCTCTACCGCCACCTCGGCGTTATCCGCGTTGCGACCAAGTATCCACGCATAGCCGAGGCACACTTCGCTGCCAGGGGCGTGCAGGTTGAGATCGTGAAGCTACATGGGAACATAGAGTTGGCCCCGCTTATCGGACTGGCTGATCGAGTCGTGGACATCACCGCGACCGGTCGCACGCTTGCCGAGAACCGCCTGCGCATCGTGGAGACCGTGCTTGAGTCCACAGCGCGGTTCGTCGCAAACCCGGTAAGCCTCAAGACCGAATCTGAGCGTGTACGAGATCTCGCAGACAGGCTCGCGGCTGTAGTGCCGCTGCCGTAAGAAGGGGAGAGCGCAGCTATGATGCGACGTATTGAACTGGCCCGTGGGGCACGCCTTGAGTCATCAGACGTTCCGCGAACAGGTGGCATCGACGTTGAGGTGCTCAATGTTGCGGCGCGTATCATCGAGGACGTCCGCGCTCGTGGCGACGAAGCCCTGCGCGACTATACAGAGCAGTTCGACCACACGAACATAGAGGTCTTGGCCGTCACAGAAGAGGAGATCGCCGAGGCGGTCGCCGAGGTCGGTGAAGATTTCCGAGAGGCCATCTCGGTTGCGGCGCTCGCTATCGAGGAGTTCCACCGCAGGCAGGTTCCTCAGAGCTGGTTCACGGTTGAAGAGGGCGGTATATTCCTCGGCCAGAAGGTCACGCCGATAGCTCGCGTGGGCATTTACGTCCCCGGTGGCCGGGCATGCTATCCGTCGAGCGTGCTAATGAACGCGATACCTGCGATCGTCGCCGGTGTTGAGGAGATTGCGATGGTGGTGCCTCCCGGCCCCGATGGTCGCGTCAACCCGTACACGCTGGCTGCAGCGTCAGAGGCCGGCGTCTTCGAGATCTACAAGGTCGGCGGCGCGCAGGCGATCGCCGCGCTCGCGTTCGGCACCGAGTCGATCCCGCGGGTGGACAAGATCACCGGTCCGGGCAACGCATATGTGACCGCCGCCAAGAAGCTCGTCATGGGCGAGGTGGGCATCGATATGCTCGCCGGCCCGAGCGAGGTCCTCATCCTGGCCGACGAGACCGCCGAGCCCGCGTTCGTCGCGATCGACCTCATGGCTCAGGCCGAGCACGATCCGAAGGCCGCCACGTATCTGGTGACGACCGACCCGGAGCTGCCCGACGCCGTTGACGCGGCGCTTGAGGTGCTACTTGAGGACTCATCGCGCGCCGACGTCATTCGTCGCTCGCTGACGGATAACGGCGTTGTCGTGATATGCCCCGACGTCAACATCGCGCTCGATGCCGCCAACCTCATTGCTCCCGAGCACCTTGAGGTCATGATGTCCGAGCCCCTGGAGCTTCTCGGCAGCATCCGCAATGCGGGCGCGATCTTCCTCGGCCCGTGGACGCCAGAGAGCGTCGGCGACTACGTTGCAGGCCCCAATCACGTGCTCCCGACGGGCGGAACCGCTCGTTTCTCAAGCCCGCTTTCGGTCGACGACTTCATAAAGAAGTCCTCGGTGCTCAGCTACTCACTCGAGGGCCTTGAGATGGACGGCCCGACCGTTATGACGATCGCGCAGGCCGAGGGCCTCGAGGCGCACGCGCGCGCCGTCGGGATTCGGCTTGCCATGGCGTACAGCCTCGATGAAGAGGAGGCGTAGGCGATGGACCGCGTTCGCCCGCCTCGGCCAGAGCTCGAGCAGCTTGTACCGTACGACGCGAAAGACGTGCGCGCCGACGTCATGCTCGCGAGCAATGAGAACCCGCTCAATCTCCCCGGCGAGCTTCTAGAAAAGCTTGCGGAGATCACAACGCGCATC
Source organism: Actinobacteria bacterium UBA2286 (assembly GCA_002345925.1). Taxonomy (GTDB): domain Bacteria; phylum Actinomycetota; class Coriobacteriia; order Anaerosomatales; family Anaerosomataceae; genus UBA2286. The sequence continues at coordinate 3,145 of DDWM01000009.1, read as the reverse complement.
CCGTTCAACCGCTATCCCGACGCGCTGTCCGGCAAGCTTCGCGAGATGATCGCCGAGGCTAACGGCCTCGAGCCCGGCAACGTGCTTGTGGGCAACGGTGGCGACGAGCTCATCTTCGACCTGCTGCTTGCGTGGGGCGGGCCGGGGCGCAAGCTCATCGACTTGCCGCCTACGTTCGCGATGTACGGGATCGACGCCGAGATGACTGGAACCGAAGTCATCCGGTTGCCGCGCCTTGAGGACTTCTCGATCGACGGCGATGCGCTGCTCGAGCGCCTCAAGCCGGGCGATGTCGACATCGTCATGATCGCCAACCCGAACAACCCGACCGGCACGCTCGCTGCCGAGACGCTGCTCATCGACGTGCTCAACTCCACTGACGCGCTCGTGCTCGTTGACGAGGCGTACTTCGAGTTCTCGCGGCACACGATGCGCCCGCACATGCTCAGGCACCCGAATCTCGTCATCCTGCGCACGTTCTCCAAGGCGTTCTCGCTTGCGGGCCTGCGCGCCGGTTACCTGCTTGCCCACGAGGATGTCATCCGTGAGCTCACCAAGGTGCGGCAGCCGTACTCGGTCAACCGCTTCTCGCAAGTGGCCGCAGCGCTTGTCTTCCGTGAGCGGCCCGTATTTGAAGCCGGGATCAGCCAGCTGCTTCGCCAGCGCGACATGCTGGTGCACGGGCTCCTGGCACTCCCTGAGGTCACGGTCTATCCCACCGAGGCGAACTTCGTGCTGTTCAAGATCGATCACGCCTCGGCGGTGTGGCGCGATCTTCTGCACGAGCACTCGGTCTTGGTGCGCGATTTCTCCCGCGCGCCTGGACTCGAGGATTGCCTGCGCGTCAGCGTCGGTACCGAAGAGGAGGTCGGTCGTTTCCTTCGCGGCTTGGAGGAAATCGTTTCGCGGCGCCACGCGAGCGAGCACTTCGGATTGGCTGCGTCGGCTTCACGGTATACCGAGGAAGGGGAGTAGCGTGGGACGCACCGCGACCATTCTCCGCACCACGCGTGAGACGGACATCACCATCGAAGTCGACTTGGATGGCGCCGGCAAGACGGACATCTCCACAGGCGTGCCGTTCTTCGATCATATGCTCGATGCATTCGGTCGCCACGGGCTGCTCGATCTGAGCATCCGGGCCACCGGCGACCTTGAGGTCGACGCGCACCACACCGTGGAAGACGTCGGCATCGTTCTTGGCTCGGCCATCGCTCAGGCCCTCGGTGATAAGTCGGGGATCAGGCGTTTTGGCTCCGCGATCGTGCCGATGGACGAAGCGCTTGTGCTCGCCGCTGTTGATATCTCCGGTCGCGGCTCTCTGCACTATGCAGTTGAGATGCCGATCGAGATCGTCGGGACGTTCGACACCACGCTTGCCAAGGAGTTCTTCATCGCGCTGGCCACCAACGCGGGAATCACGCTGCACGTGATGGCGTTCGCGGGCGAGAACGCGCACCACATCATCGAAGCGGCGTTCAAGGCTGTCGCCCGCGCTCTTGCCGAGGCGGTCTCGCTCGATCCGAGGGTGACCGGCGTCCCCAGCACGAAGGGCTCACTGTGATCGCGATCATCGACTACAAGATGGGCAACCTGAGAAGCGTCCAGAAGGGCTTTGAGCACGCCGGCGTGACCGATGTGGTCATCACCGACGACCCTGAGGTCGTGCGCTCGGCTGACGGCATCGTGCTTCCGGGCGTAGGCGCGTTTCGTGATGCGAGCGCGAACCTCAAGGCGAGTGGACTATGGGACTTGCTGCTGGAGCAAGTCGCTGCCGGCACGCCGTTTCTCGGCATCTGCCTTGGCATGCAGCTTCTGGCCTCCGTTGGCCTTGAGGAAGGCGAATGGGAGGGTCTCGGGATCATCCGGGGCACTTGCGAGAAGCTGCCGGGCGGCGTGAAGGTTCCGCACATCGGCTGGAACACGGTTGAGTACCCACGCGAGAGCCGGCTGTTCGACGGTATCGCTCCGGGCACAGCTTTCTACTTCGTGCACTCGTACTACCTGCGACCTGCTGATGACTCTTGTATCATCGGACGCACAGAGCATGGGATCGGGTTCGCCGCAGCTGTTCAGAGTGGCTCGGCGTACGCGGTCCAGTTCCATCCCGAGAAGTCCTCGGATGCGGGACTCAAGTTGCTGGCAAACTTCGGCGCAATCGTCACCGAGAGGGGCTCTAGATGATCGTCTTTCCCGCCATCGATATCCTTGACGGCAAGGCGGTGCGGCTTTTGCAGGGCCGCCTCGACGCGGTAACGGTCTACAACGACGACCCGGTCGACCAGGCAAGGCAGTGGATCGACCAGGGCGCCGAGTGGCTTCACGTCGTCGACCTGGACGGCGCCGTCACCGGCGAGGCGAAGAACATCGAGTACCTGGAGCGCATCGCCGCACTTGGTGTCCCGGTTCAGACCGGCGGAGGACTTCGCTCGATGGAGATGCTCGATCGCTTGAGCGCCATCGGCATCCGTCGTATGGTGCTCGGCACCGCGCTTGTGACACAGCCCTCCCTCGTTGCCGAGGCATGCGAGCTGTACGGCGGCGCGATCGTTGCCGGCGTCGACGCACGCGATGGCAAGGTTGCCATCCAGGGCTGGCGTCAGGGAACCGAGTACGGTGTCCTTGAGCTCATCAAGGAGCTTGAACTGCTCGGCGTGAAACGGCTTGCGTACACCGATATCAGCAAGGACGGTATGCAGACCGGCGTGAACTACGGCGCGTACCGCGCATTGGCCGGGCAGATCGACATCCCGCTGACGGCCTCCGGCGGCGTGTCCACGCTCGAGGATATCCAGGATCTGAACACGATCGGCATGCAGCTTGAGGGAGTCATCGTGGGCAAGGCGCTCTACGAGAACTCATTCACCCTTGCCGAGGCGATTCGTGTCGGTCACGGCGAGCAGGCCTAAGCCGTGCTCATGAAGCGAGTCATCCCGTGCCTCGACGTTCACGAGGGACGCGTGGTCAAAGGCATCAACTTCATCAACCTGCGCGATGCGGGCGATCCCGTTGAGCTTGCGGCCGCCTACGACAAAGAGGGCGCCGACGAGCTCGTCTTCCTCGACATCACCGCCACGCATGAGGAGCGTCCGCTCATGCTCGACGTTGCCAGGCGCACCGCCGAGGAGGTCTTCATCCCGTACAC
>DDWM01000045.1 GCA_002345925.1 Actinobacteria bacterium UBA2286 | reverse complement strand
GCGTCCGACATGCCTCCATCGCCGAGACGTGTCCTGCCTTCGCACGGACCATGGAAGTCAGAACCGCCGGTGACTGCTAGTCCAAGCCTGTCCGCAATCGTCCTGAGACGCTCACGGTCAGATGCGGTGTGCTGGGCATGAAGCGCTTCGATGCCTTGAAGGCCAGCGACCGTTAGCGGTTCGATAAGATCCTCAGCGTTGCTCACAGTAGGGTGCGCAAGCACTGCAATGCCTCCTGCAGAGCGGATCGTCGAAATCACTTCCGAAGGAGATGCGACAGGCTTCTCTACGTAGAATGGTTTGCCCCGCCCGATCAGTCGGTCAAAAGCGGCGCCCGAAGATGGGACGTGTCCCTCTTCAACCAGGACTCGGGCTACGTGCGCCCTGCCAACGCTGCCGCCGGAAGTACGGGCCAGAACTTGGTCAAGCGATATCGGGTAACCACCGTCGCCAAGAATACGAACGAGTTCGCGAGCTCTTGAGAGTCTGATCTCCCGCAAACCTTGTAGGTGAGACAGGAGACCGGGATCTTTGTGGTCGATGAAGTACCCGAGAATATGCACGGATCGGCCGTCGGTCTCGGCAGATAGTTCGACGGCTGGAATCACGGTCACACCCAGCGAGGATCCGGCCGCAAGCGCTTCCGGAATACCATCAACCGAGTCGTGGTCCGATACTGCGATAGTCCAGATGCCGAGGTCGCGCGCCATCGAGACTATTGATGCTGGCGCGACCGTGCCGTCGGATGCTGTCGAGTGGATATGCAGGTCGGCCGGCACTGGACCCTCCGTCAGGAGTGGTGCATAGGTCGCGGCTCAACGAGCAGCCGGATCGCGGTGCGCTCTTCGCCGTTGATTTCGATATCAGCGAACGCCGGGCTGCATACGAGGTCGACACCGGTTGGCGCCACGAATCCGCGGGCGATCGCTATAGCCTTTATGGCTTGATTGAGCGCTCCGGCACCAACAGTCTGAATCTCAACCACGCCGCTCTCGCGAATGACGCCAGCCACAGCACCTGCCACCGAATTTGGGCTGGATTTGCTCGAGACCTTCAAGACTTCCACGGGTGCCTCCTGGCTGCTGCGATTCTTCGACGAAAGCTGGATCACTGGTGTGGTGTTGGCTGCGCGTGATGCTTAGAAAAGACTGCCCTCAAGTATACAACATCGCCTTCCGTGCAAGAGCAACTCTGCGGCGCGCTAGTCCTCTTTCTCCACAGAGAAGCGAACTCTGATCTCATTTGAGCCTACGGTGACCTTGGGCTCGCCCTTGAGACTCAGGTAGTAGCGTTCAGAAATCACGTCGAACGCTTTCTCGAGTTCCCTGCGAAACGAATCAAGGTCGGTGTGATCTATGCGCAGAGAGCGTCGATCCCGATAGATGTCTGGTGCCCCGGGTCCAGCCGGTTCGTCCTCGACGACGGCCTGGGCAATGACAGGGTCTAGGGGTGCGAGCTCTGCCGCCATCACTCGATGGGCTGTTCGCTCCGAGATCGACAATCCAAGCTCGGCAGCGATCTCTACAAGTTCAGCTGCGTCGGCGCCTAGTGCGGGACGATGCCAGACCAACATGCGGGAGCGATCCTCGCAGAACATCAGGTCCGACGTATCCAAAAACTCTCGCGCAGTCCAGTGGAGCGTGGCGAGAATCTCAGTCGGCGACCCGTAGAACAGGTCGATCTCCGGGTGCTCGCACGCGAACTCGATGATCCTGCGCACGATGTTGTGCGGTCCGCGGGCGACCTTGAGACGACCATCCTCCGGGTCGCGCTCAACCACCGGCCACGAGGACTGGTCGGCTCGCTCGGGAAGCGAGTTAGCAACATCGGCGACTACCTGCAGTGCCATCCCTCGATGGAGATCCGAGGATGCGACCTTGACTGAGGAGACATTGGAGCGAACCGAGAAGAGCGCCATGCCTCGCCCGTGCACTCCCCAGCGATCCATGACCATCGTCTCAAGCTTGCTAGTGACCCGAGGCTCGAAGATGGTCTCGTGCAGCTGCATGGGAACGCCGATGCCATCGTCGATGATGGTCAGAGTCCGAACGTCTCCTTCGCGGGTGGTTGCGACGAAGATACGCTGAGCGTGGGCGTCACGCGAGTTGCGGAGCAGCTCTACGACGATATCTTCAAAGGAGCGGACGTCATGTTTGGCTTGTCGTCTCTCCGCCTCGGATATTTTGAGGCGGACGAACCCGTCACCCAGGTTCTCCTCGACTTTGAGAAACTCATCACCGGAGACAGAAGAGACGAAATCTATGAGCCGATCGGCATTATCGGACATGCCTTGTCCGCTCCCTTCTGTCTCCGGCGAATGCTATTTGGCGAACTCTATCGCTCTGCTCTCCCGGATGACCATGACCTTGATCTGGCCGGGGTACTGCAGTTCCTCTTCGATCTGCTTTGCGATGTCTCTTGCGAGAATGGTCGACTCGGCATCGGAGATCTCCTCCGGCTTGACCATGACGCGGATCTCGCGGCCTGCCTGCATCGCGTACGTCTTCTCGACGCCCTTGTGAGACTCAGCCAGTGCCTCGAGCTTCTCAAGGCGCTTGATGTAGCTCTCAAGCGTTTCACGACGTGCACCGGGGCGCGATGCCGAGATGGCGTCAGCGGCCTGGACAAGCACTGCTTCGACAGTCGTGGCTTCGATATCGCCATGATGCGCTTCTATGCAGTGGAGAATCTCCTTGGGCTCGCCCAGTCGGCGTGCGAGGTCTGCGCCGATGACAGCGTGCGGACCTTCGATCTCGTGGTCGATAGCCTTGCCAAGGTCGTGCAGCAAGCCGGCACGCTTCGCTAGCTTGATATCCACATCAAGCTCGGCAGCCATGACGCCGGCGAGGTGAGCCACTTCCAGGGAGTGCTTCAAGACGTTCTGGCCGTAAGAGGTGCGGAAGCGCAGTCGACCTAGCGTGCGAATGATGTCAGCGTGGAGGTTCGGGATGCCCATCTCGAAGGCCGCAGCCTCGCCAGCCTCACGAACCTGCTCCTCAACCAAGGTCGTAGCCTTGTTGAACATCTCTTCGATACGAGCCGGGTGGATACGCCCGTCGGCGATAAGAGTCTCGAGGGTGATGCGACCTATCTCTCGCCGAACCGGATCGAAGCTCGACAGAATGACAGCCTCAGGCGTGTCATCGATGATGAGGTTGATTCCGGTCAGCTGCTCGAAGGCGCGAATGTTGCGACCTTCCCGGCCGATGATGCGTCCCTTGAGGTCATCGCTAGGAATATGAACGACTGATACCGTCGACTCGGCTGTGTGATCGGCAGCAACGCGCTGAATTGCAATGCCGACGATGTTGCGAGCTTTGCGGTCGGCTTCCTCGCGCGCACGTGCTTCCGTTTCACGGATGATGATTGCAGCGTCGTGCGTGGTGTCGTCCCGAACTCGGTCGAGAAGCACTTCGCGCGCCTGCTCGTTGCTCATCCCAGCGAGCACCTCGAGTCGGCGCTTCTCCTCGGAAATCGAGGTCTCAAGTTCCTTCTCCAGCTTGGCGATCTGCCCTGCCTGGCTTGAGAGCTGATGCTCCCGCTTATCCTGCGACTCAGCGCGGCGCTCGATTGACTCTTCCCGCTGCATGAGGCGGTTCTCGAGCGCACTAAGATCCTTGCGCCGCTCCTTGGCTTCATCTTCGGCCGTGGCCTTCAGCTGGAAGATCTCGTCTCTTGCTTCAAGCAGTAGTTCCTTCTTCGTCGTTTCGGCTTGTTTCGCGGCATCCGCGAGCATCCGTTCAGCAGACTCGCGTGAGCGGTTGATCTTGTCGGAAACCACAAAACGGTGAATCGCATACCCGATGAGAGCGCCGATGACGAGAGAGGCGGTGATGTAAACGTATTCCATAGTCCCCTCCTGAGTCGTGAACACACACTGTCAGAGGGGCGCCAGCCACCCGATTGCTTGCGTCGGGCCGCATTCCGTCTTGCGCACGTGGGACACAGAATCCCTGGTGAGTGCTACGTCAAGCCGGACGACACGGCGCCCGGCAACTGCGATAGAACAGGCGCGAGATACGGATAGCGCGTTGTATACACTGCTAGCAGGGCGTGCGCCCTGCGGGAACGAGCCGCAACTATCCGGATACTTCACACATATCGACGGCCGGTGGACCGACCGTCGTCTCAATCACATTTGCCGCGCATATCGTAGCTGCGAACGGAGGTTCGCGTCAAGCGCATTCGGGTAGCGCGAAGGGGTAAAATCGCATATCAGAGGGGCAATCAGAGGTCTGAGAGGTCGGGGTTCAGGCTGTCCGTATCGACATCCGATAGAACTTCTCTGGCTACCGAGTACGAGACTGACGGTGAGAATCCCTTTCGAACCAGACGCGTGGCAAGGCGATCGACGCGTTCATTTGGTCGTGTGAGCTTGCGTGCAACCTGTCGCGCTCGCTCATCCTCGTTATCTGCTGGCATGTATTCGTCGAGTGCGGCGAGCGCGATGTCGTCAGCGACGCCTCGAGCCGCGAGGTCAATCGCCGCGCGCCTGCGGCCGTGGGACTTGCCACCGGCCGCAGAGCGCACGAGTGATTCCGCGAAGCGTTCGTCATTCACAAGCCCTGAGCGTTCCAGCGCACAGACCAGAGCATGCACCGATGCGTCCGGGTAGCCGTCTTCGAGAAGCTTGGAGCGCAACTCCGCTACGCTTCTCTCGCGATAGCCCAGCAAGGCGATACCGCGCTCACGGAGGGCTTGCTGTTCAGCCTCATCGATTCGGAGCGCCAATTCCTCAAGGTCGACAATGTCGCCTTCGCGCAAACCAGACAAGCGGATTGTGGCTGCAGATGTGGTACGCCACGGCTGCTCGTCAATCTCGATGACTCTAGGTCTACAGCCGACTCGAACCGTAGTGATCTTTGTAACGATGCCGGTCATTGCGTAAACCTGACCCTAATCCTCTACTGGAGCCACCGGAGTTGTTCCGAGTGGCACTGAGGGGTCAGGTAACCCCAGCTTGTCGCGTAGTCTCGTTTCGATTTCGTCACGAATCGCGGGGTGTTCGATCAGGAACTCCTTGGCAGCTTCGCGTCCTTGTCCCATGCGCTCTTCGCCGTACGTGTACCAGGCACCTGATTTTGAGACGATACCCTCTTCGACGCCGAGGTCGACAAGGCTACCTTCCTTCGAGATGCCCAATCCGTACATGATGTCGAACTCTGCCTGCCTGAAAGGCGGCGCAACTTTGTTCTTCACGACCTTGGCGCGGACTCGGTTACCGACGATATCGGTCCCCTGCTTGATTGAATCGATGCGGCGAATGTCAATCCGTATCGATGCGTAGAACTTGAGTGCGCGACCGCCTGAAGTGGTCTCTGGGCTGCCAAACATGACGCCGATCTTCTCGCGGAGCTGGTTGATGAAGATGCAGGTGGTATTCGACTTGTTGAGCGAGCCGGCCAGCTTTCGCATCGCCTGACTCATGAGCCTTGCCTGCAGGCCGACTGTAGTGTCACCCATGTCACCCTCAAGCTCAGCTCGAGGTACGAGAGCGGCAACTGAGTCGATGACTATTACGTCGATCGCTCCGGATCTGATCAGCATGTCCGTGATCTCAAGGGCCTGCTCGCCAGTGTCCGGCTGCGAGATCAGGATGTCGTCGATGTCCACGCCAAGACGCGCGGCGTAGGTGGGATCCAGTGCATGCTCGGCGTCAACGAATGCGGCTATGCCTCCCATGCGCTGGGCTTCCGCGATGATCTGCAGCGCGAGAGTCGTCTTGCCGGATGACTCGGGCCCGTAGATCTCAACGATGCGTCCCCTGGGGACACCACCGATGCCAAGTGCTGCATCAAGTGCCAGGGAGCCCGTCGGTATTCCCTGGATGCCCACAGTGAGGGCATGCTCGCCGAGTCGCATGAGCGACCCTTTGCCGAACTTTCGCTCGATTTGCTCACGCGTTAGGTCGAGTATCTTCTCTTTGTCGTTCTGCATACCAATCGCTCCTTTTCGCCGTACGGGCGACCCCTGAAAGGCTGTCACTAACGTATACGAACACACGTTCGGTGTCAATCACCCCGTGAACGGCACATGGGCAAGTTCTTGGTACAGCGGACCGCGCGGGGTAAGTGTGCTCGAGAACAGAGTAATACCCCGCACTGACATCTTCTTTTCGCGCTCGCCCGCTGCGTACAGCGCGCGGTTTCCCGCATCCAGCGCTTCAAACGGGACCTGCTTGGGCTTGCGTGCTCTGACAATCGTGATATGCGCGGAGAAAGGCCTTGTCGTCGGCTCTATTCCCACGGTTGCGAGTTCGCGTTCGATTGCGGTTGCAAGCGTTGCTGTCTGTGCCTCTCCTTCAGCAAGCGTCGTCCAAAGCATCGACGCGGTTCGGAGTCTGGGCTTCGCTTGTATCTCGCCAAGCGTGAGCGAGTACTCAGGAAGACCCTCACATCCTCGCGTACACGCCTGGATGATCCCGCTTAGTTCTGCCTCTTCCACAGCTCCCAGGAACTTGAGCGTGACGTGCAGGTTCTCGGGTGACACCCACTTCTCGTCACGCCAGGCGCGGGACTCCGCCTGGATCGCGGCGGTGCACGCGTTCAGTGTGGTTCGGACTTGTGGTGCAAGCCCTATGCCGAGAAAGGCGCGGATGCTCACTAGTTGTCCAAGAGAGCTCGCCGCAAGAGGTTCAGCGCGAACATCGTTGCGCGAGTGCGAATGCCCGCTCGGTCGCCGAAGAACTCCCTGCGTTCGCACGTCACCCCGGACGGTGTGCGGATACCAAACCAGACAAGCCCCACGGGTTTTTCCGGCGTGCCGCCCGTCGGACCGGCGATTCCTGTAGTGGACACAGCGTACGCCGAGCCAGTGACTACTGAGGCGCCGATTGCCATTTCGCGCGCGACCTCTTCGCTCACNNNNGAGTATGAGACCACGCCACCCAGAAACACTTCGGATGATCCCGGAACGTCCGTGAGAGCCGTCGCGATCTTGCCGCCCGTGCACGACTCCGCGCATGCGATTTGAACTTCATTCTCGCGTGCAAGTCGGATCACTGTCTCGGCCATCGAGCTTCCGTCCGAGGAGTAACACGCATCACCGAGGGTTTCACGCACCAGTTCGCCGAGACGAGCCAGCTCAGTTGCTCCTGCCCCTTCGTCGAACAGCACGACCTCCACGTCGGCGGGGGCCGCCAGTACCGTGAGTCCTACGTCGGCCCGCTCGCCCAGAACGCGTTGCGCCGCGAGCTGCGCATCCGACTCGGGGATCCCCGACGAACGCAACCGCACGGGCGGCGTCGCCGAGCCGTGAATGCCGAGGAAGCCAGCGAGCATGGGGCGCATCTCGGAAGGTGGTCCAGGCAGCAATACGAGGTGCCCGGCGCGGGTTGGGATGATCTGCCCCGGGGCGGTGCCGGTTGTAGGAGCGATCACCGTGGCACCTTCGATGATGTCGGCCTGCGTCAGTATCTGCTCGGCAGCGTTTGGGTTGTTATGGCGAGAAACGATGCCGACAAGCGCGAGTTCGATGGATGCGTCGCGCAGAAGTCGCTTTCCAAGCGCGTGAGAGGCTGCGTCCCGCGTGATGTCGTCGTGCGTGGGTCCAAGTCCCCCTGTGACAACCACGACAGCGCATTCGTCAGCTAAACGCGCCAGGTGTGTCGCGAGTCTTGAGGCGTCATCGGCCACGGATAGCATCTCGACAACTGCGTAACCGGCAACCAGCAGAGCCGAGGCTATCTCGGCACCATTGGTATCAAGGCGCTGGCCGGTCACGAGTTCTGTGCCAACCGTGACGATCGCTGCGAAGGGCTTAGCCGGCATCGCGTTTCCCAGACCACGGCCCTGTGATGATGTCGCGAGCGTGATAGAAGTAGTCGATCATCGAGAGGATCGTCAGGATGACCGCGGCGGTCATCACCAGCCAAGATCCCCAGACGAGTGCGGTTGCAGCTCCCGTTCCTGCCACCTGCGACGTGACGGGGCTGTCCTTTACGATGAAAGCCACGATGGCCATGATCTGGACGATCGTCTTGATCTTGCCGTATGAGGACGCCGCGATGACTTTGCCTTCGGCCACTGCTACCATCCGCAGGCCCGAGACGATGAGTTCACGGCTGATGATCACGAGCGCTATCCATGAAGGCAGCGTGTCGAGGTCGACCAGCGCGACCAGCGCGGCCGTCACGAGCAGTTTGTCCGCCAGAGGATCGATGAACTTGCCGAAGGTGGTCACCTCGTTGCGAGAGCGCGCGAGGTAGCCGTCAACGGCGTCAGTCGCCGCAACAAGCGCGAAGATGGCCGCAGCTATCCACGGCTTGGCGGCCGACCAGAAATCCGACGGCGGCATGAACTGCGGCCATTCGCCGAGAAGCACGACAAGAAAGACCGGGATGAGCAGAATCCTGGCGAGAGTGACTCGGTTTGCGGCGTTGTTGATATCCGTCATCGGACCAACTCCCCGACAAGGTCGTACCCGGCGGAGTCGATGATACGCACGACGCGCGTTTCTCCGGCAGGCACGCTGTCTTCAACGATTACCTCTCCGTCGATCTCCGGGGCCTGACCGCATGTGCGGCCAATGCTTCCACCGGTCTCATCAACGCCCTCGAACAGCACCACGACCTCGGTACCAATGCGAGCGGCTGCACGCTCGATACCGAATGTGTCGGCCAGATCGCGAAGTCGCTGGGCGCGTGCGAGACGAGTGCGTTTGGGAACCTGTCCATCCATCGCTCCCGCCTCGGTACCTTCTTCCGGGGAGAACGCGAAGACGCCAACGTAGTCGAACGTCGCATTTTGTATGAAAGTCTCAAGGATGCGGGCATCGGCGCGGGTCTCGCCCGGGAAGCCCGTCATCATCGTGGTACGCAACGAGACGTCGGGCAGAGCCGCTCGAATTCGTCCGAGTAGCTGCAGGAATGCCTCGGCGTCTCCTGAGCGACGCATTCGCCTGAGCACGTCGCGCGAAGCATGCTGGAGCGGGATGTCGAGATACTGGCAGATCTTCTCGCTTGCAGCCATCGTCTCAAGGAGCTCGTCGGTTACGCCGTCCGGCTGCACGTACATGAGGCGAATCCGAAAATCTCCGGGTATCGCGACGATCGCGCGCAAGACGCAGGGCAACCCTTCCGCCGAGGAAAGATCGCGTCCGTACGCGGAGATGTCCTGGCCGATCAGCACGAGCTCTTTCGCGCCGCCCTCTATCAGGAAGCGTGCCTCGGCAACGATCTCTTCGATTGGCGCGCTGCGGTACGGCCCGCGGATAGACGGAATCGTGCAGTAAGCACAGCGCCGATGGCAGCCGTCGGATATCTGGAGATATGCGGTTGGGCCCGGAATCGTACGCTTCGCTCCCCCATCGCCGGAGCCTGCGGGCGCGCCCGTGAGCCCAGCGATGACATCAGTGAGCGAAATCTCCTCGGCCACAGGTACGAATGCGTCGACCTCCGGGAATTCGGGCACCACTGTGTCGCCATAACGCGACGGCAGACAACCCGCCACCACGATGAGGCGGCCGGGAGCTCCGGATTTCCACTCGGCAAGTTCCAGGATCGCCGAGATGCCCTCTTCTACCGCGTCGGTGATGAACGCGCAGGTGTTGAGCACTGCAACGTCCGCCTCAGCGAGGTCGGTCGTGACCCGGTACCCTGCGGAGTCGACCGATGCGCTCATGCGATCGCTGTCGACCTCGTTCTTCGGGCAGCCGAGCGTTATGAAGTGGATTGCGGGTGTGGTTGTCACGCCAGCCCTACCTGTAGTTGTTGAACTGAATCGGGATACCGTAATCCGCGGCCTTCAGGAAGGCTATGACCGTCTGTAGCTCATCGCGGCTGGCGCTGGACACTCGCACCTTGTCGCCTTCGATCTGGACTTTGACCTTGTACTTCTGATCGCGGATCTCCTTGTTGATCTTCCGCGCGATCTCCTGGTCGATGCCGTTGACGATCGTGCCGGTGCAGCGGATCGAGTCGCCGGTCGCGGACTCCAGCTTGCCCCACGTCACAGCCTTGAGCTCGATCTCTCGGCGCACGAGCTTGGTCTCGAGAACGTCTCTCACCTGTTTGAAGGTGAAGTCGCTCGGCGCGGTCACCGTTATCGCAGCTGCGGCCTTGTCGAGGGATATGGTCGCCCCCGTGTCTTTGAGGTCATATCGTTGTACGAGTTCCTTTGATGCCTGCTGAACGGCGTTGTCGACCTCTTGCATGTCGACCTGTGAGACTACGTCGAAGCTTTGATCCTTGGCCATGAGGCTCTCCCTTCGTAACGCGCACCAAGCGCGCGGACTACTCTGCCGTCGTGCTTAGTGTGACGATACCGATGCCGTTCTTTGACTTCGGGGTTACCGCTTCGCCGTCACGAGTAACCGTTACGTCGTCGGGCTTCCCGATTTGTACCTCGGCATCCTTGGTGACGGTCCACTCTTTCGTCTGACCACCCGAGAGCGTGCCTTCGTACGCCTTGAGGCCGTCAACCGTCACGCGCAGCCATGACGCCGCGCCTTCAGCTACGTCCACCTTGAGAACGAATGTCTGATCGTCGACTGTGCTTGATGTGCTCCCGGAGCCCTCTGCACCTACTGTGTCGGAGGCCGGGACGGTATCGGTTGCGACGCCGGGCACGGTTTCTGTCGGCTCAATGGTGCTCGTGGTGGTTTCGGGCGGGATCGGTAGCGGCGCGTCACTTCGGTTCACCACCGTGCCTACAAGCCAAAGCACGAACCCGATGCCGATGATCGCGATGACGATCGTGAGCCAGGTGCTCATCGGGATGTGGTGCATCTGGTCGCGCATGGGAACAACTGTGCGCTCGGGCACTTCTTCCAGACGCGTTCGGGGCTTGCCCGCGCCAAGGTCCGCTTCGTACTCCTTGAGCAGCGGTGCAGCAGGCATGCCGAGGAACTTGGCATAGCTTTGGATGTAGCCACGGACGTATGCCTGCTGAGGCAGCTCATCATACCGACCTGCCTCAAGGGCGTTGATCAACCGCGCGATGATGTTCGTCGCGGCAACGACTTCCGTGATGCTCTTGCTCTGTTTGCGCCGCTCGGCAGCGAGAGTTTCACCGACAGGCATGGCGAACCTTCCTTTCCATGCGGGCGGTCACTGGGCTTCTTCGCGATCTTTGCGATCGAATGCTTTGATTGACTCTAGTTCTTCTACGTCNNTCGAGCATATCCATTATGCGCCCTGCACGCGCGTATCCAACCTTAAGCCGTCGTTGCAGGAGCGATGTTGATCCCATGCCGCTCGTGACGACGATGTCGGCGGCCTCCCAGAGAAGAGGATCGTCGTCGTCATCGTCGCTCGCCGTGCCTCCGCCGGATGTAGCCAGCTTGAGGTGGAGAATCTCCTCGTGGTACTCCGGCTCGGCCTGCGCCTTCAGATGCTCGACGACGCTGTTGATCTCGGCTTCGGTCACAAGCGCGCCTTGTACCCGCTTGGGCTTCGGCCACGCCGGAGTCGAGAAGAGCATGTCGCCCATACCTACAAGCTTCTCGGCACCCGCCTGGTCAAGGATGACGCGACTGTCGATACCTGATGAGACCGCGAAGGCGATGCGGTTCGTGATGTTCGTCTTGATGAGACCGGTGATGATATCTGTCGACGGCCGCTGGGTCGCGACGATCAGGTGGATGCCGGCGGCACGGGCTAGCGCCGAGAGGCGGCAGATCGAGTCTTCGACCTCGCGTGCGGCTACCATCATCAGGTCGGCCAGCTCGTCGATGACGAT
>DDWM01000018.1 GCA_002345925.1 Actinobacteria bacterium UBA2286 | reverse complement strand
CGCCGAAGCCGTTGTCGATGTTCACGACTCCGATGCCAGACGCGCAGGAGTTGAGCATCGTGAGCAGCGCCGAGACGCCACCGAAGTTCGCGCCGTAGCCAACGGACGTTGGGACCGCGACGACCGGGCATGCGACCAGCCCTGCAACTACCGACGGCAGAGCGCCCTCCATGCCGGCGACCGCGACGATCACGTTCGCGTCTCGGAGAAGCTCTTGATGCGCGAGCAGGCGGTGAATTCCGGCAACGCCGACGTCGTACAGGCGGCTTACGCGGTTGCCCATTGTCTCAGCGGTGATGGCTGCTTCCTCGGCCACAGCGTGGTCAGCGGTGCCTCCGGTCGCCACGACGATGTGACCGTGCTGGGGTCGCGGATCACGGCGGTCGACCACGATGAGGCGCGAGTCCTCGAAGTAGCGCGCGTCCATGGCGACTTGTCCGACCGACTGATAGTGAGCTGCGCTGGCTCGCGTGCCGAGGAAGACCTCGCCGCGCTCCAGCAGTTCGCGAGCGATTGCGCGGACCTGCGACGGCGTCTTGCCTTCGCAGTACACAACTTCCGGGAAGCCGCAGCGGATCTCACGATGATGGTCGACCTTCGCGTGGCCAAGATCCGTGAATGGCGACGTTCCGAGTTGAGAGAGCGCGTCGCCGGACGAGGTCGTTCCGGCGGCTACGGCTTCGAGGAGTGCGCGCAGTGTCTTTGGGTCCATGAAAGCTCCAGGTGCAAGTTGCCGATATTGAGAGGGAGGCCGCATGGGCGACCACCCTAGAGGTTATACTCTTTCCCAAGGTCAGCCGCCATTAAGGGGACGTTCTTTGAAGACCGGCTCGCGTGCCAGGTTAGACATCGACGGTGAGACATATCTCATCGCCAGGATTGCGAGCGCCCTTTTCGTCCTCGGCATGTATCTGGTGTGGCTTCGACCGACGCTCAGTCCAGGTGACAGCACGCTGTACTTTGTGGGTGTCACGCTGTGGCTGATCGCGACTGTACTGACCATTGTAGCGCGCATGAGCGGCCGGGGTCGGAGCGCGAAGGCGACGTTGCTCATCACCTTTCCGTTCGACTTGGTGGCGCTAGCATTCTTCGTGATGGCCACATCGCAGTACGAAGACCCGTTCTATGCCTTCTACGTTGGCCTGGCCGCAGTCTACGCGACGGTCTTCAAGCGGTCGCGAGCCTGGGTGTACTCGGGGTTGTTCGTGGTGTCATATCTTGCAGCCCATCTCACCATGGTCCAAGACATGCTTGCTCTCGGCGGTTACGCGTTCGTTGTGATGAAGGCCGCTACGATCGTATTGCTCGGCTGGTCGGTTGGGCTTGTGATGGAGCAGCAGGCCGATCGGCAGATGTCGCTGGAAGGCCGCAGCATGCAAGTCGTGGACCTCAACCGTCAGCTTGAGCGCAGCGTCGCCGAGCTCCAGGCGATATCGGAGATATCCGAGATCATCCACTCTACTCTCGACTTCGACAGCGTCGGGCCGGTCGTCATCGACATCCTGCAAAAAGTCATCGACATCCCCGCCGCGTGCATCTTCGTCATCGACAAGGCGAAACAGCAGACGCTGTTCAGCGCGAGCAAGGGCTTGCGAAGTGAAGGCACATACTCCTACGCGGGCCCCGGTCTGATCGCAGAGGCTGAGCTTGGCCAAGATGACCACTTCGCGTGTCTTGAGCTGCTCGACCACAACGAGATGTTGGTTGTGTTCTGCGCGGAATCGGCACAAATCGACGCGCTTGAGAAAGATGACCGCATGGTGCTATCGGCGGTCGCCTCGGAGCTGGTCGTGGCTGTCGAGAATTCACGCCTGTACAAGCTCACCAAGCGGCTCTCTATCACCGATGAGCTAACCGACCTGTACAACTACCGCTACTTGCAGCAGCGCCTGGATGACGAGATCGGCCGAGCGCGGCGCTACGGCAAGACCCTCTCGTTCCTCATGCTCGACGTGGATGACTTCAAGGCGGTCAATGACAGCCACGGTCACCTTGTCGGCGACGCCGTGCTGGCTGAGCTCGGCCAGGTTCTTAAGACGGCCGTGCGTGAAGTCGACATGGTGGCCCGTTACGGCGGCGAGGAGTTCTCAGTGCTCCTCCCCGAGACCGACGCGGCCGGCGCATTCATCGTTGCCGAGAAGATCCGGGAAGCCGTGGCTTTGCACCGGTTCCCTAACGAAGACGGTGACCGAAACGTGCGTGCCACGGTCAGCATCGGTCTGGCCAACTTCCCCACGCATGCCGAGGACAAAGAGTCGCTGCTGAAGGCCGCTGACGACGCGGTGTATCAGGCCAAGACGATGGGCAAGGACCGTGTTCGCGCTCCGCAATTGCGAATGACCAGATTGGGACGCCCGACGGCTGTTCCGAAACCGCCCGAAGGAGAGTCAGCGTAATGACGAAGGTCGCATTCCTCGGCCCTGCAGGCACGTTTTCTGAAGAGGCGCTGCTTGCGCTGGACCTGCCCGATCTTGAGCCCATATCGTGCACAACGATCAGCGAGGTCTTTGAGGCCGTAGATCGTGGCCGAGCGGACATGGGCGTTGCCCCGATCGAGAACTCGATCGAGGGCTCTGTGCCGGCCACACTAGACGGACTCGTTTTCGACACGCAGCTGGAGATTCAGGACGAGCTTGTGCTCGACATCCACTTCTCCTTGGTCGCGGCGCCTGGCACCACGATGGCCGAGGTGACCTCTGTGGTCGCGCATCCGCAGGCGAGCGGTCAGTGCCGCCGCTGGCTTGAGCGCAACTTGCCGGGCCGCCCGATCGTGGCCGCAAACTCCAACGCCGAGGCAGTCCAGACGGCCGTGGCAACGCCCGGTGTCGCATCGCTCGGCACACCACACGCGGCGGAGCTGTATGGCGCGCAGGTCCTGCACGCGAACGTCGAGGACTACGCCGGCAACCAGACACGTTTCGTGGTGGTGGGGCGCGGCATCCGTGAGCGCACCGGACACGACAAGACGTCGCTCGCGTTGTTCATGAAGAAGGACAAACCGGGCGCGCTGCTCATGATCCTTTCGGAGTTCGCCTACGGCGAGATCAACCTGACTAAGATTCAGAGCCGGCCGACCAAGCGTCAGCTTGGGGACTACATGTTCTTCATCGACTGCGAGGGCCACATCGAGGATCCTCACGTGCGCCTCGCGCTTGACTGCCTGCGCCTGAAGCTGCGCGAAGTAAAGATTCTCGGCAGCTACCCGAAGGCGAAATAGCAGGACGAACCCCTATATGCGCGGTGGACACCCGTTTGTGCGCTCTGCTATAACTAAATGCAATGTAAGGTATCAGCGACGGAAAATCAGCAGAGGTTAGGAGCGAACGGTGACGGATCAGCCTGTGGACTATTACCCGATGTGGACCGAGCTTGGTCTGGACGTTCCCACACACGATGCGCTGCTTGGAGCTGTGGGCCAGATGTTCGGCGATGCGTACCTCACGCAGGAGAACCGCCCGCAGGGCATGGATTACCTCAACTTCGTGATGAGCGAGGTCCACGGCCTTCGCATCAAGGAGCTCGACGACTACCGCAAGTCCGGCGGCAAGGTGTTCGGCACCTTCTGCCTCTACGTGCCCGAGGAGATCATCCGCGCAGCGGCGGGCTGGAGCGTGGGGCTGTGCGCTGGCGCAGAGTTCGCCTACGACCAGGTCGAGCAGATCATGCCGCGTAGCACCTGCTCGCTCATCAAGAGCTTCATGGGCTTCAAGCTTGCCAAGGTCTGCCCGTACATCGAGTCAGCGGACCTCGTCATCGGCGAGACCACGTGCGACGGCAAGAAGAAGGCGTACGAGCTCCTCGGCGAGATGCACAACGTGTATGTCATGGAGCTCCCGCAGATGAAGCGCGACGTTGATGTGGCGATGTGGCGCGCTGAGATCCGTGCGCTCATGGCTAAGGTCGAAGACGTCACCGGAAACACCATCACAACCGAGTCGCTCAAGGCGGCCATCAAGGAAGTCAACGACAAGCGCCGCGCGCTGCAGCGCATCGCCGCCACGCGTGCTGCCGACCCGGCACCGATCAGCGGCAAAGACGCGCTGCTCGCCACACAGGTCGCCTTCTACGATGACGTGCCTCGCTTCACACAGATGATGAACGCGCTCGCCGATGAGCTCGAGGCGCGCGTGGCTGCAGGCGAGGGCGTCACGCCCAAGGGCGCGAAGCGCGTGCTCGTGACCGGAACGCCGATGGCGCTCCCCAACTGGAAGCTCCACGACATCATCGAGAAGGCCGGCGCGGTCGTGGTGGGCGAGGAGATGTGCACCGGCAGCCGCTACTACCAGGACCTCGTGTCCGAGGACGCCAGCACGCTCGACGAGATGGTCAGCGATATCGCCGAGAAGTACCTCGACATCAACTGCGCATGCTTCACGCCCAACCAGGGTCGCCTGGAGGACGTGGTACGCATGGCGAAGGAGTTTGGCGCCGATGGTGTCATCGACTACTCGCTGCAGTTCTGCGGCCTCTACGAGATGGAGTCCAACGCCGTCGAGACGACCGTCCGTGACGCCGGTTTCCCGGTGCTCAAAATCACGACCGACTACTCGATGGAAGACGTGGGCCAGCTCTCGACCCGCATCGAAGCGTTCCTGGAGATGCTCTAAGCCATGCGTGTACTCGGCCTGGATATCGGTTCGCGCAGCGTTGACGCCGTCTGGGTCGAGGACGGCCGAATCGTGGACTTTGCTGTGGCCGACTCGGGGTTCGACCCCGGGTCGGCTGCGGCCGTCTTCGTCGACCGCAACGCACACGACGCGATCGTCTCTACCGGCTACGGCCGCCACGGCGCGCGCGAGCGCTTCGGCGGGACCGCCGTCACCGAGATCACCGCATATGGCGTGGGAGCGGCTCGGCTGTTCCCGAGCGCGTCTTCGGTGCTCGATATCGGCGGGCAGGACACCAAGGTGATCTCGCTCGGGCCCGGCGGCAAGGTCACGGACTTCGAGATGAACGACAAGTGCGCGGCGGGGACGGGCAAGTTCCTCGAAGTGATGGCGCGCGCGCTCGGCTTCTCGCTTGAAGAGATGGCCGAGCACGGCATCGCCGCTTCGACCGGCGTGAGCATCTCCTCGATGTGCACGGTGTTCGCCGAGAGCGAAGTGACCGGCCTCGTGCACCGCGGCGAGGACCGCTCGCGCATCGCACGCGGGCTGCACGAGTCGATCGCAAAGCGCACGCTCGGCTCACTCAAGCGCGTGAGGGCGCAGGGTCCGCTCGTGTTCGCGGGCGGCGTAGCGAAGAACCCTGCGATGGTCGCGCTTATCGCCGACGGCTTCACAGGCGAGGTGCTGGTGCCGGCCGAAGCGCAAATCGTAGGCGCGTACGGAGCCGCGCTGAGCCTCGAGCGCTAGGCGCGATCCTTGCCGAGAAGCACCACGCGCTCATCCAGCCCGACATCACGGGCGAGCTTCGCCAGCACCCGGTCGGCGGTCACGAGCGTGTGGCCGCTCTGGATCGTGGCCGCCACGTAGTAGCAGTCGTAGATCGGGTGGTCGAAGGCGAGCGAGATGCGCAGCGCGTCGGCGGTAAGGTCGCCGAGGGGGAGGGCTTGCAGCGGATACGCACGTAGGCGAACAACCAGGTTCTCTGCGTCGGAGCGCGGGAGTAGACCTCGACGTGCTCGCTTCCAGATCGCGTTCGCGCACTCCGCATAGAGGAGGTCGGGCGCAGCCAGCCCGTCAGCGGCCTGCAATATGCTCACGGCTTCGTCCGACCATTCCTCGTTGACCAGGCACTTGAACATCGCCGATGCATCAACGACGAGCGACGTCATCGCGAGTCTCGATCCTCGCGAATCAGATCCGTACTGTCATCAGTGATGTTCCACGCCTTGGACCGTTCTCGGAATGCGGCCGCTTCCGCCCACCATTCATCAAGCGTTGGCCTGGCCGCCGCCGTCAGGATCGATGTGAGCTCTGCCTGCAATGAGCGACCGTTCGCCGAGGCGCGCGCTTTGAGTTTGGCCACCAGGTCCTCCGACAGGTTTCGGATGAGAACGTCTGCCATGTCGGCCTCCAATCAGGTGATAGCAATATGATAGCATCGCAGCCGCACCGGAACAGCGTAGCGGGTGGCGCTTGCCGGTCACTAAAGCCGCACCAAACGCTTGCAGGGCGTGACCGGTGGGCGCTTCTCGGCATAGACTGAGCCGAGGAGGCCCGAAGGGGGCCGCGGCATACGGGAGGTCGCGATGCGTCGCTCAGCATGGTTGATCACGGTAGGGCTCGTCGGTTGTCTGGCTCTCGCGGGATGCTCCGGCACGTCGACCAGTAAGGCGCCCGGCCAATCGACGCACGGCGTCAAAGATGCCGAGCCGGCAGCTGCGGTACCCGAGGAGTACACGGCGATTCCGGTGAGCGGTGCAAACGAGAAGGCCGCCCTGGCGGCGGTTCCGAGTGCGCTCAAGGCAGGCCTCGAAATGCGCGCCGGGCAGCCCGAGCCAGACATAACGGGAATCGACCCGACGTTCACGGCGTACCTGATCTCGGCGGTTAGCGGCAACACGCTGGTGCTCTTTGAGGTGCACGCCGACGGCGTCGCGCATTCGCTCTACAGCCCGGCCAGGCCCGCTGACGCCACCACAATCATGAAGCAGGACGCGTCGCTCAACTCCGGCGCGATTCTTGCCGAGCCGGCCAGCGATGCCGAGAAGGCAGCGGCCGCTGCCGTGAAGGATGTTCTCAGCACGGCCCTTCCTGGTGAAGAGTTCGACATCAAGATTCTGGGGTATCGCTTCAACTACCTGAAGGCTGCCGAATCCGTCCTCCAGCTTGAGGTCAACCCTGACGGCGGCGTGGCCTCGATCAGCTAGGGGGCAACAGAGATGTTCAAAGAGTTCAAGGAGTTCGCGATCAAGGGCAATGCCGTCGACCTGGCGGTTGGCGTGATCATCGGTGCCGCGTTCGGCGCGGTGGTGGCCTCGCTCGTCAATGATGTCATCATGCCGCCGATTGGTGCGCTTCTCGGCGGGGCTGATTTCTCGCAGCTGTTCTGGGTGCTTAGGCAAGGCGCGGCGGCAGGTCCGTACGCGACCGTGCAGGCGGCAGCCGATGCAGGAGCCGTCACGCTCAACTACGGCGTGTTCATCAACACGCTCATCAACTTCGTGATCGTCGCGCTTGCCATCTTCATGATGGTGAAAGGCATCAATCGGCTGCGCAAGCCCGTTGCCGAGGAGATCACCACCAAGGAGTGCCCGTATTGCAAGAGTGAGATCGCGCTTGCAGCGACCCGGTGCCCCGCGTGCACAAGCGAGGTAGGGTAGGGCGCTAGTTGCCGTACCGCCCTGGATCCTCTGCGATGTAGTAGCGTCGCTGCGGGTCGTTCGGTCCGCTTCCGATCTCAACCACCAGGCCGGCCTCCACAAGACGCTGCAGTCTGGTGCGAGTGGCGCGCGCCGTGCGTCCTATAGCTTCTGCAACGTCGCTGGTTCCGAGGCCGTCAGCACTCCGCAGCACGTCGAGCGTCCGCTCATCCAGCGGGTTAGTGGGGTGTGCCTCTCGCTCTCGCGCCGAGAACATCGTGACCCTGAAGCTGGTTCCGATCTCCTCGAGAAGCGGCTCAGGCAGGCCGGCTGCCTCACATGCCGCACGCATTCGTTGGATGCCGCTGCCCCACTGCTCGATCAGGTTCGCTTCGCGCAAGACGCGACCGATGACTCGATTGCGCAGCTTGGAGACGCCCGAGAGCACGTCCGCGATCGTCAGCCCCGAAACAAGCAGTCCGGGGCTGGTGACTTCCAGCCTGTCATCGAAGATGGCGATGCGGATCGGCGCGCCCTGCTGCGAATAGTCGGCGTGCGCGACGGCGTTGATCACGGCCTCGCGTACCGCGACGGATGGGTACTCCGGAACGTCGAGTCGACGCGGACCGGTGACCTCGTAGCTCATCGAGGTGTTGCGCGAGATGAACGCGAGCACCTGCTCCACTACGGTGATCGGATAATCTCGGAAGTCTGCCGAGTCGATAACGGTGCGCTTGTCGGTGCCCTTGAACCGCCCGGCTTGTATCCAGGCATCCGGGAACGTGTCCAGCCGGTTCATGCCAAAGAGCAGAATGGCGCCTGCCGTCGGTACCCGACGGCCCTGGTCGTCGACGGTAAGGCGCAACGTGCGCAGGTCGCTCTTGCTTGCGGTGCGATTCGGTCCCAACGCTGCCTCGAGTGCCGCAAGGTCGATGTCGGACTCGGCAAGCTCGGGAAGCGGCGACTCGTCGTAGCTGATGTTGCGAGCGCTGCGACCCATCTCGGCCATGAGCGCATCGTCGGCGATGCGGTTGGTGGAGCCGACGCGCACGTATGCCGCGGCCGTTCCGGAACCTGAAGTGACCGAATATGGCCGAGACGGCCCCGGGTAAACGTTGACCGCCAGCACTCGTGTGTCGCGCCAGGGGAGGAGTTCGATGCTTGGGACCAGGCGAGGCGAGATTCCGTCGGCGATGATGCTCGCCAGCCACTCCTCGGTGTCGAGTGGATTCTCCACGCCAAGCACAGCGCCGATGCGATCTTCGATTCCGATGAGCAGCGTGCCACCCGCCGTGTTCGCGAATGCGCACACGGTCTTGAGGATGGGGCCGGGCGAGGAGGCATCACGCTTGAACTCAAGCGTCTTGCCTTCGGTTCGGCGGATGAGAGTTTCTAGTTCCATACTCGGAATATTACTCGGAAGGTATGTACGGTACAAGGCTTCCGAGTAGACTTCCGAGCCGAACGCCTCAAGCCCTACTGTCTCGCGCCAGTGATGTCCCAGACCGCTGAGTAGAGATGCCCGTCCGCGTCGGATGAGATCTCGCCTTCCATGGTGCCGGTGAATGCGTCGGCGTTGTCCTGAGTCGCGCGCACGAGAATGGTGCTGGTCCAGACTGTGCCGCCGTCATCGGTGTAGGTCGCTGCGGCATCGTAGACCCATGTGCCGCCGGAGTCATTGGACTCGAAACTGCCCGTGTACGTGTGCTGGTCGGTCACGAGCGTCATGGTGTCACCGTCCACCGTGCACGTCCATTGCGCGCCCGGCTGATCTGCCGCCGGCGTCATCGCGGGGATGTCGATGTCCGTAAGGACAGTCGTGACTTCCCACGCGCCGGTGAGAACCGGCATTTCGGTTTCTGGCGGGATTGACTCCGTGACTTCGGGTTGCTCGCCGGTGTCGACCTCAGGGTCTGAGCCCGAGCAACCGACCATAGCGAACACAACGACGAGCGCGAGCAGTACCGTTGCAAGCTTCTGCATGTGAACCACCCCCATGAAGGTTGTACCCAAGAGAGGAGAGGTGGGGTGGGGGATCATCAAGCGGCTGCGTAAGCCCGCTGCCGAGGAGATCCGCGCAAACGAGTACCCGTGGCGCACGAGTGAGATCGCGTTTGAGTGACACGGCGCCCGGCATGCGCGAGCGAGGTGGGGAGGTAGCCGGGGGCAGTAGATTCG
The DNA here is from genome assembly GCA_002345925.1 of Actinobacteria bacterium UBA2286. Lineage (GTDB taxonomy): Bacteria > Actinomycetota > Coriobacteriia > Anaerosomatales > Anaerosomataceae > UBA2286. Next base: position 5,771 of record DDWM01000018.1, on the reverse strand, counting down.
GCGGGACTCTAGCTCTCAGTTGTCCGCAGCTGCGCTCACTCTAGGCGAGGTCGACGGACGTGAGTCCGGAAAGGTGTTGGCGAAATCGCCAAGATCCGTCAATGTCATGGGGAGGGTCATCCAGAATGTGGCATTGGAGGGCATGGTGGATCTTGAAGGCATCAAGTCAGAGGACATGTCGATCAAGAAGCTGTTCGAGGACTTCTATGTCGTTCCGGATTTCCAGCGAGAGTACGTATGGGGACCCGAAGAAGTCGAGAAGCTCCTAGAGGACATCCAAGGGGAGTTTGAGCAGTCGACTCGGGACTATCGGCCCGACTATTTTGTCGGTTCAATCGTGACGAATCACGACAGGCGGAATGACGTATATCACCTTATCGACGGTCAGCAGCGCGTTACGACTCTGTTTGTCGTTTTGTGTGCAATCCGAGACTATCTCAAGGAGCTCGGCAGGCCTCTGATTGCCGTTCACAAACAGCTAGAAGAAGTCTCCGTTGACTCCCAGGGCGAGGAGAAGACTCGTTATCGGGTTGAGTTGCAGTACGAGGACAGCCAGGACGTACTCGCTCAGATAGCGGCAAAGCGGAGCATGATCCCAATCGAATCGATTAGTGCGTCGACGAAGTCCGCTGTAAATCTCGTTGAAGCCTACAAGAATGCTCAGACTTTTCTTCGGGATGGAACCGAGGGTCTAGGCGGCGATGCTGACGTGGTTCGCAAGTTCTATGCGTTTCTAATGCAGAACGTGAAGCTCATCCGTATCAAGACCGAGAGTCTGGGACGTGCGCTCTGGATCTTTGAGACTATCAACTATCGTGGTGCGCGCCTGGATCCGATGGATTTGATGAAGAATCAACTCTTCATGAATGCGAGTGAGGACGAATTCGAGACGCTGAAGCGACGCTGGAAGGCACTGGTTGACACGCTCTACAATGCTCGGCAAGAGGAGCCCCTCGCCTTCATGCGATATCACATTCTCGCAAACTACGCGAAGGGTAAGCTTCAGTCAGATCGAGTCTATGACTGGCTGACTCATAAAGACAATCGTGCGCTTGTGGGTTATGGGGCAGACCCAATCGGTTTCACCGACCATCTAATTTCGTCGGCACGAGGCTACGTCGGCTTCATACAGGGGCGGCTGGCGGATGGTACAGACTGCCGAGGCCTTCGCAATGTCTGGCACATGAGCCGTACGACGAGACAGCATCTGATCCTTATGATGGCCGCTCAAGGCATACCCGCGAGTGCTGCCTATCGGTTGGCTATGGAGGTTGAAGCGCTGTACTTCGTCTTCATTGTTGCCCGTCGACCTAAGAACTACTTTGAATCGAAGTTCATTGAATGGGCTATCAAGCTCCGCGAATTCACGACCGCTGAGCAGGTCGATGGTTTCATCATGAGTTCGATCGTTCCAGAGAGAACCGCGCTGTCAGAGGCTTTTGAAATGGAGTTTCGGCTGATCCACGAAGACAACCTCCCGCGGTATCGCATGAAGTACATCCTTGCGAAGCTTGCCCAATACGTTGACGAGATCGGGTATGGTTCGCAGTCTGAGTTCTCGCTGGAGGGCTACCTCGACAAAGATGTTGAAGTTGAGCACATCCTCGCCTCCAAGGCTGAGACAGCAACAGTTGACGCATTCGGCGGCATCGAAGAGGCTAATCGCTGGCTGGGTTCGATTGCCAATCTGACCCTCTTAGAGAAGCCGATCAACGTTGTTGCGGCAAACAAGCCCTTAACGCAGAAGCTCCGTGACTATGAGAAATCAAAGCTTCTGTTGACCAGTGGGATCAGCCCGGCTTATAGGGTTGGCAAGAACACAGCGATAGACCGCGCGCTGAACAACGTTGCATCCTTCGATTCTTGGACGAACGAAGCAGCGGTGGCCAGGTTGGACTCCCTGGTTGCGATCGCGAAGAAGGTCTGGGGACTCGACGGCCCAGTACCAGGGATGGAGTGAGGCGCTGATGCTGACTCCCCAGGTCGCGTGTGAAGCTCGCGATCGACAGTTTCGGGAGCACGATCGCTACCTTAAGCTTGCCCAGCTTGTGGCTGGCGAGTGTTCTGATTTGGTGCAGGTTCGGCGCATTCCGGCGTCCGTACAGTTCAGAGCCAAGGATCCAGACTCGCTCCATCTGAAGTTGATGGGGTACCTCAACGTCGGAAATGAGGAGAAGATCGCGGCGCTTGCAAGCGTGGAGCAGGTCTTCTGTGGCGTGGGTGATCTGGCTGGTGTCAGAGTAGCGACCTACGTTGAGTCGGATCGCGAGCGAGTTGTTGACCTGATTCGACATCATTTTCATGAGTCGCTCACGGGCTTGCCCGTTGAGGTCGACCGGAAGTCTCGCGACTCGGGATATCGGGCAACCCATTGCCAAGTAGCCCTGCCTGAGCGGCTTATCGCGGGACCGGATGGCAGAAATCTCCGAGGACTCACTTGCGAGATTCAAGTCTGTAGCATGCTTGCGCACGCCTGGAACGAAATTGAGCATGACATACGCTACAAGGTTGGGAGGCTCGGTGAAGTCAGCCCCTTCGAAGGTATACTTCTCGACAACTTCCTTGAGAAGACGCTAGAGGGAGATGAGCTGATAGGCCAGATTCTCTCCGAGCGCGCCACGCGGTTGGCGATCACGATGCTATCGAGTGTTGCCTCTATGTTCCCGCAGACGAGTCGGTTTGCAGCGAACGCGCAGGAGGTTCTGAGAGAGGCCGTTCGTCTCGGATATGACTCACCAGAGAGAGTACAAGAGGCCTTGCTCTCTGATCCGGACTTCTTGAGCGTGGCACGTGAGCAGGTGGCGGTGTACAACACGGTATTGGAGGCTCAAGGGCAAGTAGCGCGACTCGATTCAGACACTGCAGATGTACTCCTAGCGCTACTCTTGTCGCATCATGCAGCGGACATTCGAGCGCTCCATTTTCGTGATCTCTCCAGCGGCCAGGCACTTAGGGTCGCCCGCATCGCGGATGCGATCGCGGCTGCCAGTGAGCAAGACCGACATGTGGAGGTAGCTGGGCCGCGACAGCGCTGACCGTCACCCAGCTCCCAGCAGACCCCGCACCTGTGCGATCGCCTCGGCACGGTCCTCATCTTTGAGTTCATCGACGCGCTTGAGCGCTATCACGACGCCCTTGTACGCGTCCTTCTTCGCTCGGCCAGCGAACCTGCCTGGCTCGGCGGGGAGGAAGATCGCGAGGTCCTCGGCCAGCTTGAAGCGCTCGGCGGTGCGCAGGGCGCGCTCCAGGTCCTTGCCGGTTGGCTCGCGCCAGGGTGCGAGCGTGTGCATCACAAGCGCCACAGCGAACGCGCTCGCCACGCCGGCCCCACCACTCTGCATGCCCGCGAACGCGGCCATCATGGCTGCTGGCACCTGCGGTTCTCGGCTCATGTTCTCTGGTCTCCTCTCGGGAACGCGTCCTATTGTACCGGCCCGAGGCCTCGGGTAGGCATGGAGCGGCGCTCTGCAGGCGGAGCCTGTCTGGGATGATTCAGTACGCGGAGCAGTACCTGGAACTCGAGATTGTTGCGCCAGTGGCGCAACAATTGACGTGGACCAATCTGGCGTCTAGCGCGCGGCTTTCTCCTCGGCGCGCCTGAGCTTGAGGCCTCGCCATAGGTAGAGGGACGCGGCCGTGCGGTAGGGGCGCCAGGCTTCGCCGATGCGCTCTGCGTCCGCGCGCTCTGCCGCGCCGCCGAGTGCATACAGCCAGCCGATGGTCGCGCGGATGGCGCCGTCGTCCAGCGCCAGCACGTCCGGTCGGCCGAGGGAGAAGATCAGGTACATCTCGGCGGTCCAACGGCCTATGCCTTTGACCGAGATGAGCTCGGCCACGATGTCGTCGTCGGGAAGCTCGCGCAGGCGATCGATATCGAGCCGCCCGTCGAGCGTGCGCTCGGCCAAGTCGCGCAGGAACGAGACCTTGCTCCGGGAGAGGCCTGCACCGCGCAGGGTGTCATCCTCGGCGCCCATTATGGATTCAGGCGTAACGCCGCTTAGCGTGGCTTCTACGCGCTTCCAGATGGTGGTCGCGGCCGCGTCCGAGAGCTGCTGGCTCACGATTGCGCTTGCCAGCGAGTTGAAGCCGTCGGACTCGAGGCCCTGTGAGATGTCGCCGACACGCGAGATCAGCTCGCCGAGCACGGGGTCAGCCGCCGAGAGGTGCATGACCTCGGGCGATGTTGGAGTGAGTTCGATGCGCGTGTTCATGAACCGATTGTAGCGCCGAGGCTTAGCGCGCGGCCAAGATCCACACATCGAAGGCGTACGGATCGTATAGAACTATTCGGACCTCGCGCACTGAGCGAGTTCGCTCCATCGCTTGCTTGATGGCGTCCAGCGCGACGTGTGCGGCCGCCATCATGGGGTATCCGTAGATGCCGGTGGAGATGCTTGGGAACGCGATTGAGCTCAGGCCGAGTCCGTCGGCGATCTCGATGCTAGTGCGATACGCCGAGGCGAGCGCTTTCGGCTCACCCATGTCGCCCCCGTGCCAGACAGGGCCGAGTGCGTGGATGATGTAGCGGGCGTTGAGGTCGCCCGCGATGGTCGCAACAGCCTCGCCCGGTTCGAGCGGGTCTCGGTCAGCCATCACGCGACGACAGTCTTCGGCAACGGCTGAACCGGCGGCGTTATGGATGACACCGCAGACGCCGCCGCCGGGACGAAGGCTGGAGTTGCTGGCGTTCACGATCGCGTCAGCATGCTCAACGGTGATGTCGCCGCGCACTATTCGAATGACTCCGTTGTGGGTGCGAATCTCCTTAGAGTTCATAAGGAAAGAGTAACGCATCGTGGTGACAGAAAACGGTGACGAATATCACGAGGCTGAACCCGCGGGCGTGGCTGTCTTCTCGGCTATAATCCTGCCTAGCACTTACCTGAACCTGAACGATCTCCGACCGGAGGCTTACCATGCTCGACGCACGCTTCGTCCGAGAGAACATCGACCTTGTCCGCGCTGCCGTCGAGAATCGCCGCAGTAGCTGGGACTTCGATCGCTTCGTAGCACTCGACGAAGAGCGCCGCCGCCTCATAGGCGAGGTCGAATCGCGCCAGGCGCGCCGCAACGAGGCTTCCAAGGAGATCGGCGCGCTCATGAAGGTGGGCGACCGGGACACCGCCGAGTCGCGTAAGGAAGAAGTGCGCGTCATCAACGAGGAGATCGCGGTTGACGAAGATCTTCTCGGCAAGGTCGATGCCGAGGTGCGTGAGCTCTTGATGACCATCCCGAACATCCCGCACGAGAGCGTGCCGGTTGGCGCCGACGAGAGCGAGAACGTGGAGGTGCGCCGCTGGGGCACCCCGCGCGATTTCGACTTCGAGGCCAAGCCGCACTGGGACCTGGGTCCCGAGGCCGGTCTGATCGACTTTGAGGCAGGCGTGAAGCTTGCCGGAAGCCGTTTTGTGGTGCTCGGCCGCGACGGCGCCAGGCTCAATCGTGCGCTGATCAACTTCATGCTCGACACGCACGGCTCGCGCGGCTTCACAGAGTGGGCGGTGCCAGCGCTTGCGAACGTCGACACGCTCACCGGCACGGGCCAGCTGCCCAAGTTCGAGGACGACCTCTTCAAGACGGGCGAGGGCCTTTACCTCATCCCGACCGCGGAGGTGCAGCTCACCAACCTACACCGCGACGAGGTCCTTGAGGCCGAGACGCTCCCGCGCCACTACTGCGCCTACACGCCGTGCTTCCGTGAAGAAGCGGGAAGTGCTGGCCGAGACACCCGCGGGATGATCCGCGTCCACCAGTTCGACAAGGTCGAAATG
>DDWM01000028.1 GCA_002345925.1 Actinobacteria bacterium UBA2286 | reverse complement strand
TCACGGGTTCGAATCCCGTACGGGCTACCAGCGAAATACACGGCCCCACCTGCGAGTAGAAATACTCGCGCCGGTGGGGCCGTTGCTGTTCTCATTATCGGTGAACTTGCCATCTGCTTTCGGCCACCCATTGTGCTATCCTCGGCGACCATGGACACACAAAACGCATCATCATCCGAGAAGAGCGATTTCGTTCGCGACATCGTTGCCGCTGACCTCCGTGAAGGCCGGATCAGCGAAGTCGTCACGCGCTTTCCTCCGGAGCCTAACGGCTACCTCCACATCGGTCACGCGAAGTCTATCTGCCTGAACTTTGGCATCGCGGCAGAGTTCTCCGGCCGGTGCCACCTCAGGTTCGATGACACCAACCCTGTGAAAGAAGAGCAGGAGTACATCGACGCCATCGAAGCCGACGTACGCTGGCTTGGATTCGACTGGGGCGAGTACCTCTTCTACGCGAGTGACAACTTCGAGCAGCTCTACGAGTGGGCGACCTACCTCATACGTGAAGGTAAGGCATACGTAGACGACCTTTCCGCCGAGGAGATCCGCGAATACCGTGGTACGCTCACCGAGCCCGGCAAGGCGAGCCCATGGCGCGACCGCTCACCTGAGGAGAACCTCGACCTCTTCGCGCGCATGCGCTCAGGCGAGTTCCCCAATGGCTCACGCGTCCTGCGTGCCAAGATCGACATGGCTTCGGGCAATATCAACTTCCGCGATCCGGTGATCTACCGGATCTTGCACTCCGCGCATCCTCGCACTGGCGATGCATGGTGCATCTACCCCTCGTACGACTTCGCTCACGGCCAGTCCGATGCGATCGAAGGCATCACGCACTCGATCTGCACGCTTGAGTTCCAGGACCACCGTCCGCTCTACGATTGGTTCATCGAGAACCTGCCGGTGCCTTCGACCCCGCATCAGTACGAGTTCGCTCGGCTCAACCTAACGCATACAGTGCTTTCCAAGCGCGTGCTACTGCGCTTGGTGAAGGACGGATTTGTGCACGGATGGGACGATCCGCGCATGCCCACGCTCACCGGCATCCAGCGCCGCGGCTTCCCCGCCGAAGGTGTGCGTGAGTTCGCAGGGATGATCGGTGTCGCTCGTGCAGACAGCGTGGTTGAGATCGAGATGCTGGAGCATGCGGTGCGCGGCGTACTGAACCGCACGGCTCTTCGTCGATTCGCGGTCCTCGACCCGATCAAAGTCACTATCGACAACTATCCTGAAGGTCAGACCGAGGAGATGGACGTCACCAACAATCCGGAGGACCCGTCCGCAGGGACCCGGAAAGTGCCGTTCTCCCGCGAGCTGTGGATCGAGCGCGATGACTTCATGGAGGATCCGCCCAAGAAGTTCTTCAGGCTCTCCCCCGGCCGCGAGGTCCGGCTTCGCTCGGCGTACTTCGTCACGTGTAACGAGGTCGTGAAGGATGCCGAGGGCAACGTGATCGAGCTTCGGTGTACCTACGATCCCGCTACGCGCGGTGGCGCCGCACCTGATGACCGCAAGCCTAAGGCGACTTTGCACTGGCTCTCGGCCGCTCACGCTGTACCCGCCGAGGTCCGGCTGTACGACCATCTCTTCGCCAGCCCGTTCCCCGGGTCTGACGGTCGCGACCTGTTCGAGGACCTGAACCCTGCGTCGGAAACAGTCCTTAGCGGGTGTCTTGTCGAGCCTGCTCTCGAAGAAGCTGCCGTGGGCGAGACCGTGCAGTTCGAGAGGCTCGGCTACTTCTGCGTCGATCCGGACTCAACGAGCGGTGCTCCCGTCTTCAACCGGACGCTGACTCTCAAGGATTCATGGGCCAGGATGCAGGCGAAGACCAACGCCTGATCGGCCGTAGCCCGGCGGTTCGCGTCTGCTCGGTGATAGCCGGATTCGGCCTCCATGCTGCTACAATGTCCCCGGTGGAGTGGGCCGGACGGCCGCGCGTCCGCAAGGACGTGAGGAAAGTCCGGACTCCGATGGGCAGGGTGCCTGCTAACGGCAGGGCGCGGCGACGCGACGGAAAGTGCCACAGAAAAGGAAACTCCCCCGCCTTACGGCGGGAGAAAAGCTGAAAAGGTGCGGTAAGAGCGCACCAGCGTCACGGCAACGTGGCGGCTTGGCAAACCCCACCCGGAGCAAGGGCAAATAGGAGCGATTAAGGCTGGCCCGGCCGACGTTCGGGTATGCCCGCGTGAGGTCATCGGTGACGGTGATCCCAGATAGATGGTCGTCCTCGACAAAATCCGGCTTACAGGCCCACTCCACCACTACGCGCTCTGCACGCGCTCCCGCACAGTCTGGGTGAGCGTTGGCGCATCGAGCGACTTGAGGCGCACGTACTCGGCCCCTGCCGTTCTGGCGATATCACGGGCTGCGGAGCCGCCTCCGGGAACACCAGTCGTATCGATGACGATCGTGTTGATGCGGGCTTCACGAATTCGCGCGGCGGCGGTGATCGCATCCTCGCTGCCCAGTCCGCCGTTGATACCCACGTTTCCTCGGCCATCTGTGACAAGCACCAGCCACGGAATCACGTCGTCGTTGCGACGCGTCTCGGTCTCAAGCAGCTGCAATGCCGAGACAAGACCGTGTGCGAGCGGCGTTGCGCCACCGGTTGGAAGCGCACGTAGCTTGAGCTGCGCGAGCTCGACGCTTGCGGTAGGTGCGAGGACGACTTCTGCGCTCTCGCCACGGAATGCGACGAGTCCTACGCGGTCGCGACGCTGGTATGCATCCACGAGAAGCTCAAGCACAGCGCACTTGGCAGCATCCATGCGGTTGGACGCGCCCATAGAGCCGCTTGCGTCAACACAGAACACGATCGAGGCGCCAACGCGACGACGGCGCACTTTGTTCCTGAGGTCCGACGGCTCCAGAGTGATGGCCAGATCGCTTTCCCGCGATGACTGGAACGGAGCAGCGGCGCGAATGGTCGCATCGAACGCGATGTCGGGCTGAGTGCCGGGACGTAGTGGCTCAGAGCGCACGTAATGCCCTGAGCGGTCATTTGATGTCGTCTCCTGGCGCTTGCCCCCATACGAGCGTCGAACGCGGTCAATCTCAACTGACAGTCGCGTTGAGACATCGTCAGGAGCATCGGTAGAGCCGACCTGATCGGCGGAGAGCCGAACGCCGAGAGCAGCCACCTCTCCGTCACCTTTGCCATCCTGCGCGCCAGGGGAAGCGTCGGACTCACTATCGTCAGGACCAGCGCCTGCCGAGGCAAGCGCGCTTTGGAGCCGATCCTCCGAGTAGCTCTCCTCGTCGAAGGGCGTACGCCGCATACGGTGCGCCAGAACCATTGGCGCAACGGCGCGTACGTGGGCTGCCGTTACTTCCCTTCGACCGTCGAGCAGTGCGAACGCGGCAGCGGCTCGTGCCATCACCAAGTCGGCCCGATGCCCGTCGACCCCGATCGAGCCGCATACGGATGCGATCAGGAACAGCAGATCATCATCGAGTTCGACATCAGGAAGGAACCGCTGAGCTTTCTCAATTCGGCGTACAAGCGCCTTGGCGTCTGAACTCCATGTCCGAGCGAAACCGTCTGGATCATCCTCGAACGCACGCCTGCGGCGCATGACCTCAACGCGTTCGGTCGGATCTGCGATGCCTTCGATATCAACGCACAGCCCGAATCGATCGAGGAGTTGCGGTCGAAGCTCGCCTTCCTCAGGATTCATCGTTCCCACGAGGATGAATCGGGCGGGGTGCACGTGACGCACACCTTCACGCTCGACGACGTTGACACCGCTTGCAGCTGCATCGAGCAGCGCATCGACGAGGTGATCCTCGAGCAGGTTCACTTCATCAACGTACAAGACGCCACGGTTTGCCTCGGCAAGAAGACCTGGCTCGTAACGGCGCTCACCGCTCTTGAGTGCGTGCTCCAGGTCAAGCGTGCCGACCAGGCGGTCCTCGGTCGCCGAGATAGGAAGGTCGACCATTCGAGGGCGCCGTCGCGTGAGAGGTAGCGAACTACGCTCGGCACAGTCGGCGCATAGTGAGCGCGAGTCGTTCGGGTCGCATCCATAGATGCAACCGTCGACCACGTTGAGTTCGGGAAGGATGTCCGACAAGGCGCGGACTGCGGTCGACTTGGCAGTCCCCTTGTGCCCGCGGATGAGAACGCCGCCGACCCTCGGATCGACTGCGTTTATCAGCAGCGCAGTCTTAAGGACTTCTTGTCCCACGATAGCGCTGAAGGGGAATGTGTGGCGCTCGAGTGACACCGTCGCCCCCTAGAGATTGAAAGAGCCTGCCTACACTATATGGTAGGCAGGCTCGATGTGTCACCAATATTTTGTGGTTAGACAGCTTTCCACTGGAATGCGCCACACTCTGCCGGTGCAGTCTCGTTCACCTTTGGGCAGGTGTTCGAGTAGATGCAGTCAGCACAGGTGTAAGACTCAAGCGAAAGATCTCCGGCGGGCGCATATGCCGCGGCCGGTTCAGCTACCTCGGGAAGCGGAGCGACCTCAGGGGCCGCGCTCTCTTCGGGGGCTTCGATCTCAAGTGCAGTGGCGTCTACGACTACAGGCGTGGGCAACTCGGCGTATTCATCTACGACTGCCGAGACATCATCGGCCAGCGGCGCTGGTGAGACTACATCATCAGGATCGCTGAAGATCGATACGACGGGCTCGGGCTCCGGAATGGACTCCGGTTCCTCGGCGATCTCCAAATCCTCAGCGTCTGACGCCACTTCGCCAACATTGAGCCATGGCCAACCCTCGCCTTCCGCCTCCTGGGGCTCTAGCGACTCGGCGACCGGCGATTCACTGACGGCTTGCTCTGTGTTGAGCGAACCCAGTGACGCGATGACTGCCGAGAGGTTCGAATCAGACTCGGATACTGGAGCAGGCACGATCTCGGGTTCAGGCTCGGGCTCAAGTTCGATCACGGGCTCGGGTTCCGGTTCGACCTCGGGTTCAAGTTCGATCTCGATTTCGGGTTCCGGTTCGATCTCAGGTTCAGGCTCGATTTCAGGTTCCGGTGTCACTTCGGCCTCTGGCTCAAGGACGGGCTCAGGCTCCAAAGCAACGACAGGTTCCTCGTCGGCTAAGGATGATACGTCGAAGCCTACCGATTCCGGCGCGACAATGCCCTCAGATTCAAGTCTGGTGGCGGCTCGCTGCAGTGCGTCTGCCAACATGACGTCTCCAACGTCAGGAGCCGGCATATCGTGGACGATGGCGGAAGCAGGCGCCTCCCAGACTCCGGCAGAGCTCGATTCCGCTTGCGCGGGCACACCAACGATCACCACAGAGGAAGCCGTGCTCAGGTCCGCGATGTAGACGTCAACATCGTCCACCGAAACGGCTCCGGCTATCGCTAGCGCTTGCACCGCGCGGGCAGCTTCCTCGCGAGTCCCGTGAACCTCTGCGTCGAGCAGACGAAGGGTTCCGTCCGTGCGTCCTCGACCGATCACAAAGAACGCCATGATTTCTCCTTGTCCAACGCCCGACTCCGCAGGCGACTATATCGTATATGCCCCATGCTAAGGCCATGTGCGGTGACGGGCAACACAGAGCGGTCGCCAATCGGCCGTGTGGTACGATTCTGTTCATCGGCGTTTATGCCGAATTGCCTTAATGAGAGGCGCTTGCACCCAATGCTTGGTGCCACTTCGCTTACAGACGGTTCCTTCGTTGCCGTCGACATTGAAACCACTGGCTGCCGCCCCGGTAGCAGCGGCATCATCGAGATCGGTGCCGCGCTTATTCGCGCCGGCGTCATCGTCGAATGCTTCGAGACCCTCGTTCGTCCGGATGAGGCAATCCCCCACGCGATTCAACACCTGACGGGGATTGACGACGACATGGTCGCCGATGCTCCTGACGTCGCATCTGTCATGCACAAGCTGCGCGATTTTGTGGGCGACGCTGTCTTGGTCGCGCACAACCATCGCTTCGACATGGGTTTTCTCGACTTCGAAGCTGAGCGCGCATGGGGTACGTCATTCAAGCGCCCCGTACTCGACACACTCACGCTGGCCCGGCGACTGCATCCCGAGCTTGATCGACATAACCTGCGCGTGTTGGCGGCGTACTACGATGTTGACGCGGTTCCTAATCACCGAGCATCTGCCGATGCGCTTGCCACCGCCCAGATACTGCAGAAGATGATGCCAGAACTCGCAAACCGCGGCATGGCAACAGCCGAGGACGTTTCCCGTTTCTGCGGTCAGGCGCGACAGGGCATGCTGGCAAGCAAGCTCGTGATTGCCACGCACCTTCCCGACTCCCCCGGCGTGTTCTTGTTCAGGAATGCCGATAACGAAGTCATCTATATCGGCCGAGCGAAGAGTCTGCGCAGTCGCGTTCGTGGGTACTTCTACGGGCCCTCCGACCTCGACCGCCCGCACCCCGCTTCGGAGGCAGCATCAGTCGACCACTTCCCCTGCGCGTCAGACCTGGACGCACTGCTGGTCGAAAGCAGGCTTGTGGCCAGGTATCAGCCGAAGTTCAACAAAGACCAGCAGCGCGGGCGATCTCAGGTGTTCATCCGCCTCGGTGGTTCTGCAAAGTTCCCCGCGCTTACAACCACCAATCGTCGACTGCGCTCCGGGACGATCATCGGCCCGCTCACGAACAACTGGGCCGCCGATACGCTCGTGGAGGCGCTTCGCAGCCGCTATGGGCTGCGGAGATGTGCCCGGCGGTTTGGCAAGGACTCGGTCGCATGTGCCGAGGGCGAAGCCGGACGTTGCCCGCGACCGTGCGAAGGTGCGATCACGGCTGACGAGTATGCTCGCCGAGTTGAGGCTGCGCTTGCGGTCTTCAACGGCGGAGGTCCACGATTCCGCGCAGCTATGCAGGCACTCAGGGAGCGCGCAGCGGCCGACTTGCATTACGAAGAAGCTATCCTCCACCGCGACGCGGTGCGTGCGCTTGACCGAACCCTGTCATCGCTCGAAGTCGTGAGGTTTGCGGCGTCTGAGTTGGGTGTTGCCATCGTCGAGGGCAGAGGCGACGACATAGTCATCCTCCTCGTCAGACACGGGCGGCTGGGTTGTGTCCTGAGGTTCGATAGAGCAGAGGTCGCAGGAAGCGAGTTCAGGGTTTCCCTTGAGCGTGCCGTCGCTCGCACATACTCAGATACCCGTCTTGCCGAGGATCCGATGGACATCTCGCCTCGCGAACTTCGTGACGTCTTCATCATCGAGACGTATAGGCGACAACACCTGCCTCAAGAGGTGCTGTACAAAGGAGACGTCGAGAGCTTCATCGCCCATGTGGCGACTGCGGCCCGCCGCGCTACCCGCGTTCCCCGGAAGCTGCACGCAGCGCCTTCAGGCGATTGACGTTCGTCTCGTCCTTCTCGGGCACCTCTCCGGACATCTCGACGATCGCCGTCGCGCCCGCAAGCCGAGGCTCGGCAAACATGGCCTCGAAGCCGGAGGTGCCAATTGTGCCGTCGCCGATCCACTCGTGACGATCCTTGCGCTCACCGACCCCGAATTTGCAGTCGTTGGCATGGACCACCTGGATGCGTCCGCTGCCGCAGCAAGCCTCCAACCCCGCAGTGAACTCGCTCCAACCCACCGGCGTCGAGAAGTCCCAACCTGCAGCGTGCGCGTGGCAGCTGTCGAGGCAGATGCCGAGGCGCTCCTTCCAGCGTTCGTCGAGCATATTGAGAACGGCTCCCAGCTCTTCAGGGCCCGTACCGTATGTGGTGCCGGCTCCCGCAGTGTTCTCCAGTAAGAGCACGCCTTCGGGGGCCGCTTCGAGCGCGAGGTTGATGCCATCAGCGATTCGTCGGGCGCCAAGCTCAAGGTCTCGGCTGCGGTTGGTGCCAGTGTGCGTAACGGTAGCTTCCGCGCCGAGCAGTGCCGCGCGGTTGAGCTCATCGGCAAGCGCCTGCCAGGACTTCTCCCACAGAGCGTCGTCTTCCGAGCCGAGATTGATGAGGTATGCGGTGTGCGTGCAGGCGAACTTCACTTCTGAGCTTTCCCGTCGCTGCCGAAATGCGGAAGCGATCTCTGGGGTGATGGACTTAGCGCGCCACTGTTGCGGCGACTTCGCGAAGACCTGGATCGCCTCGCAACCGACACTCTCGGCGTAATCGATCGACTCTGGATATCCGGCGCTTACGCCGACGTGTGCACCGATGAGCACGGGTCGCTCCTTCTCAATCGAACATATGGTCGGTATCGCGATGTGCGATTACACTGCAATTATGACGCATCAGACTGACAGAGCGTGGAGTGGACGCGCCGTGCTCCACATGGACATGGATGCTTTCTTCGCGTCCGTGGAACAGCTGGACAATCCGGAGCTGCGTGGCAAGCCGGTGATCGTGGGCGGGGATCCGACCCGCAGGGGCGTTGTGTCCACCTGCTCATATGAGGCGCGGGTGTTTGGAGTTCACTCGGCGATGCCATCGGCGCAGGCCACACGCCTGTGTCCGGACGCCATCTGGGTCACCTCTCACTTCGGGCGCTATGGTGAGATGTCGCGCAAGGTCCGTGACATCCTTGAGACGATCACGCCGGATGTCGAGCCGACCTCGATCGACGAGTCATACCTTGATGTCACTCCTGGTGCCACAGGCGAGCATCCGGTGAGCATCGCGAGGCGCATCCAGGCCGAGGTGGATCTGCTTGGAGTCTCCTGTTCGATTGGCGTCGCATCGTGTAAGACGGTCGCGAAGATCGCCTCGGATCACAAGAAGCCTCACGGGATCACGGTCGTCTGGCCGGGTGAGGAAGCCGAATTCCTGGCCCCCCTGCGAGTGGGCGTCTTGCCGGGCGTTGGCAAGAGCACGGGAGACCGACTCGCCAAGCTGGGCATCAAGCGACTGGGCGATCTGGCAGCCATGGATGACACTTCGGCACGCCAGGTTCTCGGCAGGTTTGGGCCGGACCTCACGGCGCGTGCCAGGGGCATCGACCCTCGGCCGGTTCACTACGAACGCGACCCAAAGTCGGTCTCAAACGAGCACACATTCTCCACCGATGTACGTGAGCGCGAAGAGGTTGAGCGCGCCTTGTCGGCTCTGGTGACAAAGGTCGCCGGGCGCCTTCGAAAGGATGGGCTCGCTGCACGTACGCTCACAGTGAAGCTTCGGTACTCGGACTTCACTACGCCGACTATCCGGCGCACCATCGAGATCGCTACCGACCTTGAGGACGAGATGCTGCCGGTGGCTATCGCGCTCCTTCGCTCCGCGTGGACGCCCGGGTCGGGTCTGCGCCTGCTCGGCTTTGGCACGAGCGGCTTTGAGGAATCAACTGTGCAGCTGGATTTGTTTGCCGAGGGCGAGCAAGCCGATTTGCGACCGCAGCGAAAGGCCCTTGCCGAGGGACTCGATGCCGTGAAGAAGCGTTTTGGGGATGGCGCCATCCAGCGCGGGATGGCGGCGCTGCCGGAGCGGCCGGATCCCGACACTCAGCCGTCGTAGACCGCCGCCGCTTCTGCTGCCGCCCATGACTCCTCTTCCGGCGCGCCAGCGCCGCCGAGTGACGGCCCCATCGGGCCGCTCGGCACGCCGCGTCGCATGCGTACCGGGGCGCCGCTCGCCGTGCGCACCACGTACGGTTCGACCCGGTCGGCGATGATCGCGATTCCGCGCTCGTGGTTGTTCTGCAGCACGCCTTCCACGATGTAGGCGCGGTGCTTCACGATCGTCTCCCCCGCCCGATTGAGCGCGTCTTCGAACACCACCACATCGAGAAGCCCCGTGGGATCCTCGAGCGTGAGGAAGCACGTACGCTTGCCCGAGCGGGTCCTCGGCGTCTGCGCGCGCTCGCGGACGCCCGCCACGCGCACACGGGTGCGGTCCTCAAGCCGAGGCAGATCGCGCGCCCAGGTGACGCCCCGGCGCTCCAGGTCGGCGCGCGCAAGCGCCAGCGGGTGACACTCCAGCGAGAGTCCCACGATCTCAAGCTCTGCCGAGAGACGCCGCGCTCGTGACCACCCGGAGACGTGCGTCGGATCCTCCGGTGTGCGCGCTTTCGCTGGTGCGAGCACGAGCACGTCGTCGCCAGCCACGCCTTCACGCGCGATGACGGCTTTCATCTCGGGCAGAAGCGCAAGGAGCTCGTCGCGGGTGGGCGGACGCCCGGCATCAGTTGAGCCGAGGCCGTCGAGCGCGCCTACGCGGATGAGATTCTCGGCGGCGGGCGCCTCGGCACGCGTGCGGCGCAGGAAGTCCGCGAGGTCGCGGAAGGGCCGCACGTCTTGCTCGCGCTCGATCGCGGTAAGCAGCCGATGCGTCATCTCGTGCACGTCGCGGAATCCCACGCGGATGGCGCGCCCGTCATCCTCGACCGTGTACAGGCCGCGCGACGCGTTCACGTGCGGTGGCAAGATCGCGATCTTGTGCCGCCGCGCGTCGTTCACCACAAGGCGCGGCGTGTAAAAGCCCATCGGCTCGTTGTTGAGGATCGAGGCGGCGAACTCGGCCGGGTAATAGCGCTTGAGCCACGCGCTTGCGTAGGAGACCACCGCGAAGCACGCCGCGTGCGCCTTGCAAAAACCGTACGCCGCGAACCCCTGCAGCTGCCGGAACGCTTCCTCGGCAGCCTCGCGATCGACGCCGAGAGCCACCGCGCGCTCGACGAAGTGGCCGTGGATCTTCTCCATCTCCTCGCGGGAGCGGCCTTTGGTCATCGCGCGACGCAGCGTGTCCGCCTCGGCAAGGGAGAAGCCGGCGATCGCGGAGGCCACGCGGAGCACCTGCTCCTGATACAAGATGACGCCGTAGCTGTCGCGCAGGATCTCGCCCATCGCCGGATGCGGGACGGTGACCGGCTCGATGCCGTGGCGGCGGCGGATGAACGGCGTGATCATCTCGGCTTCGAGCGGGCCTGGCCGGAAGAGCGAGATCGCGGCGATGATGTCTTCGAACGTGCGCTCCTTGAGGCGCATGGCGAGGTTGCGCTGACCGCTCGACTCGAGCTGGAACATCCCCACCGTATCTGCCGAGGAGATGAGCTCGTAGACCGCAGGGTCGTCCGGCGTGAGCTCGAACGGCTCCGGCACCGCCTCCGCGCCGACGCGCGCGCGGGCAAGTTCGACCGTGTCGCTGATCGCCGAGTGCATCCGCAGGCCGAGGATGTCCATCTTCACCAGGCCGAGCATCTCGATGTCGTCCTTGTCGTACTGCGAGACCACCGTGCCTTTCGCCGCCCACTGCAGCGGCATCCACGATGAGATCGGCTCACGCGTGATGATGAAGCCGCCGAGGTGCGTCCCCAGATGCATCGGACAGCCCGAGAGTTCCTCGGCAAGCTCGGTGATGAGGCCGTAGCGCTCGCGGTCCTTGAGCGGGTGGCTCGCGCACTCGGGGTACGTGTCGAGCACCTCGCGCAGGCGGTGCGCGCTCACCCACGGCAGGTGACGCGAGAGCGAATTCACCTCGTCGATCGGCAGGTCGAACGCACGCGCCACGGTGCGGATCGCGCTTCTAGCGCTCATGGTCTGCACGGTGGCCACCATCGCCACGTGCTCGCTGCCGAAGCGGCGGTAGATGTACTCGATGACCTCGTCACGCCGCCGCGAATCGAAGTCCACGTCGATGTCGGGCATCTGGCGACGCTCCGGGTTGAGGAAGCGCTCAAAGAGCAGGTCGTGCCGGATCGGATCGGCGTCCGTTATGCCGAGAAGATACGTGACGATGCTGTCGCCGGCGCTCCCCCGTCCGCTGTAGCGGATGCCGCGCGACCGCGCGAAGTCCACGATGTCCTTCACCACCAGGAAGTATTCCGAGAACCCAAGGTCCTGGATGACCGAGAGCTCGTGCTGCAGTCGTGCGACGGATGCCGGAGTCACCGGACGATAGCGGCGCTCCAGCCCTTGCCAGGCTGCCTTCGCAAGCGTGGAGTACGGCGTCTCGCCTGCTGCGACCTCGGCGCCCGGGAAGTGGAACGCGCCCAGGCCGAGGTCGAGTGTGCAGCGCTCGGCTATCTCAATCGTGGCGTCGCACGCCTGCGGGATGTCGGCGAAAAGACGCCGCATATCGCCGGACGGCTTGAACCAGAGCTCGGCGTTCTGCCGCCCGTAAGGCCCGGGAAGTCCGCCGCCCGCACCGGCTGCCGCAAGCACGTCGTGCAGACGGAACTCGCGGCGCTCGACGTAGTGCACGTTGTTGGTGGCCACGACCGGCAGGTGAAGGCGCTCGGCAATCGCAGCAAGCCCGCTCACGTATCGCGCACTCTCGGGAGTGAGGGTATGCATGAGCTCCACGTAGAAGTCGCCCGGCGCGAAGCACCGCGAAAGCCGCCTAAGCGTCTCTTCTGCCCTCCAGCCGAGACCGGCGAGCACAGCAGCGCCCGCTTCGCCGTTAGCACATCCGGAAAGCCCGATGAGGCCCTCCGAGTGCCGTGCAAGGTCAGCCAGCGGCACAACCGATGGCTCGTCCGCGCTACGCACGTGCGTCCGCGAGAGCAGCCCACACAGGTTGCGGTAGCCGGCGATGTCCTTCACGAGCAGTGTGAGGTGGAATCCGCTACCGGCTGCACGCCCAAACCCGACCGGTGCCGACATAGGCAGCCGTTCTTCAGGCGGCAAGTCACCTTCTTCTCCTGGAAGCCCCGCGCACTCAACGACAACCTCTACACCGATGATCGGACGGATGCCCGCCTTGAGCGCTTTGCGGTAGAAGCGAAGCGCGCCGTAAAGTCCCTGGTGATCGGTGAGCGCTAGTGCCGGCATACCCAATTCCACTGCACGGGTGATGAGCGCGTCGATATCCGCCGCACCGTCCATGAAGCTGAACCGCGAATGCACGTGCAGGTGCACGAAACCGCTCATGACCGCACGCTAGTCGACAACGCCTACGAGGAGCCACCGGCCGGTTAGCCGGTCGTAGGCGAGATCGTAGAGGCCCCCACGGGCAAGCACGCGGAAGCATCGTCGGCTTAGTCGAGCACGCGGATCCCACCATGCGCGTTCTAGTGCCCACGTCTGCACAAGCGCATCGACGCTATATCGTTTTCCGTGCATAAGGAATGACGATGGCACCCGCCGAGCACCATTCCAGACAACCTCGATCTCCTCCTCACGACGTTTGCCGCTATGTCCTGAAGTTCCAACCGCAACTTGTGATCCGCGTACGATCCAGGGGCTTCGAAGCAGCTCGACGATTACCGGCCTGCGCGCATCTCGGCCACTGAACAAATCGAGTGGCTGTCCGGTGTCCTTTCCTGGATCGAACCTCTTTATAGCGCTGTTGCGGCCCATGGGAGACTCTCTTCTGAGGGAGGAGCCGGGCGCGGAAAAGGAGATTCAGGGGTCCACGCCCGGCACGTTCAGTATATCGAACGTCTGTTCGGTATACAAGACGGCTCTGACATGAACGATGGGGTTTGGAGTCTAAGAACAGCTCTCGGCTTATGCCCAGCCGAGAGCCGGCAGCAGCCGCGCGAACAGGCCGCCAGCCAGAAGTGCCA
Organism: Actinobacteria bacterium UBA2286; assembly: GCA_002345925.1. Classification (GTDB taxonomy): domain Bacteria; phylum Actinomycetota; class Coriobacteriia; order Anaerosomatales; family Anaerosomataceae; genus UBA2286. The sequence goes on along the minus strand of DDWM01000028.1, from coordinate 13,659 downwards.
CCGCTACCGTGAACCCGACGATCGCGCTAGCTCTCGCCCACCCGTGCTGGCGTACGAGAACCGTGATCGTGGAGACGCACGGAACGGCTAGCGCATTGACGAGCGCATATACGAAGAGGTTCGTCGGCGTCATGAACGATGTGAGGTCAGTGGCACCCGAGCCGAGCGCAACGACCGCCATTGTGACGAGCAGCTGAAGCGCAAGCTCCTTTCGGAGTGTGCCGAGCAGCAGCGTGAGTCCGGCGATGGCGGGTAGCCCCAGCCATCCGACGATGACCGGGCTGAGCGGCTCGGCCAGCTTCCAGAGCCACCCGGTCTCGTAGAGCGTGCCCACCACGAGACTTCCGACGATGACGATCGGTGTGGCCACGAACAAGAACTCGCGGAACTGCACCCACGCCTTCTTCAGGATTCCACTCAGGCGCGGCCGCCTGAACTGGAACATCTCCATGACCAGTCCGCCCGTGTGGCCGGGGAATAGCCGGTTCATCCCGAGACCCGTGCCGATTCCGATGACGAACACTACCGCGAACACGCCGAGTGCCGGCTGCCAGCCGATGTAGTGACCCACTGCGCCAAGAATGACGGCGGTCCGGGCGCTGCAGGGCACGAAAGCGATGAGCGTGGAAGCGATCAGCCGCTCGCGTTTTGTTGGCAGATCCTTCACGGCAAGTATCGCTGGCACGCTGCAACCAGCGGCAGCAACCAGCGGCAGCAATGCTCGGCCATGCAAGCCGAGGCGATGCATCACGCGGTCGGTGAGAAACGCCAGCGAGTTCAGGTACCCGGAGTCTTCAAGGATCGCGAGCAGCACGTAGAACGTGAGGATGTATGGGAGCCCTATTGAGAGCGACGCTTCGATGCCCGCGTCAAATCCCCAGCGAAGGATCTCGGCAATCGTCCCTGTCCCTGCAATCGCATGGATCAGGCTACCGATAGCCGGCGAAGCGAACGCCGCCCAGAGACGCGCAAAACCGCCGGCAAGTGCGTCGCCTACGATGAACAAGAAGCCGAAGACCGAGGCCATCACGACGATGACGAGCGGCACACCGGTGACAGGCGACGTGGTGAATGACCACAGATCGCGCGGGCCCTTGCGTGGTCCGCCCTCTCGCGGCAGCCGTACAGCCTCGGCGACCGTGCCTGCGACGCCGTGACGCTCGCGCGCAAGCGTCACGTGCGGCGGCTCTCCGAACATCGACTCGCTTGCCGAGCGAGCCTCGGCAGCAGCACCAACGACCGCGCCCATACCTGCAGACACGCCGAGAAGATCCGGTGCGCCCTCGAACAGCAGGAGCGCAAGCGCCCGCGCGGACAGTCCGCCGGGTAGCTCAGCCATGTGTGCCGCCGCTGAAACGACTGGCCCCAGAAGATCCTCGAATGGCGACTCGTATGATCCCGCCTCGGGGACGCGGTGCGAATCCGCGATCGCAAGCGCGGAGGTGACCAGTTCATCAACGCCTTCGCCGATGTTCGCGATGATGGGGACAACAGGCACGCCGAGTCTCTCGGCAAGTGCAGGCGCGTCGATGACGACGCCGTCGCGTTCGGCCTCGTCGATGAGATTCAGACCTACCACAAGTGGCAGTCCAAGATCGATAGCCTGCAGCGCAATGTAGAGGTTCCTGGCCAGGTTCGTGGCATCTACCACAACGATCGCGACATCAGGACGCAGGTCCAGAAGTGCGCGGCGAGTGATCGTGGACTCGATTGCGTGATCGCTCAGGCTGTATGTGCCTGGGAGGTCCACTACTATCGTCCGGCGTGAACCGGCAAGCGTCTCCCCGAGGTTCATCGAGACCGTCGTGCCGGGATAGTGCGCAGTCTCAACACCCAGACCGGTTACGCGATTGAACAGGCTCGACTTCCCTACATTCGGATTGCCGAGAAGTGCGATCACAGGTGCGCCGTCACGCAGAGCAGCTATCGTGGCGGCGGGGTCGTCTCCGGGACTGATGGAAGTCTTGCTCACAGCCTGCGGCGACCCTTCCCGCGGGCGGCGCCAACGGGCGCGTCCACGACGATCTTGCCTGCGATGTCCCGGCCCAGCGCGTAGCGCGACCCGCCTACCTCGACCATGAGCGGGCCCTGGAACGGTGCCACGTCGCACACCTTCACGTGGGTCCCCGGATACATCCCCAAAGACGCAAGGTACGTGAGCAGACGCTCGTCCTCTTCATCGATCCGGACTATCTCGACTTCGGATCCTGTCTCGAATCCGCAGAGTGGTTCGCCTGTCGGTGCCGCTACCACGCCTTCCGCAGTTGGGATCGGGTGTCCGTGCGGACAAACGTCCGGGTTCTCGAGGTACGTCTCAAGCGCCGCCTGCACTTTGGGAGAAAGCGCGTGCTCAAGCAAGCAGGCCTCTTCGTGTACGTCTTCCCACGGCATACCCAGGACGTCCACCAAGAAGCGCTCGGCAAGTCGATGGCGTCGGATGATGCTGAGCGCCTCGACACGGCCCATCGCAGTGAGAGCGATGCCCCCGGCAGGTCTGGTGACCAGACCGCGCGTCTTCAGCCGTTTCAGCGCCGAGGTGACAGTAGGTGCTGAGACCCCCATGGCTTCAGCAAGCCGAGATGGCCGAGCGTCTCCACGTTCAGCCAATTTGTAGATAGCCTCGAGGTATTCTTCAAGCGTTTCGCTCGGCATGTCTAGGTCTCCGAGTTCGCGATATGCTACGGCCGTTTGAAGCCCACACTAAGGTGCGGACTTCGACAAGTCTAGCACGAAAGCACCTTTGAACTGGAGTGATACTGGACACGGTTCCGGGCGCTTCCATCCGGCCAGGATTCCTTACCGCTAGTAGCCTCTTGACCGCGTGATGCGCCCGTTGAGCCCTGCGAAATAGCCGTGCAGCGCGAACTGACGCAATTTCGAGATTCGGTGTTGACTTGGATTTCCCGGTGTCTTAACGTAGTGGTTGTCCCGAGAAGTCGGAGCGAGCGAGTCTTGAAAGCCAGCGTACCAGTAGCTGCCGGAGGGTCCGGTGTCCGCAAGGGGTTAGCGCAAGCGGCCTGAGCGTCACCAGATTTCAAGGGTAAGAAATGGGAAGCTTGGGGATTAGAGATTTCCGCAGCCGAGGTTTCTCGGGACACCTGTATTCTCAGGGCGACCATATGGTCGCCCTTGCTGTGTGTAGCTATCGCCTTTCAATGGGTGCGCGCTATGACCTGGGCTGGCGAGAAAAGGCCTGCCAGTCGTGGCTACCCCCTATGCCACCGATGAGTTCGAATATTCGCGGTCCGAGCAGTGGGTGCCGGAACCACTCAACCGTGGCTTCCACGTCAGACGAGGTCAGTTCGAGTGTCTTAAAGGTCAGATCAACGGTCCCGCCGGGACTCCACTGCATCTCCGCATGCAGAACGCTACGGTCGGCAGGCTGATCTTCGTGCTGGCCTACCTCGGACGAACTCGTGACCGTCGCGTCAGTAAAGAAGACGTCTCCGGACCGGACAGGTTCCAGGCCCTGATGCTTCGCGTGCCACGCAACCTTCAGTTCGCTAACATCGCGGAACAGTATCTGAAAATCCCACGCATGCAGGCGGTGTGCGTCCATCTGACCTGCGTACGGCACGCCGTCGTCGTCCTCCCATCCTCTCACCCAAGCGAGCCTCATAGCCAACGATCGTCCGGCGTGCGGCATTCGGACATATCTCACCACACAATCATGTAGCAGGCCTGACTCGAGTACTGACTTCGCATCTATCAACATCCCCCATGGCTCCATTTCCGACAGCCCATTTAGTAAGCAAGTATAGATGCTTCTATGGGTAGACATCCAGCTCCGGCAGGGCTGCCCTCGTATATCTCAGATGCCTCGGACAACGCCCTGACAACATCTTCCTTAATCTGTTCGCGTGCGATCATCACGTCCACTGAGAACATGATGAGGCCAGTTACGACGCTCGGATTGAGCACCTTCCGCTTCACCTCGTCAACGTAATCATCGGGGGGTTGGGGCCCATGGTACTTGCCCTTGCCATGCGGAACGAGTTTCCCATTGCGGTTGATGATCCACGGTACACGTCCGCCGTTGTACCAGAAGTGCCAATGCAGTCTGCCACTTCGATCGAATTCGTCCTGCTCAGGTTGGTAATCCCAGCCCTTATCTTTCGGAACGAACAGAGTCGTCACGGTCAGCCGCTTCTTCTCCTCCTCAGCCGCTTGAGCGTTCGCATCCTCATCAGCGGCCTTCTTGTCCCGTTGGTTAAGCGCCTTGTGTTCCTCAGGACTGACCTTTCCGTCTCCGTCCAGGTCCGCACGTGCCCCACTCGGGTCAGTAGCACCAATTGGGTCGTCCCCGCAGTACGCAAACGCATTCAGGCTCCCTGGCTCATCGGCGCCTGGGGCCTCGGGGTCCTCACTTAGGAACCGGTAGGTCATTGGGTCGTAGAATCTCGCGGGCATGTAGTAGAGACCGGTCTCGGCATCGTGGTAGTAGCTGCGGTACCGGAGCGGGTTGCGGAATGCGATTTCGTCGCCGATTGCCGTCTCGTCCGTGACGCGACCCCACGGGTCGTAGGAATAGCGGGCGACGACGGTGCCGCTCTCGTCGGTCATGCCGATGACGGAGCCCACAGCGTCGACTTGGTAGGCGAAGGTCTCGCTCGCCTCCCCTGTGCGCTCGCGTGTGACAGAGAGTGGCAGGCGTCCCGGGCCCCAGAGGTAGGTGTAGCGGGTGCCATCTGAGTCGAGTTCCATGGCTATCCCGGTACCCGTGTAGACGGAGCGGGTGCTCGTGGTGCCGTTCGCGGTCGTGACCGTCTTGATTTCCCGCATGCCGGTGGGGCCGTAGGCATAGATCGCGGTCGTGTCAGGAGTGGTGACCGCCGTGAGATGCGAGAGTGGGTCCCAAGCGAAGGTCGTGGTTCCGGTCGCGTTGATCGCGGACGTGCGGCGACCGAGGAGGTCGTTCGTGTAGGTGGTGACTGTGGAACCTGCGGCTGAGCCAGTCAGTCGGTCGCCGATGTCGTATGAGAACGACGTCGTGGCGGCGTCGACGGTCGCGGTCGTGAGGTTGCCGGATGAGTCGTACGCGTATGTCGCAGATGCTTCACTTGCCCCAGACCGATTCCAGGCGGTCAGGCGATCGGCCCTGTCGTAACCGAATCCATCGGTTTGAGATTGCAGTCCTTTCCAGAGCTTGATGCTGTCGATCCGGTCGCGTGCGTCGTATGTCAGCGTGGACTCTCCGGTACTGCTGAAGGGCGTTGTGTCGCTGCAAGTCCCAAGGCGGACCGCTTCGAGTCTTCCGAAGATGTCATACGAGCGGGTCTGCATCGCGAGACCCGCGCCGACCACGCTGGTGAGCCCACCTGAGGTACCAAAGGCCACACTCCACGCTTGTCCGCCGGAGGATATTCCACGGAATTCGCCGGTCTTGGCCCAGGTGATGTTCACGGTTCGGCTGCCTTCGAGTGCAGTTGTCTTGACCGTGACTGGGAGGTTCGAATCCGGTTCGAAGGTCACATCGGTCGTGACAGTGCCGACTGGTCCTTGGGTGATGCACTTCTTGGCTCTGTCGAGATCGTCGTAGGTCACGCCGACCGTTCCGGTGACCTGCCCGGAGACAACGGTCGTCGTGACGCGCGAGGCGAGGTCGTACGTAGGCGTCGTGCGCGCGTATAGGCTGCCGTCCTCGGCGAAGACGTCGGTGGAACCGGTGCGTCCGAGCGAATCGTAGGTCACGCGGCTCGCAACCGTCGTCGGTTCGGAGGACTGGCGCGGCCAGAACGTTTCGAGCAGGCGGCCGAGCGCGTCATAGCGAAGCAGGGAACGGATCTGGAGCGGAGAGACGACGTCCGTCAGGCGCCCTGCCGCGTCGTAGGTCATCGTCGTCACGGCGCTCCTCGGACCAGTGACGGTCTCGAGTCTGCCGGCGGCGGTGTAGGTGAAGCCCGCGGTGATACCCAGGCCGGCTCCGGGCGCGGTCTCGACGCCGGTCAGACGGTCGAGATCGTCATAAGCCATGGCCGACAGCGCTTCCGACGAACCGTTCAGCGGAGTGATGCTCGTGTCAATGACACGGCCACGAGAGTCGGACGCGCTCCCAAAGGAGACGCCGGTGACGCTTGTAGATTTAACCGCGACTGAGTGCGTGGCGGCGTCGTACTCGGTCGTTGAGATACCCACAACGGGAGCGACCGTGACGGCGTCCCAATAGGCGCTGCCGCCGCCGGCCTCGTGGTAGAGGTTCACGGCCAGACTTGCTGCCCCACGAGGCAGACCGACGTCTTTCATATAGCGACACCACTCAGTAGTACCCTTCACGAGCGAGTCGCCGGTGATCGTTACGTCCTCGCTAGGAAGCGGTGTCCCGGTTGGGCCGAAGAAGCGCACTATCGCCTTGGCGCCGCCCTTGGAGTCCTTCGTCATCATCGAGACCGAGACCATATAGCCCTCGCGAGCGCCGGGGTTCAACTTCGGGCCGTAGAAATAGCCGAGCGTGCTCGTGGTCGTGTGCCCGATGTATGCGGAATACGCTCCTGAGACACGCTCGTCGCTCGACGCCTTGTGCACTGCCTTCGATGAACTCGGCGTCCAATCATCCGGCACACCGTTCGTGACCCTTTCGAAGGACTCATTCTCAACGAAACAATCGGGGCTCGCACTGTTCGCGAGTTCGAAGCGGATGTTGTCGATCTCCAAGCCGGGATTGCCCACGGCGTACGGCCGGATCCGAATGTGCTTCGTACCCGCCGATGGTATATAGGTCACGCTCACTCGACGCAAGTTCGTCATGGGCAGTCGACGCAGAACTAGCCCAACGGGGGAAACCGACTGAAGAACCCCCCGCGAGTGGGTCGGTGCGGAATTGACGCCATCGTACTCGTTGACAATCACCTGACCGGACCCCTCAACCCACGCCGACAGGGTGTACTTCTTGGCCGGATCGACCGCGATCTCATCTGAGGTGAGGTACTCAGCACCCGAGGTGCTGCTGAGCAGTACGTCGTGGCGACCCAGGTAGCCCTGGTTGGTCGAAGCCGAAGCCCATTCGGGTAGCCCCCCTTTCGTTCCATCCCAGCCGTTGCCGGCGACCGTAGGGGTCGCCTCGAACGTGCCATTCCGCAGGAGGTTGTAGGCCGACGAGCCGCCGACCGAGCCCGTCGAACGGTTGCCCCACTCGTCGTAGGTCAAGCGCGTCTCGGTGCCGCCGTCGCCGATGTCGTCGGACACGGCCTGGACGGATCCCAGGACCCGCCACGCGTCGTCGTAGTGGAGCGAGGATTCGTTGTCCTTGCTGTCGACGGTCTTCGAGATGTGATCGCCGTTGTACTCTGCGCTCGACTGCTGGAGCACCTTGCCCGTCGAGTCGCACGCCGCGCTCACGAGCACGTTGCCGTGCCCGTCGCGCTCGGTGCGCGTGATGCGCCCGAGCGCATCGGTCGACTCCCGCGGGTGTCCGTATTCGTCGTACGCGATTGACGTGGTCGGATCAGCGCCGACAGGGTCGATGACAGTCACCTTCGTGGCCTGGTAGCCGAGGCTAGCGGAGAGGTCGATCACACGCGTCGGGGCAGCGAGTCCGTCTGCCGCACTCGCAATTGTCACCTGATGAGTCGTCTGGATCGTCTCATAGTTGTTGATGGTCGCGTAGGTGTACGTCGTGACGGTCGGCGTGGGGTCGCCGGAACGAGTGACTGTCTTGACGCGACCACCCTCATACGCAAGCGTGAAGCCGACGCCCTCAGCGTCGTGAGCACCCACGATGTGTCCATCCCCGTCGTACCGGTACGTCAGCACTGCGGTCTCGCTGCCTTCGATCGTACGAAGGATGCGGTACTGGCTTCCCGTGCTCTCAAAGCGCACAATGCCCTGTTCGTGCCCGGGCACGCCGTCGCTCGAGACGCCTCGCCAGTCGAGTGAATCGAGGCGGTTCCCGCTCCACTGGAGGTCGAGTCCGCGGGTCGCCTCGGCCGAACCTGCGCGTGTGGCGTCAGCCACACCCGTCAGCCGCCCGGCAGCATCGTAGGTGTAGTTCACACGGTTGCCCGAGAGGTCGCCTGCCGCCTGGAGCTTGCCGTCGGCGCCGAAGCAGACGGCAGCATCCCCGAGCCTGAGCTGCGGGAGCTCGATCTCACACAGACGGAACCCGATGTCGTACGTGTTACCGAGTGCGACCACGCGCACATAGCGGGCTCGTACCGGAGCGAAGGAGTGTTTCATCCAGCCGCGACCGGAGGAGACCGGGACGACCTCGGTGAACGTCTTGCCGTCCTCGCTTGTCTCGATGCGGTACGTGTAGACCGGCTGCTTTGAGGCGCCGTCCCTAAGCGGCGGGTCATACAGGTAGAGGTCGGCTTGCGAGAGCACCTGGGCATGGGAGAGCTCGTAGGTGAGGTGCGCACTGCCGTCAGACTTCCAGTCGACCGGGTCGTAGTTGTTCAAAGCAACGGTGCCGTTCACGATGCCGTCGGTCGCCTTCGTGCGCTCCCCGCCAGTACTCGCGGTGCCGTTAGCGCTCCGCGCCACGTTCGTGCGGCTAAACGCCACGGACGGCTCGAGCGGGTCTCGCCGGTAAGTGCCGCCCTCGGCAGGCGCGAGGGTACGAGACGTTCCGTCGCCGTCGGTGAAGGCTATCGTCTTGTCGCGGAACTCGACGTCGTCAAAGTAGACTGAGCCCTTTGCGTTCCTGAGCTCGAGGTTGAGCTGCACGCCAGAGGCACCCTTAGGAACCTGGGCCTCGAGCGTGATCTGCTTCCAGTTGCCCGAGTTTGCGCAACTGTAGCCCTCAGAGACTTTGGAGTAGGTCGCATGTTCCATCTCAACGCCGGCGCCATCGAAGAAGTGGAATTTCAGAAGCGCCCCGTGCTCCTTCTGGGGATCGTCGACCTCGAAGTCCGAGGTCTTCACCCACGCCGAAGCGCTGATCCGCTCGCCAGGTGACACGGGTGTCGCCGCTGCGGCTCCGGACGAGCTACTCACGTGGACGTTGCCGTAGACGGTTCCCGAGTAGAGCATCCACAGCGCGTAGTTGCCGTTCCGCTTCGTCGACGTCGACGCCGCCGTGTGTGCGGGGTCGTTGATGAACCACGCAGCGGGGTCGTTGCCCGCGAGCGGTGTCTGTTCGAACCCGGGGTTCGGCGCCTTCTGGTCGACGTACGTGAGCGACGACGCGCCCATCTTCCAACCTGCGCCAAGTCCCTCATCAACTGTGCGCGATGAATCGTACGTTGCGCCATAGGTGATGGGCAGACCGAGTCCCGGTCCGGCGAAGTCCGACCTCGACCCGACGAGGTGGCCCGTCGCCAAATCGACCGAGAGTCCAGCTCCTACTGGATCGGTGGCGTGCGCGGGCACGAGCCCTGCCATGTCGCTGCCGCTCGTGAGTGCCTTGCGCTCGAAGGGTTGCCATGCTGTCCATCGTGATGCGCCAGGTAGCCCTTTCGCTTCGCCCCATACCCGCATGCGGATGTAGTAGCGTGTCTGCATGGGCCAGGTGCCACCTTCGGGGACGATGTCCATGACTGTCGAGGTGGTCTCAGTTTCCCCAGAATCGAACACGATCTGGTCTTCGGCGCCGGACGCTGACTTGGACACCTGCACCTGCGCCTCGGTCTGTTTCTTGCCGAGCACATCGGAGTAGATCCAGTGCGCGCGAATGGTCTGGTCGCGCACAGCGGAGACGGGCGTGTCAATTGCAGGTGCGACGATTTTTACCTCGGGCGCGCTTGTGTAGACGATCTTTATGACCGGGGCACTCGTCTCACCAGCGTACTGATACGAGCGGAACTTCGACCAGTAGTTGTTGTAAGAGTCCTCGGAAGGTGAGTACAGCTGGAAGCCGAAGTTCTCGTGCTCGCCCAAGAAGAACTGCCGCACGGCCCAGGTGACATCCCACTCCGACCAGCTGCCGGAGGCGACGGACTCGCTCGAGACGTAGCCATCGGTCGCAGGCTGATTGTTCCACGTGATGTCGGCCTCGTTCCAATCTGCGCCGACCCGCGCGCAGTTGAGAGTCGCCGCTCCTGAGACGGCGCGTGTCCAGCAGAAGAGCCTGAGCTTCGCAGAGAGAACAGTGGAATCGCTGTCGATGAAGGAGTCGTGGAGCGCCGGCTTCACATACGTTCTGTTGCGCATCGTGTCCGTGCTCGAGTCCTTGTAGCGACCGACCTTGAGCTCGGTGGAGTAGCCGCACTTGGTGCTCGGATACGAGCTTGTCACGAAAGCATCGAAGTTGTAAGCCGAGACCTCCCAGTACGTCGTCGGGTCGATCATGACCGGATAGACGCGTGCGGAATCGGTGAGCCAGGCGTCATCGGCGACCACGTCGAGCCGCCAGTTCGGGCCCTTCTGCTCGAGCTCATAGTGGACGGCATCGGAGTACGCGGAATCCCCTGCGCCGTTTACTGACGAGTCGGTCATGAACGGCGGCACCATCCGGAACAGCACTTCGCCGGTCGAGTTGCGGGTAAAGAGTACCGATCCGCTCGCATCAAGCGAAGGAGCCAGCCCGGGACACGCCAGGTCAAAGCTGAACGTGTTCTTCTTAGAGGGCGCAGACAGCACGATCGTCTCTTTCAGCCCGCGGGGGGTCGACTCGTAGAGGAGATCGGCGCCACCAAAGACCCGCCCGTACCGTCGTGCTTTCGTGTCCTTTGGCACTGCGGCGCCGGTCGCCTCGTAAGCGGGATAGACCTCAGTCTCGCCGAGGCGGCCCTTCGGGCGCAGCCGCACGCTTGCTTCCTCGCGGCCGATCGATACTTCGGCATCGCCCAGCGCATCAGGCAAGTAGAGCTTGAAGCCGTTCGCTTTGTTCTGGCGGCCGCGACCGGATGCCGTCACGGTCTCCTCGAGCGTAGCGTCGATGGGCGCCCTTGATAGTTGATGGGCTCGAGAAAGCTCTCGTAGGTACGGGTGCCGTCACCGTTGTCCCACGTGCGGGAAAAGGCCGTCCGCTTGTCGCTGAGTTCTCGCTTGATTGGTGTAGGAGGTGGTGGCGCGGCAACCGCTGGCGCGATGTGCACGACGCTTGAGAGCAACGTTAACGACAATGCTGTGGCGACTATGCGCCGGAAGCGCCCCCCCCCGGTGAGCCATTTCCCGTCCCCTCTCGGCCACCCCCCGGTGGCGCAACGTTGACAAACTCCGACCGAGGATGACAGGTATACAAGGGCGCGGATATGCTATGTGAGAAGTCCGAAGAAGCCTGATATTTCCTGAACGAATATTCGCGGGCCATAAGTCTCAACTCGAGGGTGAGCTTCAGAGTCGAGCCGGCACACCCTACCGCCGGTACGTGATCCTCGCGATCGGCGATTCCCAGACGGTGACCTCTTTCACGCGCACGACCTTGTCCACGCGTGCCTCAAGTGCGTCGTAGACCACGCGCGCCATGTTCTCGGCGGTTGGACTGAGCACGTCGAAAGGCGGGATGTCGTTCAAGAATGCATGGTCGAGCGGCTCAAGAACTGCCGCAAGGTCCGCCTTCAATAGCTTGAAATCGTAGAGGATGTCGATGCCGTCAAGCGTCTCGCCCTCGACGGTGACTTCCACATCCCATGTGTGGCCGTGCAATTTGGCACATTCGCCCGGATAGCCTCGCAGAGAGTGCGCGGCATCGAAGTGATCCTTCACGCTGAGTTCGTACATCGAAGCCTCCTCTAGAAGAGGGTTTCCTGATCGTCACACGATGCGTCGGCCGGCACGTCGCCAACATCGCACTTTGCGTCCATGGCGGCGTTCGCCAACTCATCGGCAATCTTGTTCTGCTCTCGGCGCACGTGTTCGTATCGTACGGACGCAAGGCCGCGTGCGGCCTCCTTCGCGCGAGCATGCAGCGGCTGGAGTCCGGGGTGCTTCACGCGGTACTCGCCGCGCATCTGCTTTACGACAAGCTCGCTGTCAGCGCGCACGAGTAGGTCTGTCACGCCGCACGCAACTGCAGTCTGAAGGCCCCAGATGAGCGCCTCGTATTCGGCTACATTGTTGGTACACGCGCCGAGGAAACGCCCGCCAGAGCAGCAGACATCACCGTTCTCACGCAGGAGCACGATGCCGATGCCGCCGGGCCCTGGGTTTCCACGTGACCCACCGTCTGTGTAAAGCGTTCCGCGCACCGTCACGAGCGGGCGCTCTCTGGCACAACGAGCAGTCGGTGGCACACGGGGCACTCACCGATCGCACCACCGGCCACAAGGGCCTGGATGCGCTCAAACGGCAGGTCGATCCGGCAGGCGCTGCACATATCGCCGCGCAAGACGCCCACTCCCATGCCGTGCTTGGCCGCGCGCACTGCTTCGTAGCGCGCGAGAAGCGGGGCTTCAAGAACTCCCGCGAGCGCCGCGCGCTCTTTGATGGCGCGATCGATGGAAGTCTGAAGCTCTCCGCCGACCTTCTGGAACTGGCCGATGAGCTGAGCCTCTTTCAGCTTGCCCTTCTCTACGGTCGCAGCGACCTTCTCGGCCTGAGCCTTGCCGGCTTCGAGCTTCTCCATCGCCGCGAGGAGTTCGTTCTCCTTCTTGTCCTTCTGGCGCGCCAGAGAGTCGATCTCACGCGAGAGGCTCTGAAGCTCCTTGTGGTTCGTAATGGCTCCGGAGTTGACCTTGGCCTGCTCGGCCACGATCTTCTCGGTGATAGTCGCGGTTTCATCTTCGGTACGCTTGAGTGCGGCCTGCAGCTGGCTCACGTAGACGCCCGCCTTGGCCGAGAGTGCTTCGATTTCGCGCAGTTTGTGACGGAGATCCAGGATCGCGGTCTTCTCGGGCAGTTCGCTCAACTTCTTCGTGGCCCGGGTGATTTCCAGATCCTTCTCCGACAGTGCTACGAGCGCTGCCGCCTGGTCCACGCTATTCCCCTTTCGCAGTCCACCAGCCCACATGGGCCGGTTCTTCAATGACTCCGTTTTTGCCGAGGACGCCCCGCACGACTTCTGCGAGCAAGCCGACCATCGGCCACTCGGTTGCATCGTGTCCAGCTTCGATGATCGCAAGGCCGGATGAGACGGCGTCCAGGGCGTCATGATACCGCACCTCGCCTCCTAGCAGCACGTCGGCTCCAGCATCGAGCGCGGCGGGTATGAGCGAGCGTACCGAGCCGTTGCCAACTGCCACTACAGCGACCGTGGCCGCAGGGTCGCCCCACACGCGTGGATTACATCCGAGAGCCGCACCTGCGGCGGTGGCAAGAGCTGCAAGAGTCATCGATTCCGTCTTGCACAGGCGACCCATGCGCACGTCTTTTGGCAGCCCGGGAATAGGCGCTTCAAGCGGCTTGATGATCTCCAGGCCGAGCGTCTCAGGCAGCGCGGTCGCGCCGGTCGGCGAACGATCGAGATTGGTGTGCATGCTCACGATTGCGAGGCCGGCGCGCGCGGCAGCAAGTGCCAGCGCGCTCGTTGCGGCTGCTGGCGTGAGGTCATCAAGCGGCTCCAGGAATGGCGGGTGATGCGTCACGAGCATGTCGCAGCCTGCGTCGATCGCTCGTTTCACGGCGGCGATATCGGCATCCAGACAGATGAGAGCCTTGGTTGCGGGCCACGCCGGGTCGCCGACGCGAAGACCGACGGCATCCCACTCCTCGGCCCATTCAAGCGGAAACTCGTCGGTGAGTGCAGCGACAACGTCGCCGACGGTCTTGGTCTGGCTCACAGAGGCACCTCCTCGGCGCGATGCGCCCTGAATACCACTGCCGAGCGGTACCCGGCTTCGATCA
>DDWM01000023.1:13287-13977 GCA_002345925.1 Actinobacteria bacterium UBA2286 | reverse complement strand
GTTTTTTAGGACAGATAGCGGACGAGTCGCTGCTCAGCGGCCTCTACGCGGAGAGCACGCTTTGCCTGTTTCCCATGCAGCGCATCAGCGCGGGACTCGTCGTGCGTGAAGCCGCAGTACAGGGCACGCCATCTCTCGTCATCGCGGGCAGCATGCCGGCAGACCTCATCGCAAACGGCGTAAACGGTCTTACCTGCGGCGATACGCCGGAGAGCATGGCGGACGCGATTGCGGATTATCTCGCCGATCCTGCGGCGCAGGCGAAGATGCGGGAGCAGGCGCGCTCCATGGCGCCCGTACCGTGGGAAAAGGTGATTTCGCGCGTCAATGCGCGCTATGAAATGCTCGCGGGAATGGATCGCGCCCTGTTGCGCAGAAAGCGCGGACTGTTCCGCAAGGAGATGGACAAGGTCGATCTCACGCTGCAAAAGCGCGCGATGGACATGATCTGGAATTTTCTCACGCAGGACACGCAGCACCTATACCCCTATGCGCACAGCCCGCAGAAGCCCGCGTTTGCGCCGGAGCGCGAGAAAAAGTCGCTTCCGCGAACGACGCCGGAGCGCGAGGGGATCTCGTCGCGCGCGGTCAACGCCTTGCTGGATGCAATCCATGCGGATGAGGCGGCAAAAGCGCACGAGGTCATGATTCTACGCAACGGTAAGGTGATTGCGGAGGCGAACTGGGCGC
>DDWM01000023.1:11760-13165 GCA_002345925.1 Actinobacteria bacterium UBA2286 | reverse complement strand
CGGATGCTCTTAAATATGAGCACGGGCACGTATTTTAACGAAGCGGGCTCCGCGATGGGAACGGACTGGGAGCGGGATTTTATGCACGCGCCGGTCAAGTTTGAGCCGGGCAGCGCGTTTGACTACAACTCCATGAACACGTATATGCTCGCGGCGATCGTCCGCAGAAAGACGGGCGAGACGCTGACGGACTATCTGCGCCCGCGCCTGTATGAGCCGCTCGGGATTGAATCGTACTATTGGGAGACCTGTCCCAACGGAACGGAAAAAGGCGGCTGGGGACTTTCGCTGACGCCGGAAAGCGTCGCAAAGATCGGTCAGCTCTATCTGAACAAGGGCATCTGGAAGACGCTGTTCGGTGAAAAGCGCTTGATTTCCGAATCGTGGATTGATGCGGCGACCAGGCCGCAGATCGACACGCCGAAGGGTGAGATCACCTACGGCTACGGCCACCAGATCTGGATGACCGCGCGAAAGGGCGCGTTCCTCTTCAACGGCGCGTTCGGGCAATATATGCTTGCGATTCCGGAGCTTAACGTGCTTGTTGTGCTGTTCTCCGGCACGTCGCGCCTGTTTGCACAGGGCGGTGTGCTGGACTATGTGACAAACGCGTTTGACGATGCATCGGATGAACCGCTGCCGCGCGACCCGCGTTCACAGGACGCGCTGGAGACGACGATCGCGGGATTATCCGCGCGCTCGCGTCCGCCGTTTTATCAAGCGGCGCGCAAGAGCGTCCCGTTGGAGGAGATCACAGCGAGGCTTGCCGACCGTGTCTATTCGTTTGACACGAACATCGGCGGACTCATGCCGTTTATTCTCCAGAGCGTGCACAACAACTTCACCACGGGAATCAAGCAGATCGTATTTTCCCGCGCAGGAAAAGGCAGACTCGCTGTTGAGATGGTGGAGGGGGAGTATAAGCACTGCTTCACGCTCGCGGAGGACTGCTATACCGCCGCGACCATCACGCAGCGCGGGGATGTGTTTGAGACGCGTGTTACGGTGCAAACGGAGATTTCCGAGACGGGCGAGCTTTCGCTCCACATCGCGGCGCATTTCATCGAGACACCGTTTACGCGGCTGCTGCGGATTACACTTACGGGCGAGGACACGATCAAGATCGTGTTCGACGAGGATCCGAGCATCCGTGCAGCCTCCGAAATGTTGATGGAGCTCACGGGTATCACGCGCATGGAGGTCGTGCGCAACATGATGCCGCTGCTCAAGCAGGAGAGATTGCAGCACACGCTCCGCACGTTTACCACCGTCACCGTACAGGGGAAACTATAGGAGAATTTTCCATCTGCGACGCGTGCTACCACGCGGGGTAATTCACAAGCCGGTTCGTTTGGCGTACTGTCGCACCTACCATTTGTGGTAAATTTGGTTGTATATGCATTGC
>DDWM01000023.1:0-11715 GCA_002345925.1 Actinobacteria bacterium UBA2286 | reverse complement strand
TCTCGTTACGCCGACTGCTTGGGTTTCTTTGCGGCCTTCTTCTCGCCTGTGCTCTCAACGAGCAGCGGCGGGCAGACCTTCTCGATGACGTCCTTGGTGATGCGGCAGAAGCCGATGTCATCACGCGAGGGCAGATCGAACATGATGTCCAGCATCACGTCTTCGAGTATGGCACGAAGTCCGCGTGCGCCGGTCTTGCGCTCGATGGCCTTCTTGGCGACCGCTCGCAGCGCCTCTTCGTCAAAGCTCAGCTCGACGCCGTCCATCTCGAACAACCGCTGATACTGTTTGGTCAGCGCGTTCTTGGGTTCGGTGAGGATGCGCATCAGCGCGTTCTCGTCGAGGTTTTCCAGCGTGACGATGATCGGCATACGACCCACAAACTCCGGAATCAGTCCGAACTTGAGGAGGTCTTCCGGCAGGATGCTCTTGAGCGTTTCGCCGATGTCCTTCTGGACGTTGCTGGTCACTTCCGCGCCGAAGCCTAAGATCTTGTGGCCGATGCGCTTCTCGATGATCTTGTCGATGCCGGAGAACGCGCCGCCGCAGACGAAAAGGATGTTCGTGGTGTCGATCTGGATGAACTCCTGATGCGGGTGCTTCCGGCCGCCCTGCGGCGGGACGGAGGCGACGGTGCCTTCGAGGATTTTCAGCAGCGCCTGCTGCACGCCTTCGCCGGAGACATCGCGCGTGATCGACAGGTTCTCGGCCTTACGGGCGATCTTATCGATCTCATCGATATAGATGATGCCAACCTCGGCCTTCGAGGTATCGAAGTCGGCCGCCGTAATGAGCTTGAGCAAGATGTTCTCGACGTCCTCGCCGACGTAGCCCGCTTCGGTAAGTGTCGTTGCATCAGCGATCGCGAACGGAACCTTGAGGATACGCGCAAGCGTCTGTGCAAGCAGCGTCTTGCCACAGCCGGTTGGGCCGAGAAGCAAGATGTTGCTCTTGGCGATCTCAACGTCGTCAGAGTTGTCGCAAGGAGCGCAACGAACGCGCTTGTAGTGGTTGTAGACCGCGACCGCAAGCGTCTTCTTCGCCAGATCCTGACCCACGACATAGTCGTCGAGCATCGAGAGGATCTCACGCGGGGTCGGAAGCTCCTCGGGCCCAGCGGGCGTCCACTCATCAACCTGGCCTTCATCGACGATGTCGTTGCACAGGTCAACGCATTCATCGCAGATGTAGACACCCGGACCGGCTATGAGTTTGCGGACCTGGTGCTGCGGCTTGCCGCAGAACGAACACACCAGGTTCTCTGTGCTGTCGCGATGTTCCACGGTTCTTATGCCTCGCTCTTCGGACGGTGTTCCATGACGGCATCCACGAGACCGTACGCAACGGCTTCGGCGGCGGTCATGATGTTGTCACGCTCTGTATCAAGATGGATCTTCTCGACCGACTGGCCGGTATGCTTCGCAAGAACCTCGTCAAGGGTCGCTCGCATGCGCAGCATCTCCTTGGCCTGGATCTCGATGTCAGTAACCTGACCCTGCGTACCGCCCCACGGCTGGTGGATAAGCACCCGGCTGTTAGGCAGTGCAAAGCGCTTGCCATGAGCGCCGGCGGCAACAAGAACGGCAGCCATTGAAGCGCACTGGCCGATGCAAATCGTGCTCACATCGGAGCGGATGTACTGAATCGTGTCGTAGATAGCCATGCCCGAGGTGACCGAGCCACCCGGTGAGTTGATGTAGAGATTGATGTCTTTATCCGGATCCTCGCTCTCCAGGTGGAGAAGCTGAGCGATGACGAGACTTGCAATGCTGTCGTCGATCTCATGGCCGAGGAAGACCACTCGCTCGTTGAGCAAGCGGGAGAAGATGTCGAAAGAACGCTCACCACGCGACGTCTGCTCGACAACGATGGGAACAAGTCCGTTTGCTTTGTGGGTCATGCTTACTCCTCTTCGGCCTTCTCAGCCTTCGCGCTCTTGCGCTTGGGTGCGGCCTTCTTGGCCTTCTTCTCTTCGGGAGCAGAGAACTCCTCTTCGAGGATCTCAACGTTGGCGATCAGCCACTCAAGCGCCTTCTGGTGGGCGATGCTCTCCTTCACGATCGGCGTCGCACCGGAACTGCGAAGATCGGCACGCGCTTCGGCCACGGCCGATGCGTCGCCGCCTGCGATCTCGAGGAATGCTTCGTCCATATCGGCGTCAGTGACTTCCATACCCTTGGCAACGAAAAGCGCCTCAAGTGCAAGATCCTCAGACACACGCAGCTTCGCCTGTTCGGCGATATCTGCCTGAATCTGCGTGACCTCAACGCCCGTCGCCTCCAGGTAATCCGGGAGCGACATCTTGCGCTGCTCGAGGCTCTCGAAGAAGTCACGGGTCATGCTCGCCGTGCGCTGCTTAACGATCTCCTCGGGAACCTCGCCATCAAGGCGCGAACCGATGAGCTCGCGGGCGAGCATCTCTACACGTCGGTTGTAGCCGACTGCCTTGGCATCGTCGAGCTTCTTGCGGATGTCGTCACGCATCTCGGCGAGTGTGTCAAAACCGCCGACACTCGCCGCGAACTCGTCGTCGAGTTCGGGCATGACCTTTGCCTTGACCTCGTGAACAGTGACATCAAACCGGGCCTTCTTGCCGACGAACTCCTCATTGGAAGAGGTTTCGGGAATGTCGAACTCGGCCACGACCTCGTCACCGGCAGAGGCGCCGACGAGCGCCGCATCGAACTCGACAGGCATGAGTCCGCGGCCCATCTCAAAGAGGTACTTGTCTACGGTATTGCCATCGTATGCTTCACCGTCGACGGTGCCGACGAATGAAAGCAGCACGAAATCCTCAGCTTCAACCGCACGCTCGACCGGCTCCACCGTCGCGAAACGCTCGCGGGTGTGCTCGACCTGAGAATCGACCTCGGCATCGGTCGTAGTCTTGGCGCCTGCAACGATTCGCAAGTCATCCAGCGAGCTCAGCTTAAACTCGGGGCGCACCGGCACCTCGGCGACGTACGTGAACGGCTCTCCGGGTACGAGCGAATCGAGTTCTCCCATGTCTGGCGACTCGATCGGGCGCAGGCCCTCGTCGTCCACCGCCAGCGGGTACGACTCATCGACCAGCGCCTCCTGTGCCTCGGCGAGCACAGCCTCGGGGCCAACGTGTGAATCGATGATCGGGCGGGGGGCTTTGCCCTTCCGGAACCCGGGTATACGCAGCTTGCCCGCGACTTCGCGGTACGCCTTCTCAATCGCAGTGTCTACGTCAGCTGCCGGGATGGTAACGGACAGACGGACGAGATTGCCTTCCAAACGCTCGACGGTGGTTTCCAACGATCCTCCAGGTGTACAGGTGTTCCAGCACGCCTACTGCGGGCTGTCTTTACGTAGTGGTGCGGGCGAGAGGATTTGAACCTCCACGAGTTGCCTCACCGGGACCTAAACCCGGCGCGTCTGCCATTCCGCCACGCCCGCGCGGCTAACGAGCCAAGCATTCATGATAGCAAAAAGGCGACCGCAAGCAGACATGAGTGATGTTCGAGCTATCGCAAAGCCCTCAAATCAGGCGAGCTTGTCATCTGCGACGTGATAATGCGGGTCCTCCAACACGTTTACTTCCATCATTCCCTTCGCCTTGTCGAGCAGCTCAAGGCAGTCGGGGCTCAGGTGACGCAGGTGCAGCCGCTTGCCTGCAGCCTCGTAGCGCGCAGCTAGCGCATCGATCGCTTCGAGTGCAGAGTGGTCGACCACTCTGGCACGCTTGAATTCGACTACAACGTCCTGAGGATCATCCTTCGGCGCGAACAAAGTCTGGAACTCGCCGGCGGATGCGAAGAACAGCGATCCCTCTAGCTCGTATACGCGCCAACCGTTCGCATCATCGTACTTGGTCACGTTGATGTGCTTGGCATGCTCCCATGCGAAAACGAGGGCAGCGATGATGACGCCGGCGATCACGGCGATAGCAAGGTCTGTCATGACAGTCACAACGGTCACACCGATGACGATCAGCGCGTCGGCGCGCGGGACACTACGAAGCGAACGGATACTTCCCCACTCGAAGGTCTTCTCGGCAACCACAACCATGACTCCCACGAGCGCCGCCAGAGGGATTTGCTCGATAAGCGGTGATCCGAAGAGGATGAAGGAGAGCAAGAACACGGCTGCCGAGAGGCCGGACAGCCGCCTGAGCGCACCGTTGTTCACGTTGATCATGCTCTGGCCGATCATCGCGCAACCGCCCATGCCGCCGAAAAGGCCGGTGACGACGTTAGCAGCACCCTGCGCGAGGCACTCCTTGTTCGGGCGGCCGCGGGTGTCCGTCATGGTGTCGATCAGGTTCAGGGTAAGCAGCGTCTCGATGAGGCCCACGGCTGCCATGATCAGTGAGTACGGAAGGACGATTCGCAGAGTCTCAAGGCTGAAGGGAACCATCGGTAAATTGAACTTGGGCAGCCCGCCGGCGATTGAAGCCATGTCGCCGACCGTCCGGGTATCCAGTCCTAGTGCGAAGACCAGTCCGGACACAGCAACAATGCCAACGAGTGTTGCCGGAACAGCTTTGGTCAACCTTGGGAGCAGATAGATGATCCCGACCGTGAGGGCGATAAGTCCTAGCATCAACAGAAGCTCCGGACCCTGCATCCATGTAGCGACGCCGTCAGGTCCTGGGACCTTCAAGCTCTGGAACTGCGCCATGAAGATGACGACGGCCAAACCGTTGACGAATCCGAGCATCACCGGGTAGGGCACCATGCGGATGAACTTCCCAAGCCTCAGCAGCCCGAACGCCACCTGCAGAATGCCCATGAGAATCACGGCCGCGAAGAGATACTGCACTCCATGCTCCACGACCAGCGCGACCGCGACGACGGCGAGCGCGCCCGTTGCGCCTGAGATCATTCCGGGTCGACCACCGAACAACGAGGTAACGAAGGAGATGATCAGCGCCGCGTACAAACCGACCAGGGGATCAACATGCGCCACAAGCGCGAAAGCGATTGCCTCAGGCACAAGCGCGAGCGCAACGGTCAATCCGCTAAGCAGGTTGGTTTTGATCTCTTGCGGGGTCATGGCTGAACTCAATTACATCTCCTTCATGGAATGCGTATGTCTCACGCCTGTCGCCGAGGACAGCGATCCCGCGGGACATGGAAGGGCACCGGGGGCCAGCAGGCGGAACGGCGAACTCTACAGTCCGAGGACACCCCGGTCAAGCGCGAGCGATAGAACGGCGACGCAAAAGGCTCCCGACCGGAGTCAGGAGCCTTGGCAGTTTAGATGGTGGGCCGTATAGGGATCGAACCTATGACCTTGGGATTAAGAGTCCCCTGCTCTACCAGCTGAGCTAACGGCCCATCAAACGCTAGGACATTCTACAACCTGCGAACCGAAATGCAAGCCGCAAGTCTTAGCGCACGAAACCCCGACTTAGGGGTCCCGAATAATACCTGGGGTGGGTGACGGGGTTCGAACCCGCGACCTTCGGAGCCACAGTCCGACGCTCTAACCAACTGAGCTACACCCACCATGTGTAGCAATGGCACGCCCGGAGGGATTCGAACCCCCGACCTAGAGATTAGAAGTCTCCCGCTCTATCCAGCTGAGCTACGGGCGCATTTTAGGAGACGACCACCTTGAGTGCCGAGAAAGAACAGTACCCTTGGGGCCGACGCATTGTCAATGGAGCGGCGGACGGGACTCGAACCCGCAACAATCAGCTTGGAAGGCTGATGCTCTACCAATTGAACTACCGCCGCAAATATGGTCGGGCTGACAGGATTCGAACCTGCGACCCTCTGCTCCCAAAGCAGATGCGCTACCAAGCTGCGCTACAGCCCGACTATGCCCAACAGTGGGGCCCAGATTCAGGCACCCGCCCCTAGGGCGACCAACAGTATATTCGCGCAGCCGCTTAAGCGCTACCCACGACCTTCAGCCACAAGCTTGTGCCTTAGCGCCCTGAGCGCTGAGCCTCGATGACTGATCGCGTTCTTCTCGGCCATCTCGAGCTCAGCCATGGTGCGGCCGGGAGTCGCCTCAGGAAGGAAGAGCGGATCGTACCCAAATCCGCCACTGCCTCGCGGCGCGAGCCCGATACTCCCCTCGCAGCTCCCGTCAGCCATAAGCGATGTGCCGTTGGGATACACGAGAGCGATCACCGAGCGGAACCTCGCCGTGCGGTCCCTTTCAGGCACGTCGCTGAGTGCGCCAAGCATCTTCTCGTTGTTGCGCTCATCGGTCGCACCCTCACCTGAGTACCTCGCCGAGATCACTCCCGGGGCGCCGAGAAGTGCGTCAACCTCCAGCCCGCTGTCATCAGCAAGAGCGGCCAGCCCGAATGCGTCAACATATGCGTGCGCCTTGAGCAGCGCGTTCTCGGCAAAAGTGTCGCCCGTTTCCTCGACCTCAAGCGGCTCAAGACCAAGGTCTGCGGCGGTCACGAACTCGAAGCTCTCAAAATCGAGTGCCGCGCGAATCTCGGCCAACTTGCCGTGGTTCGTGGACGCGACGATCACGCGTTGCCTACTACCAGCGCTCATCGACTGTCTCCAGATCCTCGGCAATCACACGCCGCTGCAAATCGACGAGACGATTCGTTCCGATGAGCGCAAGGTCCAGCAGCCCATCGAGCCGGGGACGATCGAACGGCGTCCGCTCACCTGTTCCCTGTACTTCGATGAAACGACCAGCGCCGTCCACGACCACGTTCATATCGATCTCAGCATTGCTGTCCTCGGAGTAGTCGAGGTCAAGCAGCACGTTGCCGTCCACCATTCCCACAGAGGTCGCAGCCACGGCATCGAGAAGCGGCAACTCCTTGATCTTGCCAGCGTCACGCCACGTGGCGAATGCGTCATGAACGGCGATGTAGGCACCGGTAATGGCCGCCGTGCGAGTACCGCCATCGGCCTGAATGACATCGCAGTCCACGTTGAGAGTGAACTCGCCACCCATGCCGCCCATGTCGACGACGGTGCGTAGTGAACGCCCGATGAGACGCTGGATCTCATGGGTACGACCACCGGGGGCGCCCATACTCACCTCACGACGGCTGCGCGTGTGCGTCGATGCGGGCAAGAGCGAGTACTCGGCAGTTATCCAGCCCTTGCCGGAGCCACGGCGCCAGCCTGCAACGGAGTCAGACATCATCGCGGCGCACAGGACCTTCGTGTCGCCGAGCTCGATGAGACAAGAGCCGTGCGCGTGCTTGAGATACCGACGCGTCATTCGTACCGGACGCAACTCGTCGGGCCCACGGTCATTGATTCTCGGCATACAAACCTCCTAATCGGGGGCGATCTCGTCAAGTTCGTTTGCGACGATGATACGCCCGCTGAATGACATGGCTGCCTCCGCCGCCGCGGCAACGCGGTCGACCGTCGGCCAAAGATGTGTGAGCACGAGCGTTCGAACGCCCGCGCGAGATGCCAGCTCGCCTGCCTCGGCAGGTGTCATGTGAGCAGCTCGTCCCGCATATTCTGGGGGAAGAGTCGCCTCTGTAAGCAAGATGTCGGCATCAAGTGCCGCATCGATCGCGCGGTCGCCGAAGCGGATATCCGAGGTGTACACGATGCGCGAAGTGCCATCTGAAGCGCTCAGCGCAAATGTGGGATCCACGTGGTCGCCCTCGCCTACGCGCACAGTGAGCGTGCCGAAATGTAGCTCATCGCCTACGGCAAGCTCGTGCACCAAGAACGCCTCGGCAAGCTCTTGCCGGCCACGCTCATCAAGTACTGCTCCCATGCGCTCAAAGAGCCCCGGTGGCACGTACAGTGGCAGCGCGGGAGCAGGGCCGGCTGGCGCATAGCGCAGGGCGGCCTGCAGTGCATACACGTCCGCGAAATGGTCGACGTGCTCATGCGTGATGATGAGTCCGTCCAAGCCGATCGGATCCATCACCGTGGCAAGGTTGGCGATGACTCCGTTGCCGCAATCGAAGAGCACGGCGGATGAGTTGCTTCGGATAAGGTGCCCGGAGCAGGCACGTCCGGCATCTGCGTACGATGCCGACGAGCCGAGCACTGTCAGTTGCATGCGTCCTCCTCGGACTCGAACGCGTCCTTCTGGGCCCGCATCGAATCATCGATGAGCGATTCCAGGTGCGCGAGGTCGACCTTGCCGACGGCGCCAGTCGCGCTACTCAGGATTCGTCCGCCGAGGCGCTCGAACTCGATCGGGTCGCCGGTGGTGTAGAACTCATGAACCGCACCACCACCCGGCGCCAGTTGCCCGCGCACAGAGAGCGTCTCGGCGACGTCGCGCGCAGTCTCCTCGGCAGATGAGATTATGCGCACGTTGGATCCGACCACCTGCTGAATCGCAGCCGAGAGCAGCGGGAAGTGCGTGCAACCTAAGACGAGCGTGTCGATTCCAGCCCTCTTGAGCGGGTTGAGATAATCCCGAGCCATCTGATAGAAAGAAGGTCGAATGAACACGTCCGCCGTCTGGGATATCCAGTCCTCCAGCGGGCTGTCATCCATGCGCAATCCGGCCTCCACCACATCAACGAATCGTGGTGTGGCGGCAGAGAAGACGGTCACTCCAGCGTCGAGCGCGCGCACAGCTGTGCTGTACGCGCCAGACTCGACGGTACCCACCGTCGCAATCACTCCGATACTGCGATTGACCGTAGCCTTCACCGCAGCTCGCGCTCCGGGTTCGACAACGCCGATCACCGGGATGTCAAAGACACTCTGCGCCAGAGCGATACCGGCTGCCGTGGCCGTGTTGCATGCGATGACGATCAGCTTGACTGGCCGCTCGGCGAGCCAGCTGCCGATCTGCAGCACGAACTCACGAACCTCGTCGCGATCACGCGGTCCGTACGGACAGCGCGCGGTGTCGCCGAGGTAGACCAACGACTCATCCGGGAGCGCGAGCATGAGCTCGCGGGCTACGGTCAAGCCGCCGAGTCCGGAGTCGAAAACACCGATAGGGAGAGCACTGTTGTCAGGCATGAGAAGCAGTATAGCGGTTCAACGACTACCGGCTCACGACGCGGAGTATCTCGGCGCCGATGTCCTGAATCGCGAGAACGCTGCTTGCCGCACCAAGCTCAATCGCCGCTTTCGGCATGCCGAATACCGTAGAGGTGGCCTCGTCTTGAGCGATGGTGAGCGCCCCCGCATCGTGCATGGCCTTGAGGCCGACGGCGCCGTCGGCGCCCATTCCCGTCAGCAAGACACCGATTCCGCGGCGGCCGTACACGCGCGCCGCCGAGCTAAGAAGCGTATCTGCCGAAGGGATATAGAGTTGGCCGGGTTCCGGCGCGGAGTAGCGCGCGCATGCTTGGTCGAGTTTGATGTTCGCGCCGGTCGGCGCAAAATAGGCAACGCCGGGCTTGAGTGAACCACCGTCTGTCGCTGCGCACACCGAGATGGTGCAGCCGCTATCAAGCCAGCTCACGAGCCCAGGGATGAACCCCTCGGCAATATGCTGAGCGATCACGATAGGCAACGGGAAGCTTGCCGGAAGCCCTTTCAAGACGTTCATGAGTGCAGAAGGTCCGCCGGTCGACGAACCGATCGCAACGATGCCATACCCCTCGGCCACGGGTGGCGCAGGTGCCACACGCCTGTGCGGAGAATCGCCTCTCCTGCCCCGGATGTGAGTGATGACTTTCACCTTGGCGAGTATCTTCACCTTGCGAATGACCTCATGCCCTATCCGCTCAAGGTCGGCCCAATCGCGGGGCTCTGGCTTCTTGATGACCTCCAGCGCGCCTGCCGAAAGCGCATCGAACGCGCGCCCCATGCCCGCTCCGTGCACGGACGACGAAACGACCAAGATCGGGGTCGGCGTATACGCCATGATGCGCTCTGTCGCCTCGAGGCCATCCATCTTGGGCATGTGGATGTCCATCGTGACGAGGTCCGGCTTGAGTCGGGCGACCATGTCGACACCCGCTTGACCGTCGATTGCCTGCCCGACGACCTCGATGGAAGGGTCGGTCGCGAGAATCTGCGCGAGCATCTCCCTTGCCACGAGCGAGTCGTCGATGATGACGACCCTTATGGGCGATGTTGAAGCCAGTTGTGGTGCCCCCCTCATGTCACGCGTGAGCTACCTGATTAGGCGCTCCACGGTATCGATCAGCGTGTCTTGGTTGAAGACCGACTTCGTGATGTAGGCGTCGGCGCCAGCTTCGATCCCCTCGGTCTTCTCTTCTTCGCGTTCAAGCGACGTCACGATCACCACAGGAATCACCTTGAGCATCGAGTCGCTCTTGATCGCGCGTGTGAGCTCGAATCCACTCATATTGGGCATCTGGACATCGGTGACCACAGCGTGCACTCTGAGGCCCTCTCGAAGCTTTGCAAGGCCTATGGCACCATCGGTGGCAGTCTCCACATCGTAGCCTGCGGCTTCGAAGATAGACCGCTCCAGCTCGCGTGTGGTGAAGGAGTCCTCGCATATGAGGATCCTCTTGGGTCCACCATCGACTTTGGCCTGCGCTTCCGCTCGCCGCGCGCCCATGCCGGCCATCTGTCGAGCGTGATGCATGAGATCCGGGACGTTCAGGATGGGAACGACCTCTCCCGCCCCAAGTATGGTCACTCCGACGACGTTATCGACCCGGAGCAGATGCGTTCCCAGAGTCTTGATGACGATCTGCTGTTCGCCGACGAATGCGTCTACAACGAAACCGATCCGATGGCCGGAGAACCCGACGGTCACAACCGGCATCTTGCGTCCGCTACCGCTGACCGCATCGATGCCGAGCACCTCACTGAGATAGACGATCGGAATCGTCCGCCGTTGTCTCCGGATGACCACCCGACCCTCGACCTTGATGATTTCCGAAGGGTCGATGCGCAGCGTCTCTTCGATCGACGCCGTCGGAAGCGCGAACGTGCGTCCATCCACTCTGACGAGCAGCGCCCGGATGATGGCAAGCGTGAGCGGAATCGTCAGCCTGAATGTCGTTCCTTCTCCGAGCACCGACGTGACATCCAGAGAGCCCTTGAGCTTCTCGACGATGTACTCGCGGACGACATCCATGCCAACCCCGCGACCCGATATCTCAGTGATGATCGCGCTTGTCGAGAAGCCTGCCTCAAAGATCAGGTAGGTCGCTTCTCGGTCAGACATCGCTCGCGCCTCGGCGGGCGTTATGTACCCCTTGCGGATAGCAGCGGCTCGCACTTTCTCGGGATCTATGCCGGCACCGTCATCAGATATCTCGATGACGATATGGTCGCCCTCCTGCCGTGCCGCAAGGTGGATCGTGCCCTTTGCGGGCTTGCCCGCAGCCTCGCGCACGACCGTGCTCTCGATGCCGTGGTCGATGGCATTGCGCATGATGTGAATCAACGGATCGTTGATCTCCTCAAGCACCTTCTTGTCGAGTTCGGTGTCGCCGCCCTCGATCTCTAGTTCCACATCCTTGTTGAACTGGTGAGCAAGGTCGCGCACTGAACGCGGAAACGCGTTGAACACTGTAGAGACGGGCAGCATGCGAAGAGCCATGCTGTGCTCCTGTAGATCGGTGACAACGGTAGACGCACGCGAAGCGTCATCGGAGTACGCCTTGACGATTCCGGCGAGTCGCCTTCTCTGGTCAACGAGCAGCTCATCGAGCATGTCGAGATCCTCGGCATAGGCAAGTACGTCATGCGTGTCGTGACTCGCGGCAGCAGTGCGCACGCGAGTCCACATCTTGTGTGACTCATTCATCAGCGCCTGAAGTCCACGCAAGTCCCGCGAGCGCTGTTCGTCCTTGATCTGCGCGATCACGACCTCGCTCACGAGGTTCAGCAGGCG
>DDWM01000062.1:156-15632 GCA_002345925.1 Actinobacteria bacterium UBA2286 | reverse complement strand
TCGAAACAGAGAACCTTGGCGAGAATTCAGTCGCGGTTGGGGCGTACATGCGAGAAAGCCTTCAGGCGCTAGCTGCCGAGACGGGTGCGATCACCGATGTCCGCGGTCGTGGCCTGATGGTGGGAATCACCCTCGCCGAGCCGAATGCGGCCCGCATCGCCTCAGAACTCCTCGGGCGCGGCATCGTTGCGCTGAACGTTGGCGATTCCATGCTACGTTTTCTTCCTCCACTGGTATGCAGCAAGGCGGAAATTGATACACTTCTTGAAACACTGTCCGCAGCGCTAGGGAGTTCCTGATGCAGAATCTACATGGTCGCGACCTACTTACCCTTGGTGATCTCACTCCGTCCGAAGTCGAGAGTGTCCTTGAGCGGGCAATCGCTCAGAAGCATCTCCGCAAGACTGCGACCAAGCCGCCGGTTGCCACCGGCAAGTCCGCAGCCCTCATCTTCATGAAGCCGTCGCTTCGTACGCGCGTTTCCTTCGAGCTTGCGTGCGTTGACCTTGGTCTGCACCCCGTAGTGCTCGGGCCCGCAGATGCGTTCTCTCGTGAGGAGACCGTGCACGACACCATCAAGGTCCTCGAGCGCTACGTTGATGTCATCGTGCTTCGCACGTTCGCACAGTCTCACATCGAAGAGGTCGCCGAGCATGCCTCGGTGCCGGTCGTGAACGCGCTAACCGATGATTACCACCCATGCCAGGGCCTCGCTGACCTGCTGACGATCCGCGAGCACAAGGGCCGCACGGCGGGTCTCAAGCTTGCCTACGTAGGCGACGGCAACAACATGGCCAATACGTACCTTCTCGCCGGAGCACTGACCGGCATGCACGTGACTATCGCCGGTCCGGCCGGCTTCGAGCCCTCGGCAGACGTTGTGGCAACCGCACGCGGGCTTGCCGAGCGCTACGGCACTGGCGCGCAGCTAGAGGTCACGAACGACCCGAAGCTCGCAGTCAGCGGCTCAGACGTCGTGATCACGGACACGTGGGCGTCGATGGGTCAGGAAGCCGAGCACGCTGCGCGGGTCAAGGAGTTCGCCGGGTACTCGATCGATGCGCCGCTCATGTCGCTTGCGAACAGCGATGCCATCTTCATGCACTGCCTCCCGGCGCACCGCGGTGAAGAGGTAACGAACGAAGTCATAGACGCGGGCTACTCCGTCGTCTTCGATGAGGCCGAGAATCGCCTTCATGCACAGCGGGCCTGGCTCTCGCTGGTGCTCTAGGAAAACAGACTGCCAAAGGGTGGGAAGAGACAGATGAGAAAGCGACGCGAACGACAAGATGCTATCCGAAAGATCGTGCGACGCGAGCGGGTCCGTACGCAGCGTGATCTGGTGGATCGCCTCAAGCAGCACGGGTACGACTGCACGCAGGCCACGGTTTCCCGTGACATCGCCGACATGGGGCTGCGTAAGCTCTCTGAGGGTGTGTACGTGCTTGCCGAGGACCTGCATCTTCAGCGCATGATCTCTGAGCTCGTAACCAGCGTCGTGCGTGCAAACAACCTCGTTCTGGTTAAGTGCAGCACGGGTGCCGGCGCAGGCGTTGGCGCAGCCCTTGACGGGGCGGAGCTCGATGAGGTGCTCGGCTCGATCGCCGGTGACGACACCATCCTCATCATCGCCCGCACCGACGCCGACGCTGAGTCGGTTCTGG
Organism: Actinobacteria bacterium UBA2286; assembly: GCA_002345925.1. Classification (GTDB taxonomy): domain Bacteria; phylum Actinomycetota; class Coriobacteriia; order Anaerosomatales; family Anaerosomataceae; genus UBA2286. The sequence goes on along the minus strand of DDWM01000062.1, from coordinate 13,968 downwards.
ACAGCATCACGAAGTTTCGTGGCCGCAACTAAGCCATATCGGAAGAAGGAGCATACAGCGTGAGCAAAGAGAAGGTTATTCTGGCGTACTCCGGTGGTCTCGACACATCAGTCGCGATCCAGTGGCTGAAAGAAGAGAAGAATGTTGACGTCATCGCTCTCGCGATCGACGTTGGTCAGGAGCGTCAGGACCTTGAGGTCGTTCGACAGAAGGCGCTCGACATCGGCGCCGTCGAGTCGATCGTGAAAGACGTGCGCGAGGAGTACGTCGAGGAGTTCATCGCGAAGGCACTCAAGGCGAACGCGCTGTATGAGAACAAGTATCCTCTTGTCTCGGCGATGAGTAGGCCGATAATCGTGAAGCACCTCGTTGAGGAGGCGCATCGCCATCAGGCGAAGTACATCGCCCACGGCTGCACCGGCAAAGGTAACGACCAGGTGCGCTTCGAGGTCGGTATTGCCGCGCTGGATCCCGATATCGAGATAATGGCTCCGGTTCGCGAGTGGGACCTTCACACCCGCGAGCAGGAGATGGAGTACGCCGAGGCACGTGGGATTCCTGTGCCCACAACGAAGAAGAGCCCGTACTCTATCGACGACAATCTGTGGGGACGAGCAATCGAGTGTGGCGTGCTCGAAGACCCGTGGGTTGAGCCGCCGGCAGACATCTACACGCTCACGGCTGATGCCCGCGGTCATCAGTGCGACGACCCGGAGTATGTCGAGCTCAGCTTCGAGCAGGGCATCCCGGTTGCGTTCAACGGCGAGCGCATGAGCTTCCATGAGGTCATCAACTGTATGAACGAGCTCGCCGGCAAGCATGGCTTCGGTCGCATCGACATGATCGAGAACCGACTCATCGGTGTGAAGAGCCGCGAGATCTACGAGGTTCCCGGTGCGCTCACGCTTATCACTGCTCACAAGGCGCTTGAGGACCTGTGCCTCGAACGTGACCTGCTCCATTACAAGTTGCAGATCGAGCAGAAGTGGTCCGAGCTCGTCTACAACGGTATGTGGTACTCGCCGCTCAAAGAAGCGCTCGACGGCTTCATCGAGTCGACTCAGCAGCTTGTCACCGGTGACGTCCGCCTCCGCTTCTTCAAGGGCAGCTGCGTGACCGTCGGCCGCCGCAGTCCGTACTCGCTCTACGACTACAACCTTGCGACTTACGACGAGTCCGACAGCTTCGACCACAAGGCTGCTAAGGGCTTCATCGACTTGCACGGACTGCCCACGAAGGTCTGGGCCCGCCAGCGCCGCAAGGTCGGCAAAGAGGGCGAGGTATAGGCCTTATGTCAGACGCGAAGACCCCTTGGGGCGGCCGTTTCACCGGCACGCCCGGCGAGTTCCAGCAGCGCTTTGGCGCGTCGCTCGGCGTTGATGCACGCCTCTACGCCGAGGACATCGCCGGGTCGATCGCGCACGCACGTATGCTCAGCACGCAAGGCGTGATCTCTGCCGAGGACGCCTCGGCCATCGAGACCGGTCTTCTCGGCATATTGCGCGACATAGAGGCGGGGGAGTTCGCGTTCGATTACGCCGACGAGGACATTCATATGGCGGTCGAAGGCGAGCTCACGCGCCGAATCGGCGATGCGGGCAAGCGGCTGCATACCGGGCGCTCGCGCAACGACCAGGTTGCTACCGACACCCGGCTTCACGCCAAGCGCGAAGCACTTCGACTGCTTTCCGCCAATGCGGGTGTGCGTGCCACGCTGGTACGCCTCGCGGGCGAGCACGAAGGCGTCGTCATGCCAGGTTATACGCACCTCCAGAAGGCACAGCCGGTGCTCTTCAGCCATCACATGCTGGCGTACTCATGGATGCTCACGCGCGACGCCGCACGCCTGCGCCACGCGTATGAAGCGGCCGATGTGCTGCCTCTTGGCAGCGCCGCGCTCGCGGGCACCACGTTTCCGCTCGACAGGCGTGCTGTCGCAGATGAGCTTGGCTTCTCGGCGGTTTCGGCGAACTCGCTCGATGCTGTCTCGGATCGCGACTTCCTCGCCGACCTCACCTACGCATGCGCTCTCGGTATGGTGCACCTTTCGCGCCTGGCCGAGGAGCTCATCTTGTGGTCGACTGAGGAGTTCGGCTTCATCACGATGGATGATGCCTGGTCGACCGGCTCTAGCATCATGCCTCAGAAGAAGAACCCGGACTTCGCCGAGCTTGTGCGCGGCAAGACCGGCCGGGTCGTAGGCGACCTGACCGCGCTGCTCGTGACGCTCAAGAGTCTTCCTCTGGCGTACAACAAGGACATGCAGGAAGACAAAGAGCCCGCATTCGATGCGATCGACACGCTTGCCGATTCGCTCACCGCGGTCGAAGGCATGCTCTCCACCATGCGCGTGAACGCGGCCCGAATGGCCGAGGGCGCCCGCGGCGGCTTCATGGCCGCCACTGACCTTGCAGACTACCTTGCGGCGCACGGCGTTCCCTTCAGAGAGGCGCACGAAGTCGTCGGCAAGCTCGTGCTCGCGTGCGAGCGCGAAGGGCGCACTCTGCAGCAGCTCACACACGCCGAACTAGCGGCGGCATCACCCGTGTTCGGAGAAGACGCCCTCTCGGCGGTCGACATCGCCAATGTCGTGTCCCGCCGGATCACCGAAGGAGGGACCGCGCCGGCGCGAGTCGCCGAGCAGCGCGCAGCTGCGGCAGCCGCGCTCGTAGCCGATGAGCTCTGGATGGCAGAGAATCTAGGGGAGTAGCGACGCGTATGTCGCGGTTCTACATCTCGGTCGTCGAGCGCACTGATCCAGTGGCGCTTGACGACGCATGGACGCTCTTCGAGGCGTACGCTGAGTGGCTCGGCGATCTTGAGGGTACCACCACCGTTGCAGCCGAGACTCTTACCCTTCCGGCGCCGTACGAGTCGCCCGGAGGCGTTCTCTTGCTCGCGCGTGACGACTCCGGAAGAGCTATTGGGATTGTCGGCATCCGTGAGCAGAGCGGCACCTCGTGCGAAATCAAACGCCTATTCGTGCGGGCCGAAGCCCGGGGTCATGGTCTCGGCAGAGCGCTCACTCGTGCTGCGCTCGATCATGCACGTGCCCTTGGGTACACAGAGTGCTACCTGACGACGGTACCCGGAGTCATGGACGGCGCGCTCAGGATGTACAGGAGCCTTGGCTTCGTGGAGACGGAGCAGTTTCGCGATTTCAGCCACTTGCCCGACGACGCGCAGCTCGTCTTCTTCAGGCGATCGCTGTAGCGACATGCTTAGCCTGCATAGAACCGACCACGTGGGCTTTCGCTTCGCATACAATGTCGAAGCAAGAGGTCTCTCGGCGGAATACTGCAAGCAGTCGCGCTATAGTCGCATCCGCAAGGGGTACCTCCCTCAAAGAAGAACCGCGCCCACGCCAAGACATGGCGCGCCGAGCGAAGGGCAATGGCATGAAGCTGAGTGAGATCTACCAAACCGCGATCGACAAGGGCATTCGAGAGGATGTCCGCAGCGAAGCCGAAATCAATCACGTGCTCGATGAGGCGCGCAAGGCATACGACAAGCTCGACGAGGATGATCGGCAGTTCTTTGATACCGAGAGGCTGACCAACCCGTACTCAGACACGAGAATCTGCGTCGGAGACCCGGAGATGGAGATTCGCGGACTCATCACAGGCATCGACATGGAGGTCGGGGAGGTTGTGCTCGCCGACCGAATGCGCGCAAACGGTGCGACGATCGACCTCGTTCTCGCGCATCACCCCGAGGGACCCGGATACGCGAACCTCCACGAGGTGATGTACATGCAGGCGGATCTGTGGGCAGCGCAGGGCGTTGGAATCGCCGCAGCGGATGCGCTCATCGCTCCGCGCGCCGAGGAAGTTCGCCGGAGCATCATGCCCGTCAATCACTACCGCGCTATCGATGCTGCCCGCGCCCTTGGATTTGCATCCATGTCGTGTCACACACCCGCTGACAACAGCGTGAATGCGTTCGTGTTGAACCACCTTGAGGCCGAGGCGCCACGCACGCTTGATGACCTTGTGAGGTCGCTGCGCCGAATCCCCGAGTATGCGGATGGAGCCAGGAAAGGTTACGGCCCTGTCGTCGTTCAGGGCTCCGAAACTGGTCGCTGCGGCAGGATAGTCGTCGACATGACAGGCGGCACCTCGGGACCCAAAGAGGCACTCGATAGGCTCTCGGCAGCCGGGGTCGGAACGCTTGTTGGGATGCACTACTCAGAGGAACACCGCAAGCATGCCGAGAAGCTGAAGCTCAACCTGGTGATCGCCGGGCACATCTCGTCTGACACGCTTGGGATGAACCTGGTTCTCGATGAGGTTGAGAGCCGGGGTGTCGACATTCACTGCGTGTCCGGGATGGTTCGCGTGGCCCGCAATTCGTAGACCATGACATAGGGATAGCAAAGAGCCCGGGCTGGGTGCCCGGGCTCTTTGCTTGCTACGGCGTTCCCGTTGCCGGAGGCGTGCTGGTTGTGACGGGCGGCGGTGGTGGTGGCGGAGGTGGTGTGCTCGGATCTACGCCCTTCGATACAACTATGGCAACAGTTGCTCCGGGCAAGACCTTGGCGCCTCCAGCCGGACTCTGGCTGATGACGCGTCCCTTGGCTACGCTTGGACTGTACACATAGCTGATGGTCACCTTGTAGTCGGCCTTCTTGAGGGTGCTGACCGCGCTGCCCTCGGTCATTCCGACGACCTTGGGAACCTCGGTCTTGGGGATATCCCACGTGGATTTCCATGTGTACTTCGGGGATGGCGCCGACTTGAAGTTGAGCTTCGGTTCGTTCTTCAGCGCGGCGGACATAAAGTCATGCCAGATCTGCGCCGGGAAAGTACCGCCGAATACCCTTCGGCCGTGCACGTTGCGCATCGGCTTCTCTGGCGTGTATCCCATCCATACCGAACAAGCCAGCTGTGGTGTGTAGCCGACGAACCATGCATCGCGATAATCCTGTGTGGTTCCGGTCTTGCCCGCAGCCGGTCGACCGATGTTCGCCCGAGTGGCCGTTCCGCCTGTGATGACACCCTTCAGGATCTGTGTCGCCGCGTACGCAACCTCACGGGTGATGGCCTGCGATCCCTCAGTGTCGGACTGGAATATGGTCTTGCCGCCAGCATCGACGACTTTCGTCACGGCTGTCGCGGGGTAGTGGCGGCCTTCGTTCGCGAGTGTTCCGTAAGCCGAGGCCATCTCTAGAGGCGTGACCTCCTGGCCTCCGAGAGTGATTGAGAGGTAAGGCTCAAGTGGGGTGGTGATTCCCATGGCTTTCGCGGTCTTGATGATCTTTGCCGCGCTCAGCTCTTTGGCGAGCCTGGCGTAGGCTGTGTTGACCGAGTGGGTCGTGGCCTGCTGGAGCGTGATGTAGCCTGAGCCGCCGCCCTCAGCGTTGCCGACTACCCATGGCTTGCCGCCGGTCTGGATGACGGCAGGCGAGGATGCGTCGAGCATTCGCCTCGGCGGCATTCCTGAGGCTAGCGCCGTTACGAGAGTGAACATCTTGAAGGAGGAACCGGGCTGACGCTTGGCCTGAGTCGCGAAGTTGAACTTGTTCGTTTCCCAGTCGCGTCCGCCAACCAGCGCCTTGATGTCGCCCGTTGCGGGGTCGATTGCTACCAGTGCCGCGTCCGGGTCACTCTTGAGGTTCAGTACGCTGGTGACAGCCTTCTCAGCCTGGCTCTGCATCTTGGTATCAAGTGAGGTGTAGACCTTGAGGCCGCCCTTGAACACCAAGGACGTGCCAAACTCGTCTTGCAGTACCTTCTTCACATAAGCGACAAAGTACGGAGCCGAGTACACACCGTTCTCATTCAGGTTCTTGGCTCGCTTCAGTGTCACCTTCTCGACAACGGCCTCGTCATACTCCGCCTTGCTGATGTATTCCTGCTCGTACATCTTCTGGAGCACCCACTGGCGTCGTGCGGTGGCGCCTTCCAGGTTGTCGTACGGCGAGAGGCGGCTCGGCTGTTGGGGGAGTCCCGCGAGCAGTGCCGCTTCGGCGATCGTCAGGTCCTTCGCGCTCTTGCTGAAGTAAGTCAGGGCCGCGGATTCCGCCCCGTACGCGCCTTCGCCGTAGTAGACGGTGTTCAGGTACATCGAAAGAATCTCGTCTTTCGGCATGACCTTCTCGAGCTCGTACGCGAGATACGCTTCGCGGACCTTGCGCTTGTAGGAGATATCGGTCCGCTCCGCCGAGAGCACGGTGTTGCGGACGATTTGCTGGGTGATCGTTGAAGCGCCTTCTGAAACGCCTCCAGCGCGCAGGTTGGTGACCGCCGCGCGTACGATGCCGATGGCGTCAAAGCCGTTGTGCTCGTAGAAACGCTCATCTTCGACAGCAACGACCGCGTGCTGAAGTGAGGGGGATATCTCGTCTAGCGAGACGACCTGGCGATTCTCCAGGAAGAGGTTTGCGAGAAGTTTGCCATCTGCCGAGTAGATCTTGGTGGTCTGGGCGACGGCGAATGCGGCTGGATCCGTGACGCTGGGCAGGTCGGTGAGCCAGTTGGTTGCAGTGCCGACTGCTGCGGCAGTGCCCACTCCGGCAAGCAAGATCGTGACCACGAGCGTAAGCGCCAGGCCACTGAGCAGGACCCGGAGGACGGTGTGTTTTGGACGATGACGCCTGATACGGCTGCGTCGGGACAAGATGACTCCTTCCATTCAACGGTCTATTTTGCCTCAGACAGCCGTATATTGCCAGGTAGCGGGCATCATCGGTTCAGCAACGGTGACTCAGAAGTCCCCCTGACGCGCGGTGTATACTTCTCGGGCACAAACGTCGTCAGAGAGGCCGGCATGCCGGATACAGCCAGAACAGAACTACTTGCACCGGCGGGAAGCCCCGAGGCCTTGATCGCCGCCGTCAACAACGGCGCCGACGCGGTATACCTCGGCCTCGGCGAATTCAATGCTCGCCGGGGTGCCGCCAACTTCGATCTTGAGACCCTTGCCGAGGGGTGCCGGTTCGCGCACCTCCGTGGCGTTCGTGTCTACCTCACGGCAAACATCGTGGTTCTGCCCGAGGAGATGTCCGCGGCGCTCACGCTGATCGACGGCGCGTGGGCCGCAGGCATCGATGCCGTTATCGTTCAGGACCTCGGGCTGCTGCAAGCGATCAGGACCACGCTTCCCGACGTCAGAGTGCATGCCTCCACACAGATAGACGCTCATGACCCTGCGACGGTTCGTGTGCTCTCAGAGCTTGGTGTTTCGCGGGTCACTCTTGCACGTGAGGTCTCGATATCAGAAATCGCAGAAATCGTCGCGGACTCACCTGTCGAGGTGGAAGCCTTCATACACGGTGCACTGTGTTTCTCGTACTCCGGCCAGTGCCTGATGTCCTCTGCCATCGGCGGTCGTTCCGCTAATCGTGGCCTGTGTGCGCAGCCGTGTCGTCTGCAGTACTCACTCATTGCCGAGGATGGTGCCGAGATGCCGTCGCCTGGCAGACACCTCCTTTCGCCCAAGGATGCAGCAGGCATCGCACACCTGCCTGCGCTTGTGCGCGCAGGCGTGTCCGCCCTCAAGATCGAGGGCCGCATGAAAGTCCCGGAATACGTGGCTGTAGTCGTTGGCGTGTACCGCGCGGCACTCGATCGAGCGATGGCCGACCCTGATGGTTATGTGGTCACATCGGCCGAGTGGTCACTCCTCGAAGAGGCGTTCAGCCGCGGTTTCACCGATGCGTATCTGCTTGGTACGAGCGGCAACGAGATGATGAGCTACGCTCGTCCTAACAACCGCGGCGTGCCTATCGGTCGCGTCGCGGCCTCTGGCCCTGGTTGGGCCGAGATATCGCTCGATCGTTCGATTGATGCTGCTGACACGATCCAGTTTTGGACCTCGCGTGGGCGCAGCGCGCAGCGCGTCGGGGAGATAGAGATCGATGGACGTCGCGCTGTCCGTGCAGTGGTAGGCGATAGAGTGCGTCTCTCCGTTGAGGATCAAGTCGCTCAGGGTGACCGCGTATTCCGTGTCGCCAATGCGACCATGCTCGATGCTGCTCGCCGAACATTCATCGGGGGAGCCGCAGTCGATTATCGCGCAACACCGGTTGAGTTTGCAGTCAGGCTCAAGGCAGGATTGCCGCTGCTTGTGGAGGCGCGGGCTGTAGGGTTCTCTGCTTCTGCCGATGGACCAGTCGTTGAGGTTGCGCGTACAAAGGCCGTGACGCTCGATGAAATCATCGAGCATGTCGGCCGCATCGGTGGTACCGGCTACTCCGTCGACAGCTGGGACGTCGACTTGGAGCATGGCGTGGGAATCGGCTTCTCTGCGCTGCACAAGGCACGCCGCGCCGCGCTGGAAGCGCTTGACGCCGCTCGCCTCGCTCAGTGGAGTGGTCGCATCACGCGCGACCCGAAGCCACCCGCGCTCGCCAGACCGTCGCATCCTGCGGCACCTGACGTCGTCGTGAGCGTCTGGGATTTGGAGACTGCCGAGGCATGCCTCTCGTCAGGCGCCTCTAGTGTGTTACTACGCGTGGCCGCACTCGATGAGCCACGAGAGCTGCCTGCTGGCATCATCCCGCTGCTGCCCAGAGTCGCTCACGCCGGAGAGATGGAAGCCCTCTCGGGCTGGACCGACCTTGGACCGGTTGCGGTGGCGACGCTCGGGCAGCTCGCGGCCGCTGCCAAAGCTCGCACGTCCGTGCAGGCTGACTGGCCGCTCAATGCCACAAACCCATGGTCGGCGATGGCGCTGCAGGATCTCGGTGCGGAGCTGGTGTGGGCATCGCCTGAGCTGACCGGCTCGCGGCTGGCGGAGGTTGTCCGTGGCTCATCGGTGTCGATCGGCGCGCTCGTGTATGGTCGTCTGGAGCTGATGGTGAGCGAGCACTGCATCCTGCAGGCGGCAGGGGAGTGCGCACACTCGTGCGCCACATGTGTTCGCCGACGCAGCTTGTGGTGGCTACGGGACCAGAAGGAGTATCAGTTCCCTGTGCTCACAGATTCAGGTGGGCGCTCTCATGTGTTCAACTCCGTCACACTCGACCTCAGCCGCGCTCTCGCCGAGGTTATCGGTGCAGGTGTCGCGGCCGTGCGCCTGGATATGACGACCGAGACGCCATCCGAGGCCGCCGACGTCACGTCAGCGATGGTCGCGGCGGTGCGACGCGTCGCGGTTGGCGGCGAGCCACCCGCGGTGGCAATCGCCAACCCAGCCACAAGCGGGCATTTCTTCAGGGGTGTTCGGTAGGCCTATTTGACCACGACGGTCTGGGTGAGGCTTGCCGCCTGACCCTTGTCATCGGTCACCCATAGAACCACGGTGTAGGTTCCTGCGGCCGTATAGGTGTGTGTTGTCGTCTTGCCGCTGGCGATCGGTGTGCCATCTCCAAATTCCCAGGAGTACTTCGCTATCGTTCCGTCATCGGTCGACGCTGATGCGTCGAAGGTCAGCTTCTCGCCCGACTTTGGCGCAACGGGGGTGAAGGTGAATGATGGCACTGGCGCTTTGTCGGTGGCTGTTCCCTTGGAGACGACAACGGTCACAACGGTCTTGGTCGTTGTGGCGCTGCCGGCCTCCGGCGTCTGTTCCGCCACAATTCCGGCGGCGACATCGGCGAACACCTTCTCTTTGACCTTGTACTCGATGCCAAGCTTCTGCAGCGCCGAAAGCGCAGCTTCCTTCGTCATCCCGATCAGGTCAGGAACCGTCGGGTCGATTGGCGTCTTGTGGAGGGCGCACGCACCGGGCGCGTGTGCGGTCAGGAAGAGGCCGCGTCCGGTCTTGGTGCAGTACTCTCCAGCCTTCTGGCCGGACTCAAGGCAGATCTTCATCGAGACAAGCCCGGCTGGCTGCTTGAATTCGCTCTTCGGGGTGTCCTTGAGCGCTTCCTTCATGAAGGCGGCCCATATCTCGGCGGGGAAGGATCCACCTGTGACCTTGCGCCCGTGAACGGAGAGCATCTCCTTCTGGGAGTCCGCGAAGCCTACCCATACCGATGCGGCGATGTCCGGCGTGTAGCCGCAGAACCATGCGTCGCGATACTGCTGCGTGGTGCCTGTCTTGCCGGCCGCGGTTCTGCCAATGCGAGCCGCCGACCCCGTTCCGTTGCTGATAACGCCCTTCAGGATGTCAGTCGTGAGGTAAGCCACTGCGGCAGGAACGGCTCTCGTGCCCTCCGCGATAGTCACTTCGAGTGCTTTTCCGGACGAGTCTGTCACTTCCAGGATGCCGTGGGCCGGCACATTGATGCCGCCGTTTGCGAGCGTGCCGTATGCCGAGGCCATCTCAAGCGGCGTGACACCTTCTTTCAGACCGCCGAGCGCGATCGCGGGAACTGCTGTGATGGGCGTCGTGATGCCCATGTCCTTGGCAGTCGCAGCAACGCGTTTAGCTCCGACTTCGAGGATGACTGCAGCGTAGACCGAGTTCACTGAGTCCTCGGTCGCTTCCCTGAGTCGCATCGCGCCGGTTCGACCACCGCTTGCCCCGGTCACCTTCCATGTTTGCCCGCCGGGTACAGGGAAGGAGGCGGGACCACAAGAGTAGGTGCTTTCGGAGGAGATATCGTTCATGAGCGCCGTCGCAAGCACAAATGGCTTAAATGCGGAGCCGGGCTGGCGATGTCCCTGAACGGCAACGTTGTACTGCTGCGTTTGGAAGTCCCGGCCGCCCACCATCGCAAGGATATCACCGGTCTTCGGGTCCACTGCCACGAGCGACGCCGATGGGTCACTGTCCCGATCAAGTGCATTAGCCACGGCCTTCTCGGCCGCAGCCTGCATGGTGAGGTCTAGCGTCGTCTTCACGCGCAGCCCACTGTGGTAGACAGCCTCGGATCCGTACTCTTCGATGAGCAGGCTCTTCACGTACTCAACGAAGTACGGAGCCTTGCCTGAGGTCTTCTTGAGCTCCACGAGGTCAAAGTCGGATTTCGACGCGGCATCCGCATCAGCCTCGGTCACGTATCCGAGTTCGGCCATCTGACCGAGAACGGTTGCTCGTCGAGCCCGCGCGGCATCCTCGTCGAGGAATGGGGAGTATCGCCCGGGCGATTTGATCACGCCTGCGATCATCGCGCACTGTGCAAGGTCAAGATCCTTCACGTTCTTGCCGTAGTACTTCTGCGCGGCCGTCTGAACGCCGTAGGAGCCGTGGCCGAAGTAGATGGTGTTCAAGTACAGCTCGAGAATCTGGTCCTTCGTGTAGTTCTTCTCAAGGCGGTACGCGAGCATCGCCTCTAGGAGCTTGCGCTTTATCGTGCGCTCGTCGGTGACGATTGCGATTTTCACGTACTGCTGTGTGATAGTCGATCCGCCGTGCATCGCGGAAGGGTTCCTGATGTCCACCCAAAGCGCCCTAAGGATGCCGAGCGGATCGACGCCTTTGTGCTCGTAGAATCTTTGGTCTTCGGTCGAGATGACCGCCTGACGCAGTGCTGCGGGAATCGTCTCGAGCTTGACGTCTGTGCGGTTCTGCTCGGCAAATACCTTAGTGATGACCTTGCCGTTGCGGTCGAGAATCGTGGTCGTCTGATCGCGACCCTTCAGGGGTGCATTCAGGTCGGGGAGTTCTTTGGAGAGCTGCGCGTACACGACACCGCCAGTGACAGCTGCAATCACAGTGCCGAGCAGGAACGTGAGCAGCAGCCATCTGAGCCAGCGCCGCTTCTTGGCGACGGGGCGTTTTCCTTTGCCGGGTGCCCGCTTCACGGGCGGGCGCTGTCCTTGGGGTGGACGCTGTCCCTGAGGCGGGCGTGTGGTGCGCTTAGCCGGAGGAGTGGTCCGGGTGCGCGGGCGTGGCTGCGGCTGACGTCGTGCGTCCCGGGGTGCTCCCTGGCCGCGTCGGTTGTTTGCGTCGTAGTCAGTCATGTCCTCGCCTTGTTCGCAGGTTGTGACGTCTTGGTAATACGCCCGACGAACGACACCATCCTCCCGCCAAGTGTATCGCACGCTCGGGGAAGAGGGTCGTTCGTCGTGCTAGTATGACGTGCAAACGCCGAGCCAACCACCCCGCGAGGCGTAGCGGTTCGGTAACGGGCCGCTTGCTCACGGGATACCGCAAGGAGAGCAAGAGTGAGCACGACTGCCGAGCAGATGCACGTCATCAAGAGCGGAATCGCCGACCTCGTTCCCGAGGCCGACCTCCTCAAGAAGCTTGCCCAGAACCGTCCGCTGCGCATAAAGCTCGGCGTTGACCCGACCGCGCCCGATCTCCATCTCGGTCATGCGGTGCCCCTGAGGAAGCTGCGACAGTTCCAGGACCTCGGTCACACCGTGGTGTTGATCATCGGGGACTTCACGGCGCTTATCGGCGATCCCTCCGGTCGCAACAACACTCGTCCGCCCCTCACGCGCGAACAAATAGATGCGCACGCCGAGACGTACATAACTCAAGCGTTCAAGATCCTCGATCCCGAGCGCACCGAGCTGCGTCGCAACTCCGAGTGGCTAGGTGTTCTCGACTTCGAAGGCATCCTCAAGCTAACAAGTCGATTCACTGTCGCGCGCATTCTGGAGCGCGACGACTTCTCCAAGCGCTATTCGTCCGGGCAGGGGATCTCTCTCCATGAGTTCTTGTATCCGGTGGCTCAGGCGTACGACTCGGTTGCCATCGAATCGGACGTTGAACTTGGTGGTACAGACCAGCTCTTCAATCTGCTCGCCGGCCGAGAGCTAATGGAGAAGTCGGGCATGGAGCCGCAGGTCTGCCTGACATTGCCGCTTCTCGAGGGTACTGACGGCGTCCAGAAGATGAGCAAGTCATACGGCAACTACATAGGCCTCACCGACGAGCCTGCCGAGAAGTTCGGCAAGGTGATGTCGATTCCTGATGAATTGATGGTCAAGTACTACCGGCTGTGCACCACATTGACAGTCGAGGAGGTTGACGTGCTTGAGGCCGAGCTTGCCTCAGGCAAGGCGCACCCCAATGTGTTGAAGCGTCGCCTCGCTCGCGAGATCGTCACGCTCTACGACTCGTCAGAAGAGGCGACCTCGGCGGAGGCCGCATTCGACCGGGTCTTCAAAGAGCACCAGGTGCCGGAGGATATTGCTGAATTCCAGGTAGCCCGTGTAGACCCGGTGCACCTCCCGGCCATGCTAAAGGAGGTCGGACTCGTCTCCTCAACATCAGAGGCACGCCGTCTGATCGACGGAGGCGGACTTCGCATCAACGGAGACTCCGTGGAGCCCGGCACGTACGATATCGCGTGGGCTTCCGTCGAAGGAGCGGTACTGCAGGCGGGGAAGCGTCGTTATGCCCGCGTACGCGCGTACATATAGAGGCGATGGCGTCTGGCTCCCGGGCGGCACAGCAGATGGAACTGATTCAAAGTAATCTGAGATCCACCCTTGCGCTCGGCTTTCCCCGGTGCTAAAGTAGCCAAGCTGCTTCGGCGACAGAGTGGAGCGCAGACTTGAAAAGTCGGGTTACGGTGAAGGCAATCGGATAAGGGAACACGGCCACATAGTGGCGGTCGCTCCACCATCCGACGCCTCCGAAGAGGGGGCGTTTTTTACGCTCCGGAAGCCGAAAACCCAGCGCGAAAATGAGTCAAAAGAAGTGATTGACAGCGAGGTGCAAGACCAGTAACGTATCCCCTCGCTGCACCTGAACCTTGAAAACTGGATACTGTGATGAAGCCAGTAAGGTCTGCATAGCAGACACATGAATCCCGTCACACCGAGAGGGTCAGTCAACAGACCAAACCGGTGAGACATTAAAACCGGATCCAAACCGGTCGGTACCTTTGCCGACGCAGGTGGATCCACCGGACCTTGCCAGGTCCATTTCTTCGCAGAACACAGACTTCGGTTTGTGATCACTTCAACGGAGAGTTTGATCCTGGCTCAGGATGAACGCTGGCGGCGTGCTTAACACATGCAAGTC
>DDWM01000062.1:0-141 GCA_002345925.1 Actinobacteria bacterium UBA2286 | reverse complement strand
GGGGAACCTGCCCTTCTCTCTGGGATAACTCCGGGAAACCGGTGCTAATACCGGATACTCCGATTGGATCGCATGATCTGATTGGGAAAGCTCCGGCGGAGAAGGATGGCCCCGCGGCCCATTAGCTAGTTGGTAGGGTAA
>DDWM01000073.1:598-9049 GCA_002345925.1 Actinobacteria bacterium UBA2286 | reverse complement strand
TCGCCCCAGCGCTCGGCAACATAGATGAGCGTGGCCTCGGGCACATTCGTGTCCAGCACGATCACGGCGGACTCGTCGATTAGGTCAGCGTAGGCTGCGACCGCGTCCGGCGTAACCGAATCAAGCGCCCGCATGTCGTTGACCGCAAGCGCCAGGTCGCCGCGCTCGTCCATGATCGCAAGATAGCGCGAAGCCGGAAGGCTCGATGAGGGCACAACGAGGAGCTGTATCCCCGATTCGGCGCAGCTGCGCACGATCTCGTCTGCCTCAGGACCCTCACCCGGAGCAGTGATGAACCGTGTTTCAGCGCCGAGACGCGCGAGGTTCTCGGCTATGTTGCGACCGACGCCACCGGGGCTCGTTCGGATGTGACCGGGATTTGAGTCCCGGGGCACGATAGTGCGATCCGAGAACGCGAGGATGTCGGTGTTCGCTCCACCGATGACCATGACGGAACCGCCCATTAGTGCCTCCCTGGTGAGAGTGTCTAATCTGGATGGTACCGCAGTGACAGCGTGTCTACCCGACCCGGGGCAGCCGGTCGATTCCCAGCCGCTTCAAGAGAGCCTGAGTTGGTCGCCCATCGACGTCCCAGCCGCGATGCGCATAGTAGCGGCGCTTCATCGGCGCAAGCGGCACGACGCTCTTTAGATCGCCCGGGTCTATCGGCTCAGCGGTCATGCGTGCGGGCAAGGTGTCATCGGCTGCCGTTACGCCGAAACGCATACCGATGAGGCGCTCGAGTGTGTAACCGCGCTCCCCGATCGCCCAGAAGCCGCCGAAGCCGAGCTTCATTCCCGTTGCGAGCTCGACGCCACGAATGTGAGGCACCAGCGGCATCGGGATGCCGAGTGCCGCGCGTGGGAGCGCCCGAAGCGCGCGCAACACGCCACTTGCGGAGCCCAGCACCGCATTCACGACCTTACCGAGCGGCCCCTCGGCACCCTTCACGAGTGGTCCGGGCAGAACGCCAAGAGTCGTGAACAGACAGCCCCCGGCTGCCGAGATGGCCTCCATGAGGTCCTGGAACATCGCGACGAGCGCGTGCTTGCCACGCTGCGACCGACCGTTCATGTGGAGGGCAAGCCCTTCGATCGCAACTCCGTAGCCACCGTTCAGGTGACACGCCCCGCGGTTGGACACCGCATATCCCAACCCGTGGCCGACCGCATTCCTCGGCTCATATGCCGCGAACTCCAGCCCCTTGGCCTGCATCGCGATGTCTAGTGCGTCGAACCGCCGCGCAAGTGCACGCGAGCCCTTGGCCAGGTCAGCGCCTACGCCGCGCTTGTACGCTATGTCGCTGAAGAGCTCAGTCAGCCCCTCGGCTTTGCCGAATGAAACGCCGGCATCCCACGTGCCGCGTTCAGCAAGTTCCATCGCAAGGGAGAGCGTCACCCCCGTCGTCATCGTGTCGAGTCCGAGCTCATCGAGTTCCCGGTTCCACTCTATGATGCGCCCCAGGTCTGACACGCCGAGGTTGCTCCCCATCAGCACGAGAGTCTCGAGCTCGGGACCCTTCACCCGCTCGCCGTCGATCTCAACGACGCGGCCACACCTGATGGGACACGATAGGCAGCCCGTCTGCGACACAAGTCGCGTCTCGGCGAGTGTTTCTCCGCAGATCGCCTCGGCGCCCTCAAAGCTCCCGGTCTTGAAGTTGCGGGTGCCAAGGATCCCGATCTTATCCATCTTGCCGAGGAACCCCGCTGTGCCGTACTTCGGCAACCGGTCACCCGCCACGGGGTGAGCTTTGAGCGACGCCGTCCACTTCTTCACATGAGCGCGGAATGCATCCTTCGACGCAGGCTCGGCCTTGCGCTCGCCGTGTGCCGCGATTCCCTTGAGATTCTTAGACCCGAAGACCGCGCCCATGCCTGTTCGACCAGCCACACGCTCATCGCTCACGAGCGCAGCGTACGGCACGAGGTTCTCCCCGGCCGGCCCCGCGACGATCGTGCCGCACTTGCGGCCGACGGCGTCGCGAAGCGCATTCTGCGCCTCCGAGGTTCGCTTCCCCCATACGGCCTCGGCGCTATGGAAGAGCACGCCGTCCTCGGTCACTTCTAGCCACATAGGCGCGTCAGCGCGTCCCGTGATGACGAGGGCGTCAACGCCGGCCTTCTTGAGGTACGTGCCGAACGATCCGCCGGAATTCGACGTGCCGAGCGCGCCTGTCAGCGGCGAAAGCGCCGAGACATCGAAGCGCGCGGTCGAAGGCGCACCTGTGCCATTGAGCGGACCGGTGGCGATAACGATCGTGTTATCCGGCCCCAGCGCATCGGTTCCCGGCAACAGAAGGTCATACAGTATCCGTGCAGCCATGACCTTTCCGCCGAGGTACATCCTGCGGTCGTCATCGGTCCACGGATACTCGGTGACCTCACTGGTTGTCAGGTCGATCCGTAGCACGGTGCCCGCATAGGCGCCCAGGTTGGTAGCCATCTCGGTGACCTAGAACGCCCGACGCAGCAGCGCCAGGACATCCTCGTAGTCGGCATCCTTTGGATTGAACGCAATCGCCCCATCGTTGATGGCAGCCTGCGCGATTGCGGGCAGCTGGTCCTCGGTCACGCCGGCCTCGGAAAGCGTGAGCGGCATGCCTGTCTTCTCATTCAGCATACGGTTCATCGCGCGAACCGCCTCGATGGCTGCGCGTCCGCGGTCTGCGGGGTGCTCAACACAGTACGCTCCCGAACCGGCGAGGTGCAGGAGCAATTCCCCGTAACGCTCACCGGCGACCTCCAGGTTGTACGCCATGCCATGCGGCAGAAGAATCGCCATGGCCTCCCCGTGCGGCACGCCCGCAACGCCGCCGCATGCGTGGCCAACCGCATGCACGATGCCGACCATCGCATTGCTGAACGACACGCCGGCCAGAAGGGCCGCGTTCGCCATCGCAAGCCGGTTCTTCTGGACCTTGGGCTTCTCGAGTGCAGCCGGAAGATACTCACAGATGAGATCTATCGCGGCGCGGGCGTAGCAGTCCGACAGCGGATTGGCCTGCCGACACGAGAATGCCTCAACCGCGTGGCAGAGCGCATCCATTCCGGTGGAAGCGGTGATTCTCGGCGGAAGTCCAACGGTCATACGTGGGTCGAGGACAGCCACATCGGGCAGCAAGTTGAACGAGACGAACCCCATCTTCACGTGGCGCTCCGTGTCTTTGATGACCGCGGCCGTGGTGACCTCAGAGCCCGTCCCGGCAGTCGTCGGCACGGCCACGAACGGCACCATACGATCACCCACGAGCACCTCGGAACCCATGTACTGCTTCAGGTCGCTTGCGCCGTGTGTGATGACGATACTCGCGCCCTTCGCGGTGTCGATCACCGACCCGCCGCCGACAGCGATGATCGCGTCGCACCCCTTATCGCGATACACCCGGGCGACGTCGTTCACGACGTTCACCGAGGAATCCACCGGCACGTCGTCGTAAACGACGGCAGCCGGCAACAGCCCCTTCTCAAGCGCCTTCACGACTATGTCCGCAATACCGAGCGATACCAGCTGCTTGTTCGTGAGGACGAGTGGCTTGACCACCTTCATGTTCTTGAGCTCGAACGGGATGTTCTCGATGGCGCGGCTACCCGACAGGATCTTGGTCGAATTGCGGAACTCGTAGTAACCGGGAATCATGCCGCTCCTCCTTGGACGAACACGGGCGCACTCGACGTGAATATGGTGAGCGCGTAGGCAGCGATCATCGGCTTCTCCCGGTGGGCGGGCGACGGCAGGATTCGCCGCGTCATGACCGCCGGGAACAAGTAGCCCTCCACGATGTGCAGACAGCGCACGAGCGACATGCCGAGCGAGACATCGCCCGCAAGCGATGCGCGGTGCTCGGCGAACGCCTGCAGCACACCCTTCATGCCGAGGAAGACAGGCAGCGCACCCTCGGGGTTCTTGAACGTCACAAGCAATGTCGGCTCAACCGCACGGCTGCCGAGATGCCGGAACCGCCCGCCCGCCACGGACCATGACGTCTGAGGCCCGCTCGGCGCGACCCGTAGAGTGACGGTCGTTCCCTCGGGCCAGGTGCCGACCTCGCGCCGCACGCGTGAATCAAGGCGCGCGCACGCGGCGAACCCTCTGCCGAGAAAGAAGAATACGATCGCAATGACGCGCTCTCTCACCTGTTGACCACCCTCCATGCCGGCAGCACGAGCGCGAACGTCGAGCCCGCGCCAAATTCACTCTGCACGCTCACTGAGCCGCCGAGAGCCTCGGCGATACGCTTCGCGATAGCCAGCCCGAGCCCGGTCCCCTCGGTCAAGCGTCCATCTTGTTCGCCAAGTTGTACGAACTCGCCGAAGATATCGTCGAGACAATCGGCCGGAATTCCCGAGCCTGTGTCAATGACCTCGATGCGAAAGTCGCCGCTCTCGGCTTGCACACATGAAAGCGTCACGCCGCCACTATCGGTGAACTTGAGCGCATTGCCGACAAAGTTGTCCAGTACTTGCCGCACCTTGGCGCGGTCGGCCCGAATGAACACTCCCTCCGGGCAGCCGCCCACCGTCAGCGCAAGTCCTCTCGCCTCGGCAGTCAGCCGCATGCCACCTGCAGAATCCGCGAGGAGCTCCCGCACGTCGAAGGTCGTGTCATGAAAACGCATCGTACCCGCAGCGATACGGCTCACATCGAGCACGTCATTGACGAGGTCGAGCAGGTGCTCCCCGGCGTCATGGATCATCGCGACCTGCTTCGCCTGCTCCTCGTTCATCGGCCCGGCCATGCCTCCGCCGAGCAGCTGAGAGAACCCGATGATCGCATTGAGAGGCGTCCTGAGGTCGTGGCTCATGTTCGCCAGGAACCGGTCTTTCGCCTCGTTGGCCGATCGAAGCTCAGCGGCCGTCGCCTCAAGCTCAACCGTACGCTCGGCAACGGTAGACTCCAGCACGGCCTGCGCGCTCTCGAGTGACCGTTTCGCCTCGAGGATATCGGAGATGTCGACCGTCGTTCCGAGTAGCACTCGAACCGCCCCGTCGGCTCCCAGAATCGGGACATAGTCGACGCTAAACTCACGCTGCCCCGCTGCCGGCGTCATGATTGAGATCACGACATGCTGCTGCCGTCCGGTCTCGATTGCACGGTGTAGAAGTGGCAGGTACTGTGCGTTCGCTTCCTCGGGGAACAAGTCCTCGTTCGTCTTACCAAGCACGTCATCAAGACTCAGGTTGCTGTCCGCCAGCGCCTGTTTGTTCATGTAAATGAACCGCGCATCGGAGTCGTACAAGAAGAAATAGCCGGGGTACATATCGAGCGCTTCGCGGAACAACTCCTCGCTGTCCCTGAGCGCATGAACGCTCTCCTGGCGCTCCATGATCCGATGCAGCATCCGCTCCAACTCAAGCTCTTTGGAGTTCGCGCCGAGGTACTCATCCGGGGGAACGTAGTACATGTTGTCAATCACTCGATCGCCGAAGATCACCGTGGGGTGCGTTCGGAGTACCTCGATCAACGCCTCGGGGCCAAACTGGCTCCGGTCGTACTGTCAAAGCGCCGAGTAGCGATGCGTCGCCGCGAAATCGTTGAGTTTCGACTCGTACTCGAAGAAGCGCTCGGACCCGGGATCGCCATTGAGCATCCACGCCATCTCGCCACAGCCCCTGATGATGCGATAGCCGTCCTGAACGGCTTTGGCCTCGGCGTCTTTCAGGAACTCGATCGTCTCATCAGGTACGAACGTTCCGGTGCGCAGATACGAATCACGCTCAGTGACGATTGAGAGCTGACCGGTCGCCTCTGCTTTCTCCACGTCGATTCCCGCCGCCGAGAGGACATCGCGCACGCGATCGACCGTCCGCGTGTCGGCGACGTACAAGATGCGATCGCCACACGCGAGCCCCTCCTGCACCCATGGCACGATTGCGGCGGTCTGCTGCTCTGGCGTCTCATAGATAAGGCAGGCATGGTCGTGGATGTCGAGTGCACGTACCGCAGAATCAAGCCTTGTGGCAGCCGAATCCATATCCGAACTCCCCTCAACGGCGTATCGGAAACTGCGTCCCCCGGCGCTTAGCCAATCATACGCCTCCGCCGGTGCGTGCCGCGCATTGCCCTACGAGTGGTTGTTCCCTTTATGGCTCGCTTGAATGAGCGCCACCGCGTCCTCGCATGAGTCGGTAATCTGAACGAGCTCCATATCTTGGGCCGCGATCGTTCCCTCGGCAACAAGGCGCTCCAGGAAGAACTCGATCATTGGGCCCCAGAACTCCGTGCCCATCAACACGATGGGGAACGGATCCATCTTGCCGGTCTGGATGAGCGTGATAGCTTCAAATAGCTCGTCGAGCGTTCCAAATCCGCCAGGCATGATGACGAATGCGCGCGAGTACTTGACCATCATCACCTTGCGCACGAAGAAGTGCTCAAAGGTCATGACGCGGTCGAGATACGGGTTTGGATCCTGCTCGTGCGGCAGGTGGATGTTCGCGCCGATCGACAGACCGCCAGCTTCCTGTGCGCCGCGGTTCGCGGCTTCCATGATGCCGGGACCACCGCCGGTCATGACGCTGTATCCCGCCTCGGCCAGCGTTTTGCCCATCTTGCGGGCGAGGATGTAGTGCGGATGGTCTTCCGGGAATCTGGCCGAGCCAAAGACCGTCACCATCGGGACGTCGACGTTGAGGAACTCGAAGCCGCGCAGGAACTCGAGGAATATGCGGACGGCGCTCTCGGTGTTCTCCGCGTGACCGTGCCCCCCGGCGAGGAACTCAGATTCGGCGCCAACGACCTGCTCGAGCAGTGACGGCGGGTAAGCATCCAGGTCGTTCGGGTTGAACTCCGACATATATCCTCCTCGGCTGATGTGCCTTGATGGTACCAGGAGCCGGGCCGTTGGGAGTGACAGAATTCGGTATTGACCCTAACGTTACGTCAGGGTCTACGCTGTTCTCGGAGGTGAATCCGGATGGATTACACAGTAGGAGAAGTCGCAAAGCTCGCCGGGGTCAGCGTCCGGACGCTGCACCACTACGATGAGATCGGTCTGCTCGGCCCGTCGCAGCGCTCCGGAGCCGGGTACCGAATCTACACCGATGACGACTTCGTCACGCTACAGCAGGTGTTGTTCTTCCGGGAGCTCGGGTTCGCGCTGGAGGACATACGTCGCCTCATGCACGATCCGGCGTTTGACCGGGCCGAAGCACTGCGCCTTCAGCACCGCATGCTCGCCGGCAAGGCGACACAGCTCATGAAGATGATGGACGCAGTTGAGCGCACGCTCGACGGCATCGAGAAAGGCACACCGATGGCGAAAGACGACATGTTCGAGGTATTCGGCGAGTTCGACCCCAAGGAGTACGAGGCCGAGGCCGAACAGCGCTGGGGCGATTCCGACGCGTACAAAGAGTCGGCGCGCCGGACGAGAGGCTACACGAAAGATGACTGGGCGCGCTTCAAGGCCGAGAGTGAGCAGATCAACACGGACACGGCCGCGCTCATGGACGCCGGCGTGCCCTCCAATGATCCGCGTGCGATGGACTTGGCCGAGCAGGCCCGGCTGCAGATCGACCGGTGGTTCTACCCGTGCTCGCACGAGATGCACGCGAACCTCGCCGAGATGTACATCGCCGACCCCCGCTTCACGGCAACGTACGAGAAGATCCATGAGGGCATGGCACAGTACTGGCACGATGCGATTCTCGGCAACACCGCTCGCAACACCAAGTAGTCCGCGACCCAAGAATGCCGGAAGGGCGGCCCCGTTACAGGAGCCGCCCTTCCGCTGCGTGCTATTTGTTCCGCGAAGATTAGATCTTGCGGACGTTGCTCGCCTGCAGCTTGCCGTTCTGACCAGTGGTCACGTCGAACTCAACAGCCTGGCCCTCGTCGAGGGTCTTGAAGCCGTCGCCCTGAATCTCGGAGAAATGGACGAACAAATCGTCGCCATCCTCGCGCGATACGAAGCCATAGCCCTTGTCCGGATTGAACCACTTAACGGTACCATTAGCCATGCGAAACTCACTCTCCGCCCCGAAGGGCAAAACCCAAGCGGCGGGACACGTATCCGCAAGACAGCGGACTGTCGCGCCGCAAACCCATGGATCCACGTTTGGACCCCGCACCATGATAAGCGAACACTCCGCGGAAAAGGAAGCGCGCTTAACGCAGACCATGCTTCCTTGAGACAAGAGCGCGACCGACTGCCGGCCTTCAGCGAGTAAGCAGCCGCTCTGCAGTGCCGCCGAGGATTGCGTCGAGCTCTGCGTCTGTGAAGCCCATCGAGCGGATGTGTGCGATCTCAGCCGCCGCATCCGTCCACGGTCCGTCGCTCCCAAACAGCACGCGGTCCGCGCCGTGCGCCCGGACGATCGCGACGAACTCACTGTCCGGCAGATGTCCGATAGTGAACGCCGTGTCCAGGTAGACATCACGCCCCACGAGATGCTCAGGCACATCATGCCACTGGCGGAATCCTCCCAGGTGAGCGAGTACGATCGTGAG
>DDWM01000073.1:0-579 GCA_002345925.1 Actinobacteria bacterium UBA2286 | reverse complement strand
CCGATATCCGCTCCGGCATGCGAGAAGAAGATCATCCCCAGCTCCGTTGCAGCATCAAGCATCGGCGAGAGCTTGGGGTCATCCGGCGAGAACGACTGATACTCCGGATGCATCTTGAAGCCGCGCAGGCCAAGGGCGTGCATGCGCTCAAGCTCGGCGACCGGGTCCTCAAGGTCTGGGTGCATCGCGCCAAAAGTCACAACGTCGTCGCTCATCAAGGCCGCCGCCCAGTCGTTGATGGCACGCACCTGACCGGGCTTGGTTGCAACCGGTTGCACGACCGAGCGGTCGATCCCGGCGCGCTTCATTGCCGAGCGGAGCCCGGCGACCGTGCCGTCGTAGAGCGCGGGTATCCCGCCCTGGGCGCTCAGAGCACCGATGGCAGCGGGCGCGAGCGCGTCGGGCCAGATGTGGGTGTGGAAGTCCGTCAGCATGCCGAGAAGTGTAGCGCAATCAGGTCAGCGTGCAGGACGCGTGTTATCGGTGCGCCTTCACCGTTCGCTACGGCAGCTGCGTGGTGGGGTGGCAGTTCAGGCAGAGGTCATCGTAGTAGGCGGTCGATGTCGCCTCAACGAGCAA
>DDWM01000011.1 GCA_002345925.1 Actinobacteria bacterium UBA2286 | reverse complement strand
ACATGTTGCCCGAGTTGTAGACGCCTTCACGAACCTCGGAGTAGCCCTTCTTGACCACGGCGAGCACGGTCTGAACGTGGCAATCTGCCTGGTTACAGGTGTAACCGGTACGGACGGCTGAACGAGTATCCTCGGTCCACGTTGACGTAACGACGGCGTTGAGGTCGTCGGCGGTGATGCCGGAAACAGCCGAAGAGGTAACGGCACCGGCAAGGCCGGTGTCAGCCCTGGAGCTGAGCAGCTTGGCGGCAACGATCTTGTACGAAGAACCGTTGGCACCGTGCGGGCTCGAGACGTGGCACGAGCGGTTCAGGCAGCTCCCGAGGGTACCAGAGCCGTGCGGACCGCCGGACTGCCAGCTGACGAGCTTGGTGGTGACGGTACCCGTACCGGCTGCGTGGCAGCCACCGCAGGTCGCGACTGAGGCGTTCAGCAGCTTGACGCCGTCGGCCTTGGCGCGGTGAACGGAGTGGCAGATGCCGCACTTGGCGGTCGTGGTCTGGTAGTTAGCGTGCACGCCCGGGTTGCTCGGGTTGGAGCCGACGGTGCTCAGGAGCGTCGCCGTGCTGTTCACGCTACCCGCAGCGGAGCCCCAGCTGTAGTAATCGAAGTCGCTGTTCCAGGTCTTAGCAGATGTTGCGCTTGCAGTGGCCGCAAAAGAGAGTGTGAGGGCGACGGCAAGAACAACAACAATGAGAGTCTTTTTCATAGTGGCTCCTTGTTGTGTTGGATTTACAAACGCAGCTTGTTTCATGTATCTGTCACCTCCTTTCCCAAGCTAGCTACACAGACGTATCTTAGGCGCTTTATAGGCACGCGATACGGTTCTGACCTTCAGGAATCATAACACGCCCAAAAGGCGGATATGTCGCATTATATCAATCTGAATTCGCTAAGCAATAACAAGCAATCTACATGCCATTCACACAAGATTCTTAAACTTCATAAACATAGACCTACTCGTCGACTACCTCAGGCTGAACAGCGGCGCGAACCGGCTCGACTAGCTCCCGACGCTTACGCGCCCGGCGAACAACCAGCCATGCGATGATTGCGAGCAAGAGAAGCAAGAACGGATACACACACGCGCGGAGCGGCCCGGTCATTGCACGTCGAACTGCAGAGGCAACTCCACTGCCCGCAGAAGACCCTGGCAAGCGCACGATCTGAATACGGTTGTTCAGAGAGTCTGCCACGGTGAACCAATCGCGCTCGCCGTCATACGTGACGCTGACCGGGTAGAAGAACTGCCCGTCATCCGGACCGACCTCGCCGTACTTGGCGATGAATGAGCCATCGGTGGGGTCAAACACGGCCAGCGTGCAGTCGAACATGTCAGCCACCACTATGCGGCCGGCGCCATCTAGCGTGATGCCCAGGGGCAACTGCAGCGCATCGTCGCCGCTCAGCACGGCGTCTGTCGCGTCTTTGGTAACAAGGCTGCCGTCGGTCATCTCGGCACCATTGGCCGGCTTACCGGTACGGACGATCCACAGCCGGTTGCCCTCAGGGTCGTAGGCGCTTAGGCGGTTGTTATAAGAGTCCGAAACGAAGATGTTGCCGTTATCTGCGATGGCTACGCCGTGCACATAATCGAACTGGTCATCGGACTTCCCGCGAGAGCCAAGCACCTTGATAGGTGTGCCCTCTTTGTCGAGAATCGCAAAACCCGCAACCGTACCCACAACGATGCGATCAGAACTAACCGCAACCGATGTCGGCTCAGGAATCCCAAAGGAGCCGGCGTCCGTGTTGTCAGTATTGAGGACGCGAATGGCACCCTCTGTAAGCTCACACGCGTAGATCGTACCGTCGGTATCAATCGCAATTCTGGACGGGGAGAACAGCGGCAAGTCATCCGGACCCGAAAGCGATCCGAGATAGCGGCCGTCAGCAGTAAAGTGAATGAGCGCCTGATGCTGACCGTCCGTGACCCAGATGGAGCCGTCCGGTGCGGTGGCTGCTGACTGAGCGCGTGCGAGTTGGTCGTCTTCAGCGTCGCTCATCCCATAGATGGAGCGAACCCAGGTGATGCCGCCCGTCTCAACAGCGACGTTGCTGGTGCGAGGGACCGAGATCAGATTGAACAGCAGATACGTCACGAGACCAAGCAGAAGGATCAGCACGACGAGGACCAGTGCAAGGATCCGGCGGCCACGACGTGACCGCACCGCCCGCCCTGTTGTCACATCGGCGCCTACGTAGGCGGTGTCACTCATCGCTTCGCTCCTATCGCGTCAAGTCCTGCGATTGCCTCTGCACTATTCGGGATGAACTTGAGCGCCGCCCGGAAGTCCTTCTCCGCAGCATCTTCATTCCCGACCTTGATATGAGCATTGCCCCGATCAATCAAGATGTCGGCGGCAGTGCTGTCATCCTTGAGGTAGGTATCGTACTGCTCGATAGCTTGGTCCCACTCACCAAGATCTCGATATGCGTACGCCTTGATAAGAATCGCAACGCCGAAGTTGTCAGACAAGCCGTCCAGATTAGCGACGCGCGCGCTCTCTCCGCCGGCTGCGATGCGCCCATCGTATGACTCCTGCATCTGCGTCATCGCTTTGTCAGCAGCAGCTATCGCCTCGGTGTACTTGCCTTGAGCGCTCAGCAGCCGCGCCTCGGCGAGTGTGAAGTCTGCGCCGATTGAATCATCGACAACGCTACGGCCGTCTTCGATTGCACGACGGGCGCGACCGTACTCCCCTACTCCGATCAACGATGAGATGTACTCGCTCCAGACGTTCACATCCGCAGTGCCATTGGCCACCTCGGTGCCGGAGACGAGCAAGTTCTTCTCGGCAAGCGTTCGTGGGCCTCGGTTGCTGCCCGCACCGACCACTCCCGTGATCATTACGCTTACGATTGCGACAAGGAACAAGATCACCAGGCCGCCAGCCACATAGGCCATCGTGCGGACGACCGGGTCGTCGAACATGCCAGGCCTACGAACAGCCCGCCTGGACGACACGTCGTCCGATTGCGGTTCCTGAGCGAAATCTGTTTCAGACATCGACGAGACCTCCATCGCTCAACCAGATGCGCAGTACCACAAATAGGTACGCGAACGCACGCTAGTGTACTTGACTCGAGTTGACGTGCAAGCGTGCGGCCACCATGCCCACATGGGCTCTCGGCAACCTTTAGGCACGGGCTAGCTAAGCAATACTAATGCCGAAAACCGGCCTGCGGGAATTTAGTTGCAGAAGTTCCATCTCTGAGGCACACAACACAGTATTCATGATGTCGGCTGCGGCGCCCATCAACTGTACGTCGGCTGCTACTTTGTCAGGCCGATGCCCGCATCATTCGCGGAGCTGCGGTGGCACTTGAGGCAAGTACCGT
>DDWM01000044.1 GCA_002345925.1 Actinobacteria bacterium UBA2286 | reverse complement strand
GGCGGCCCCTTCTCGTTGCTCTTTCTCGACCCTCCCTATAGAATCGTTCCGGCGCAAGTCAGCCGTCTTTTGGAGGACCTTTCCAATAACGGCATGCTGGCCGAGGATGCGCTCGTCGTATACGAGCACTCTTCGCATGCGTCAGCGGAGTGGCCGATTGGGTTTGACCCTCAAGGTGATCGGCGCTACGGCAGCACCAAAGTGTCGTACGCCACGTTCGAAGGGAAGCGGCCTAAGTGAGACGAGCGCTGTGCCCCGGTACGTTTGATCCTGTCACCTCGGGTCACCTTGATATCATCGTCCGCGCTGCTGGTCTTTTCGATGATGTTGTTGTTGGCGTAGCACTGAGTCCCGAGAAAGGTGGCGGCCCGCTCTTCTCGATCGAAGAGCGCGTTGGGTTCATTTCTGACGCAGTGTCACATCTTCCCAACGTGACTGTGCAACCTTTTGATACACTTCTCGTAGACTTCGCACAGAAGATGAATGCACGAGTCATCATCAAGGGTCTGCGCGCGGTCACAGATTTTGAACACGAGTTCCAGATGGCACAGCTGAACTTCCGGCTGAATGAAGGCATTGAGACGATGTTTATCATGTCGATTCCGG
The DNA here is from genome assembly GCA_002345925.1 of Actinobacteria bacterium UBA2286. Classification (GTDB taxonomy): domain Bacteria; phylum Actinomycetota; class Coriobacteriia; order Anaerosomatales; family Anaerosomataceae; genus UBA2286. The sequence continues at coordinate 11,072 of DDWM01000044.1, read as the reverse complement.
AGTTTGCGTACTTGAGTTCTTCCGCAGTGAAAGAGATAGCCCGGCACGGAGGTTCTGTTTCAGGACTGGTGCCAGACGCAGTCTGTGAGGCCTTGGCCGCACGCTTGTAGTAGTCCCAATAGGGGAGGAACACCAAGATGGATATCATGGCGCTCATCGATCGGATCGAAGAATTGCTCGACTCCGGTCGCAACGTGCCGTTCTCGGCCAACAAGATGGTTGACCCTGACAAGGTCTACGAGATCATCGACGAGATCCGGGCAAACTTCCCCGATGAGCTCAAGCAGGCTCGTTGGATCGTCAAGGAACGCCAGGAGATGCTCGAAGAAGCCGAGAAGGAAGCCAACCGCGTCCTCGAAGAGGCTCGCGACCGCGCTCAGGCAATCGCGAGCGATCAGGAGATCGTCAAGCTCGCCGAGCAGCAGGCAGCCGACATTCTGGACAACGCACGTAACCGTGAGCGCGAGATTCGTCTCGGCGCTGAGGATTACGCTGATGAGATGCTTGCCAACCTAGAGGTCAATCTGGGCAAGCTTCTCACGGCCGTTCAGCGTGGACGCGATCGCCTCCAGGGCAAGGTCGGTCAGCGTGGCTGACGTCGCCCCTCGTGAGCTGAGAGTCGACGTCACCGGCATTCTGGACGAACTGGCAGACACGATCGACGTCGAGTTGGAGTTTGCGCTCGAACCTATCGAGCTTGGACCCCAGCGTTTTGTTCCGACGAGTGAAGCCGAGCTGAACGTGGTTCTGACGTACACCGGCACTGGAATCGTTGCAAGCGGAACTGTCGCTGTTGACGTGTCAACCACGTGCGCCAGGTGTTTGACTGAGTTTGAAATGACTGTTGTCGGCGACGTTCAGGGCCTCTACGTGCGTCCCGGCGTTGAGGCTGAAGTCCCTGAAGAACAAGAAGCCGAGGAGATCACAGGTAGGCATATCGATCTGATGCCTGCCATCAGTGCAGGCTTCGCACTCGCTCTTCCATTCGCGCCCTTGCACTCACCGGATTGCGCGGGTATGTGCGTGACGTGCGGTCAGGATCTCTCTGAAGGAGCATGCAGCTGCGAGGAAGATTTATCGCGTTCGCCGTTCGCGGTTCTGAAAGACGTCGTTACAGGTGAAGAGAACAACTCCTGAGCCTTGCCAGAATCACGCCGCCTTGTGCTATAGTGTCGCTTTGCGCCACGACCCCGGTCGTCGCATAATCAACGTTGAAGTATCGCGCCGCACTACGGCGCCTTGAAGGGAGAATCACCACCATGGCTGTGCCTAAGAGGAAGACGGGTCGCTCCGTCACCAACTCCCGTCGTTCGTGCCACAAGCTTGAGGCGCCCGCACGCTCCCTGTGCCCGCAGTGCCACCAGGTCAAGCTCCCGCATCGCGTATGCGGCGAATGTGGGTATTACGATGGCAAGGAGATCGTCGAGACGGATTAGTGACCGGCGCCCCTGCTCGGGGCGCTGTTCCGTTATAGGGGAGGATGAGCGTCAGTGCTCGAACAGTTCTTCTCTCCTCGCTCAGTTGCAGTGGTCGGCGTTTCCCGTGAAGAGGGGAAGGTCGGCCATTACATCTTTGACAACCTTCTCGAGGCGGGTTTCCGGGGACATGTCTATCCGGTGAACCCGCGCGCTGCCGATGTGCACGGACACGTGTGCTATCCGAGCATCACGGACGTGCCCGGCCCGGTTGATCTTGCGATCATCGTGGTTCCGGCGGCCCATGTGGCTTCGGTTATCGAAGAATGTGGGCAACACGGCACGCAGTCGGTGATCGTAATCTCCGCGGGGTTCAAGGAGACCGGTCCCTCAGGCGCTGTACTGGAGCGAGACGTACTAGCAGCAGCTGCACGACACAACATACGAGTTCTCGGGCCGAACTGCCTCGGGCTCATCTCCACTTCAAGTGACCTGAATGCATCGTTCGCAGCCTCAATGCCCGAGCAGGGCACGATTGCCTTCATGTCGCAATCGGGTGCTCTCGGCACGGCTGTCCTCGACTGGGCGGCGGGCGAGGGAATTGGACTTTCGCGGTTCGTCTCACTCGGCAACAAAGCCGACGTGTCTGAAGTCGACCTGGTGCGTACATGGACCGAGGATCCCGACACGAGTGTTGTCGCTGCGTACCTTGAAGCTGTCAGCGACGGTCGCGCTTTCGTCGACGCCGCCACAGCGCTCTCTGCGGTCAAACCGCTCATCGCACTCAAGGCGGGCGGCTCCGACGCAGGTGCCAGAGCCGTTTCATCGCACACCGGCAGCCTAGCCGGCTCTGAACAGGCATACGACGCGGCATTCCGTAAGGCCGGGGTGATTCGTGCTCGCTCAGTTCAGGAGCTCTTCGACTTCTCAGTAGGGTTCGCCCGACAGCCATTGCCGAGCGGTCCCGGTCTGGTGATACTCACGAACGCCGGCGGCCCCGCCATCCTTGCGACTGACGCCTGCGAACGTTCGGGTGTCTCACTGTCATCACTCGAGCCCGAGACCATCCAGGCTCTGCAAGACGCGCTGCCGGCGGCTGCAGCATTCTACAACCCGGTTGATGTCCTCGGCGATGCAACGCCCGAGCGATACGAGGTCGCCGGCAAGATTCTCGCGAAAGATCCAAACGTGCGCGCGATTCTTGTGATCCTCACGCCTCAGGCGATGACACAGGCGGCCGACATCGCACGAGTGGTCGTCGAACTCTCCAGTTCATCTCGGCTACCGGTCTTCGCGAGCTTCATGGGCAAGGGGGCTGTAGCGGAGGCGATTCCGATACTGCGCGATGGCCTCGTGCCACACTTCGAGTTCCCTGAGCGAGCTGTAGCGACACTCTCGGCCATGCTCCAACACCGTCGACAGCTGGATACGCCTCGCACCAAGCCACCTGTCATCGAGGCCGACAAGGCCGCGGTAAGACAGGCCATCGATCACGCCGTGGCTGCCGGGCGCACGTTCATCACCGAGCAGTCGGCATCTCTGATCGCGGAGTCTTACGGCATCACGGTTCCAGCCGGTGGACTCGCCAAGGATCTGGAAGCAGCACGGGTTCTCGCCGCCGAGGTGGGGTATCCCGTCGTGCTCAAGATCGCGAGCCCGGATATCTTGCACAAGTCGGACATCGGCGGCATCCGCATTGGGATATCCGATGAAGCCGAGCTCGATGAGGCGTACGAGGACATCATCAACAAGGTCCGCGCACGCATGGAAGACGCCAACATCTGGGGTGTTACCGTCCAGCGAATGCTAGACCCTGGCCGTGAGGTCATCATCGGCGTCAACCGGGACCCGCAATTCGGCCCGCTGTTGATGTTCGGCCTCGGGGGTATCTACGTGGAGGTCATGAAAGACGTGACTTTCAGGCTTTGCCCCGTCACAACGGAGGAGGCCAGAACGATGCTATCCGAGATTCGCGGCTTCGGCCTCTTGCGGGGCGCCCGTGGACAACACGCGGCAGACCTCGACGCAGTCATCGACACCATCGTGCGCATCTCTGCGTTGGTGACCGATTTCCCTGAAATCACTGAGCTTGATATCAATCCGCTCATCGTTGCTGACAAGGGTGGCGGCGCCGTCGCGGCCGACATTCGTATCGGAATCGGAGGATGACCATGCGTGCGATTCTCGTCACGTCCACCGCAGCGTATTCGGGCAAGAGCGGTCTGTCGCTCGCGCTGATCAGCACGCTTGCCGCGAGGGGGCTCAACGTTGGCTACTTCAAGCCATACGGTGCCATGCCGATCACGGTAGACGGCGTGCTTACCGATCAAGACGCCCTCTACATCAACAAGACACTCTCGCGTCCGGCACCCACAGAGGTTGTCTGTCCGATCGTACGCACGCAGGCCCTCGTGGAGTCCGTCTTGTCCCATGCGGAGGGCAACGTTGCCGCAGCGGTCACGGAAAGCTACCACACCTGCTCGGAGGGTCGCGATGTCATGGTGATAGAGGGTCCAAGTGACCCATTCCAGGCGTCATCGCTCGGTCTGGCGGCGCCAGATCTTGCTGTCATGCTTGATGCCAAGATGCTGCTGCTCGACAGACCGCGCGCTAATGACCTGCCAGACTCGGTCATCTGCGAGTCCAGGCGCCTCGGAGATCTCCTTCGTGGCGTGATCTTCAACTGGGTGCACGAGTCTCAGGCTGAGTTCGTGACTGGTCGTCTCGCCCCTTACCTGGTTTCGCGCGACATTCCCGTCTTCGGAGTCATCCCTCACGACACGGCGCTCTCCTCCGTGACTGTGCACGAAATCGTCGATGCGCTTAACGGCACTGTGCTCTCGGCAGAGGATCAGCTCGATGAGGCTGTGGAGACGTTCATGGTTGGCGCGATGGGCCAGGACAAGGCGCTCCGGTTCTTCCGCCGCAAGGCTCGCAAAGCGGTCATCACCGGCGGCGACAGAGCCGACGTGCAGCTGGCGGCGCTTGAAACTAACACACGTTGCATAATCCTAACCGGCAACATGCCGCCATCGTCGCTGGTCTTGTCCCGTGCTGAGGAGCTCGGCGTGCCTATCCTTCTCGTCGATACAGATACTCTGACAGCCGTTGAGAAGATGGAGCACCTCATGGGTCACACCCGTCTTCACGACGCGACGAAGGCTGATAGAATACGCGAGATGTTCGAGCGTTCCGTTGATATAGGTGCGCTTGCGCGGGCCTTCGAGATCGAAATCTGACCCCGGGAGCGAAGTTGACAGACAACACAGTGACCATCGCCGTTGACGTGCTCGGCGGCGATGATGCGCCGGCCGTTGTGCTCGCAGGAGTCGACGCCGCGCTCGCGGCGGACTCTGACCTGAAGATCGCGCTCACGGGCCCTGAAGACGTGGTCGTCCCTTTTGCAGCACAGCGCGATAGGGTTCGCGCCGTGCCGACGACCGAGTTCATCGATATGGGCGAACATCCTGCCAATGCAGTCCGCTCCAAGAAGGACTCCTCGATTGTCGTAGGATGCCGACTCGTGAAGGACGGAGAAGCCGCAGGGTTCTTCTCGGCAGGAAACACCGGCGCGTGCATGGCGGCCGCGACACTTGTCATGGGTCGCATCGCAGGTGTTTCGAGACCTGCGATCGCCACTGTCATCCCTGCTGCCGAGCGCCCCAGCGTGCTGCTCGATGTTGGCGCGAACGCAGACGTGAAGCCCGAGAACCTGGTGCAATTCGGCCTCATGGGCCGCGCGTACGCGCAGGTGGTTCTCGGTATTGACGAACCGACGGTTGGGCTTCTGAACATCGGCGCCGAGCCTACCAAGGGATCCATGCTCGCTCAGGAAGCTCACGTCCTGATGGCTGAGGGCGTGCCTGGATTCGTCGGCAACGTCGAAGGGCGAGAGATCGCAGAGGGTTCCACCGATGTCATCGTCACCGACGGCTTTACGGGCAATGTCGCGCTCAAGCTGCTTGAAGGTCTCGCTAAGACGCTTCTCACTCAGGTCAAGAACGCAATGACCTCCACGCCGATAAGATCGCTCGCGGCTTCCGTCCTCAAGGAGCCGCTCATGGAGCTGAAAGAGCGAATCAACCCCGACACATACGGAGGCGCACCGCTTCTCGGCGTACGCGGTGTTTGCATCATTGGGCATGGGAGCAGCAATCCGCGGGCAGTCGCCGCTGGCATCGACGTTGCTGCACGAGCTGTCCGTGGTGGGTTGACCGACCGCATCGCGACCGCGGTGGCAGAGTAGACAGAGCAGCTTCGGTCCGGGACTTAACAACGAACATGTATACTACTCGGACATTTCAGGCGGCACAGCCGCTCTAGCTAGGGGAGCATCCTCTCAATGACCCATGCAGCAATCACAGGCGTTGGCGCATTCCTGCCGCAGCGCGTCGTCACGAACGACGACCTTGCGACGATTGTCGAGACGTCAGATGAATGGATACGCACGCGTACGGGCATCGCCGAGCGGCGTTTCGTCTCCGAAGGCGAGACCACGTCTGATCTTGGCGCCGGAGCCGCACTGGCAGCGATCGCGGATGCCGGGCTTGAGCCGAGCGACATCGACTTGCTCGTGGTCGGGACGTCGAGCCCCGACATGATCATGCCGTCAACGGCGTGTCTTGTTCAGGCGAAGATCGGGCTCACGTGTCCGGCCCTAGACGTCATGGCAGCATGCACAAGTTTCATCTACGCGATTCACACCGCGACGACCGCTATTGAATCTGGGCGGGCGCGTCGCGTCTTGGTCGTGGGCGCTGATGCGCTAACACGTCTGGTCGACTTCAGCGATCGCCGTACGTGCGTACTGTTCGGAGATGGTGCGGGCGCCTTCGTCCTAGAAGCCAGCGAAGAACCCGGTGTGCTCGGCATCGATCTTGGTTCCGACGGAAGCCGTCCGGAGGTACTTCAGATCCCTGCGGGTGGTGCAGCCATGCCCGCGAGCATCCAGACAGTTGAAAACGGGCTTCACTTCCTGTCGATGAATGGTCAGGAGGTATTCAAGTTCGCTGTGCGTGCAATCCCCGCAACGACGAAGAAGGCGCTAGCCGCATCCGGACTCTCGATCGACGACCTCACCTGGCTGATTCCACACCAGGCTAACCAGCGCATTTTGGACACGGTGGCCGACAGGCTGAAGCTGCCGCATGAACAGGTGTTCTCTAATATCGAGCTACTTGGAAATACCTCTGCGGCGTCGATTCCGCTGGCGGTGAACGACCTGTATACTAGCGGCAACCTGCGCCGGGGCAATGTCTTGGCGCTGGTCGGTTTTGGAGCCGGCTTGACCTGGGGGGCCGCAATAGTACGTTGGACCAAGGAGGACCTCTAGAATGGCTCTTCGAACACGAGTGACGACTCTGCTCGGCATCGAGCATCCGATTATTCAGGGCGGCATGGCCTGGACCGCAACGGCGGAACTCTCTGCCGCAGTGAGCAATGCTGGCGGCATCGGCATCATCGGCGCCGGACATATGCCCACTGACTTGCTCCGCGAGCAGATCCACATGGCCAAGGCGCTCACCGACAGGCCGTTCGGTGTGAACCTCATGCTGCTTACCCCGCACATCGACGATATCGTACAGATGGTTCTCGATGAGCACGTCCCGGTAGTCACTACCGGTGCAGGCAGCCCGAGCAAGTACATGGCGGCGCTGAAAGCCGCAGGCATCAAGATCATCCCGGTCGTACCATCGGTGGCGCTCGCAAAGCGCATGCAGTCCATCGGCGCTGACGCCGTAATCGGCGAAGGTATGGAAGCTGGCGGCCACATCGGCGACCTCACGACTCTGGTACTGACGCCGCAGCTGGCCGATGCGGTTTCGATTCCTGTGATCGCCGCCGGTGGAATCGCCGACGGCAGGGGAATGGCGGCCGCATTCGCGCTTGGCGCTGAGGGCGTGCAGATCGGCACTCGATTCATGTGCGCCGAGGAATGCACGATCCATCCCGACGTCAAAGACGTGCTCATCAAGGCCAAGGATCGCGACACCGTCGTGACCGGTCGTTCGACGGGGCACCCGGTGCGCGTACTCAAGAACAAGCTCGCCCGCGAGATCATGGAACTGGATCGCGACGGGAAGGTCGAAGAGATCGAAGCCCTTGGAGCCGGCAAGCTCGCACTTGCCATGCGCCAGGGTGATACCGCGATGGGCAGCCTAATGGCTGGCCAGATCGCCGCTATGGTCTGCCGTATCGAGTCCGCAGCCGACATCGTCACCGACCTTATGAACGGTGCCGAGGAGGTCATGCGCGCACTCGGGACCACACCAGAGGCGTGAGTGTGATGAAGACACACGCGCTCGTCTTCCCAGGCCAGGGATCTCAGCGTGTCGGCATGCTGGACACGCTTCCCGAGCATGAGGACCTCTCTCGGCTACTTGATGCCGCCGAGGGGTTGTCCGGACTGCCGCTGCGCTCGATCGCGGCCACAGGACCTGTAGAGAACCTCTCGGATACCCGTGCCGCACAGCCGCTTCTGTACCTGGCAGACCTGGTCTGGGGCAGGAGTCTGCTGGATTGCGGAGTGCAGCCAGCGTTCGTTGCGGGACATAGCCTTGGCGAGTATGCCGCGCTGGCAATTGCGGGGGTGTTCTCCGCAGAGGCCGGCCTTGAGCTCGTTATCGAGCGCTCAGCGCTCATGGCTGCAACAGCGGCTTCCACACCCGGAACGATGGCGGCCGTACTCGGACTGAAGCGATCGGTCGTGGCTGAGCTCGTAGGGGACCTGAGCAGCGTCTGGCTCGCGAACGACAACTCGGAAACCCAAGTCGTACTCTCGGGCACACATGCCGGGATCGAAGCTGCAACGGTCGCGCTGACAGCAGCTGGTGCAAGACGCGTAGTGCCGCTCACAGTAGCGGGTCCGTTCCATTCGCCGCTCATGGCACCCGCCGGTGACCGTTTCGCGGGAATCCTTGCCGAGACGCATTTCAGCGACGCGACGATTCCAGTGCTGCAGAACACCGACCCCACACCCACGTCAGCCGAGAAGCTCATCAAATCACGGCTCATCGGGCAGATCACCAGCCCTGTTCGCTGGACCGAGACGATGCTCGGGCTGCGCGACGCGGGCGTCGAAGTCGTCGTCGAGGCTGGAACAGGCTCAGTGCTCACCGGACTTGCACGTAAGATCGAGGGTATCGACGCTATCGCCGTTGAAGACCGCGGCATCGAACGCGTACTGGAGGTGCTTGAGGTATGAGCGACCTGACCGGCAAGATCGCTCTCGTCACCGGAGCCAATCGTGGCATCGGTGCCGAGATTGCATACGAGCTCGGGCTTCGAGGTGCAACCGTTGCGGTGAACTACCGAGGGGACGATTCAGGTGCCCGCTCGGTGCTGGCCCGTTTAGCCGAGGCCGGTGTATCGGCCGAGAGCGATGCCTTCAAGGGCGATGTCGCAGACTCCGAATCTTGCACCGCACTCATCAGCGACATCGTCGCGCGATACGGACGGCTTGACGTCGTTGTGAACAACGCTGGGATCACCCGGGACGGACTGCTCGTTCGAATGTCTGACGATGACTGGGAATCGGTCATCAACACGAATCTCAGTGGCGCCTTCTACGTAACACGCGCTGCCTCCAAAGTCATGATGAAGCAGCGCTCAGGCTCTATCGTCAATATCTCATCCGTGGTTGGCCTTGTCGGCAATGCCGGCCAGGCAAATTACGCCGCTGCCAAAGCTGGCCTCATCGGCCTCACGAAGTCGGTCGCCAGGGAACTCGCTTCACGCAACGTTCGCGTGAACGCTATCGCACCCGGGTTCATCGAGACTGACATGACCGCTGCTCTGCCCGAAGCCGCGCGCGATGGTGCTCTCAACAGCATCTCAATGAAGCGCTTCGGTTCTCCCGTCGATGTTGCCGCCGCGGTCGCGTTCCTTGCCTCCGATGATGCGGCATACATCACCGGCCAGGTTCTGGCTGTCGATGGAGGAATGACATTCGCCTGATCGCGGCAACGCGTCATAATCACCGTGACAGGACAGAGAGGAGGTGCATCACATGAGCAACGAAGAGATTCTGCAGAAGGTCACCGAAGTCATCGTCGAGCAGCTGAACGCTGACGAGGCGGATGTGACCCTGGAGGCATCGTTCATCGACGATCTTGGCGCTGACTCGCTCGACATCGTCGAGCTCGTAATGGCGCTCGAAGAGACGTTCGGCGTTTCGATTCCCGACGAGGAAGCCGAGGGTATCAAGACCGTCGGCGACGCTGTCGACTACATCACCACAAACGCTTAAGCGTCCAACGTCGTGAACGCTTCGTCTCCCGGCCGGTCCGTGACCGGCCGGGACGAACGCGTCTCGCGCAGACCACCGGAGGATTCGCGTGGAACTTCCCCCACTCAGAATTGGAACTCGAACTGCCCGCCTGCCGATCGTGCAGGGTGGTATGGCTGTGCGCATCTCGATGGCACCGCTTGCTGCTGCAGTCGCCGAAGCCGGCGGAGTCGGGCTCATCGCAGGTTCGGGGCTGAGCGCAGGCGAGCTCACCGCTGAAGTTCGCAGCGCGCGCGAGGCCACTTCCGGTGTTGTCGGCGTGAACATCATGGTTGCCATTCGTGCCTTCAAGGAGCTGGTTCACGCAGCGATCGATGGCGGAGCCGACATCATCGTCGCCGGCGCAGGATTCTCGCGAGACGTCTTCGGCTGGTGCCGAGAGGCGGGTGTTGAATGCGTCCCTATCGTAGGGTCTGAGCGCGTTGCAAAGCTCGCCGAGCGTTTCGGTGCCTCGGCTGTGGTGGTCGAGGGTCACGAGGCCGGGGGGCACCTCGGCACTGATGAGCCTATGCTCCAGCTACTGCCGCGCATCGTTGAATCAGTCAGCATCCCCGTTATCGCCGCCGGTGGCGTCGTCACTGGCGCTGACATCAAGGCGGCACTCGACGGTGGGGCGGCCGGGGTACAGATGGGCACCCGATTCGCTGCCACTGTTGAGTCCTCTGCCTCAGAAGCATTCAAGCAAATGTACGTTGATGCCACCGACGAAGACATCATCCTGATCAAAAGTCCCGTTGGTCTTCCCGGGCGTGCGATCCGTAACCCGCTCACCAATCGGCTCATGGCCGGCGATTATCCGGTGATCGATCGTTGCGTCGCGTGCCTGAAGGACTGCGGCAAGGAATACTGCATCATCGACAAGCTCGTGCGCGCACAGCAAGGCGACGTCACCGGAGGGCTCGTTTTCGCCGGTTCCGCCGCAGCGCGCGTCCACGACGTCCCCACGGTCCGCGTGCTCATGGAGCGCCTTGTGGCCGAGTACAACGCCGCGACTTTAGGAGGAACCGCATGAGCAGACGTGTCGTCGTTACCGGCATAGGCGCGGTCTCCGCTCTCGGACCGAATGCGACAAGCACATGGGAGGGCCTCATCGCCGGACGCTCAGGCGTTCACGAGGTGACGGCATTCGATGCAAGCGCCTACAGCACCAGGTTCGCCGCCACGCTTGACGACTGGGATCCTTCGCCATGGCTCGACTCGAAAGAGGCGCGCAGAATGGCGAGGTTCCAGCAGTTCGCTGTGGTAGCTGCCGAGGAGGCCCTTGCGGACTCCGGACTCGTCATCGATGACAGCAACGCCGAGCGCGTAGGTGTCATCGTCGGCTCGGGAATCGGTGGTCTCGGCTCCATGGAGGACCAGCACGACATTCT
>DDWM01000061.1:23298-23519 GCA_002345925.1 Actinobacteria bacterium UBA2286 | reverse complement strand
CAGCAGCACGATCACGATCGCGACGGCGGTGAGCCGGCGCCCGATCGCGACCCGGCCAAGCACGCCGGTCGCAGCTGTGGAGAGCATCTCGGCTTCACGGCCGGTTGCGGCATCGCCGGCGCGCATGAGCAGGCCGAGCAGCATGAAGTTGGCCAGCACCGACGACCCGCCGTAGCTCACGAAAGGAAGCGTGATACCGGTGAGCGGGATGAGCCGCGTCA
>DDWM01000061.1:0-23228 GCA_002345925.1 Actinobacteria bacterium UBA2286 | reverse complement strand
CGCAGGCAGAACACGAGGAATGCGACCACGATGGCCGCGCCCCCGAGGAGTCCAAGTTCCTCGCCGATGGCGGCGAAGATGAAATCGGTCTGCACGAACGGGATGCGCAGCGGCAGACCGCGACCGGGACCCACGCCGATCATGCCGCCCGCGCCGAACGCAAAGAGCGACTGCACGAGCTGATAGCCTCGGCCGGTGGCATCCGCAAACGGGTCGATCCAGATGGCAACCCGCGTCTGCACGTGGGAGAACATCGAGTACGCGGCGAATGCGCCAACCGCGAAGAGCCCGAGCCCCACGACCACGTAGCCGCTTCGGCCGGTCGCCGCGTAGATCATGATGAGGAATACGCCGAAGAAGAGCAGGCTTGAGCCCAGGTCCTTCTCGGCAACCAAGACGATGAGGGAAAGCGCCCACATGAGGAGCAGCGGGCCGAGGTGCTTGAGCGGCGGAAGCCACACGCCCAAGACGCGCTTGGTAGATACCGAAAGGACCTCGCGGTTCTCGGCAAGGTATGCGGCGAGGAAGAGCACGATGAGGACTTTGGCGACCTCGGCCGGCTGGAACGACATGCCGGCGAAGCGCAGCCAGAGTTTGGCGCCGTTGACCTCGACGCCGATGATCGCCGGCAGTATGAGAAGCCCCACGCCGCCGAGTGCGATGGTGTATTTGTAGCGCGCGAGACGCTCGAGCGAGGGCACCAGCACCAGTGTGCCAACGAGCGCGAGCACGCCCGCGAACATCCACAACACCTGGCTTGCTCCCGAGCTGCTATCGAGCCGCGTGATGAACGCGACGCCGGTGCCGGAGAGCAAGAACGTCACCGGCAGCAGTACAGGGTCGGCTCCAGGCGCGAAGAAGCGAGCCGCAACATGTGCGCCGAGGAACGCGGCAAGCAAGCCGAGCGGAACCGCGAAGTCCTGCCAGCCGAGCGTGCTGCGCGATGCGCCGTGCACGAGCGCGAACAGCAACCCCACGGCGGGAGCTGCCGCAAGGAGCAAGAAGAGCTCGGTATCGCGTCTCGTGCGCATCAGGGTCACGGAGCCGTTGTCGGCTCGACCGATGGCTCGACTTGCTGGCGGTAACCGGCTGCCAGCGAGAACGCACGCGCGACGCCATCAACGCGGATGCCCGATTTCAACCGCGCTGCGGTGATCGGGTCGAGTTCGGCCACCGGGATCTCGGTAACGCCTTCCAGCCAGTGCATATTGATGCCGAGGAACGATCCGGGCACTCCGCGGTAGATCGCGACCACGCCCGACTCCTCCACGACGTACGCCTGCGAACGGGCGTAAGCGTATGCCGAGTACCACGCAGCGGCCACGATAGCGATGGCGACGAGCACCCAGGCGATGCGGCCCAGCCAGCGGCCGCCACCCTCGCGCTGAGCTTCGGTTTCGGCTTCGGAATGCGCGGCGGGGCGTACTGCCGCCACCGGTGATGTGCCCTCGATATCGACGACGACCGTCGTGATGTTGTCCTGCCCACCAGCTTCGTTCGCTGCGACGATGAAGCGAGCCACGGCCGCCGCCGGCGACGGGGCGGTCTGCAGGATATTCTCGATGTCGCGATCCTCGAGCATGCTGGTGAGTCCATCCGAGCAGAGCAGCAGGCGATCACCCGGTGCCGCGTCGAGTTCGAACCCATCCACGAGCATGTTCGGATCCGAGCCAAGCGCTCGCGTTATGACGCTGCGGTTGGGGTGAACACGGGATTCTTCTTCTGTGAGTGTGCCGCTGCGGACCATGTCCGCGACCATCGAGTGGTCTTCGGTGAGTTGTGTGAGCTCGCCAAGGTGCAGCAGGTACGCTCGGCTATCGCCGACGTGAGCGATCGCGATGCGTGTGCCTTCGATCATGGCCGAGGTCATCGTCGTGCCCATGCCGGTCCTGCCAAGGCCGGTCTGTGCGCCTTCGATGACGGCAGCGTTTGCGGCGCGAACCGCTCGGCCAAGGGCTTTGGCATCGGCTCGCTTAGGGGCGTTGCCGAGAAGAGTCTCGATGGCTATCTGGCTCGCCACTTCTCCGGCCTGGTGCCCGCCGAGTCCGTCGGCGACCGCGAATAGCGGCGGATTCACAACGTAGAAGTCCTCGTTGCCTGAGCGCACGAGTCCTATGTCGCTGGCTCCGGCGTAGGGGAGAGCACCTTTGCGTGCGCTCACGCTCGCACCACCTTAAGGCGGTTCGTGCCGAGCTCGATCATGTCGCCCTCACGTACCTTCAACGGGCGGGTGACCGGTTGCCCGTTCACCATGGTGCCGTTTGTCGATCCGAGGTCCTCCACGATTGCGCTATCTCCGTCGGGCAGTACTTTTGCGTGGATCGATGAGACGAAGTCGTCCGAGATAACAAGGTCGGCATCTGCCGAGCGGCCGATCACGATGGGACCTGAGAGCAGCAGCTTCACACCGCGCAGCTCCCGCGGACCTTCGACGACTGTTACTGCGAGTCCTTTGGCCCGGGCGCGAGCACCGCCAGTTGCGACCAGTCCGACGCCGGTCTTCACCGCGGCGAACAGGAACAGATACAGCAACGCGATGAAGAGGATTCTACCGAACAGAAGGATGACATCTGCCATCGCCTAGCTCCGCGGATCGTGGAATATGAGCTGGGTGACACCGATCTCGACGATGTCGCCGTTGTGAAGGCGCGCGCGGTTCACCGGCTTCCCGTTGAGCTTGGTGCCGTTGGTGGACTCAAGGTCCTCGATCGCCCAGCCGTCGTCCACGCGGATGAATGCCGCGTGGCGACGTGAGACATTCGCATCGGGGATGAAAATCTGGCACTCGGCCAGCCTGCCGACGACTACCCCTTCGCCTCGGAGCGCAACGTCGTGCTCAAGACCACCGACGGTGACCGTTGCGATGCCATCCGGAGAGATCGTGGGGCGGCGGCGCGAAACGGGTGCCGCGTCGGGCTCCTCGGCGGGTCCCTCGGCAAGGGCTGCGCTCACGCGATGTCTGCCGAGACGGAGATCGTCATGGACGATGAACGCGACTGTGGGCTTTGCGGATAGCGTGTAGCCCTGTTCGCGGGCGTGGTCGGTGAGGTAGGTGGCAAGCTCTCCGCCGAGCGTCGACTTGAATGGGCCGAGCTCTTCGTCGTCTTCAGGGGAGAGCGCGATGGTGAACGAGACCGGTGCGAAGATCTTGCGCACGGCCACAACGCGGCCGTCGTCCATGGCGCGACCGAGCGACTTCGCGAGTTCGGCAGGTTGGACGGGCGAGCGGAAGGCACCGGCGAAGAAGCCTTCGACGCCTGCGCCAATACGATCCTCAAAATCGGAAAGAATGCCCATGTCCGGTTGCCTCGCGCTACTCGGTGACTGCGTTCAAAGCTCAACTATACCAGCCGTGCAGCCGCAATGAGGAGCACCGTCACCTCGCCGTAGGGTCTACGGCTCCTCGGGGCGCGTGGGTGCGCCGAGCGCGAGCACCACGAGCATGAGCATGAGTGCGACTCCAACGTGCGGCAGGAACGCCTCGGGCGAGAGCGTGGTCTGGTCCAGCACGACCCACGCGGCGTAGCCCGCAGCAAGAGCCGCGCCGCCGAGCGAGATGCCCACGACCGCCATCGTGCGCGTGGCACGGCGGCAGGCGAGCGAGCACAGAGCGGCCGCCAGCGCCCACGCGAGCAAGGCGACAGCGGGACCAGGGGCGAGCAGCCCCCGGAGGTTCGCGGCCATGACGCTCGACTGACCCCATGGGTCGAGGAAGAAGAGCGGATCGACGATCAGGAACGGAGCGCGCCCACCAGTCGCCGCCGAGGCGGTCATGGTAGCGAGTGCCGCAACGGCTGCGGAGAGTGCCGCGGGAAGCGGCTCGAAGAGGTAGCCGAGGATGAGTGGCGTTGCGAGCGCTCCTCGGCCGACTGCGAGGGCAGGCGCCGCGACCGGCGCGATCGCATCGCCGCGGCCGAAGCGACCGGCGAGCACCCAGAACGCGATTGCCGGCACGAAGAAGAGCACTCCGCCGAGGATGGAGCCCTTGGCGATGATCCCGGCGCCGAAAGCGATGATGCCGATGGCGAGTCCGAGGCCCGGCGCGAGCGCGGCAGCGAGTGCAGCCAGCCCGGCGCCGCCAAGCGTGGGGGCGAGCGGGAGGCCGAACGCAGTGAGGCCCGCCCAAGCGAGCCACCCGCAGGCGGCAGCCGCGAGCGTGCGGCGCGACGCGCTCGAGAAGCGCGCGAGACGGTCCCAGAGCCCGAGGCCGGCGAGCCGCGAGGAGCCGGGGGCATCGTCCGCGCCGACGAGCGAGGTGACGACTTCTGCAAGCGATGATTCGCCGGCGTCGGGGTCGCCCAGGTGCGCGAGGATGGCGCGGCCGAAATCTGTCACGGATTCGTACCGCTCGGCAGGGTCGGGGGCGAGAGCCGCGAGGATGACGTCGTCGATCTTGGCTGAGAGATCGGGGTCGAAGTCGGAGGGCGCGGGCATCTCGGCGATCTCGATCTTGAAGAGCGAGCCTTCGATCGTGTCGGAGTCAAACGGGTTGGCGCCGGTGAGCATCTCGAAGCAGAGCGCGGCGAGCGCCCAGCAGTCGGTGCGCGCGTCGAGCTCGCCAGCGCGCAGCTGCTCGGGGGGCATGTAGCCGAGTGTTCCGGCGGTGCCGCGAGCGTGACCGGTGGTGTCAGTGAGCGCCGAGACGCCGAAGTCGGCGACTTTCACGCGACCCTCGCGGGTCACGAGCACGTTGCCGGGTTTGATGTCGAGGTGAAGCACGCCGTTGGCGTGGGCGAATCCGATCGCGCCCACCATGGCGCGGATGACCGCCGCTACTTCATCTCGCGTGAGCGGCTCGCCCGTCTCGTCGAGGATGTCGGCGAGCGAGGCGCCTTCGATGGCTTCCATGACGAGGAACGCCTCATCGGAGTCGGTGTCCCACTCGTGGACGGTGACGATCGATGGGTGATTGAGCAGCGCGGCGGTGCGGGCCTCGGCAAGGCCCGCCTTTGCGAGTGGACGACCGGCGCGGTCGAGCGGCAGCAGCAGTCGCTTGATGGCGACCCGGCGCGCCATGCGCGTGTCAAAAGCGAGTACGACGTCGCCGTGAGCACCGCTGCCAAGCTCGGCCAGCGGGCGATAGCGATCGAGGATAAGCGGCTGTTCTTCCACGGGCGTCCTTCGTCGCGTGTCCGAGAGCGATTGTAGCGCGTTTGGGCTGGCTGTCTGCGTGTTTGCCATACTTGGAGTACACTCGGAAGTGAAGAAGGGGTGTTGTACTCAGCGTGGAATTCCCAGTCAGATCGAGGCTTTTGAGCTATGCCGAGGCGACCCGTCAGGGGACGGGCGTCTTCTGGTTGCGCCTGAAGAAGTGGTTCCTGGCCGCTTCTATCGTGGGCGTCTTGGTGGGCCTCGCCGTCACGGCAGTTCACTGGCTCGTGTACGAAGTGCTCTGGGGCGCGGTCTCGCAGTACGCGATGACCCCCTGGGGAACGTTGCTCTTCCCGACGATCGGACTCGCTCTCTCCGGATTCATCCTTCAGCGTTTCACCAAGGACCCAGACCTCCACGGTACCGAGGAGGTCATCGAGGTCTTCCACCACAAACGTGGCATCTTCGATTACCGCTCGGCTCCCGGCAAAGTGATGGCGGCCGTGGCGACTCTCGGCTTTGGCGGAAGCGCCGGCCTTGAGGGGCCGAGCATCTATATCGGCGGTGTCGTCGGTTCGTACGTGATGCGAAAGAGCAAGCGTCTCGGCTTTGACGAGAACGATGTGCGCACCCTCATGATCGCCGGTAGCGCGGCAGGTGTGGCCGCCATCTTCAAGGCGCCACTGACGGGTATCATCTTCGCGCTCGAAGTCCCGTACATGGATGACATGACGCGCGAGGCGCTCATTCCGTCGCTCGTTGCGAGCGTCTCGGCGTATCTCGTGCTGGTTGCGTTCCTCGGCGTGTCGCCACTTTTCTATGTCGCGCAACGCTATACGATGGCGCCGAGCGACCTTGGCTGGGCGATCGTCCTTGGTGTAGTCGTCGGACTGCTCGCGCGGGTCTTCATCGCGTCATTCAAGCGAGTATCACGCCTGTCCCGTGAAAGTGGTCTGCCGCTGTGGGTGCGGACCGGCCTTGGCGGCCTTATGGTTGGGCTGCTCGGCCTCGTCGGTCACCTGCTCTACGGCAAGCCGATGGTGCTCGGCACGGGGTATGACCTCGTGCAGGGGCTCGTGGGCGGTTCGTTTACCACCAGCGAGGCGTTCTGGCTGCTTATCCTCAAGACCGGCGCCATCGTGGCTACACTTGGCTCCGGCGCGGCAGGCGGCGTCTTCATCCCGATGATCGTGCTGGGTGCCTCGGCGGGCTCGCTCATGGGCGGCTTGCTGCCTGCGGGATCACCTGCGGCGCTCTTCCCGGTTGTGGGTATGGCCGCATTCCTGGCGGCGGGCTACAACACGCCGCTTGCAGCTGCAGCATTCATCGCCGAGTCGACCGGTGGGTCCGGGTACCTGATACCAGGCCTTGTCGGGGCGGCTGTCGCGTACGCCATCGCGGGCAAGACCTCGATTTCGTCCAGTCAGAGATGGCGGCGTGAATCGCGGCTCGATCGCATGCTCGGCATTCGTGTGAGCGACATCATGACGCGTGATGTGATCGGTGTGCCGCAAGACATCACTCTGCGCGACTTTGTCAGCGACTACGTCGTCAGGCTCCGCCATAAGTCGTTCCCGGTGCTCGACGGCAACAAGCTCGTGGGCATCATCGGCTTGTCCGACGTCAACAAGTTCACCTCGGAAGAGCGCGGTGTGATCCTTGTGTCCGAGGTGATGGCGCGTGACGTTGTCACGGCGCTCCCCGGCGACACGGTCAGACATGTGGTCGAACTCATGACCGAGGGCGACTTCGACCGTGTACCGATCGTCGATTCCGAGGGCTCCGACCGGATCGCAGGCGTTGTCTCTTCCACCGACATCGTGAAGCTGGACGGCATCCTCGAGCCTGCGCGCGGCGCGATCTCTTCCTAGCGCCCGGCCCTGCTCGGCGCAATTCGCTTGCGCCACCGCGTGAGAACCTCAGGGTCAACGCCCAGCCGATACCCCGCGATCACCGCAAGGTTCATGAGCGTGGGCAGCAGCAATCCGTGCTCCTCCCATGCGCGTGCCGAGGTGACGGTGCGCTCGCGTAGCGTCACAGCGCGACCGAAGCGCCCGAGGCGACGCACCAACTCGAAGTCCTCCATCGTCGGCTGATCCGGGAACCCGCCTAGCTCGGTGAACGTGTCCCGACTCAAGAAGAGCGCCTGGTCGCCCCAAGGCAGGCCGCCGAGTCGGCCTCGCGCTCGCCCGACCGCCGAGATGAGCCTCGCATGGCGCGAGCTCTCGGGAACCGAGAAGCTGAAGCCGCCGGCAACCGTCGCAGGATCCGCGAGCGCTTGCGCTGCCAGAGGGCAGGCCTGCGCTGGCAGCGTTGTGTCGGCGTGCAGGAATAGCAGCACGTCGCCGGTTGCCTCGGCGGCTCCGGCGTTCATCTGACGGGCACGTCCGAGTGCCGAGACGATCACGCGTGCGCCCGCGGTGGCCGCGACCTCGCGGGTGGCGTCACGGGATCCGCCGTCGACCACCATAACCTCGTGCGCGTCCGCTGCCCACGCGCTGGCGACGGCGCTGGCTACCAGCGTTGCGTCATCGAGCGCCGGGATGATTACCGAGACGCTGGCGTCGGCTGCCACCCGAGTTCTAGCAAGGGCGACCTCGGCATCAGGCAGATCCTCGGGCCGGTCGACATCGGGGAGTAGCTCGAGCAGCGCATAGGTGAGCCCGGCCTTCTCGGCAAGGTCCATGGTGCGGGCCAGCACGTCGCCGGTGCCCCACGGCACGCCGGTGACAAGTGCGGGCATCGCCCGCTTCGCGCTCGACCGGCTGAGGCCGATGAGGTAGTAGCCGCCATCGACGGCCGGACCGAGCACAAGATCGACCGCCGAGAGCCGCCGCAGCGCATCGCGCATCAGCGGCGCGGTGAGCCTAGGGCAATCGCTTCCGACGACGAGAACCGCCCCAGCCCCTCGCCCGAATGCCTCGGCGAAAGCTCGTGAGATGCGAGCGCCAAGGTCGCCGCCGCCCTGATAGCGGCAGGTAACGTCGGGTATACGCAGCCACTCTCGCGCGGCCTGCGTGAACGCTGCGTCGGTGCGCACCTCCACGACTGCATCGCGAGTTGCCACAAGTGCCCGCGCGCTGCGCAGCGTCTGCCGTGTGAGGCGCTCATGGAGTTCAAGCGCCTCTTCTGCCGAGAGGGGAGGCGTGAGGCGCGTCTTCACTTCGCCAAGCCGAGGGAAGCGAGTGAGGATCGAGATGCGATTTTGGCGGCCCGACCGGGTCACGTGAGCGCGCCGTCTCAACCGGAGCCGGCGCCTGTCGCGCAGGCGAAGCAGTGCGGCCCGAAAGCGATGCGGCGAGAAGCGGTGGCGGCTCGCACGTCGGTTCCAGCTTCGGCCAACGCAAGTGCCTCGGCTACCGTGCGTGGGCCATCGATGACGCGCAGACCTGCGCCGAGGTTGAAGTCGCAGTCCGCGAAGGTGCCGTCCCATGCAAGCTCGACGCCGTAGCGACAGCCGAGGTCGCCGAGCACCGCCGGGTTGAACGCCTCGGCCAGCCTGTCGATTTCTGTCCGGTACCCGCCGTTCTTCCTGAGGTGCTCAGCGTAGCGGCCGGCAGGGACGTTCGCGATCACCCTGATCGCATTGAAGCGTATGCCGAGCGGAGTCAGGACATCGCGGAATTCCTCGGCAAGCTCTGACTCGGGACGCGGCAGTTCACCGAGTGGTGGGTTGTATGCGAGCTCTAGTGTTGGACCTGACTCGCTGCCGTAGCCAAGCTCCCCAAGCGAGCGCAAGACGCCGAGCGAGGCCTTGAGTCTGTCGCTGGGCTCTCCGGCGATCAAGTGCGGCGTCATGTCGTGAAGCGAGGCGAGTACCTCGACGTGGTGCTTGGCGAACAGTGCCATCAAGCGTGAACGATCAGGGTGGGCCAGCGCGACCAGGTTGGTGCGGACGCGAACGCGTAAACCGGTGGCGGAAGCATTCTCGATGAGTTCCGGAAGGTGCTCCCACAGTGTGGGTTCGCCTCCGGTGATGTCGAGCAGCGAGGGTTTCAGGAGCTCGGCCAGTGAGAGCGAGTCCAGCATCGTCTGGCGTGGCATGGTTTCCGCCCGGTGTGGCGATGATGCCTGGTGGCAGTGTGCGCACGATAGATCGCAGCGCAGCCCCACGTTGAGCATGAGGCTGTCGATCCGGGTCGCCCTCGCGGCGATCGGGCACGTGAGCTCTACCCGCTCTGAGAAGGGGGAGTGAGACCCAAGGATGTCGGTGGCGGATTCCATTAGATGCAGTCTACGCCTCCGGAGAGAGCTGGTGTTGGCCAGAGCCCTCGTACCCGCGAGCGCGGAGGATGTTTGTTAAGCAGCTAACGAATTGCTATGCTGCACAAAATACTGAATGGGACTGAAGACGGCTTACGATGACTGCTTGGGACCGTCTCGGACAGGGTGTCTTACTTGCAAATGTTGAGGATCGCTCGCCTGCGTCGTCCATCGGCACCTACTGTCCTGCTGATAATCGCGGGTCTGTTCGCAGTTGTCTCGGCGGTCTCGGCCTTTGAGCCACCCTCGCCTTCCGAGAGCGCAGTGCGCGATCTCACTGTGCGCGTGCACCAGGGATCGTCGGTACGAGCTACGTGGGTGTTCGATGGTGAGGAGCCTGACGGCTACGAGGTTCATCGTGGCGCAACGCCGCTGAAGCTTGCCGATATCGGCCCCGCCACGCTGGCAACGTCCACGCCTGCAGGAACGCGTTCGATCATCGTTCCTCCCGCTTCGGATGAGGCCTCCTCTGGATTCCAGTCTTACTACGCGGTTGTCGCGGTCAAAGACGGCCAGCGCTGGATTACCGGTAGTGTCAGCCCTAATCCTCACGGAGCTGCCGTAGCCGATAACGTCAGCTCGTGCGAAGTGTGCCACGAGCCCCATGCTGTTTCGAGCGGCAGGTCGGTTCTCGGTGCGGCCGGTGCGGACGGTTGCTATCGGTGCCACGGGATGACCAATGAATCGCGAAGCTACGGCTTCGCGGCAGCAAGCGATATCCAGGCGCAATTCTACGATGAGACGGTGACGCCTCTGCCGGCGACCGGCTCCCAGCACCGAAACGCATCGATGATCTCCACCGAGCAGGAGTGCACCGCCTGTCACACCCCGCATCGCCGACCGTTCAACGCGCTGCCGGAACTCAGCTTCCCGAACCTTCTGCGAACCAAGTCGTCCCCCGGGCCGGAGTGGCTCTTCGGGACTCAAGCGTCACCGCTGGAGAATGACTTCTGCTTTGGCTGCCACGGCACTGATGGCTCACTGATAGCAGAGGTTGCCGGCTCAAGCGCATATGCTGCGGCCGCCGGAGATCATGAGAGCGGATATGTCGCCTCGGCACATAGCGCGGCCAACGTTCCTGCCACGGCTGGCGCATCCACGCAATGCCAGGTGTGTCACGCAGAGCATGCGTCGCCTGTGGCAGGCTTGGTCGACTACCGCGACAGCGGGACGTCGGGCACGGGCAATGCCGAGAGTGGCCTGTGCTTCAAGTGTCACTCGGAGCAGGTTTTCAAGGGCGTCGAGCCGGATCGTGGCGACGGTAAGCCCTACACGTGGAACGATCGCGATGTATGGAGCGAGTTCACGAGCACATCGAGCCACCCGTACCTATCGACCGGAGGCGGGTATGCCGCTAAGTCGCAGGCCGCCTTCTTGTTGGACTCCGAGGTTGAGTTCAACACCGCTGCGACTGTGAACCTTAACGTATGGGCGGGCGATCCGGACTACGGGGATCCGCCGTACGTGATGCTGAAGTACAGCTCATCTGTGGAGCGCGACTACGACCCGCTCAACCTCGGCTACATAAACACGACGTCGCTTTACACCTTCGACGTCGGTTCGGTTGCGAACAAAGGCTTCGACCCGCCCGATCCGGCCGACCCGGGTTCCGGCTCGACCTCGCTCAACGTGGACGGAAAGATCTACATCACGCAAGGCGAGTCCGCCGGTGTTGGGACCACCACTCGCTGGAAATACACTCCGCCGGCCAACAGCGGCAACGGCGTTCTTGCTACTGCCTCGCCTACTCCCAGTGCGATCGGCACTGGCGCGGACAGTGACGTCGATACCGTGCACGGGGTCGCGTTCTACTCAGCCGGTGAAGGCAGCGCCGAGATCATGAAGTGGAGCTACGGGACCGACGCCTGGACCTCGAGTATCCGCTTCGCGGTGAGCGGTGTGGAGACCGGGCTTGGCATCGGCTCTACGATCGCGTACTCGCCTCAGGCGGACAGGCTTTTCGTCGTGAACCGCAACGGGGCAACTGGCGACGGCATCCTTTACTACCTGGATTCGCCATCGACTGCGTCGGGAGCGACGGACTTCACGTCCACCGGATTGCAGGTCACTCTTTCCACGACAACCGCACGCCACAACCGCATGGCTCGCGTCACTTCCAGCGGCAACGACTACATCTACATCGTCGGCACCAACTCGGCCAACGCAGGTCGGACCCAGCTCATCAGTGCGCTTGCCACCACCCCCGCGATCAGGGAGGCGCCCAGCTTCCCATTCACGTGGGGCTACTATCAGATGGACGACGGCTCTGCGCTTGAGTGGGACGGCGTCGGCACGATCTATGCGATCCAGGGCGGCGGTCGCCCGGATCTGTCGTGGCGCGCGGTGCCGGCCGACCCGGTTGCTGACGCTGCTTCCCATCGCAACTGGAACGAATGGGGCTTCTACGCCGAAAACGACTGGTACGGGGTGGGCACGTCGCTCGCATTCGCCTGGTCTGACCCTGGCCCCTTCATCGGATCGGGCTATCTGGGAGAAGGCACCTTCACGACCGATGCCTACACGCCCGCTGCCAGCGTCTATCGGCTAGGCGATATCGTCTGGGTGGGCGACATTCAGTCAGGCACCGAGGTCAGGCTTGACGTCCAGGGATTGGCTGACGGCGTTTGGAGCGATGTTCCAGGCTTCACTGGCCTCACTGGAGCGACCGTCAGTGTGCGTGATCTGGACATATCCGAGTGGGAGAGCCTGCGTATCGTGGTTCATTTCTACTCGCCGCTACACAATGGCTCGCCCGTCATGTACTCAATCGGAATGACCACAGAATACGAGTCGTTCACGACCGGCGGCTCGCTCACATGCGTGAACTGCCACAACACGCATCTGGCCGAGGAGGGAAGCGGCGTTTGGGACGTCTCGCGTGTGGCTGATCCCAACGACACGCGCTCGGCATATACCGGGACGACGACGCAGTTCTGCCTCACATGTCACGACGGCACAGCGCCTGTGGCGACGGCGACCGCGTCATCCTTCGTGCCCTACAGCGTGACGTTTTCGACTATGACGGGCTACTTCGCTTTCAAGGGCTGGAACAAGTCGGCCTCAGGGGTCAGCTATGCGTCGTCAGGACATTCCACTACCTCGGGCACGCGTGCGCTGTGTGAGACGTGTCACGATCCGCATGGCTCGGACAACCGGAGCCTGCTTGCGTGGACGCGCCCCGCTGGCTTTTCGGCAGGCGTGGCAGGAGAGCGCGACAACAGCAGCTCGGCAGCGCGCGGCTCCAACCTGTGCCTACAGTGTCACGGCAATGGGACGCTCGGAGTCAAGGCGCCGGGAGCGCCGGATGTGGCGACTGCGACGAGCTTGACCTACGGACACAACGTCGCGAGCTTCATCGGTAAACATGACAGCCGAGAAGGCTCGCTGAACTCGTCGACGCGGCACATCGAATGTGCTGACTGCCACGATCCGCACGCTGCGAAGGCCGGGACGCATACTCCCGGGAGCAGCAATGCCGGTGCCGCGCTCGTGGGTGCAACCGGTGTGTCGCCGGTGTGGGGCCCGACGAACTGGACGACGGCCGTGAGCTACGAAGCAACGAGGGTGACCAGCGCTGGCGGTTACGAAGCGTACGTTTGCCTGCGCTGCCATACTGCGCTCTCGGACATGCGTCTCACCTTCAGAGTAGCCTTGGACCCCACATTGGGTGGCACCGGCACGTTCAGTTACAGCGGGACGGACCTTGCAAGGGAATTCAACCCCGCCAACCAGAGCGGCCACAACATCGTTGGATCGCGCAGCAGCTGGCCGAAGGAGGGCGTGGCAGATGGTCTCGCTTACGCCTGGCCATTCCCGTCGGACGCGGCTGCCTTCAGGTCTGGCTCAGGTCTCACGAAGAAC
Organism: Actinobacteria bacterium UBA2286; assembly: GCA_002345925.1. Lineage (GTDB taxonomy): Bacteria > Actinomycetota > Coriobacteriia > Anaerosomatales > Anaerosomataceae > UBA2286. Next base: position 10,013 of record DDWM01000061.1, on the reverse strand, counting down.
AGCCAGCTGACGTGCACCGATTGTCATTCGTCCAGCCAGGGCGGCGTGTCAGGGCCGCACGGTTCCTCGACGCCGTTCAACCTTGTGGCGGACGGGGTCTACGATAGCTACTCGGGGACCTACAAGCGGTGGTATCAGACGACGCTTGATGAATGGAACACCACCTTCTTGTGCGGGCGCTGCCACAACCGGGCGTCCAACTCCGTGCACTCTGTGTACCGGCACGGCTACTTCACATGTTCCTCATGCCACGTGGCCGTGCCGCATGGTTGGCTGCTGCCGAGGCTTCTGCGGCAAGACGAGCTGCCCGCTGCTAATATCTCGCCTTACACGCGCTCCACAAGCCACAAGCTGGACCCTGCCTCTACGTGGTTATGGGATGGGGAGACAGACCGGTTCACCGCTGAACCGCACGGGCCGACAGGTGCAGATTGGCAGAACCGTGACTGCGATGCGTTCTGCCACGGCATGAACAACGCTCGGCACACCAACTCAAGCATCGTGATGTGGCAGCCGTAGTAGGGCCGCGCGCACTTGAACTTGGGCTCCGGCAGGTTCCTCTGTTCGCGCGCGTGTGATACCATTCGGATTCGCGACACGCGGGTGTGGCGGAATGGCAGACGCGCATGGTTCAGGTCCATGTGGGGGCAACCCCGTGAAGGTTCAACTCCTTTCACCCGCACCAGAGAAATCAACAGCGGCTCCGTCGGACTAACGACGGAGCCGCTGTTTCTGTTGTTCGGGGAGTGCTGTTGGCCTCGGCCTAGAGCGCAGGCTCCAACGGTGGATCGATGGTGGCCGTCGGCTCGACTGTAGCGGTCGGCTCGACGGTGCTTGTGGGCTCTACCGTGCCTGTTGGCTCGCTGCTGTCCGGCCCGTCGGCCGCACGCGGCATCGTTGACGGATCCACGCCGAGCCAACCGGCGAACTTGAGCCAGACCCGCATGAGTCCCGGCGGCACTTGCTTCTTGGTTCCAGCGGCGATCTTATCAAGCGACTTCTCGATGTTCGCCGTGATGCGCTCGAACGCATTGAGCTTGCCCGGGGCTACTCGCTTTGCCTCGCCAGACGCGGGGGGTGTGGCATCTTCTGACTCCATGCCTTCCTCGCCCTGCATGGGTGCTTTGTCGGCCTTGCGCTCGGCTTTCGCTGCCGACTTGGCCGCCTTCGCTTCGGACTTGTCCTTTGGCTCGGCCTTCTCCGACGCCTGAGGTGCGGAAGCCGCCTTAGCGGCCTTGTCTTTGCCTCCGGCGTTGCCCTTGCCGTTGTCCTTGCCTGCGAACGCGAGCGTCGGCGACATAAGCGCAGCGATGAGGACAACTGCGAGGATGAAGAACAGGGATCGTTTCATGTGCATGCTCCTTAGGCAGTACTAGTCCTACCCACAACTATCGGCGTTACGACCCGTCTTGTGGAGTGCCGCTCGACGACCGGCATACGACATCTGTGCCTAGATGCCATCGTCGTGCTCAGGCAGGGCGGGCAAGCCTCGCCGAGGTGTGGGCGGCATCACACGGACGGATCTCTACACAAGAATCTGGTGAATCGCGACGCTCTCGATGGGTATCTACATGTTTGATGTCCACTTAGGAGGATGCACGCATGTCACCGCTCAAAATGATCGGCCTCTACGTCATCACGGTGGTTGTCTTTCTCGGCATCGATTTTGTGTGGCTGTCGACGATGGGCGACCGCTTCTACCGCAAGCAGCTCGGCGACATGATGCGTCCGTCGCCCGACCTTGGCGTGGCGCTGCTTTTCTATCTCGTATACGTAGTGGGAGCGCTCGTGCTGGTTGTCCTTCCCGCCGCCGAGAAGGGCTCGCTCATGCAGGCGGTTCTCGGCGGTGCGCTGCTCGGGTTGGTCGCGTATGGGACTTACGACATAACGAACCTGTCGACCCTTGTGGGCTGGCCTACTGTGGTCGCGGTTGTCGACATGGTTTGGGGCACCACCCTTACCGCGGTCGTGTCGACCGCCGGGTACTTCGTCGCACGCTGGCTAGGGTGAGGCCGGCCGCATAACCCGCTAGCGTAGGCGCGCCTGCCAGTGGCGCAGATTTCGCGCGCCAAAAAGTCATAGATTGCGTGTAGACTCGTGTTCGTCGCATGACGCGCACAAGATGAATGGGGGGGCTTGTGGAAACTGTCGTCGGTACCATCGGGGCAGCCGGAGCAGTGATCTTCGGACTGTTCGTTGTGTTCTGGGTGCTCTGGTTCTTGGTTGGTGTGCGGATCATACGATCCGACCGTGTTGGAATCATGGAGAAGTGGTGGTCTCCCAAGGGTTCGCTTAAAGACAACATCATCGCGCTCAAGGGTGAGGCGGGATATCAGCCTAGCGTGCTTCGAGGTGGCATCCACTTCCGCACTCCGCTCATGTACCGAGTGCACGTGATGCCGCTCATCACCATTCCGCAGGGTAAGATCGGCTACGTGTTCTCGCGTGACGGAGAACCGCTCGAGCCTGAGCAGACTCTCGCGCGGCTGGTCGACTGCAACTACTTCCAGGACGTGCAGGCGTTCTTCGCCAACGGCGGCCAGCGTGGTCCGCAGCGAGCGATCCTGCGTGAAGGTACATATGCATTCAACCTGGCGCAGTTCGTAGTCATCACGGAGAGCCGCACCTTCTTCCTGCCGATGGGCAGCAAGGAAGAGGAGATGACCATCTCGTCGATGGCCACGTATCTCCATAGTCTTGGCGGGTTCGATCCCGTGATAATCCGGGGTGCGGACGACAAGACAGGTATCGTCACCATTCACGACGGTCCCTCGCTGCCTATGGGCGACATCATCGCGCCCGCTGTTGGCGACCAGGCCGACGATCCGAACTATCACAACAACTTCCAGAACCCCGAGAAGTTCTTGGCAGCAGGAGGCTATCGCGGTCGTCAGTACCAGGTGCTCACCGAGGGCACGTACTTCATCAACCGGTTGTTCGGTACCGTCGAAGTTATCCCTAAGGTGACCGTCGCCGTCGGTTTCGCAGGCGTCGTGGTCAGCTACATAGGTCCCAAGGGAACCGATACCTCCGGCGAGGAGTACCGCCATGGCGAGCTGGTCGCACCAGGGAACCGCGGTGTCTGGAACGAGGCGCTTCTGCCCGGCAAGTACGCATTCAACATGTACGCTGGCTCGATCGTCATGGTCCCGACGACGAACATCATCCTCAAGTGGGTGCGCGGTGAGGTCGGCGAGCACCACTACGATGAGAACCTGGCAGAGGTCAACCTGATCACCAAGGACGCATTCGAGCCACTTCTGCCTCTGTCGGTGGTTATCCACATCGACTACAAGAAGGCACCGCTCGTTATCCAGCGCTTCGGTGACATAAAGATGCTCGTCAACCAGACGCTCGATCCGATGGTGTCCGCATACTTCAAGAACATCGGACAGACGAAGACGATCATCGAGCTCATACAGCAGCGCTCCGAGATACAGAAGAACTCCTCGACCGAGATGCAGGAGAAGTTCGGTCACTACAACCTCGAGCTTGAAGAGGTTCTTATCGGCACGCCGCACTCAGCGGCCGGCGATGACAAGATCGAGACCATCCTGATGCAGCTTCGCGACCGCCAGATCGCGTACGAGAAGCTGGAGACGTTCGAGAAGCAGCGCATCGCTGCCGACAAAGAACGCGAGCTCAAAGAGGCGCAGTCCGTGGCCGAGCAGCAGACCGCGCTCACGCAGTCGCAGATCAACATCCAGGTGCAGGAGAACCAGGCCCGCGCCGACCTGCAGCGTGCCGTTCAGGATGCCGAGCGCGTGCGCACGCTCGCCAAGGCCGACGCCGACCGCGTCAAGACGCTTGCATCCGGCGACGCCGAGAAGGTCAAGCTGATGGCTGGAGCCGACGCGCAGAAGGTCGAGCTGATGGCTCAGGCTGACGCAACGCGCGTGAAGAAGATCGGCGAGGCCGACGCCTTGCGCGTCAAGCTCATCGCTGCGGCCGACGCGGAGAAGGAAGCCAAGGTCGGTATCGGTAAGGCCATCGCCATCGACGAGCAGGTCAAGGCATACGGCGGCCCGCAGCTCCAGCTCATGCAGGACGTCATGACCAAGCTCGCCACAGCGATCGAGACCTCGAAGGTGCCGATCGTCCCGAGCACGGTCGTGAACATGGGCGGCGGCGGAGAGGGCGGCAGTGGCGACAGCGGCGCGAACATGAACGCGTTCGGCTTGCTAATGTCGCTCATGGCCACCGACAAGTTGGGCGATTTCACAGCCGCAGCGGAGCGCATTGCCGACCCGGCCCAGGCCGAGATGGTGGCGAGCATGAAGCAGCAGCTGCGTGACCAGGCCGCTGCGGCCGCAGCTGAGGACAAGCCTGCTGCGAAGCGGGTCCCTGACGCCGAGGTCTAGCAATCATTGTCAGCGCACTATCCGAGAGGTCCCGCGTTTGCGGGGCCTCTCGACTCTTTGGTGCGCGTCAGTGGGTCTGCTGAGGTATTATGGTCGCCACGCGACGGCGGGGCTTGCGGGCGTCGCATCCCATCGTGCTCCCGGAGCAGGGAATATGCTCTGCGCGTCGAAGCATGGTTTGAGAACTCGCTGATACTACCCGCAAGAAGTTGCACAGCCCATGTGGAGGATCCTGTATGTTTTCCGAAAGAACCATCACCGCCGCCTTGCGGCTTCTCAATAAGAGCTACCTCAGTACATCGGAAGTCGATCTCAAGCGCCTGCCCGGACCGCGTGAGGGGCACGGCTACACGCTCTACGCCCATGTGCCTTTCTGCGAACGACTGTGTCCGTACTGTTCGTTCAATCGATTTTTGTATCAGGAGGACCGGGCGCGGTCGTACTTCGTGAACCTCCGCAAAGAGATGCATATGGTCGCAGATCTCGGCTACGATTTCGCTTCGCTTTACGTCGGAGGTGGTACGCCCACGATCCTCGTCGATGAGCTCTGCGAGACGATTGACCTTGCGAGGTCCCTCTTCCCGGGTATAGGCGAAGTCTCTGCCGAGACAAGCCCGAACCATCTCACCGACATCACGATTGCAGCGCTCAAGGATCGCGTGCAGCGGCTTTCGGTTGGCGTGCAGTCCTTTGACGACATGCTGTTGCAGCAGATGGCGCGCTACGACAAGTACGGATGCGGCAAAGACGTCTTTGAGACGGTGTGCGCCTCCGCAGGCGAGTTCCACTCGTTGAACGTGGACATGATATTTAACTTCCCGAGCCAGACCCGGGAGATGCTTGAACGCGACATTGAGCTCGTCCGAGCCACCGGTGCCAATCAGACCACCTTCTACCCGCTGATGGCTTCTCCGAAGATGCGATGTGAGCTTGCACGCACCATCGGCCAGATCGACTATCCCCGCGAGGTCGAGTTCTACCGTGCGATCTGCGATGGACTCGCTCCGGAGTTCGAGAGTTCCTCGGCATGGACCTTCTCTCAGGACAAGGGCTCGATGATCGACGAGTACATAGTCGATCACGAGGAGTATCTTGGCGTCGGGACCGGCGCGCTTTCATTCCTGGACGGGCGCGTCTATCACAACACGTTCTCATTGCAGGATTACGAGCGTCGCATCGGCGAAAACCGCATGGCCGTTTCCAAAGCGGGGAAGCCGTACGGGCGCATCGCTCTCATGCGTTACAGGTTCGTGACCGATTTGTTCGGGCTCAAGCTTGATAAGGACCGCTTCCGCAAGGATTTTGGGGTCTCTATCGAACTCGGACTTCCCGCCGAGATGGCGTTCATGCATCTGGCCGGCGGTATAGCGTCGGATGACGGGCACACTCTGACGCTCACCGACAAAGGCCGCTACCTGCTTCTTGTCATGATGCGTGAGACTCTCGCCTCCTCTAATGACATCCGCGACCACGAGCGTACCCTTCTGCCTGCCGATGAGAAGGCGCTGCTGTTCGATGACAAGCCGGGAGTGACGGCCCGGTCCGCTGAGGAGTGCCTCGCGGCGAGTTAGGATTGAGATGGATGGGGGCTGGCAACTCCGTGGGGGACGTACTCCGATGAGCAACAGCTCAGCATCTACAGCGGCCGCTCAGGCTCAGCGCGTCAGCGCGCTGTCGTCGTACATCGCCCTTGTGAAGCCGAAGCAAACCGCACTGTTGGTCGCCACTGGTATCGGGGCGTACATTCTTGTCGCGGCGCCTAGCATCGACTGGACTCGTCTGGCCCTGGGCGCGATAACACTCGGACTCTCGGTGTCGGGATGCACGATTCTCAACATGGTGCTTGATCGCGATATCGACGCGATGATGGGGCGGACCTCGAGGCGCCCGTTGCCTGCCGGTGAGATCGACGTGCGTTTGGCTACGGTGGCTGGCATGGTCATGTCTGTTACCGGCGTTGTTGCTGCTGCGATGATTTCGCCGCTATTCTGGGCGGTGATCGGATGCGGCTTCTTCTTCGACTTGGTCATTTACACGATGTGGCTTAAGCGGAGGACGCCATACTCGATCCTCTTCGGGGGTATTTCGGGCGGTATGCCAGCCCTTGCGGGGAGCGTTCTCGCTGTTGGTCGAGTCGATGGGGTCGGACTCTTGCTCGCCGCCGGTGTGGTGCTATGGATTCCGTCACATATCCTGACCCTCGCGATGCGCTACGAAGGCGAATATGGCGAGGCGGGCGTGCCTGTCTGGTCGAACGTCTACGGGGCTGATATCACACGCAGAATCATCGCCGCTGCCACGTTTTTGGCCGCGGTTTCGCTCACGCTCGCGGGAGTACTTGAGCAGATCGCACTGCCCGCTCTTGTGTTGCTTGGGGCGCTTGGCGTGGCCATGTGCGCGCTGGCAGTGCTCGGGCTGATGCGCCCATCCGAACGGATGAACTGGGTGCTGTTCAAGTCGGCTTCCGCGTACATGGTGGGAGCGTTTTCGTGCCTCATACTCGGCGTCGTTCTCTAGCTACCGTTCAGCGCTGGCGCGACACACTCTTGTGCTTAGGGCGTATTATCGCGATGTAGGTAGTTGTTTGTCGCGAGGGGACGGCGCATATGCCTGAGATCAAAGAGCCACGTGGATTCAGCGAGGACTTCTCAACGGCGCACGCTCTGCGAATGCTCGACTTCTACTGCAAGACGCTTGCATCGCTCGGCTACACATCACAACCGTACCCGGAGATTGAAGAGCGGCTCGGCGGCAGGAAGTTCGAAACGCCGAAATTCGAGACGCTGTGTCATGCGATGTGGATGTGTGACAAGATGCGCGAGTTTCTCAGAGCCGGGCGATTTGCCAAAGCCTATCGCTGGATCGGCATGGTTCAGGGCATCCTCTTCATGAACGGTGTTTTCAGCCTCGCGGAGCTGAAGGAGCACAACAGGTTCGAGATTCCAGATGCTGTTCCGTACAGGGGCAGACGCTGATTGCAGGGAGAAACGACTTGGACGCCTTCTCGCCGATAAGAGGGAAGTGCATGTACTGGCGCCAGCAGGCGAACTTGGACGACGTCTATGACACGTCCATCAAGAAAGAGGACAAGCGCGTCACGTGCACATGTTTCGTTGAAGGCGATATGTGGAGCATGAAGATGAAGGAGATTCCCGCGGACTGCCCGAACAAGCGCAGTTGCCGCTATTACATCAAGTCGAGTTAGCATCGAGCGAGTTATCGGCGATGAAATAAACTACGGCCCTGGGGAATCCCCGGGGCCGTAGTCGGTAGTCTGACTGTGTTCTTTGCGGGTGCCGATCGTGCACTGCCAGACGAATCCGCAGTCGCTGCTAGTACGAGCTCATTTTCACCTGGTAGCCGACCCCGTTGCAGCCCGGACAAGTCCGATGCTTTGCGTCGCCGGCAGTGACCGTGACCTGTACTACCTTGTTGCCCTTGCAGACCGGGCAGGTTTCTTTCTTTACCATCCCGCACCTCCAGAGAGACGCCTTCGAGATAGTCTTAAGCAACGTTCATGCCAGCTAAGTATAGTTGAGGACCCGTGAGTATTTCAACTCACGGGTCCCCAATTTGTTTCTTGCAGCGGACTTATAGGGACTCTTTGGCGGTGTCCTCAAGCGCTCTATCGATCTGGCGACGAAGCGCAGGAGGCAGGCCGGGAATCTCGATATCGAGGAACCCGCGCGTGATCATCGAGACCGCTTCGTCCTTTGGAACGCCGCGCGACATGAGGTAGTAGATCTCCTCGGCGGCAATCGGCGAGATGGCGGCTTCATGTGAGAGTTCGGCTCCCGGTGCGCCAACGCTTGCGAGATCCGGGATGGCCCACTGTGTGGACTCCTCGGACTGAACGATGCCACGGCAGTCGAGATGCGCCTTGCAGTCGTTGTTCTTGCCGATGAGGCGTCCGCGGCTGTAGATCGTCGAGCGGTCGCTTGAGACGGTGCGGGCGATGGCCTCGGAGCGCGTTCCGGCGCCCTCAAGCGATGTCTCCGAGCCGATGTCGATGTAGCTGTCCTCAAGGCCGTGGACGATCGAGTTGAAGACCGCACGCGAACGATCGCCGATCAGTCGGGCGACCGGGAAGCTCTGGATCGACTGCACCGGCTTGAGCATCACGTAGTTGTTGATGTAGACGCCGTCTTCTTCCACCGTGACGCCCGTGCGGGGACGCACATGGAAGTCCTCGGACCAGTTGTGGATCATCGTGAATGTCAGCTTGGCACCCTTGCCCACGTAGAACTCCGAGATGCCCGCGTGCAGGCCGTTGCGTACCTTCGGGTGGATGGTGCAACCGGTGAGCACGCTTGCCTCGGCGCCCTCTTCCAGGATGATGATGCTGTGCACGTTCTGGGAGATGTTGTTCTCCGAGACGAACAGGCACGCCTGGATCGGCTTATCGATCTTCTGACCGGCCTTCACTCGGATGAAGTACCCCTCTGTGCGGGTCATGGCGACCTGTGCGGTGTACTTGTCCTTGTCGGGCGACACGTTGCGCCAGTAGTACTTCTCGTACATGAGCTCGGGGTACATCTCGAGCGCTTCTTCAGTGCTCATGATCTCGAGCTTGTTGTCGAACATCTCCTCTACCTTGCGGTAGATGGGGGAGCGGTCCATCTGGAAGTAGCTGCCGGAGCGGCCCTCCTCGGTGGTATCGAATCCGATGCCTAGAGCCGCCTCCTTGGTCTGCTTCTCCAGCGACTCCAGAGACTCAACCGACTTCGCGTCCGCGGCAACGTCGAATCCCGTGAGATCGAGATCCGGCCCGAACATCGCGGGCTTGGCAACGGCGCTCTCGGCAAGGGCGCGGATCTCGGCGATCCGGGCCTGCACGTCAAATGGCTTCTCTATCGCTGGCATATCGCACACTCCACACATTTGTCGTAGCCGTGCTTACCGATTTCGCCGATGAGATCGAGCGGGTTGCCCTTGCACGCGAGCTTGCCGCCGTAGAGGACGTGGCCGATATCGGCATTCACGTACTCGAGGATGTGACCGGTATGCGTGACGATCAGGCCTGAGCGAGTGCCCTTGCCCACGCGCTCCGCCTTGAGGAGGCGCGTCATTGCGACGCCAACGACGGCGATGTTGTCGAGGTCCACGCCGGACTCCGGCTCATCGAAGAGCGTGAGGTCGGGCGCCTGCGCGAGCAGCTGTGCCATCTCGGAGCGCTTCATCTCGCCGCCCGAGAAGCCCATGTTCACGTCGCGATCGATCATCTTCTCAAGAGAGAGTTCGCCGACAAGGTCGGCCATATCGCTTTCGCCGAACCCGTCTCCGCCGGCGACTTCGATGAGCTGCTTGAGCCTGATGCCGCGGACTGCCGGTGGGCGCTGGAACGCGACACCGATGCCGAGCCGGGCTCGCTCATCGATCTCAAGTCCGACGAGGTCGGTGCCCTTGAACAGGATGCGCCCCCCGGTGACTCGATATCCGGGCAACCCGACGATAGTGTTGAGTAGCGTGGTCTTGCCGCCACCGTTCGGGCCGAGGAGCACGTGCGTTTCGCCTTCGGCGATAACGAGGTCAACGCCGCGGAGTATCTCGCGGTCGCCGACGCTCACGTGAAGATCCTCAACCTGAAGGAGCGGCGAAGTGCTTGCAGCGGACATGCGACACCTCTATCCGTTCCGGGATTGGTCTACCGAG
>DDWM01000075.1:6489-24197 GCA_002345925.1 Actinobacteria bacterium UBA2286 | reverse complement strand
CCAACCCGTTGACGGCGTCGCGTGAAACTTCGGACGAAACGGGTCCGTTGATGATCTCTTTGCTGCAGCGCGTGCTTTTTGAAGCTTACTCAAGTCGTTTCCTCTTCTTCATCAAACAGATTCATTCTCTTAAAAACACAGAGCCCTATTTTAATGATGTTGCCCGTCTGATCAAGTTCATTATTTTCATTATAAATAGGGCTCTGTGTTTTTAAGAGAATGAATCTGTTTGATGAAGAAGAGGAAACGACTTGAGTAAGCTTCAAAAAGCACGCGCTGCAGCAAAGAGATCATCAACGGACCCGTTTCGTCCGAAGTTTCACGCGACGCCGTCAACGGGTTGGATGAACGACCCGAACGGTCTCATCTGGTTTGGCGAAAAAGCGCATCTGTTTTATCAGTACTATCCCTATGCGCCCAAATGGGGCAGAATGCATTGGGGGCATATGGTGTCGACGGATCTCGTCCATTGGGAACACCTGCCCGTCGCCCTCGCACCGGATCAGCCTTTCGAGCGCTTGCTCGGCTGCTTCTCCGGCTCTGCCATCGAACACGAGGGAAGGCTGCACCTGCTCTACACCGGCGTGAGCGCGCTTGGCGGGCAGCAGCAGTGCCTTGCGGCCAGCGAAGACTGCGTGGATTTTGCCAAGCGCACCAAACCCGTCATCTCAAATAAGCAGCTGCCGCAGGGCTCCGGCAAGTACGATTTTCGTGACCCGAAGGTGTTTAAGCGGTGCGATCTCTATTACTGCCTCGTCTCCGCCGCCGCCAATCAAAACGGCGTGCGCGGGCGGCAGATTGCGTGCTATACCTCAACCGATCTGGTTCATTGGCAGGGTCGCGGGGCGGCGTATACAGACTCAAGCGCGAAGAAAGGCATATTCGAGTGCCCGGACTTATTTTCGCTTGACGGCGCGGATGTGCTCATGATGAGTTCCATGCATTTTTATCCGCCGCAAGAGGAAGCGCGGTTTCAGAACCTACATCCGTCAGTCTACCTGCTTGGTAGGTTTGATGCCGACACATGCCGCTTTGTGCCGGAGGGCGAGTACAACGAGTTGGACTATGGCTTCGACTTCTACGCGCCGCAAGCGTTTACTATGCCGGATGGGCGAACAATATTGATTGCTTGGAAGCAGATGTGGAAGCGCTCGATTCCCGAGAGCAGATTCGGCAGGGCGGGGGCTATGACGTTCCCGCGCGAGATCACGTTGGAAGCGGGAAAGATCCTACAGCGTCCCGTGCGGGAACTGGAGCGGTATCGCGCAGATGCAGCGGAACATACCGATGTGATCATTACTGAAGAATCAAGCCTTTCAGGTGTTTGCGGCAACTGTGTCGATCTGCAACTGGAGATCGACCTGTCTTTGGCAAAGTCGTTTTCGATTCGCCTGCTGAAAGGGAAAGAACACGAGACGCTTCTGTTGTTTGATACCGAGAGAAATATCTGCACGCTCGACCGCACCCGCGCGGGCGTTACGATCACGTCGAGCGAAGAAACCGATGTCAACGTGCGCCGAGCAAAGCTTGGATCGTCCTGCATGCTTGACCTGCGGATTCTCATCGACATCTCCTCGGTTGAGGTGTTCATTAACGGCGGGAAGAACGTTATGACCGCGAACGTCTATCCCGACGCAAACGACACCGCAATCACCTTCGCGGCGGAAGGGATGGGTGTGATTCGTAAACTTTCCTGTTGGCCAGTTCTGATTTAAGACGCAGAAACGAGTTCGGAATTTAATAGATTAATATCCAGAAACAAATCTGATTTCAATTATAACAGCGCAATATTTTACAAGAAATCCATTGCATATATCATATACAATTCTTGACATTCCTACTGAAAAGGAATAAGGTAATCTGACCGTCGCTGTTAGACCGGACGGCTTTTCTTCCGCAAAATTCATGTTAGGGGAACATCACTGTGCCACAGCAAAAGCAATCCAACGCGGCTCCCATACTCTCCGTCCTTGGCGCGCTCATACTTTGGAGTTCGTCCTTTGTCGCAATCAAGGTCGCTTACACAACTTACCCGCCGATCACGCTTGCTGTGGCGCGTTTTGTGGTTGCTACGCTGATTCTGGGTCTGCTTACGCTGCTGCCGGGCAACCGCGTTCGCCTGGAGCGAAGGGATATCTTCACGCTTGCCGTCTGCGGGCTGACGGGCATCATGCTCTATGCGATCCTGCAAAACATTGCCATGCAATGGACGTCCGCCTCCAGTGCGACGCTGATCATCGCTTCCTATCCGATCATCACGCTGCTGCTGGAAAGCCTGATCTATAAAATCAAGCTCAGTGCGGTCAAGATTGTCGCGATTCTCATCGCCATCGTCGGCGTGGTCATCCTCTCCTATGTCAAAGCGGAGTCGAGATTGGAAGGCGAGCTGCTCGGTATCCTGCTGCTCGTCGCCGCGGGCGTCGTCTGGGCGGTCTATAACTTCATGACGAAAAAGGTGATCAACCGCTATCCGCCGATCACGCTGTTGTTTTATTCCACGCTGTTTGGCACAATCTTAATGCTTCCGCTTGCTTTGCTCGAACGCGGGCAGTGGCAGCAACCGACATTGATGTCGTTTTCGATGATGATGTTTCTCGGTGTGTTCTGCTCGGTGATTGCGTTTTTGCTCTATAACCGCGGACTCAAGACCATGTCTGCCAGCACTGTGACGTCCATGCTCAATCTCATGCCGATCTTCGGCGTATTCTTTTCCTACATTCTGCTGGGAGAGCAAGTTTCGACGAGAAAATTCATCGGCGGGGCAATCGTCATCCTCGGCGTTATGCTCAGCGTTCGTTCCACAAAGACAGAAAACGAAAAAGAAGCCGCCAGAAAAATTGCCGAAGAAGCAGTGCAGGCATTGCCTGCAAAAGCGCAGGATGGACAACTCTAAATAATTGCGAAAAAATCCGCAAAGAAGTCCGCGCAAGTATTGTTCGGTCGACACAGCTGCAAGAAAAGCCTGATGCGCGATTAACAAAACGTCAGCGTAAATAAAGTTGTTTTTGTCGTCAATGCTTATAATTGGATAAAACACCAGCGCAAATAAAGTTGCATTTTGCCGCACAATGCTAATATTGGATAAAACACCAGCGCGATGAAGATGTATTTTACCGCACAATGCTAATATTGGATAAAACACCAGCGCGAATGAAGTTGCATTTTGCCGCACAATGCTTATAATAGAGAAAAGCTTGAAAAGCCCTCGCTTTGATGACGTTTCTAGAAATAAGACAACAAAGGGGTTGGCTTTTTATTCCGGCGCTGCAAGAGCGAACAGCCGACAACTGCTTGCCGGAGCTAAAACACGGAGGTATACCACAATGCATCAGAACCAAGCGAAATCTGTCCGCCGCCTGACAACCGCGGGCGTACTTGCTGCAAGCATCGTGCTGCTCACGACGCTGGTCTCAATCCCAATGCCGAGCGGCTTTGGCTATATCAACCTCGGCGACGTCGGCGTGCTGCTGGCGGGCATGCTGCTTGGCGGCGGCTGGGGCGCGCTTTGCGCGGGCGCTGCTTCTGCGCTTTCGGATGTTTTGCTTGGCTGGGGCGTCTATGCGCCTGCTACGTTTTTGATCAAAGGCGCGGTTGCGCTCGTTGCCGGACTTTTGTTTGCGAAAACCGAGAAAAAGATTCGCTACGCCGCGCTCTTTCTGGCCGCGCTCATTGTGCCGCTTGGATACTTCCTCTATGAAACCGTTCTATATACGTTTGCCGGCGCAATCGTAAACGTTGCGCTCAACACGGTGCAGGGCATGACAGGCGCGGTGGTTGCGACCATCCTCGGCGTGATGTTGCTGAAAACCAATCTTTTCGCGCGTGAAAACGCAGCATCGCCTGCCTGCGCGGAAACGCTCCGTGAGCCAAAGAACGGGCCGGATGTGGTATTGCTCGCGGATCGGGCGCAGGAAGAACTGATTATGAAAGCCGGGGACATGCTCTCCGTGCAAGGCATCATGGCGCGCATTGTTGCCATAGACGACAAAAGCGCGTTTGAGCGGCTCACCGCCTCGCAGCGCGCGTGTTTCCTGCCTGCGGGCAAGCCGTTTGTGCAGGTCGAAAACGCAGACATGACCCCGAAGGAAGTCATGCAGGCAGCGATTGTGGCAAAGGGGAAGTAACTTCTTTGAAGCGTTGTCGAATAAACGACGCTTGATTTGGACACTATATATAGCTATGGCACGCGTTGCGGTTTTTCCGCCGCGTGCCTTTTATGAAGAAAGCCTTTTTCAGTACATAATTCAAGCGTGACGTATGTAGTTTTGCGGAGGAATAACACCATATGTTGTATGCATCAGCTGAATCTTGAACAATGTATTACAATATTTAGTTTGCTATTGCAAATTGACTGCGCTTTCCATAGAATTTCATCTTAGGAGAACTCTATGAACGCAAACGACTATGAAACGTTCCCAAACACAAAGAGGGCGTCGGATTCGGGCCATTTCGGCAACGGGTCTGTTTATAGCGCAACGAGGACGACGGAGACGGGCGCTTATGGCGCAGGCCCGTATTCGCCCCACTCAGGCGATGGTTCACGGGCGCATGGCAATGCGGCCTCGGTTCACCCCGCAAATTACGCTTACGATAATAGCAGCAGCATGCAACGGCGCAACGACGGCGCTGTTTCGTTTGCTGCGGGCGAGCATGCGCAGCCGCGCAAGCAGACGCAGGCATACAACACGCGCATCATCGGCACGGGCGGCGCACAGAATTACCGCACCAACTACAGCGCAGCAGGCGGAAACGGCGTCGGCGGAAAAAGCAACGGCAACGGAAAAGGCCCCGGCAACGGAAACGGCTCCAATGGCAAAGGCACGCCAAACGGTAAGAAACCGCCCAAGAAAAAGACCCTCAAGCAGCGTATCCTCGTCTGGCTCAAACGGTTTTTGCGCTCGGTCTACCTGTTGAGCAAGACCATCTCCGCCTGGGTTAAGCGCGTGTTTCAATCGATCGGCAAGCTGGACAAACCTGTTCGCATCTTCCTTGTGAGCGCGGGCGGATTTGTGCTGCTCAGTGTGATCGTGATCGCCGCCGTTTCTGGCGCGCGGCACAAGCGCGCAGAGGCGCTCTCGGCCGAACTTGCGCTGATCACCCCGGTACCGACCATTGCGCTAAGCGCAACGCCGGAACCCACGCCAAGCCCCACGCCGGAGGTCCGTATTGAGAAAGGCGCGGAGGGCGAGGACGTCATGGGGCTGCAAAAGCGGCTGATGGAGCTCGGCTATCTCGCCATCGACGAACCGACCAGCTATTTCGGCAACGCTACCAAGGCAGCCGTCAAGCTCTTCCAGCGGCAGCACGAGCTGCAGCAGGATGGCATCTGCGGCACTGAGACCATGTCTAAGATCAATGCCGAGGAAGCAAAACCCTATGTTATGACGGAAGGCGCGGAGGGAGACGACATCGAATCGTTCCAAGAGCAGCTAGTCGAGCTCGGATATCTCGAGAGCAGCCTAGTAACGGGTTATTACGGTACGAATACCGTGGAAGCGGTGACCAAGTTTCAAAATCGCAACCGCCTGACCAAGGACGGCAAGGCGGGAGAAAAAACGCTGGAGGCGATCAACTCGCCGGATGCGCGTGTTTCCTACACGAAAGAGCAGGAGATCATCGCGGAGAAAAAGAAGCAGGCGGCGCTTGCCAGAGCTTCTTCCGCGGAAGGGCGCATCGACAAACTCATCGCCACCGCGAAAAAGCAGCTCGGAGACACCTACATCCTCGGCAAGAGCGGACCGGATTCTTTCGATTGCTCCGGCCTCGTGGTCTACTGCCTGCGTCTGGCGAACGTGTATACGCGCCGCCTCAATGCGGCTGGCTTGAGCAAAACTACGAGCTGGACGAAGGTATCCGATCTGGATAACGTCAAGCGCGGCGATCTGCTCTTCTTCAAGTCAGACGAGAGCAGCACCATCGGCCACGTCGGCATCTATATCGGCAGCGGAGAGATGATCGATGCCTCCTCCGCAAACGGCAAGGTCGTGCGTAGAAGCGCAAAGAGCAGTTACTGGCGCAGAAACTTCGTCGTTGCAAGACGTCCGATCGAATAGCAGACAGCATACAAGCACGGCGGCGCATTTTTGCGCCGCCGTTTTCGCGCGGGAGAATCCGCCGCAGCTTTACAAGAGGCTCATTCTTACATTCCGAATCAAGCAAGAGGTTCATTCTTGCATTCCGAACCAAGATACAGTATGATGAAACCCGAAATATGGGAGGGAAGCACATGGCATACCCCAATGAACTGATACGAAATTTTTCCATCATCGCGCACATCGACCACGGCAAATCGACCCTGGCCGATCGCGTGCTGCAGCTGACCCATACCGTCGCCGAGCGGGATATGCAGGAGCAGCTGCTGGACTCGATGGACATCGAGCGGGAGCGAGGCATCACCATCAAGGCGCAGGCGGTGCGTGTTTATTTCGAGGCGGCCGATGGCGTCACCTACCAGCTCAATCTCATCGACACTCCCGGACACGTCGACTTCACTTACGAGGTCTCGCGCTCACTTGCGGCGTGCGAGGGCGTACTGCTTGTAGTCGATGCCACGCAGGGCGTTGAGGCTCAGACGGTTGCCAACGCGCAGCTTGCGATGAACGCACATTTGGAGATCGTCCCGCTGATCAACAAGATCGACCTTCCCGCCGCTGACCCGGAGCGCGTGCGGCATGAGATCGAAGAAGGTCTCGCGATTCCTGCTGATGAGGCGGTTCTCACCAGCGGCAAGACCGGGCTCGGCGTACGCGAAGCCCTTGAGGCGGTCGTCAAACACGTGCCACATCCCGTTGGCGACCCCGACGCGCCGCTCAAGGCACTCATCTTCGACTCGTACTTCGACGCGTACCGTGGCGTCGTCGCGCTCATCCGGGTTGTTGACGGCAAGGTCAGCAAGGGCATGAAGGTGCGCATGCTGGCCACGCAGACCGTCACCGACGTAGAAGAAGTGGGCGTCCGGCGTCCCGCTAACGTACCTGTCGACGAGCTGACCGTGGGTGAGGTCGGCTATCTGATCACCGGCCTCAAGGATCCGTCGATCGTGAAGGTCGGCGATACCGTCACGCTCGCCAAGCACGGCACTGAGGATCCGCTTCCCGGCTATCGCGAAGTCAAGCCTATGGTGTACACAGGCCTCTTTCCGATTGACGGCGACCAGTACCCGGAGCTCCGTGACGCGCTCGACAGGCTGCAGCTCAACGATCCCGCGCTCATCTACGATCCCGAGAGCAGCCACGCGCTCGGCTTCGGATTCCGCGTCGGGTTCCTCGGCTTGTTGCATATGGAGGTCGTGAAAGAGCGCCTGGAGCGCGAGTTCGACCTCGATCTGCTGGCGACCGCGCCTTCGGTGGAGTACCACGTCTTCAAGACCAACGGAACCAGCGAGTACATCCACTCGCCGCAGGATATGCCTGATCCCGGGACCATCGACCGCATGGAGGAGCCGTACCTCAAGGTGACGGTCCTCGTGCCGCCGGAGTACGTCGGCGCTGTCATGGAGCTTGCCGAGGGACACCGCGCGAGCTTCAAGGACATGCAGTACCTCTCGAAGACGACAGTCGAGATGCACTACGAGATGCCGCTTTCCGAGCTCATCATGGACTACTTCGACCAGCTCAAGAGCCGCACCAAGGGCTACGCGAGCCTGGACTACGAATACATCGGCTATCGCGAGAGCGCTCTTGTGAAGCTCGACGTGCTGCTTGCCACCAAGATCGTGGATGCACTCAGCTTCATCGTGCACAAAGACAAAGCGTATGCCCGAGGCAAGATCCTCACCGAGAAGCTCCGCGAGATCATCCCTCGGCAGATGTTCGAGGTACCGATCCAGGCGGCTATCGGCGGACGCATCATCGCCCGCGAGACCGTCAAGGCCAAGCGTAAGGACGTTCTCGCCAAGTGCTACGGCGGCGACATCAGCCGCAAGCGCAAGCTTCTGGAGAAGCAGAAGAAGGGCAAGAAGCGCATGAAGAACGTGGGCAACATCGAAGTTCCTCAGGAGGCCTTCATGGCTATCCTGAAGGTCGATGAGTAGCCCCGGCGACATCCCCGCGCTGCCCGAGCACCTCTACGTGCACGTCCCTCTGTGCCGCACAAAGTGCGCGTACTGCGATTTCTTCTCGGTATCCGAGGCCGACCTGCCGCTCACGATCGACGCGCTCACAGGTGCGCTCGTGGAGCAGACTCTAGCCTGGGCCGAGAGGGGACTCGCTCTCCGACCGCTTCAGACCCTCTATGTTGGTGGCGGCACCCCCTCGATGCTCGGGCCTGCGCTTGCCGGCCTTGTGGACGCCATCGGCACGCACGTCGGCTTCGCGCCGGGCGCCGAAGTCACCGTGGAGGCCAATCCCGATTCGCTCGATGACTCGCTTGTCGCGCTCTTGGCCGAGGCGGGCGTCACACGCGTCAGTCTCGGCGTGCAGAGCTTCCATGACGACGTGCTGCATCTGCTCGGCCGTGCGCATGACGCGACCCGTGCGCTTGCCGCTGCGCGCTCGGTGCGCGATTGGAACCTCGACCTCTCGGTCGACCTCATGTGTGGTATCCCCGGGCAGAGCATGGGCTCCTGGCTGTCGAGCGTGGAACTCGCCATTGGCACCGGCGCCGGGCATGTCTCGGTGTACCCGCTCTCTCTTGAGTCAGGAACGCCTCTGGCCGCCGAAGTCCTTCTAGGCCGATTTGCCGAGCCGGACCCGGATATCGCGGCCGACATGATGATCGCGGCAGGCGAGCTGTTGGCGCTTGAGGGTTTCAAGCGCTACGAGATAGCGAACTACGCCAAACCCGGTGCCGAGTCACGCCACAACACAGCGTACTGGACCGGCAAGGAGTACCTTGCCGTCGGACCCGGTGCACACGGGATGCTCTCGGCAGACACTGCGCGCACCGCTGGATTCATCGTGCCCGCCGAAGCCGCTCGGGTGCGCTACGCCATCGCGTGCGAACTCCAGAGCGGCCTACAACTTGTGCCGAGAGTGGATGTCGAGACGCTCACAGCCGACGAGACCATGCGAGAGGACGTCATGCTTGGCCTACGCCTTACGCGCGGTGTGCCGGATGCTCTGGTTGAGCGCGCCGGGGTCTCTGGCGTGCTCGGGCGCCTTGAGGGCACTGGCCTCGTCGAACGCGCGGGCAGCCATTGGCGACTTACCGAGGGCGGTTGGCTCCTCGGCAATGAGGTCTTTGGCGAAGTGTGGGCAGGGGAGTAGCCGGCAGCCGACCTATGGTAGTTGCGACGTTGGATGGCAGTTGAGGCAAAGGTCGTCGTTGTATGACGTTGTACCGGCTTCAACGAGCATCCGATAGTTCGTTGTTTCATGCGGGAAGTTCTGGAACCGCGGGTTGCTCGACGTCTCCACACCATCCGGTCTTGTGACCAGGAACGGCGTGACGAGGGCCTGGGTACCCGTGGTGGAGAGGCTGCCTAGGCTGCGCGCGTCTTCATGGCACTGCTGGCAGATCGGCGCGTGACCGGCCTGCTGTGGCGTCCGCGGATACGGCATCAAGTACCCCTGATTGTTGAAGCCGAGCGTCTGACCGGCGACCGTTGTCCCGGTCCACGACCCGGCGACATCCAGTCTGGCTACCCGGTCGTACACGAAAGGTACCGAAGTAGTCGCCTTTGAGTCCGCCGGGTGGTTGTGGACCGTGCTCAGCGCCGAGGAGCGACCCTTATGACATGCGAGGCACCAGTCAGAGCCATACTCGGCAACCGCAGTGGTAACGCCGCCAGGACGCTGCTTGAGCAGGCGAGATTTCACCTGCGGTAGACGAGTCGTTGAGTTCGCGATGCGATAACGGTCGCCCTGGAAGGCCGCCACCATACTGCTGGCATGAGGAGTGTGGCAGTCAGTGCATGTGAGAGTCCCGTTAAGTCCTCCGAGAACCATTGTCGCCGAGCCGCCCGTCGAGGCGTTTCCACCAGGCACGACATTTGTGGATTCAACAGAGTGATCTGAGGCCACCGTCAAACCCCGCGCTGCGATCGTGCCGTACACACCGCCGCCGCCCGTACCGTCGTGGCAAGTCTCACACGAGGCCTTGACGGTCACGCCTGCGAGCAGTTGCTGTCCGCCTGCGGATGCCGCGTGAACCGAGTGGCACGCCTTGCACTTGTAGCTGGTCGCGGTGTAGCCGCCGTGCACACCGATGGCGGATGCGCCGTGGAAGATCCCGAAGCCGAACGGGTTGTGGCACCGGCCGCAGTTCTCTTCGGTCATTGCCGGGAGCGTCGACGTGGATTCGTCGTAGGCAACGGCAGTTCCAGCCCCAAGCAGCACGATTGCCATACAGAGCGCGAATGAGCACGTGACAAACCGGATTCGCTTCATGGTTCCCCCCCAAGGCGCGACACATTAAGTATGCATCACATTCATTAGCACACGTAAAGGTGCCGCGCAAGCGCATCGCCGCTCCGAAGACTTCTGATGCAAGCCTGAGCGTGATACCATTCTTTGGCACTCTCATACGCGGAGTGCCAACGTAGGAGTCTCGTATGCTTAACGAACGCCGGCGCGCAGTTCTCGCCGCACTCGTCGATGAATATGTGAGCACCACCCAGCCGGTCGGCTCCAAGGTCCTCGTGGAGCGGCATCGTTTGGGCTGTTCGCCTGCGACCGTGCGCTCAGAGCTCGCCGCGCTTGAAGAGAGCGGCTTCTTGCGCCAGCCGCACGTCTCGGCAGGGCGCGTGCCTACCGACGTTGGCTATCGCGCATTCGTTGATGACGTCCACGAGCGCATCGGCGCCCTAGGTCTTTCCGCCGAGGAAGTCGGCAGCATCCACACCGCTTACGACGCCCTCGAGCACGAGATGGCCGACGTCATGCGCGAAACCTCCGTGCTGCTGTCGCGCTTCACCAACTACGTCGCGGTCGTCGCGGCGCCTGCCCTCAGGCGAGCCCGCATCCGCCGCGTCTCGGTCGTGCCGCTTGCCGAGAGGCGCGCACTCGTAGTTGTCGTCACCGACTCCGGGCAGGTCGCGAACCGTACGCTCGACTTGCAGGTCTCGGCCACTGATACGATGCTTGCCGAGGTAGAGCGGTACCTCACCGCGATTCTCGAGAACAAGGTTGGCGACCAGGTCGTTGGTATCCGCGACGACGCTTCAGCGGCCGGCGACGCGTTCGCGCGAGTCACGCTGCAGGTGCTCGATGAGGTCGTGGACTGCCTCAAGGAAGCCGACGAGGATCGTGTGGTGACCGGCGGGGTGGCCGCGCTTCTCGCGCAGCCGGAGCTTGCCGATCCCGGAGTCGCCCGACCGGTCGTGGCGCTTCTTGAGGACGGCCTTACTATGCTGAAGGTACTCTCGGATGTGATGCAGACCGGTGGCGTGGCGGTGCGCATCGGACATGAGAATCCGGTAGATGCGCTCGGCGCGATGAGTTTCGTCGCCAGCCCGTATGGAACCAAGGACCGCACCGGTGTCATCGGCGTTATCGGACCCACCCGCATGAACTATGCCCGCGCGATCACCACGGTGAAGACCGTGGCTGATTCGCTTACTGACGTGCTCGGATAAGAAGGAGAACTGTGGCTTCCACTGACTACTACGATGTTCTTGGCGTTGCGCGTGATGCCTCGGGCGAAGAGATCAAGAAGGCGTTTCGCAAGAAGGCGCGCGAGACCCACCCAGACGTCTCCGACGGCGAACATGCCGAGGAGGAGTTCAAGCGCATCAATGAGGCGTACGAGGTCCTCTCGGATGATCAGAAGCGCTCCAACTACGACCAGTACGGCACCGCCGACCCGCGCCAGGGTGGCTATGGCGACTCCGGTGTTGGCTTTGGCGGCTTCGAGGACATCTTCTCGGTGTTCATGGGCGGCATGGGCGGCATGGGCCAGCAGCGCGTGCGACTTGAGGGTCGCGACATGCGCGGGCAGACCGTCATCACGCTGCAAGAAGCCGCGAAAGGCATCGACAAGGATGTTCCTCTCGCACGCGTAGGCCCGTGCTCGACCTGCAATGCAAGCGGAGCGGCGCCCGGCGGCAAGGTCGAGACATGCTCGGCATGCGGTGGAACCGGTCAGCGTAGAACGCAGCGCCGGACGATCCTGGGCGTCATGGAGTCGATGAGTCCGTGCGAGCAGTGCTCGGCCACGGGCAAGATCGTCGATCCGCCATGCCCCACGTGCGGCGGCGAAGGACGCACCCGCGTGTCCGAGAGTGTCCGCGTGTCGATTCCCGCAGGCATCGACGACGGTGACACCATGCGTGTGAGCGGCAAAGGCGAAGCCGGTGTTCGCGGAGCGCAGTCGGGTGACCTGCTGCTGACCGTGCGCATCGCACCGCATGATTTCTTGCACCGCGAAGGCGATGATCTGCACGCCATGGCGGCTATCAACATCGCACAGGCGGCTCTCGGCGGAAGCATCAAGGTGCCCGGACTCTTCGAAGATGAAGAGGTCAAGTTCGGCGCCGGCGTGCAAAGCGGCGAGACGGTACGCCTGAGGAGCAGCGGTATGCCGAGGATGCGTGGCGGCGTGGGCGACCTCATCGTGCACCTGCGCGTTGACGTCCCCAAGAAGCTCGACAAGAAGCAGCGTGAACTCCTGCGCCAGCTCGGCGACTCGTTCGGCACCGGTAAGGGCGGGCCCACCAAGCTTGAGCGTCTCAAGGATTGGCTCGGCGCATAAGATGGCCGAGCACCGCTTCTTCCTCGAAGGTCCACTGGTGCCCGAGGGTGCGCTCGCACTCTCACCGCAAGACGTGCACCACCTGCGCTCCGTGCTGCGTCTTGGCGCGGGCGACGAGATCGTCGTCGTGAGCGCGGATGGCGAGGCCGCTCTCGTGCGCCTCACCGTGGTGAGCGCAGACGGCGTGAGCGGTGCTGTTCGCGAGTCGGTCGACGCACCCCGTGTGCCACCCGTGTGGCTCGTGCAGGGTCTCGCCAAGGGCGAGAAGATGGACCTCGTCGTGCGCATGGTCACCGAGCTTGGCTGCGAGCGCATCGTTCCGCTCATGACGTCTCGCTCGGTCGTGCGCCTGGATCCCGCTCGCGCCGAGGCGCGCGTTGAGCGCTGGCAGCGAATCGCCGCCGGTGCCGCCAAACAGGCGCAGCTGGTGCATGTGCCCGAGGTGACGTCCGTCGTCACGATCGCGGGGCTCACCGATGCGCTTGAGGGCGCCGCACTCACGCTCGTTGCGTGGGAGGATTCCTTCGGCGCGCCAAGCATCGCATCAGCGATCAATGAGGCTGCACTTCCAGTCGACGCGGTCGTGGCGGTCGTCATTGGCCCGGAAGGCGGTTTCTCTGCCGAGGAGGTCACGCAGCTTCGCCATGAAGGCGCGGCAGTCGTCTCGCTTGGCGACACGATCCTTCGGACCGAGACGGCCGGTGTTGTCGCGACCGCGCTCTCACTTGCCGCTCGCGGAGGCCTCGGTGGCGCATAGCGCGCACAAGGTGGCGTTCCGCACACTCGGCTGCAAGGTCAATCAAGTCGATGCCGAGACGATCGCTGCCGCGCTTATCGGCGACGGCGCTGTGATTGCCCCGCAAGAAGACGCCGAGATTGTGATCGTGACGACATGCACCGTCACCGGTGAGGCGGACCACAAGGCCCGCAAGGCCGTGCGCCACGCGCACGCGCTCCCGCAGTCACCTGTGGTGCTCGTGACTGGCTGTCTCGCCGCGGTTGATGACGGCACGCTGGCATCGCTCGGCGAGCGGGTGATCGTCGAGGCCGACAAGGCGGCGGTTCCGGCGCGCGTTGCGGCAATGCTCGGCGAACGCATTAGCGTGGCGCCGCATCCCGTTGCCCGCATCGGCGAGGGTTTCCACACTCGCGCGTTTGTGAAGGTCGAGGATGGCTGCGACAACTTCTGCGAGTACTGCATCGTGCCCTATGCACGCGGCGTGCCCCGGTCGACGGCGCTTGCCTCCGTCGTGGACGAAGTCGCCGCGCTTCACGAATCAGGCGCGCATGAGGTCGTGCTCACCGGTATCAACATCGGCCGCTACGAGGACGCCGGTGTGCGCCTGCCCGGCCTCGTCGAAGCGGTAGCCGCCACCGGCATCGAGCGCATCCGGCTATCCAGCATCGAGCCCGAAGATGTGGACGCCGCGCTCCTCTCGGCAATCACCGCTGCTCCGGCGTTTTGCGAGCACCTGCATATCCCGCTGCAGTCCGGTTCAGACCGAACCCTTGCCGAGATGGGCCGCCGCTACGACGCCGCCACGTATGCCGCGATCGTCGAGCGTGCCCGAGAGGCGATCCCGCACCTGGCGCTTTCTGCCGACGTCATCGTGGGTTTTCCCGGCGAGACCGATGCAGACGCTGCCGAGACGCTCGCGTTTCTTGAGCGTGTAGGCTTCGCGAAACTGCACGTCTTCCGCTACTCGGCACGCGCCGGTACTCCGGCAGCGGCTCGCGCGGACCGTGTGGCTCTGGAAACGATTGCACAGCGCGCTGTGGCCGTGCGTGCTCTCGGCGATCGCATGCGTGTCGCGCATCTGCGCACGCAAGTTGGACGCACGATCGAAGTCCTCGTCGTGCGCCCGGGCGAGGGTGTTGCGCGCGATGGTTCGCGGGTACGCTTTGCTACCGATGCCGCGAACCCCGGAGAGCTCAAGAAGGTCGCCGCATCAGGCATTGATGAAGCAGGATTCACGCTATCTGCGTGGTAGAATCTACTGGTCAGCCCAAGGAGGCGATTGCAAGCGTGTCAAACCCTACCCAGGTGCGCCTGGTCGTTCCGCCAGAGATCAATATGGTCGATCTCCTCGGTGAGGGAGACCATCTCTTAAAGCTCATAGAAGCGCAGTTCGAGTCGGAGATCGCCGTGCGCGGCAACGAAGTCGCCATCGTCGGCGATGTTGCCGAGGCACAAGCCGTCTCGGCAGTCTTTGGTGAGCTCATCTCGCTTGTGAGCAAGGGCGAGCACCTCAATCCCGAGAGCCTCGATCGTGCGATGGACATGCTCAAGCGTGGCGAATGCAGCCCCACGAGCGTGTTCTCCGACGTTGTTCTCACGCATCGCGGACAGAGCATCCGCCCAAAGACCGCGGGTCAGAAGTCGTACGTTGATGCTATCCGCAAGAACACAGTCACCTTCGGTATCGGCCCAGCCGGCACCGGCAAGACATACCTCGCAATGGCGATGGCGGTTGATGCGCTGCGCAAGAAAGAAGTCGGCCGCATCATCCTGACGCGTCCGGCCGTTGAGGCGGGGGAGAAGCTCGGATTCTTGCCGGGCACGCTTTACGAGAAGGTCGACCCGTATCTGCGGCCTCTCTACGACGCGCTGTTCGACATGATGGACATCGAGCAATCCACAGCACTTACCGAGAAGGGCGTGATCGAGGTCGCGCCGCTCGCGTTCATGCGTGGGCGCACCCTTAATGACTCCTTCGTCATCCTCGATGAGGCGCAGAACACAACGCCCGAGCAGATGAAGATGTTCCTCACGCGTCTCGGTTTCGGCAGCAAGATGGTCGTCACCGGTGACGTGACACAGACCGACCTTATCGGCGGGATGTCCGGCCTCATGCAGGTGCGCGACATTCTCGGCGGAGTGAACGACGTGTCCTTCGTCGAGCTATCGGCTCGCGATGTCGTCAGGCACCGTCTGGTTCAGCGCATCGTGACCGCGTACAGCGAGTTCGAGGGGGCGAAGGCGGCCGCCCGCGATGCCTAGCCTCCTGGATAGGATCGCGCGACTCTGGCCGAAGGAGGGTATGCTTTCAACCTCCTCGGGACAGCGTGTCGCGCTTGGGATAGCGACCGCGCTCGTAGCGTCGGTTCCGTTCGTCCTGACTCAAGAGAGCCTTCTGACGGCGATCGCTGATGTCGTGTTCGTCTCGCTGCTGGTCCTGGTTGGTGGGCTATACCTCAACGCCAACGAGCAGTCGGTGTGGACGCGCTTTCGTGATGTAGCGATTCTCGCCGCTATCGTGCTCGGCGTGGTGTACGGCACTTGGATCTCGGCTCTGCTGCTCCCGGGTGTGCCTCCATATGTGCTGCCAATCCCGCTCGCACCAATCCTTGCGACCCTTCTGCTCAACCCGCGTGTCGGCATCATCGTGGCCGTCGTTGGCGTAGGGGTCGGCGTGCTGTTCAACGTTCTCGACGGCTCGCATGTTGTCGGCTCGCTTCTGGCTGCGGCTGCGGGCGTTACTGCAATGGGCGTCATCAGTGAGCGCTCCAAGCTCATCTCGGCAGGCGGTCTGGTCGTTGCCGTCACGGGCGCGTCCGCCATGGGTGCGACACTCATCGAGGGAGGCATCCTGCCAGGCGCGATCGTGGCCGGAGGCCTGGGACTCGTTGGCGGCTCCATTACCGTCATCCTCATGCTCGGCCTCCTGCCTGTCTTCGAGGCTGTCTTCGGCGTGACCACTGATGTGCGTTTGCTCGAGCTCGCCAATCCCGGTCACCCGCTGCTCAAGCGGCTCATGATGGAGGCGCCGGGGACGTACAGCCACTCGGTCATGACGGGCAACCTTGCCGAGACGGCCGCGCTTGAGATTGGCGCAAGCGGACTGCTCGCCCGCGTAGGTTCGTACTACCACGACGTTGGTAAGATCCGTCGTCCGGGCTTCTTCGTCGAGAACCAGGCCGGTGCGCAGAACCCGCATGACAACACGTCACCGGCGCTCTCAGCGCTGATCATCACCGCGCATGTGCGCGAGGGCGTAGAACTGGCCGAGCAGTACCGTCTGCCGGCAGAGATCGTGGAGATCGTCAGGCAGCACCACGGCACCTCGATGGTGATGTACTTCTATAACAAAGCTGCTGCCGAGGGAGGCCCCGTCTACGAGGCGGACTTCCGGTACGCTGGCGAGCGCCCGCGCTCCCGGGAGGCTGCTCTCGTGATGCTTGCGGACAGCTGCGAAGCTGCGGTGCGAGCGACGACCAAACCGACCCCGCCGCGCATCGAGGAAGTCGTGCGCAAGGTGGTCTCGGCAAAACTCGCCGATCACCAACTCGATCTTGCAAAGCTCACACTGGCCGAGATCGAATCGGTCATCGTCGTGTACACTCGGATGCTTTCAAGTGTGTACCATCCGAGAATGGAATACCCGAGCGTAGTCAGTGGGAGGGACAAACATGCAGGTCAGCGTAACGAGCCATCGCGAGCCTGAGCCGCTCAACTTCGAGGCGTTCGAGCGCCTCGCTCACTATGTCCTGAAGATCGAAGCCGCTCCGGAGCACTCGGAGCTCTCTATCGCGCTCGTCGATATCGATGAGATGTCCCGGCTGAATGAGCAATATCGTGGCATCGCCGGACCAACCGACGTGCTCTCATTCGGTTGCGATGATCCGTGTGTGGCTGCAGGTGATGAGCCGATAACCCTCGGTGACGTGATCATCGCTCCCGAGGTAGCCGCCCAGCAGGCCATCGAGCTTGAAACAACCATAGAGGCCGAGCTGAACCTGTTGCTCGTCCACGGAATCTTGCACCTGCTTGGTTATGACCACGAGTGCGATGAGGACGCGGTTGTCATGCAGACCCGTGAAGTCATTCTGCTCGAGGCGTACGCAGCGGAGTAGCATATGCGAAGCCGTTCGCTCCTCTGGAGTTTCAACTACGCGATCGACGGCATCGTTTACGCGTTGCGCACACAGCGCAACATGCGGATTCACGTAGCCACGGCCGCTCTCGTGCTCATCGCGGCGCTGTTCTTCCACGTCAGCAGGTTGGAGTTTCTCGTTCTGGTGCTGACGGTAGCGTTCGTGATCGGCACAGAACTCGTGAATACGGCGGTGGAAGCCAC
>DDWM01000075.1:511-6455 GCA_002345925.1 Actinobacteria bacterium UBA2286 | reverse complement strand
AGCGCGATCTGCGCAGTTGTCATCGGCTATGTGATCTTCTTCGGCAGGCTTACGAACGTGACCACAACGCTGCTCGTGCGTGTAAGGCAAACGCCCGCGCACATCACGGTCGTGACGCTTGTGCTCGTTGCTTTCGCCGTGTTGGTTGCCAAGGCGCTGAACCGAGAGGGTGGGACTTGGCTGCGAGGCGGATGGCCATCCGGGCATACTGCGCTTGCGGTATCCGGTGCCGCGTCGATCGCCTACATCACGGGAAGCGCTGGCGCGGGCGTGATAGGGCTCTTCCTGGCGGCACTCGTAGCGCAGAGTCGCGTGGAGTCCGAGACGCACACGATTTGGCAGGTGGTATGGGGCGCTACGCTCGGCTTTCTCATCACGACGGCCGTCTTTCAGCTATTCTGGGTGTAATCGCAATAAGAAGGGTCTGAACCCAATTCTATGACTGCACTCATCCTGATCTTAGAAGTCGTCGTCCTTGCGCTGCTCGTTGCTGCGCTAGGGATACTTTCCGCTGCCGATGGCGCCGTTCCGCACATATCTCGCGGACGCGGACGACGTTTGGCCGAGAGTGACAGGCGCGGTGCCACCGAGCTGGAAGCGCTCCTGGAGCATCCGGGCCGCCTCGTCGCTGCAACGGCGCTCATGCGCGCCCTCGCGTACGTGATCGCCTCGGCAAGCATCGGCTGGGGGCTGCTCAACCTCGCGGGTCTCCCGCAGGTATGGGCGACGCTCGCAGTCGGCTCCGTGCTTGGGCTCCTGGTGATGTTCGTGTTCGCCGAGGCGCTACCGCGCACGCTTGCGGTTCAGAATCCAGAGCGCGTGGCCCTCTCGGCGGCTCCTATCGCATCGGTGTTCGTTTCGGTGCTCTATCCTGTCGCCAAGCTGCTCGGTGTTGGCTGGACCGCGCTCGTGGGTCTCGTTGCCGATGACCATGCCGTTGACGCGTGGGTCACGCCTGATGAGCTGCGAGCTGGCAGCAACGGTGATGAAGACGCCGTCACTCGCGAGGAAGCGGAAGACGCGATCATCGACGCGGTCGCCGACTTCACCAGCAAGATAGTGCGTGAAGTCATGGTGCCGAGAACCGACATGGTGTGCCTTGAGGACACCGCCACGGTTGGCGACGCGCTTGATCTCATCGAGGAGTCCGGGGTATCCCGGCTTCCTGTGTACCACGAGACCGTCGACGACATCCTCGGCGTTCTGTACGCCAAGGACCTGCTCATCTTCCTCGGGCGCGGCAGCGTGGACGCTCAGCTCTCCAAGATCGCCCGCACGCCGTATTTCGTGCCCGAGACCAAGCCTGTCGAGGAACTGCTGATCGAGATGCGCAGCAAGACCCACATCGCGATCGTCGCTGACGAATACGGTGGTACTTCTGGTCTGGTGACCATCGAGGATCTGCTTGAGGAGATCGTCGGTGAGATCTTCGATGAGTACGATGTGGCTGAGCAGATGATGGTTGATATCGGCGAAGGGCGTATGCTCATAGATGGACGGACGCCGATCGGTGATCTGAACGAGGCGTTCGGAACCGATGTTGAGCTTGAAGCCGACTCTGTTGGTGGGTTGTTCATTGAGATTGCCGGTCGCATCCCCGATGCAGGGGAGTCGATCGAGGTCGAAGGTCTTTGTATCACCGTTCGAGAAGTTGAAGGAAACCGTATCCGCCGGGTCGTTGTCGAACCTGCGGTAGCACCTACTGAGAGAGGGGCCGAGAATGACTAAAGGCATCACGCAACCTGATCTTGCTTTGCTTGCCTTTGCACGCGAGATTCGATCCAAAGCCTACGCCCCGTATTCGAACTTCCGGGTTGGCGCCGCGATATTTGCCGGCGGCGAGATATTCCAGGGCGTGAACGTCGAGAACGCTGCGTATGGTTCGACCATCTGCGCTGAGCGCGCGGCAGCTCTGGCAGCAGTCACAGCCGGTTTCACCGACTTTGATGCCATAGCCGTCGTTGGCGATTCAGACGCACCGACCGTTCCTTGCGGTGCGTGCAGGCAGTTCCTGGCCGAGTTCAACCCGGAGATGCGTGTCATCCTCGGCGGGAAGACCGACGCTGTCGAGGTCACCTCGCTCGACGTGTTGCTTCCCGACGCGTTCGTGCGCGGCTATCTTGATCAGGACGACGGCGAGGACGAAGAATGACCGCACCTACATACGAGGTCGTGAAGAGCGGCTTCGTTGCGCTTGTTGGTCGTCCCAACGCCGGCAAGTCAACGCTCGTGAACGCGCTGGTCGGCTCCAAAGTCGCAATCACATCCAACACGCCGCAGACCACGCGGCATCGTCTGCGCGCGATCGTAGACCAGGAAGACGCGCAGATCGTCTTCGTTGACACTCCCGGGCTCCATAAGCCCGAGGACGCGCTCGGCGAAGAGCTGAACCGCTCGGCCATGATGGCGCTCTCTGACGTTGATGTGGCGTGCCTGGTAATTGACGCTTCGCAGCAGATCGGGCCCGGCGACCGCTGGGTCGCGCATCGCGTTGCCGAAGCGAAGGCCGCCCGTGTGCTCATCCTCACCAAGGTAGATATCGCACGACCTGAAGAGGTCGAGAAGCAGCTTGTGGTCGCACGCGGCCTGGCGAAGTTCGATGAGGTCGTGGTCTGCTCGGCACGCGAGGCATTCAACCTCGACGGTGTCATCGCTGCGGTCAAATCGCACCTGCCCGATGGCCCGCGGTACTTCCCGCGCGACATGCCAACCGACCAGTCCGTTGAGGTCATGCTTGCCGAGTTCATCCGTGAGCGCGTCTTGCACAACACTCGCGACGAGGTCCCGCACGCCGTTGGCGTGGTCATCGAGGACATGAAGTACTCCAAGAAGTCAGACACGACCACGATAATGGCGATCATCTTCGTTGAACGTGAGTCGCAGAAGGGCATCATCGTCGGTAAGAGCGGCGATATGATCCGCAAGATCGGTACCGATGCGCGCGTGGATCTTGAGCGGCTTCTCGGCACGAAGGTCTATCTTGACCTGCGAGTGAAGGTGAAGAAAGACTGGCGCCGTGACGCATCGCAGATCAAGCGTTTCGGTTACGGAGAGGGGCGCTAGCATGACGATCGACCGCGCGGCTTTGGCCGCATCCATCGACCAGACGCTGCTCAAGCCAACGGTGGGTTTCAAAGCCGCTGCCGAGTGGATCGAGAAGAGCTCTCAGCTGGGATTCGCCTCGCTTTGTGTTTCGCCGTTCCTGGTGCCGGTTACCGCGCAGCTTCTATCCGGGACCAGCACCAAAGTGTGCTCGGTGTGCGGATTCCCGCTCGGCTATTCGATGACCGAGAGCAAGGCCGAGGAGGCCACGCATCTCGTGAACCTCGGCTGCCAAGAGGTCGACATGGTGATGAACGTGGCCGCGCTCATTGAGGGCGAGGACGCGTTCGTGAAGGACGATATCGCCGCAGTCGTTGCTGCTGTCCGTGCGGCGTCGCGTGGCACCGGGCTGGTCAAAGTGATTCTTGAGACCGGGTACCTTTCCGATGAGCAGATCGTGCGCGCCAGCCGCATCGCTGTTGCTGCCGGAGCCGACTTCGTGAAGACGTCCACCGGGTTTGGACCCAGAGGCGCCTCCATTGAGGACGTTCGCGCGATGCGGAGCACGGTGGGTCCCGACATCGGCGTGAAGGCCGCTGGCGGGATTCGCGATCTGGATGCGGCGCTCGCGATGCTTGAGGCGGGTGCGAACCGCATCGGTTCCTCGGCGGGTATCGAGATCCTTGCTGCCTTCGACGCACGGAGCGGCGAGTAGCGCGGTGGCGACGGCGTACCGCGTGCGGGCGCTCGCGCTTCGCAAGACCAAGCTTGGCGAGGCAGACCTCATCGTGACGCTGCTTGCTGCTGACGGCTGCCAGATTCGGGCCGTCGCCAAAGGCGCACGCAAGACCAAGTCGCGCTTCGGTGCGCGCCTTGAGCCGTTCTCGGTGGCGGATCTGATGCTTTCCCCGGGGCGCTCGCTGGAGATCGTCACGGAAGCCGAGACCGTCACCAGCCACGATGCGCTCAGGAGCGACTACGACCGCCTACGCGCGGCATCGGTCGTCGCGGACTTCCTCGACAAGGTCTCGGTGGAATGCCAGGCCGAGGAGCGCATCTTCGCGCTTGCCACGGCTACCCTCGACGAAATGGAACGCTGCGAGGTCGAGCTCCTGCCCGCAATCGTCGTCGCATTCCTCGTCAAAGGAATGGCTATGCAGGGGTACCGGCCCGAGCTGCTCTCTTGTGCGATGTGCGCCGCGGCTACCGACACTCACGATGTGCGGTTCTCCTTCGCCGCAGGCGGCGTAGTCTGCATCGCGTGTGGTGGCGCTGACGTCTCGGTGATGCCGGTAGCTGCCGATATGCCTGTGATCCTCGACGCGCTCATACGTGCGAAGCTTGCCGACATCGCGGCTCTCGGCATACCGGCGCCGGCTATCACGGACGCGCTGCGCCTCATTGGAGCGTTCGTCGTGTATCACGTGCCGGCGCGCATGAAGGCGCTCGACGCGTACCTTCGCGGGGCATAGGAGCCTAGAGCGAAATCGCGACCGCGCCATAGGGACGGCGCGACGCCTGTTGTACACTATCTGGCACACAAGTTTCACCCGCTGTGACCGTAACCAATGCGAGGGGCATCGCTTCATGAGCGCACTAACCTTCCAGGACATGATTCTGGCGCTGTCGCGTTTTTGGGCCGATCAGGGCTGCGTCGTATTGCAGCCGTACGACATGGAGGTCGGTGCCGGTACGTTCCACCCTGCCACCACCCTCCGGGCGCTTGGCCCGGACGCATGGCGCACCGCCTACGTGCAGCCCAGTCGCCGTCCCACCGACGGCCGCTATGGCGAGAACCCGAACCGCCTGCAGCACTACTACCAGTACCAGGTCATCCTCAAGCCGAGCCCGGACGACGTGCTCGACTTGTACTTCGATTCTCTTCGCGCCATCGGCATAGAGCCTGCCGAGCACGACATGCGCCTCGTTGAAGACGACTGGGAGTCGCCAACGCTCGGCGCCTGGGGTCTCGGGTGGGAAGTGTGGCTGAACGGCATGGNNGCATGGAAGTCACGCAGTTCACGTACTTCCAGCAAGTCGGCGGCATCGAGTGCCGTCCTATCCCCGCAGAGATCACGTACGGCCTTGAGCGCCTCGCTATGTACATCCAGGGAGTGAACAGCGTCTACGACCTCATTTGGTCCGAGGGGCCCGACGGACTCAAGTTCACTTACGGCGACGTCTTTCTGCGCAACGAGCAGCAGTACTCCGGCTACAACTTCGAGGTCGCGGACGTAGACATGCTGCTCGGCCTGTTCACCACGTACGAGGCCGAGTGCAAGCGCACGCTTGAGGCGGGGCTGGTCTTGCCTGCGTACGACTTCGTGCTCAAGTGCTCCCACGCGTTCAACTTGCTCGACGCGCGCGGCGCGATCGCCGTTACCGAGCGCACCGGCTACATCCTGCGCGTTCGCTCGTTGGCCAAGGCCTGCTGCGAAGCGTACTACGCACTGGTGACCGAAGGGGGCGACGCTTAAATGAGCCGCGACCTCATATTTGAGATCGGTTCCGAGGAGATCCCCTCGGCTCCACTGTATTCAGCGATCACACAGCTCAAGGAGCGTGCCGAGAAGGCATTTGCCGACGCGCACCTCGAGTACGGCACCATCACCGTGTACGGGTCGCCCCGGCGCCTTGCGCTCGCGGTGACCGATCTTGCCGAGCAGCAGGAAGACGTGACGCTCCGGCACAAGGGTCCCGCCTCCAAAGCGGCCTTTGATGCCGAGGGTAACCCGACGAAGGCTGCCGAGGGCTTTGCTCGCGGCAAGGGTCTAGCCGTGACCGACCTCACCATCGAAGACGTTGAAGGCGGCTCGTACGTGTTCGCCGTCGTCGAGCGCAAGGGCATGCCTGCAACATCCGTTCTTCCCGAGATACTGAGCGGGCTCATCAGTGGTCTCGA
>DDWM01000075.1:195-403 GCA_002345925.1 Actinobacteria bacterium UBA2286 | reverse complement strand
GCGGACCTGTTGAGATCACCTCAGCAGGAACGTACGTTGAGGCCCTTATCGGCGGCAAGGTCATGGCGAACCAGGACGCTCGTGCGAGCGCGATCAGCGCCGGCATCGAAGCTGCTGCTGCGGAGCGCGATGGCAGTGCGGTTGTACCCGAGAAGACATTTGCCGAGGTAGTGAACCTCGTTGAGTGGCCGACCGTTGGCGTTGGGCA
>DDWM01000075.1:0-176 GCA_002345925.1 Actinobacteria bacterium UBA2286 | reverse complement strand
CTTGAGGTGCCTCGCGAGGTGCTTGAAGAAGCGATGGAGTCGCATCAGCGGTACTTCCCGATCGAGCGCGCAGACGGAGGACTCTCGCCGTACTTCATCGTCGTCCACAACGGCGAGCCTACTCGTACCGACGCGATCATCGCGGGTCATGAGCGCGTCATCCGCGCCCGTCTGGC
>DDWM01000013.1 GCA_002345925.1 Actinobacteria bacterium UBA2286 | reverse complement strand
ACGGCGGGTCGTCGGTGCTGGCCAACTTCATGCTGCTCGGCCTGCTCATGCGCGCCGGCGATGCCGCAACCGGCCGTGAAGCCGAGTTGCTCTCCACCGCCGCGACCGGCGTGCTCGGCCGGGTCGCGATCGGGCGCCGCCTCACCGCCGTCGCGATCGTCATCGTGCTGCTGCTCGGCTCGGTGGTCGCCAATCTCACATACCTGCAGGTCTTCGATGCTGCAGCGCTTGCCGCCAACCCCGCGAACACCCGCGGTCTCGCCGACGAGCTGCGCCAGCAAAGAGGCTCGATCATCACGCGAGACGCGGTCGTGCTGGCCGAGTCGGTCCCATCAGGCGCCGAGTTCAAGCGCACCTACCCTGAAGGGTCCCTCGGCGCACATGCGGTCGGCTACTACAGCGCGCGCTACGGACGCGCCGGGCTTGAAGCGGCAATGAACGACGCACTTTCCGGTAAGCGCACGTTCGCTAGCGTCACCGACCTCGTGAACTCGCTCGCCGGGACGCCCGTGCCGGGCAACGATATCCGGCTCACCATCGACAGCAAGATCCAGGCTGCGGCCGAAAAAGCGCTCGGCAAGAGCCGCGGTGCGTGCGTGGTCATAGACCCGACAACCGGCGCAATCCTCGCGCTCGCGTCGAACCCGGCGTATGACCCGGCCAAAGTTACTGCCGAGTGGGACACGCTCTCCTCGGCATCAAGCGCTCCGCTTGTCGACCGCGCCGCGGTGAGTCTCTACCCGCCCGGCTCCACTTTCAAGGTCGTCACGCTCACCGGCGCTATCGGTGCGGGTGTCGCAACGCCTGATAGCACTTACAAGGGTCCGGCGTCGATCACGATCGGCGGCGCTCCCATCACCAACTACGGCGGCAGCAGCTACGGCA
The DNA here is from genome assembly GCA_002345925.1 of Actinobacteria bacterium UBA2286. GTDB lineage: Bacteria > Actinomycetota > Coriobacteriia > Anaerosomatales > Anaerosomataceae > UBA2286. The sequence goes on along the minus strand of DDWM01000013.1, from coordinate 8,425 downwards.
GCGTGACGCTCACCAAGGCGACCGCCAGCAGCATCAACACCGTCTACGCGCAGCTTGCCGAAGACCTTGGTGCCGAGCGACTCGTCGCGCAGTCGGAGCGCTTCGGCTTTGACGAGAAGCCCGCGCTCGAGATCCCGACCAAGGCCTCACTCATGCCCGATCCGGCCGAGATGACCGCGTGGGAGACCGCGTGGGCGGGCGTTGGCCAGCCGGTTGGCGAGCACGAGAGCCCCGCAGGTCCCCAGGTCACGCCGCTGCAGATGGCGCTCGTCGCCGCTGGCATCGGCAACAACGGCGTTGTCATGCGGCCGTACCTGGTCGACTCGATCACCGACGAAGGCGGCGCTGTCCTCTCGGCAACCTCGCCCAGGCAGTGGATGACCGCCACGGACGTAGCCACCGCCAACACCGTGCGCGACATGATGGTCGCGGTCGTGAAGAGCGGCTCGGGCACTCGAGCGGCGATAAGCGGAGTCAGTGTGGCCGGCAAGACCGGAACCGCTGAGGCCGGGAAGAGCGTGCAAACCCACGCCTGGTTCATCGGCTTCGCACCTGCTGCAAGCCCGCGCGTGGCAATCGCAATCGTCTTGGAGAATGCGGGAGTGGGCGGCCAGGTCGCGGCCCCGGCGGCGAAGCAGGTTCTTGAGACCGCGCTCGCGCGAACGAAATAAGGAATCGCATAGGGTAGAATGTCCACAAGTATCTGCAGGTTACGGCTGTAGAACGCAGACTGGGAGTTCACAGTGGAAGAAATCGTGTTCGGGCGCCGATACAGAGCCATAGAGAAGATCGGCTCCGGCGGAATGGCCGAGGTCTTCAAAGCGGTCGACGAAGTCCTCGGAAGGACCGTCGCCGTCAAGGTGCTGCACCCGCGGTACGCAAGCGAGCCCAATTTCGTAGCCCGCTTCCGCCAGGAAGCGCAGGCTGCTGCCAACCTCTCACACCCCAGCATCGTGAACATCTACGACTGGGGTCGCGACGATGAGACGTACTACATCGTCATGGAATACGTGAACGGCACGGACCTCAAGACGCTCATCGAGGATCACGGTGCGCTTGACCCGATGAAGGCCGCCGAGTACGGCATGCAGGCATGTGCCGCGCTCGCCGTTGCGCATGGCTACGACATCATCCACCGAGACATCAAGCCGCATAACATCGTCATCGCCCCCGACGGCACGGTCAAAGTCATGGACTTCGGCATCGCGCGCGCCGGAAACACCACGATGACGCAGACCGGCTCCGTTCTCGGCACGGCACAGTACATCAGCCCGGAGCAGGCACAGGGACGCACCCTCGGCCCGGCATCCGACCTGTACTCGCTCGGCGTCACGCTCTACGAGCTTGTGACGGGCCGCGTGCCGTTTGATGCTGACACTCCTGTTGCCGTCGCGCTCAAGCAGGTCAACGAAGCACCCATTCCGCCAAGGCAGGTCCGGCCGTCCGTGCCGGTCGCTCTCGACGCGGTCATCATGAAGGCGATGAGCAAGAGCCCGTCCGAGCGGTATCAGTCCGCTGCCGAGATGCGCGAAGACCTCAAGCGCGTTGTGAACGGCGAGGCAATGTCGGCGCCCCCGCAGGCATACAACGACCAGACGTCGGTCATGCCCGCGATCGAGCGCGCCGAGCGTCAGCGGATCGCACAGGCACCGCAGATACGCCCAGTGCCGCAGCGGCGCGTCCAGCCGTGGGTGTGGATCGTCATCGCGTTGGTCGTTATTGCTCTCGGTCTTGGCGTGGCGCTCGCGCTTGGCGCCTTCGGGACGGGTAGCGTGGCCATCCCGACTGTCCTCGGCATGACCGAGCAAGAAGCTACGTCGCTTATCACCTCACAAGGACTCACCGTCGGCGAGGTCACAACCGCAAACAGCGACGAATACGAGCTTGGCTTGATCATCAGCCAGGACCCTTCAGCCGGCGCCCGGGTCGAAAAGGGCACGGCAATCAACCTGGTTATCTCGGCAGGGATCGAACAGGTCGTTGTGCCGTCAACGGCGGATATGTCTGAAGCCGATGCCATCACCACTCTCGAAGCCGCAGGACTGACCATCGCATTGCCCCTGCAGCGCGAATACAACACCGAGGTTGCCGAGGGTCTCGTCATCTCGACCGAGCCGGTAGCAGACGCCGAGGTACCCAAGGGCACCAAGGTCACCATCGTCATCTCCAAGGGCACCGAGCTGGCCAAGGTTCCTGACCTCGTTGGCAAGAAGCAGGCCGAGGCTGAAGAAGCCATCAAGGCGGCTGGCTTCAAGCTGAAGGTAAAGGAAGACTTCAGTGACACCATTGCAGTCGGTGTGGTCATTCGCCAGAGCCCGGATTCCGGCGTGTCGGTTGATGCCGGATCCACTATCACCATAACCGTATCCAAGGGCACCAACTCAGTCGTCGTTCCTGACGTCACCGACATGATGGAGGCTGCGGCGCGCGCTGAACTTGAAGGCCTTGGCCTCAAGGTGAGTGTGGTGTACGAGATCAGCCCGGATGTGGGAATCGTCCTGAACCAGGATCCGCTGCCGACCACCAAGGTGATCAAGGGCGCAACCATCACACTCAAGGTCGGCAAGGCACCGTAAGCGCCTCGCTCGGCAGACAACCGCGCCTAGGCGCTTAAGGATGTAGCTTCATGCTGCTCACGTTGCTGCTCTCGGGCGGCACTGCACTCGGCTATGGCATCTCCGACTTTGTCGGCGGCAATGCCAGTCGCTCGGAGCGGCCTGTTCGCGTTGCGGCGTTCTCGCACACAGCCGGGCTCATCGCCATGGCGCTCATCGCGCTCATCTGGGGAGCGCCTGCCATCTCGACGACCGACTTGCTGTGGGGTGCCGCAGCTGGCATCACTGGTGGCATCGGTATATTCTCGCTCTACGCTGCGCTGAGCGCAGGTCGTATGGGCGTTGTAGCGCCGATCACAGCCGCTATTGGCGCTTCGCTGCCCGCAATCTACGGCGCGATCATCGGAGAGAGACTTCCGCCGCTGGGTCTCCTCGGCCTAGTGGTCGTCTTCGCGGCGATCCTGCTCGTGAGCATTCCGCGCGTCGAAGGCCACGAGCCCATTAGCCGAGCAGCGCTCGGTTTCGCCGTGACTGCGGGCGTCTTCTTCTCCGGCTCATTTATCCTGCTGTCGAACACAACGGGCGCGAGCGGACTCTGGCCTGCGGTCATGCTCCGAATCGTGTCTGTCACCATACTCAGTGCCGGAGCGCTCATCACAACGCGCGGCCTGGTTCCAAATCGCGGGGTCCTTGGCGCCACGGTTGCAGCCGGCCTTGTCGAGACCGGCGCGACCGTCTGCATGCTTCTTGCGGTGCAAAGCGGCCCGATTGCCATCGCAGCAGTCGTCAGCTCGCTCTACCCGGCGATAACGGCGTTGATCGCCCGCGTGACCATCAAAGAACACCTCGCCCGACATCAGATCGTGGGGTTGTTCATCGCTATCGTGGGAATCGCGCTGCTCTCGCTCTAAGGCCGATCGCTGAGTGCAGCGACTACCTCGGCGTCGCTCGTCTGCGTGAAGTCCGCGTAGAACTGCCCCACTGCCGAGAATCCCTGCGGTATCTCCAGCGCGACAACGTCGTCCGCAATCTGCCCAAGCTCGGCCTTGGTGCCTGGCGGCATCACCGGCGCGCAGACCACGATTCGGGCTGCCCCGTGGCGCTTCAGGAAGCTGACAGCCGCCCGCACAGTGAGACCGGTTGCGATGCCGTCATCCACCACGATTGCGGTGCGCCCGGTCACGTCCACGGATGGACGACCGCCCCGATATACCGCAACGCGCCTCATGATCTCCGCGTGGCGCTCTAGTGCCGCCGCCTCCAGATACTCTGTCGAAACAGACACCGACTGGCTCGCGATGATGGTGCCATCCTCGTCGATTGCGCCCACAGCGTACTCAGGGTTCCCGGGAGCGCCGAGTTTGCTAGCCATGACGACATCCAGGGGGCTCCCAAACGCCCGCGCAACTTCTGCCGCAACTATCACGCCGCCTCTCGGCACGCCGAGCACCACCGCGGTCGCGTCGTCGCGGTACGCGCGAAGCGCCTCGGCAAGCAATCGTCCCGCTTCTGTGCGGTCTCGGAACACCTCGCATCACCTTCGCCTCATGCCGTACAACCAGGGACCGATGCACGCGCACCGGTCCCCGTACATGAACCTTCACCTACCAGCCGAGTGCGTTCCAAATCGCCGTACGCACCGCTGCGGAGACTGCGGTCGGGCCGCCGTACACCTCGGCCTTCATAACCACACGCCCGTTTTCCTGCAACATACCCGCAGTGGCGGCGGGAAGCGACGTGGTACCGGTGAGAGCGACGACTCCACCGTTGGCTCCAGCGCACACGCCCCCGGCCAGCGCATCCGGGAAGTTCTGCCCGGTCGCAATACCGATGTAATCCCACGTAGCGAATCGCTCGGCTACGCCTCCCTCGGCCACAGCCCGGGCGGTCTCGTAGCGATTTGCGCCGCCCCAGCGCTCGGTGGCGCTGCCCCCGTTGGCGACCAAGACGACATCCGCGGCCGACTTCGTGCCGGAGGACACAGCAGCCGTACTACCGATTACGTAGCCACCCTCGATGTCGAGGTCCTGCAGAGCGCTTCTCGCATAGGTCGACAGGCTCGTCGACGAGGTGAGCAGGATAGGTGTTCGTGTCGCGAATGAGAGCGGCGCCGCAGCCAACGCGTCCGGGAAGAGATCACCGCGCGCGATGAACACACGCTTGGAGAACTCCGATCCCTCTTCCAGGGCGATTCTCCTAGCCACCTTGGCGGCCGTTTCGTACCGATTGACGCCCTGGATGCGCTCCACGTCGTACGTCGCGTCAAGAGCAGTAGCCACCGCCGCCGAGACCGTTGGCGTGCCACCGACGATGATAACGTCGGTCACGCCGAGCGCCGCGAGCGTGCTGCTCACGACCGCAGGCACCGACGTCTTGCGAACGAGCAGTAGCGGCGCATCATAGACCCCCGCCAACCCCGCGGCTGACAGCGCATCGGGGAAGTTCTCGCCGCTGGCAATGATCGCAGTCTCGGCCGATTCGAATGCAGCCGAGGCAACCGAGGCAGCCGTCTCGTAGCGGTCGTCACCGTAGAGCGCACCGAGGACCAACGCGGGGTGTTCATACGCACCCATATCGGGGGCTGCCGTACCGTCCCCGTCACCGTCGACCGGGCGCACAACACCAAGGAAGTCCGCGTCTGCCGCAGTACCTTCGTCGGCGGCGTCGATGCACGGAGACCCGACCATCAACCGTGCGTCGTGCTGGGGGCCGCCGATGATCATCGGGTCGTCGAAGATGTTGCCGCTGCCGAGCGTGTTGCCCTTCGCGACCTCCGCCACGTTATCGTCGCTGATACAGCAGTGATCGATGAGCGTCGCGCCGATGAAGTCGCTTGCCCGGTCTGGATTCCAGTAGATCGAGTCGTAGACGTTCATCGTCGAACTGACCGCATAAGCGACGGTGTCCGAGCCCTGAGCATCCACAACCGTATCGTTGTACTCACTGAGGGCCGCTTCGTTGAGATACCATACGTCGCCGTCGTCAACTGCCGAGCACCCCCCGATGATGTTGTTCACCGCGGTGACGCCGGAATGTTCGAGGTAGGCGAACCCGGCGTCATGAGCGGAGTGATTGCCGCCGGCTTCGTTTCGGGCGACCACTACTGTCGCGCCATACAACCAGAGTCCCCCACCTTCGATACTCGCATCGTTCCCCGAGAACGTGTTGCCCTCGAACCGCTTCTCCTGTGAACCCGTAACGCTCAGGTACACAGCACCGCCGCGGTTGGCTGAGTTGTCAGCGAACGTGTTCCCGCTGCACGTTAGCGTCGCGTCGTTCGAAACAACCGATATCGCGCCGCCACTGCCAGCGGTGTTGCCGACGAACGTGTTGCCGACGATGGTCGCGCTCACATACTGGTTGATCTTGAGCGCGCCGCCATCACTCGTACTCTCGTTGTCCTCGAACAGGTTCCCCGTGATGAGCGGTCTTGCCTGGCCGGCACCTGTGGACGTGATGGCGACAGCGCCTCCGGAGAACGTGCTGTTTCGGTTTTCCTCGAATACGTTGCCCTCGATTCGCGGCGTATCAAGTGCGGTGAGTCCGTTGATACTGGCGAGCAGCGCGCCACCGGGTCCGGTCCCACCGTCGCGGAACGTGAACCCCTCAAGGTAGTCGCCCGCTTGAAGTGACTGCCAGATCATGGTCTGGTTCACGCCGTTTCCCGCGATGATCGTGACTCCGGGGCCTCCGGTACTCTTGAACGACTCGCCTTGCGGCATCAGCGGAAACACCTCGCCGTTGTCCTCGTCGTACGTGCCGGGCTCGACCATGATGGTGTCGTAGAAGTCTGCGACCGCAAGTGCATGCTTGATCGTCTCGAACGGCTCGGCTTCTGTGCCCGGGTTCGCGTCCATGCCGTTGACCGCATCAACCCAGTAGATGTCCACTGTTCCGCCATTTGCTGCGGCTGACAGTGGAGCGAGAGGCACGGTCGCAACAAGCATCGCCACCACTACGGCGACCCGGAATGTGAGCGCGCGAATAGAGCGCGCATGACGGCGCACTTTGACCATAATGATCACCCCTTGATATGCACGACCGCCCCAGCGGCCATTCCCCTTACTGAGTTGCTACCCGGAAACTCGCGCTGGTGTACGTGAGCCCAGCACTGGAAGCGTTGATAGTGACGAGTCGGGGTAGCCGACGGGTGCATCTGACGACTACAATGACCTCCGCGCCCCCTTAGCTCAGGGGATAGAGCACAGGTTTCCTAAACCTGGTGTCGCATGTTCGATTCATGCAGGGGGCACCATCGCGCACAGAAGGGCGGACCCGAGGGTCCGCCCTTTGTCGTTCGAGAAACATCTGCCAGGGGGCAGGGATTAACCTTCGGCAAGCGAATACCTCCCCTGTAGAGGTATGCCCTGAAGGGGGTGGCTCAACTTGCAGCAGAAAGCCGACGAACGTCGCTCCTATCTGCACATTCGCGCGCTAATGGCCACGACGACCGAGGGCCTCATCGCCATCGGTCCCGATGGAGACGTGCGCGTCTTCAATGAGACCGCCGAGGAGATGCTCGGCCTACACAGATCAAAAGTGGCTGGGAAGCTCTACACCGCGATCAAGCAGCCCAAGATCGAGGCCGCGATCGAGCGCCTATTGCGGCCGAGGTCCCGCAAGGACCCGCACGCGATTCGGCTGCAACTCGGTGAGCGAGTCATCGCGGCAACAGTCGCTCCATACGACTGCAGCGGTCGACGCGCGGCAGTCGTTACTCTCCGTGACGATACCGCGCTGGAAGCGTACCGAAAGCGTGCCGAGGCAATTCTCGCCAGCACTGGAGACGGGCTCGTCGTCTTCGATCCCGATGACGTTGTAACGTACATCAACCCGGCGGCCACGTCCCTCGCCGGACTCAAGCCAGCGAAGCTTCTCGGCAAGAGGACTCCGCTGTGGCAGATGCTGGCGATGAAGACCGAGGACGCCTTCGATCCTGCGGCCGACGGTTCGCAGGTTCGCGAGGTTCGCATCGAAGCACCCGAGCACCGAATCATGGACGTTCGGACGGACCCGGTCCTCGACGACCAGGGCGGTTATCTCGGCTATGTGGCCACGCTTCATGACGTGACCGCCGAGCGCGAGATCGGGCAGATGAAGAACGAATTCGTCTCAACCGTCTCGCACGAGCTGCGCACGCCACTCACGTCGATCAAGGGCTACATCGACCTCATCCTTGATGGCGAAGCCGGTGAGATAAACGAGATCCAGCGCGAGTTCCTCTCGATCGTGAAGCAGAACTCCGACAGGCTCGTTGAGCTGATCAACGACATGCTCGACATCTCCCGCATCGAGTCCGGCCGCATCCACCTGAAGATCCAGCCACTCGACATGTGCGACCTGATCGCAGGCGCCGTCGACACGTTCCAGGCGGTTTCCGAGCAAAGCGGCCACAAGCTCATCCCACAGGCGCCGCACGATCTGCCAAAGGCCGCTGGCGACCGGGATCGCGTGGGACAGGTGCTGATGAACTTCATCAGCAACGCCATCAAGTACTCGCCCGAAGGCGGAAGCGTCACCGTGAAGGCCAAGCAAGAGGGCGACTTCGTGACGGTGGAAATCACCGACCAGGGCATCGGCATCTCAAAAGAGGACCAGGGCCAGCTGTTCACCAAGTTCTATCGCGTCGATTCCTCGCTGACCCGCGAAATCGGCGGAACCGGTCTCGGCCTGTCGATCTGCAAAAGCATCATTGAGCTGCTCGGCGGAAAAGTCGGCGTGAAGAGCGCTGCCGGCAAGGGCTCCACGTTCTGGTTCTCCTTGCCGGTGGCTCCCAAGCACCTGGTTCGCACGCCGGGCGTCGAAGGCCCGGGCAAAGGCTGCGGAACCGTTCTCGTTGTGGATCGCGATCAAGAGATTGCGAACCTTGT
>DDWM01000016.1 GCA_002345925.1 Actinobacteria bacterium UBA2286 | reverse complement strand
GCGATGCTTGATCCTTACGCAAGCCAGGCTACGAGTTGGAGCCATACGTTCTGGACGTTCGGACTTGCCATCGCCGTGATTGCCCTGGGCATACTTCTCAGAGTTCGGGCATATCTGTTCAGTGGCGTTCTCGCGCTGGTCTGGACACCGCTTGTGCGCTCTTGGACGTATCTTGTCGAGTACTGGTGGATCGTTCTCGGCCTTGTAGGGACGGGCATGATAGTCGTCGCCGTCACGCGTGAGCTGCGTCGCAGCGTGGTGTCGGGTGTCAAGGATGCGATGACCGGCTGGCGCTAAGCGCGCTGCTATACTTCAACCAGCCCACTTGTCGACTGCCCAGGAGGATGCGATGAAGTTCATCTTGCGAATGCTTGTATCGGCGGCAGCGCTTTTCGGTGTCGCGTATCTTTCCAATGGCGCACTTCTTCTGGTCGACGCGTTCTGGCCGGCCGCAGTGATCGCCGCTGTCGTGCTCGCGGTTGTGAACGCCTTGATCAAGCCAGTGGTTCAGTTCTTCGCATTTCCCGTGACGGTTCTCAGCCTTGGCCTGTTCTCGCTCGTCATCAGCGCCCTCATGCTCTATATCGTCGCGGCGCTGGTACCTGGCGTTCAGACCACAGGGTTCCTGCAGACAGTCGTTGCGAGCATCATCATCTCGATCGTGAGTGCTGTCGGGGGTAAACTCGTGGACTCCGGTTCAGACCGTGGATAACGCGCCAGATAGCGTATCCGTTGCAGATGCTGCGGGGTCGGGCGAACGAGAGATCGTCGTCATCACCGGCATGTCGGGCGCTGGTCGCTCTGAGGCCATGCACACCTTCGAGGATCTTGGCTATTTCTGCATCGACAATATCCCGCCAGCGCTCATATCCCAGCTCGTTGCATTGACCGCTCTGCCTGGAAGCCGTGTCCGTCACGTTGCCGTGGTGTGCGACGTGCGTGGTGGGTCGTTCTTCTCGGAGCTCTCTGCGGCGCTTACGGAGCTGAGAGATTCGGGCCACCCGTACAGGTTGCTCTTCCTTACAGCCGAGGACCGTGTCCTGGTGAAGCGCTTCAAGGAGACCCGTCGCCGGCATCCCCTGGCCGATGACCGCTCGCTCGGTGATGGCATACGTGCAGAGCGCAAGCTTCTGGTGCCGTTCGAGCAGAGCGCCGATCTCATCATCGACTCCAGCCAGCTTCGCCCGCAGGAGCTCCGCGCGCTGATCCGCCAACGGTTCCTCACCGGCACGGAGTCAGAAGCGCTCATGGTCACTGTGTCGTCGTTCGGCTTCAAGTACGGGCTGCCCATCGATGCGGACATCATCATCGACGTCCGTTTCCTTCCAAACCCGTTCTATATGCCTAAGCTTCGCGATAAGAACGGCCTCGACAAGCCGGTGCGTGCGTTCGTTCTCGGCAGGGTCGAGACCGAGGAGTTCCTGCGTCGCTGGTTCGACATGCTCGACGTCTTGCTGCCGGCATACGCTGCCGAGGGCAAGTCGCAGCTGCATATCGCTCTTGGCTGCACCGGCGGCATGCACCGCAGCGTCGTGCTTGCCGAGCAAACAGCGGAGCACCTGCGCCGCCATGGTGAGGTCGTCAACACCTCGCATCGCGACATCGGCAGAGACAAGGAGCGCTCGTGAAGCGCGCGGTGGCTATCGGCGGCGGTACGGGACTCCCGGTCGTCCTCAGGTGCCTCGCGGCGTCGGGATTCGACGTGACCGCAGTGGTCACCGTCGCGGACGACGGCGGCTCGTCGGGCTCGCTGCGCCGTGAACTCGGCGTACTGCCGCCGGGCGATATCCGTAACTGCCTCGTGGCGCTCGCTGCTCACGATTCACCGCTTTCCGAGCTCTTTCAGTACCGGTTCGCTGCAGGCGAGGGGCTGAAAGGCCACGCCCTCGGCAATCTGATCATCGCGGCGCTCGCCGATATGCGCGGGGACTTCGCCGTGGCCATCGAAGAAGCCTCCGAGCTGCTCGGCGTACGCGGGCGCGTCTTGCCCTCGACTCTGGCTGATGTCGTGCTCATTGCCGAGGATGCGAACGGCGAGCGGGTCACCGGGCAGGCGAATGTGGCTCACAGCTTATCGCCGATCTGCGGCGTGCACCTTGAGCCTGCCGCACCGCCTGCGTACCCGCCGGTAATTGAAGCGATTCGTCGGGCTGATGTCGTGGTCCTCGGACCGGGAAGCCTTTACACGAGCATCATGCCGAATCTGCTCATTGAAGGTGTTGCCGAGGCGCTTCGCGCGACGGCTGCGCGGATCATCTACGTATGCAATGTCGCCAACCAACGGGGAGAGACCTCGGGGCTGGATGCCTATGGACATGTTCGTGCGCTTGAGGAGCACGGTCTCCTAGATGCGATCGACGTCGCTGTCGTTCACGACACCGACGTTTCGCCGGCTCCTGAGGACGTCTCGGCGGTAGAAGGCGGTGCCGATGTCCGTGAAGCTATCGAGGCGCGGGGCATCACTGTACTGGCGACAGATCTTGCCAACAAGCTGTCTCCGATGCATCACGATCCCGCGCTGCTGTGCGCCGCGCTGAGGGGGCTGGCATAGTGTCATTCACCGCCGAGGTCAAAGATGAACTCTCGCGAGTAGAGTCGAAGCGACGATGCTGTCCGCGAGCTGAACTCTCTGCGCTCGTGCGTGTGGAAGGGACACTCCATTTCACCGGAAACGAACGCTTCCGCCTGGAGATCGCAACCGAGACCGCGCCGGTCGCGCGCAAGGCGATCAAGCTACTGCACGGAATCTACTCGCTTACCACCGAGCTCACCGTGCGTCGCTCGGTTCTTCACAAGTCCAACAACTACCTGATAACGGTGCCTGCACAGCCCAAGCTCGCAGACGCGCTGCGCGATCTTGGGATTCTCGATGACTCGCTATCGCCGAGCCACGGCATCCCCAAATGGCTCGTGAAGAAGGACTGCTGCGCGATCTCGTATCTACGTGGTGCGTTTCTCGGCGGGGGATTCGTTGCGGATCCTCATGGAGACTTCCACTTCGAGCTCACCGCTGAGTCCGAGCAAGTCGCCGAGGATCTCTCGGCCATCATGGCCCGCTTCGACATCAACGCGCGGATCACGCAAAGACGGGGTACCTACGCCGTCTACCTCAAGGGCGCCGAGCCGATAGTGACGTTCCTCGCGCTTGTGGGGGCGCATCGGGCGCTCCTGCGCACAGAGGACGTGCGGATCATGAAGGGCGTCCGCAACGACGTTAATCGCCTGGTGAATGCTGAGACCGCCAACCTCCTGAAGAGCACGTCTGCGGCCATACTTCAGGTCGAGGCGATCGGGCGACTCGCATCATCGCGCGGACTGGAGAGCCTACCGCCGGCGCTGCGAGAACTGGCAGAGCTGCGACTTGAGCATCCCGACGCGAGCCTTCGTGAGCTTGGTGAGCTCGCCGAGCCACCGCTGTCAAAGTCCGCCGTCTATCACCGGATTCGCCGCCTTGAGGAGCTCGCTTCTGATTAAGGCTGCCACGGGGGTGCTGTTACGCCTCTGTTTCGGCTACTATTCTGAGCGTGGCCTGTAGCGGCCCGGCAACTGTCCGTTCGGGTTATGAGGAGGGGTTGGCTCGTGACAATCAGAGTCGGAATCAACGGATTTGGTCGTATCGGGCGTCTGGTATTCCGCGCCGCCGAGATGGATCCGAACGTCGAAGTGGTCGCAGTTAACGACCTCACCGACGCGAAGACCCTTGCGCATCTGCTCAAGTATGACTCGGTGCACGGCAAGTTCCCGCACGAGGTCAAGTCCGGCGAAGGTGCGTTCTTCGTCGATGGCCGCGAAGTCAAAGTCATCGCTGAGCGCGACCCGAAGGCTCTGCCGTGGGGCGCTTTGAACGTGGATGTCGTCGTCGAGTCTACCGGCATCTTCACTGACGGCACGAAGGCTCAGTGGCACCGTGACGCTGGCGCCAAGAAAGTCATCATCTCGGCCCCTGCCTCCAACGAGGACATCACAATCGTCATGGGCGTCAACGACGGCGACTACGATGCCGAGAAGCACAACATCATCTCGAATGCTTCGTGTACCACCAACTGTCTTGCGCCTTTCGCCAAGGTCCTTCTGGACAACTTCGGCCTCAAGCAGGGCTTCATGAACACGATCCACAGCTACACCAACGACCAGAGCATCCTGGATCTGCCGCACAAGGATCTCCGTCGCGCCCGCGCCGCAGCCATGTCGATGATCCCAACGTCCACCGGTGCAGCGAAGGCTATCGGCCTGGTGCTCCCGGAGATGAAGGGCAAGCTCGACGGCATGTCCGTTCGCGTTCCTACTCCGGACGGCTCGGTTGTCGACCTTGTGGCCGAGCTTGAGAGGCCTGCCACCAAAGAACAGATCAACGCTGCTATGAAGGCGGCTGCCGAGGGTCCCATGAAGGGCTTCCTCGAGTACTGCGAGGATCCGATCGTCTCGATCGACGTCGTTGGCAACCCCGCGTCGTCGGTATTCGACTCACTCATGACCATGGTCATGGGCGGAGAAGGCACATTCGTGAAGTGTCTCTCCTGGTACGACAACGAGTGGGGCTACTCCAACCGCGTTGTCGACCTGATCAACCTGGTCGGCTAGTTCAGTAGAAACCTCAGCGGGCGCGGAAACGCGCCCGCTGTCATGTCCGGTGCATATCTGCGGAGGGGCCATGTTCTCCAAGAAGACCGTGAAGGACGTCGATGTTCGCGGCAAGAGGGTCCTTGTTCGCGTTGACTTCAATGTCCCGCTTGCAGACGGATCCGTCACTGATGACACGCGGGTGCGGGCTGCGCTGCCAACGCTGCGTTATCTCGTTGACCACGGAGCGCGAGTCATAGTCATGAGCCACCTCGGGAGACCGAAGGGCGAGCCGGATCCGCAGTTCAGCCTGCGACCGGTGCGGCGAGTGCTTCAGCGGCTTCTCGGCAGGAATGTGGTGTTCGTCGACGACATCGTGGGCAGCGAGGCACATGAGGCTGCCGATCGCATGGTCGACGGCGAGATCATCATGCTAGAGAACGTGCGATTCAACCCCGGCGAGAAGTCGAACGACCCTGAGTTCGCGAAGGCCCTCGCGTCGCTGGCGGACATCTACGTCAACGACGCATTCGGCGCCGCGCATCGTGCACATGCATCGACCGCAGGTGTCGCGCAGTTCCTGCCAGCGTATGCAGGCATGCTGCTCTCGCGTGAGGTTGAGACTCTGACATCGATGCTCACCAATCCCGAGCGGCCGTTCGTGGCGATTCTCGGCGGATCGAAGGTCTCCGACAAGATCGGCGTCATCGACCAGCTGCTTGAATGCGTGGACACTCTCCTCATCGGTGGCGGGATGTGCTTCACCTTCCTGGTCGCCAAGGGCATCAACGTTGGCCGATCACTCGTTGAAGATGAGTGGGTGGAGCACGCGAAGCAGATGCTCGAGAAGGCCCTTGAGCGCGATGTCGAGATCGTGCTACCGGTGGACTTCGTCGTGGCCGATCAGATCGCAGAAGACGTGGACACCACGATCGTAGGTCGCGAGGAGATTCCCTCAGGGATGATGGGTCTTGATATCGGCCCCACCACATCCGAGCTTTTCAAGGGTGCGATCGGGACTGCGCGCACGATCTTCTGGAACGGGCCCATGGGCGTCTTCGAGCTGAAGCCGTTTGAAACAGGCACGCGAGAAGTCGCTATGGCGGTCGCTCGCAACAACCGCGCAGTTTCTGTCATCGGTGGTGGCGACTCGGTTGCCGCACTCAAGAAGTTCGACCTCGAGGAGCGTGTGAGGTTTGTTTCAACAGGCGGCGGCGCCTCGATGAAGCTGCTGGAACGCGCACCTCTGCCGGGCGTGGAAGCGCTCTTGGACAAAGACGCGTAAGTATCGGGAAGGGGAGCGCAATGGAGCGCCGCAAGCTGGTCGCCGGCAATTGGAAGATGTACACCACTTCAGGTGAAGGCGCGGTCCTGATCCAGGATATTGCCGAGGAACTTGAGGATGTCCTTGAGGATGTCGAGGTCGTTGTTTGCCCGCCATTCACCGGGATCAAAGCCGTCTCAACGGTGATCGAACTCGATCACGTCAACATGGGACTCGGCTCGCAGGACATGTTCTGGGAGGCCGAGGGTGCCTACACCGGCGCCATTTCCGCTCGCATGCTCACGGAGCTGCGCTGCACGCACGTCATCGTCGGCCACTCTGAGCGACGCGAGTTCTTCAGCGAAACCGATGAGACCGTCAACAAAAAGGTGCGCGCCGTGTTCGCTGCCGGCATGACGCCGATCATGTGCTGTGGCGAGACGCTCGCCACGCGTGATGCGCTTGAGACCGACTCGTTCATCCGAGGCCAGGTCCTCGCTGGCGCGGCGGGTCTCTCGGCAGAAGAGGCGGCTCGACTGGTCATCGCGTACGAGCCCATTTGGGCGATCGGTTCGGGCAGAACACCCACGCCCGAGTCCGCCAATGACGTCACCCGCGCCATTCGTGCGACTGTGGGAGCCATGTACGGACCGCCCGCAGCGATGCAGGTGCGCGTGCTGTACGGCGGCTCGGTCAAGCCTGAGAACGCGAAGATGTTCTTTTCCGAGCCGGACATCGACGGTGCGCTCGTCGGCGGTGCCGCGCTCAAAGCGGAGTCGTTCTCGGAGATAGTGAAGGCGGCGCGCTGATCGTGACCAACCCAGTCGTCCTGATGATCCTCGATGGCTTCGGTCTTGGTGAACCCGGACCAGGCAATGCCATCTCGCAGGCCGAGACGCCCGCCATCGACCGTCTCTTCGCCACGTGCCCGTGGGCACCGCTTGAGGCCGCCGGGCTCGCTGTGGGGCTTCCTGAGGGTCAGATGGGCAACTCCGAGGTGGGGCACCTGAACATCGGGGCCGGCAGGATCGTCTACCAGGAGCTCACACGTATCTGTCGCGCTATCGAAGACGGCTCGCTCGTTGAGAATCCCGTCCTTGTCGCGGCGATGGACGCCGCTGTCGCCGGTGGCGGCGCGGTGCACTTCATGGGGCTCCTGTCCGACGGTGGTGTGCATAGCCACCAGGACCACCTCTACGCACTCATACGTATGGCGGCCGCGCGCGGCGCGACTCGCATCTTCGTGCATGCGTTCCTTGATGGCCGAGACGTTCCGCCTACAAGCGGGCTCGGCTTCGTAGAGCAGCTCGAGTGCGTGCTTGCCGAGACGGGTGTCGGTGCCGTCGCGACGGTCATGGGTCGCTACTACGCCATGGATCGCGATAACCGGTGGGAGCGAGTCGAACAAGCGTGGTCCGCGATGGTGCTCGGCGAGGGAGTTCTATCAGGTTCAGCGTCGGAGGCCGTCTCGGCATCTTGCGCGGCCGGGGTGACCGACGAGTTCGTGGCGCCCTGTGTGATCGGGGACTCCGACGGCCCGATCGGCACTCTTGTTGATGGCGACTCTCTTATCTTCTTCAACTTCAGACCCGATCGCGCCCGGGAAATCACCCGCGCGCTCGTTGACCCGGCCTTCGACGGGTTCTCTCGCACGGAGCAACCTTCGCTCAACTTCGTCTGTCTTACGGAGTACGACCCGAAGATCCCCGCGCCCGTGGCTTTCCCAAAGGACCTGCCCTGTTGCGTTCTTGCGGATGTCCTTGCCGAGAACGGCCTGCGCCAGCTTCATATCGCTGAGACCGAGAAGTACGCTCACGTGACGTTCTTCTTCAACGGCGGCGCCGAGGCTCCTAAGGCGGGCGAGGAGCGGGTTCTGGTGCCGAGCCCTCACGTAGCTACCTACGACCTCCAGCCTGAGATGAGTGCGCCTGAGGTCACGCGGCTGTTGGTGGAGGCGATTGAACAACGCCGCGCGGACTTCTATGTGGTCAACTTCGCGAACTGCGACATGGTCGGCCACACCGGAATCACCTCGGCCGCAATCCGTGCCGTGGAAGCCGTCGACGATGGCGTGGGAAGGATTGCTGCGGCTGTTTCCGCGCAAGGTGGGGCGCTGATCCTTACGGCGGATCACGGCAATGCTGAGCGGATGATGGATTCCGAGGGAAACCCCTTCACTGCGCACACCACCGACCCGGTGCCGTTCATATGTTGCGCCGGTGGAGTGGTAGGTGTTCGCGAGGGTGGCATTCTTGCCGATGTCGCGCCGAGCGTTCTCGACTTGCTTGGAGTCGAGCCCCCCGTGGAGTGGTCCGGGAAGAGTTTACTTGAGCGCTAGTTGAGCATAGTGCCCCGTGTCGGTATACTGGCACGGTTCGAGTCAGACATGCCGATCGTCCCTGATAGCTCATGGGATGACGTTTTCGAGGAGTCATTGTGGACGTAGCCGCATACATCGTCATTGGTATACATACAATATGCGCGATTGGACTTGTTTTATTCGTATTGCTGCATTCAGGCAAAGGGACCGGTTTGTCTTCCATGCTAGGAGGCGCGGTTCCGACCACGTCGAGCGGCACCGGTATCATCGAGAAGAACCTCGATCGAATCACAATCGGATTTGCCGTTGGTTACGCCGTGACCGCGCTGCTTCTCATGGTGATTTATCGCCCGATGATCTAGTCGCAGCAACATTCTCAGCAGCCAAGTAACGCCCGCCACCCGGCGGGCGTTACTCTTTTGTGTCGGTTCCGATTGCTTGCGGTGGGCAGTTTCCTTGCCTTTCTATGCAAATAGCGGGAATATTAGGTGTTCGTTCCATGTCAGCAAAGAACACTTGAAGATGGCTTTGGCCTGCGGGCTGAGTTGGATCGCCAGGGAGGGATGAACGCGCGCGATCGCTGAACTGTTGGGCGGTGTACGAATCTACGTACGTACGTTTCCGGAGGGAGGCTAAACGTTGTCTAATCGAATTCGCAAGAGCATGGCAGTCGCTCTGGTTTTGGTTATGGTCTTCGCAGTCGCCGGTTTGAGCGCCTGCAAGTCCAAGACTGAGACGAGTGGCTCCACAGGTGGCACGCTTGCTTACTATGTTGGTGAGCCTGCCTACATCGACCCGTACAACACTCAGGAGTCTGAGGGTACGCAGGTTGAGCAGTCCGTCTTTGATAGTCTCACGTCGTTTGATCCGCTCGACCCGGCCACGCTGGTTCCTGCAGCTGCCGAGTCCTGGGAGGCCAACGCAGATGCAACGGTGTGGACCTTCCGTCTGAACAAGGACGGCAAGTTCTCTGACGGTACACCCGTCACCGCTAACGACTTCATCTACGCGTGGAATCGTATGGCGAGCACCCAGACGATGAACACTTCCACCAATCAGGTTGAAGCGTCTTCGATCGCTTATCACCTTGCAGTCATCGCAGGCACCGATGAGTTCGGTAACGCCGATGCTGGCATTTCCGGCCTGAAGGCCATCGACGACTACACGCTTGAGGTCACACTCAAGAACTCGTTCGGTGACTTCGGCTACCTCGTGGGTCATCCGGCACTTGCTCCTGTGCCGCAGGCGCTCGTTGAGGGTGGCGTCAAGTACACGGACGCGGACGGCAAAGAGCAGACCGCAGCCTACGGCGATATGCCGGTTGGCAACGGCCCGTTCAAGCTTTCCGAGCCGTGGAAGCGCAACCAGTACATCAAGGTCGTCCAGAATGAGAACTACTACGGCGAGAAGCCGCTCATCGACGGCATTGATTTCCTGAGCTTCAAGGATCCGAACACCGCATTCACCGAGTTTGAAGCCGGTACCCTCGACTTCACGCAGATCGGTGAGGGCAGGATCAAGGATGCCGAGGCGAAGTACGGCGTGTCGCCCAACGGCTACACCGCCAACCCCGGTGAGCAAGTTCTTCTCGGCGCAGAGAACTCGATCTACTACCTGGTCGTGAACAACACTCTGAAGCCGATGGATCAGGTTGCGCTGCGCAAGGCAGTTTCGCTGGCAATCAACCGCCAGGCTATCTGTGACAACGTCTTCGAGGGTACCCGCGAGCCTGCGGACAACATCGTTCCTCCGGGTATCGCTGGCTACGCCGCTGGTGTATGGCCGGATGCCAAGTACGATGTTGATGGTGCCAAGGTCGCGCTGGAAGAGGCCGGATTCCCGGGTGGCGAAGGTGCACCTGAGATCGCTCTCTCGTACAACGCTGATGGTGGACACCAGAAGATCATGGAGTACGTCAAGGCAGACCTCGAGGTCATTGGCCTTACGGTCAAGCTCAACCCGACGCCTGACTTTGCGACGTATCTGAAAGAGCTGGATGCTGACAAGATCATGATCGGACGTCTCGGCTGGTCTGCCGACTACCCGATCATGGACAACTTCATGTTCCCGCTCTTCAAGTCCGGTTCCTCGGATAACTACTCGCGTTATAACAACGCTGCCGTTGACTCCGGTCTTGACGCAGCACGCCAGACTCCTGATGATGCCGCTCGTTTGGCTGCATACCAGGAAGTCAACAAGTTGGTTGGCGCAGATCTCCCGGTCGTTCCGGTGATGTTCTACAAGCACCACCATGTTGCCTCTGAGCGTGTTCACGATCTCACCTTCAGCGCGATGAACCTCGCTGACTTCACGAAGGTGTGGCTAGATCCTAAGTAAGCACTTGCTCATTGAGCGCAGAGACAAAGGCAGGACGCCCCTAACACGGGCGTCCTGCCACTGTCGATGAACGGTCCCCATCGCGAAGGATCCCGATGTTCCGCTATATTCTCAAGCGCCTAGCGCAGTTCATTCCTGTATTCATCGGAGTGACGCTGTTGCTGTTCTTCATCACGACTATTCTGCCTGGCGATCCGGTTGCCCTGAGGGCGGGCGAGAAGAAGCTGTCGCCCGCTGTCTATGCGGAGATGCGTCAGGCTTTTGGGCTCGATAAGCCGTGGTACGTCCAGTATGTGAATTACCTTGGCGACCTCACAAAGGGCGACCTTGGCACGTCCATCGCAAGTGGCCGCAAGGTCGAAGACATATTCATGGAGACCTACCCATACACCCTGAGACTTGCACTCGCTGCAATTACTTTGGAAGTCCTCGTCGGTATCGGTGCTGGGTTGATATCGGCTATTAAGCAGTATTCGTTCTGGGACACATTGGTGACGTTATCAACGTCTATTCTCGTGGCGCTACCGGTGTTCTGGCTCGGTATCATGCTGCAATATATCTTTGGAATCCAGTTACACATCTTGCCAATCTCGGGCGCGAGCAGTGCCCGCTTCAGCGATTTCGCTCACCTGATACTGCCGGCCGTCACGCTGGCGTCGGTTTCAACGGCTTATGCTGCCCGGATCATGCGGAGCCAGCTGCTCGAGGTGCAGAACCAGGACTACGTGCGGACCGCATACGCGAAGGGCTTGTCGCCGTCGCGCGTGCTCTGGGGTCATGAGATGAAGAACGCGCTGATCCCCGTTGTGACTTTCGTTGGTCTCGATCTTGGCGCAATGCTCTCTGGCGCGATTCTGACTGAGACCATCTTCAACTGGCCCGGAGTTGGTTTTACAATCTACCGGGCTATCGGGCAGCGTGACTTCCCGGTTGTGTTCGGCGGAGTCACGATCGTCTTGTTTGCGGTGTTGTTCGTGAACCTTCTGGTCGACGTCTCATACGCGTTCCTCGATCCACGCATTCGCTTCGGCGATGCGAGTGAGGGGTAATTGCGATGAAACGAGACGAACACCCAATCGATCGAGTTGAGGATCACGCAGTGAAGGATTACAGGTCTGGAATGCCGGCCACCCCGCCAACCCAACCTGATGAGCAGCACGCCGGGCACGAGAACCGAACCCTATGGGGCGATGCATGGCAGCGTCTGCGTAAGAACCGGCTGGCGGTCATAGCGTTGATATGGCTGTTCATCGTTACAACCGCGGCAGTCACTGCGGATCTGTGGGTGCCTCAGGTGTTCGGGAGTCCGACCGTGTTCTCGACTTCTGGTGCCGCTGAGCTGAGGCTGAAGCCGCCGACGCTTGCGCATCCGATGGGAACTGACGATGTTGGTCGCGACTTGTTCGCTCGCGTCATCTACGGGTCCCGGATATCCCTGACTGTAGGCGTGCTGGCTGTTGTGGTCTCGCTGGTGATCGGGCTCATTCTTGGGTCTCTCTCGGCGTTCTACGGGGGAATACTCGACGCGTTCATCATGCGAATCGCAGATATCTTCCTGGCGTTTCCGTACATCTTGTTCGCCATTCTTCTGCTGTCGGTCTTACCTGATAATCTCCGAGGGATCACACCGGTGTTCTTGACGATCGGCATCCTCGGTTGGCCATCGATTGCCCGCGTCTTCCGTTCATCCGTGCTCTCCGTCAAGGAGAACGACTACGTCGAAGCGGGACGCGCGCTCGGTGCGAGCGACCTTCGTCTAATGCTCCGCCATATTCTGCCCAATGCCGTGGCGCCCATCATCGTCTACGGGACTATGTCCGTTGGTGGTGCGATCCTTACCGAAGCTGCACTGTCCTTCCTCGGCCTCGGCTTGCCGCCTGGCTCTCCGTCGTGGGGCGGCATGATCCAGGACGGCCGAATCTACCTGACATCGAGCCCCGGAGTCGTTCTGTGGCCCGGTCTCGCGATCTTGAGCACGGTGCTTGCTTTCACTCTGCTTGGCGATGGAATCCGTGACGCCCTCGATGTGAAGATGAAGGACTAGGAATGGCTGGCGAACTTCTCAAAGTCGACGATCTCAAGATGCACTTCCATACCCGCGACGGCGTGGTCAAAGCCGTTGACGGTGTGTCATACACTCTGAACCCCGGGGAGACCCTTGGGGTGGTAGGCGAGTCGGGTTCCGGCAAGTCGGTGACCGCGCTCACCATGATGCGACTCATTCCGATGCCACCCGGCAAGATCGAGGGCGGCGAGGTGCTGTTCAAGGGCGAGTCAATGCTCACCATGAAAGAAGAGCAGGTACGCGATATCCGGGGCAATCGCATCGCGATGATCTTCCAGGACCCGATGACTTCGCTTAATCCTGTTTACCGCATCGGACACCAGATCGCCGAGCCACTCGTGACGCACAAGGGCATGAGCAAGAAAGAGGCACACGCACGCGCTGTTGAGCTGCTTGAGATGGTCGGAATCCCGAACGCGGCAAGCCGCGCACGTGACTACCCTCATCAGTTCTCGGGTGGTATGCGTCAGCGCGCGATGATCGCCATGGCTCTCTCATGCGACCCTGATGTGTTGATCGCCGATGAGCCCACCACGGCACTCGATGTGACCATCCAGGCACAGATCCTGGAGCTGATGCAGGCTCTGCAGAAGCGCACTGGCACTGCCATCATCATGATCACTCATGACCTCGGCGTGGTTGCCGATATCGCGAACAACATCCTGGTGATGTATGCGGGACGAGCGGTCGAATATGGCTCCACGGACCAGGTATTCTACGAGCCGAGCCATCCGTACACGTGGGGCCTTATGGACAGCCTTCCCACACATGATCTGACCGAGAAGAGCACCCTGTGCCCAATCGAGGGTCAGCCTCCGAGTTTGCTCAATGTGCCGAGTGGATGTCCGTTCAATCCGCGGTGCCCCTACGTCAAAGATGAATGTCGGACGACCGTGCCTGAGCTTCGCGACATCGGAGACGGACACCTCTCGGCATGTTTGTTCGCCGGTGACCCCGATTTCAAGCGATCTGCCGCGGACTGCGCGGGGGTGACGAAATGAGCGATTTGCTGCGAGTTGAGAATCTTACGAAGCACTTTGCCGTTCAGCAAACCGCGCTCGGATCGAGGCTCGGCGGTCATGTCATGGCGGTCGACGATGTTTCGTTCAGCGTCAAAGAGGGCGAGACGCTGGGTCTCGTTGGCGAGTCTGGATGCGGCAAATCGACGACCGGTCGCTGCATCATTCGGCTCACTGAGCCCACATCGGGTTCGATCTTCTACGAGGATCGCAACATCCGAGAGCTCCGCGGCAAGGACCTGAAGGCGTTTCGCCGACAGGCCCAGTTCATCTTCCAGGATCCGTATGCGTCGCTCAATCCGCGCATGACGATCGGAGAGATCGTCTCCGAGCCTCTCGTTATCCACCAAGAGGGAACGCGCGTTGAGCAGCTGGCGCGCGCGAAAGAGCTGTTGGACGTGGTCGGGCTCAACCCAGAGCACATCAACCGCTACCCGCATGAGTTCTCGGGCGGCCAGAGGCAGCGAATCGGCATCGCGCGGGCGCTTGCACTAAATCCGAAGCTGCTCATTTGCGATGAGCCCGTCTCGGCGCTTGACGTGTCGATCCAGGCGCAGGTGCTCAACTTGCTGGGCGAGCTCCAAGATGAGTTTGGCCTGACGTACGTGTTCATCGCGCACGATCTGTCAGTTGTGCAGCATATCTCCGACCGGATCGCCGTTATGTACCTGGGCAAGCTGGTCGAGATCTCGGACTGGAAGGCGCTTTACGCGCAGCCGCACCACCCGTATACGCAGTCACTGCTCTCAGCCGTGCCGCTGCCTGATCCGAAGATGCAGCGCGCGCGTGAGCGGATCATCCTCGAAGGTGACCCGCCTAGCCCGATCGATCCGCCATCGGGGTGTCGCTTCCACACTCGGTGTCCGATCGCAAAGGACATCTGCAGTGCTGAGGAGCCGAAGTTGCGTGAAGTCGCACCCGGGCATTCAGCGGCGTGCCATTTCGCTGCGCGCAATCCCGTCCCTGTCGGCATAGCGCGTCCTCCGGAGTTTGCTCCGATTACGGGCTAGGCACGAGCGGGAAGCCTTGCTATACTTCCGTTCGCTGCCCTTCGGGGTTGCGGTACGTGTCGGAGTGGCGGAACGGCAGACGCGCTAGGTTGAGGGCCTAGTGAGGGCAACCTCGTGAGGGTTCAAATCCCTTCTCCGACACCATGAATGTGCAAGCGGCTCTCTCCTGAGAAGGGGAGGGCCGCTTTTCTGTTGCCGGGGTATCTAGAGCGCGGGGAGCACCGAGGCGGCAAGTATGGCGATATCGTCGGTGTGCTGCTCACCCGAGAAGGCAGTGACCTCGCTCATGAGAGAGTCGACGATCAGCTGAGGAGCCGCATCGCGCAGTGAATCGAGAATCCGGTCGATCCGCTCCTCCCCGAAGAACTCCCGGCCCCGTCTGGCGTCGGGGAGTCCGTCGCTGAACATCACGAACGCGTCGCCTAAACTCAGTCTGATCTGGAATTCCTCAAAAGTAGCGTCCGGCCAGATGCCGAGTGGGCGGTTCCTGAGGGCGTCGTGTCTGATGCAGCCCGTGGTCGTACACACGAATGGATCCGGGTGTCCTGCACTGCATAGGTCTACGATGCCCGTAGCCGTGTCTACAATGGCGTATGTGGCTGTTGCGAACACGCTTTCAGGAAGTAGGCGTACGAGAGCTTCGTTGGCCGAGGCGAGAACCTCAGACGGTCGCGCACCCGGGACGCTGAATGCATGAAGCGTAGTCCGGACTGTTGCGCTCGCAGCGGCAGCAGCGATGCCCTTGCCGGCCACGTCGCCCAAAACGAGCGCAACCCTGTTGCCGTCTAGTACGAAAGCATCGTAGAAGTCGCCACCGCTAAGCGCGAGTTCGTCCGCAGAGCGATACGCATGTCCGAGTGCGAGTCCCGGCAGCGCATCAGGGAAGGTCAGCATCGCACCTTGCAGAGTCTCCGCGATCTCGCGCTGAGCTGCGTACATGCGGGCATTCTCGAAGGCGAGGGCAAGCGAGATCGCCAAGCGCGTGGCAAACTCCTTGTCGGAATCCCTGAACTCCCGTTCGGGATCTCTGAGATGAAACGTGAGTATTCCGAAGACCTGACCGCCTCCTGAGAGCGGAACCGTCAGTAGGCTACGGGCACCGAGGCGCCTCGCGAAGTCTGCATTGACCCTGGCGTCGTTCAGGGTGTCTTGAACCATCAGCGGTGAGTGCTGAGCTGCCGCTACAAAGAGATGCTGGCCTTCTTCCTCATCTAGCATGGTACCGATGGGAAGCTCGGCCAGACGATACACGTGTGAGACCCGCCATTTCTCGCCTTCTCGCACGCTGATCGCTGCCGTGTCCGCATGTACTGCCTGGGCGGCACCAAGGAGCGCGCGGCTCAGTATCTCGTCGAGGTCAAGAGTCGAGCTTACTGCGGCGTCGATCGTGCTCAGGGTCTGCGCGAGCTCGGCTTCTCTGCGGATACGTGCCTCTCGCTCGCTCAGTGCCCGGTTCGTGTTGTCGAGCTCTCTGAACAGAACTGCGTTTGGTTCGTTCAGCGCGGTCTCAACGATCGCCTTGTAAAGGAGATAGGCCGCGAGGATGCGCAAGTAGTGCCCGAGCAGGTTATACGGCCCGTACGGGTCCGCATAGAGCGTGAAACAGAGCTCCGAGAGGACGGTTATGCCGATAGACCATGAAAGCACCCGAAGCAAGTGCGGCTGGAACCGCTCGGCATTGCGCCGCAAGAGGAGTAGGGCGATCACGAACAGGCCTGAGATCACGTATTCAGCGATGATCTTGAACGTGGTCAGACCGTCGGCGCCCAGGCATTTGGGAAACACCTGCCACCACATTATGGTGGCTAGGGTCAAAGAGATGGCCACTGCCCAGGCGCTCAGAAGCAGCCCCATGTTGAGCTTCTTGCGAAAGAACGCCGGAGCGATCACCAGCGTGATCGCTTGCAGGCCGCGTGCCGCGACCCAGAGTTGTGTGGGGACATCTATAGATACGTTGGGAAGAACTCCCATGCCCTTGTACGTGAGCAGATGCATCATGTCGAGAACACCAACGGCCAATGAGGCAACGCCGAGGATGAGCAGGTACTGATTCTGAACGAACTTACGGCTGTTCCACAGGATGATGAAGACTCCGGCGGAGACGACGATCGCGAAGAGCTCCGCGAGGCTGTGGAAGAGGAGGTAGCTTTCCAGGCGCGCGGCATATAGCAGCGCCAACACCGCTGCGGCGATCAGCGAGCCGGTCAGACCGTCGCGAAGGTGGTGTCTTGTTTCCATGCGAAGATTCTAACAGGTGGTTAACGTCCCCGGCGATGCGGCGGCTATACTGGCTCTTGTGCGCTTTGTGACGGGGGAGGTCCGTTTTGGAGGTTGTTCTGATAGATATCGGCTCTGGTGGGCTACCCGCGTGCAGTCGCTGCTCAGTGCCGTCCGCGCAAGAGTACCGGCCGCTTGCTGATGTGGCGGCTGACATACAGTCTTTTGTGGATTCATCTGTTGGTACGTCGGGTGTGATGCTGCTCGCTGGAGCCGAGGCGTTCAGTCACCCTTCGCTGCCGCAGATCATATCGGCAGCTACTAGCGCCGGGGTTCGGCGCATCGGTGTGCAGACTGCAGGCGGGCTCCTCGGCATCGGTGGAAACGCCCAGGGAGTGTTGCACGCAGGCGTACGGCATTTTGAGCTTCACTTTCTTCCGGGGGATGATGCTGAGTCTGCCCCGGGAATTCCGGGTGCTCTTGAAGGGGTTGCAGAGCTTGTCCGTATATCGGCCGCCGGTGGTGCCCGAATCGCAATATCTGCCGTGATCATCGCGTGTCGCCACACCATCCAACAGCTGAGTTCTGCAGTCGGTGAGCTTGCCGCCGCAGGAGTCGCGGCTGTGCACATCGAGGTCGACTCCAGCGCGGGGACCGGTCCGGCAGCTATCGCATCTGTGCTTGCCGCCTGCGATACGGGCGTCGTCAACGCGGTTTGGGTAGACGTCTCCGGCCTTGCTCTTCCTGAGAGCCACTCGATGCACATCGCGCCAGGGAGGGCATCGTGACTCCGCCGCTCAAAGTCGCCCTCGTTGCACTCAACTCGCCGGGCTATCAGTCACTCGCTCTCGGCTACCTCCGCGCGTACGCGCAGGCAGACAATCGTCTCAAAGGGCGCGTCGGTTTCCAGACTCTGGACCTGACCACAGATGTCGACCCGTGGTGGGTCGCGTATCGAGTCCTGGCTCTTGAGCCGGATGTGCTTGGCATTGCGGTCACGTGCTGGAACGCTCGCGCGGTCTTCGATCTGTGTCGTGTCGTCAAAGCGGCGTTGCCATCGGTTCGCATCGTGCTCGGTGGACCCGAGGTTGGCCCGGTTGCCGAGCAGGTCCTCGGCGGTCACGAAGAAGTGGACGCTGTCGTTCGCGGTGAAGGCGAGGCAACGTTCGCCGAGCTCTTGCACGCGTGCGTCGGCGGGCGCGACATCTGGCGGGTTGAGGGCGTGACAGCGCGGTCTTCGGATGGACGTATAGTCTCTGCGCCGGATCGGGCACTCATCGCCGACCTCGACTCACTGCCTTCGCCATACCTCACGGGCGTCATGACGCCAGTTGAAGGGGGAGCGTACATCGAGTCGTATCGCGGCTGCCCCCACCATTGCTCGTACTGCTTCGAGG
Source organism: Actinobacteria bacterium UBA2286 (assembly GCA_002345925.1). GTDB lineage: Bacteria > Actinomycetota > Coriobacteriia > Anaerosomatales > Anaerosomataceae > UBA2286. Next base: position 13,615 of record DDWM01000016.1, on the reverse strand, counting down.
GCAAGGGATATGGTCGCATCCGTTCGTTCTCGGAAGCACGCATAGCCGCTGAGATCACCTTGCTTGCCGAGACTCACGGGGTCTCATCCTTCTCGTTCATCGATCCCGTGTTCAACCTGACCGATGACCGCCTCGCGTTTCTCTCGGCCACGCTTGCTCCGTACGCCGAGCGAGGCGTGCGTTTGCACACCGTCGAGGTCGACATCGAACGCATCGATGACGCGGCGGCCGAGCTCTTGGTGCGAGCAGGCGTCGCTTCGGTTGAGACCGGCCCTCAAAGCGTCGGCGTGGCCGCACTTGCCGAGTGCCACCGGCGGTTCGATGTCGATCGGTTCTCGGCGGGTGTTCGCTCGCTCAAGCGCGCCGGCATATCCGTCGAGTGCGATCTTATCGTTGGGCTGCCCCACGACACGGTTGAAGATTTCTTCGCTGGCATGGAGTTCTGCTTTGCACTCGATCCCGGGAAGGTGCAGACGTCGACTTTGCACATGCTACCCGGAACGGATCTGTGGGCGCGGGCAGAAGAGCTCGGCCTGGTGTACGATTCTGAACCGCCTCACGAGATAATCGCGACGGCGAGTATCAGCTATGCCAATCTCCGGCGTGCCGAGGTCCGCGCAACATGGCTTCAGCGCGTCTACGAAGCACGAATCTGAAGGAGGACGCGTGAGCGAGGTATCTCGGAGGGCACAGGCCATTAGACCGTTCGTGGTCATGGATGTCGTTGCTCGCGCTAAGGCGCTTGAGGCGTCCGGTCGCGATATCGTCAGGATGGAGATCGGCGACCCTGATTTCCCAACGCCTGACGTGATAAAGCGAGCGGCCGAGGCGGCTCTCGATGCCGACGATACCGGCTACACGCAGTCGGCCGGTCTGCCTGATCTGCGGGATGCGATCACGCAGCACTACTCAGACGCCTACGGCGTTACCATCGACGCGGCCGATATCATCGTGACGCAGGGGACTTCGCCAGCGATGCTGCTTTTGTTCGGTGCGCTGCTTGATCCGGGCGACGAGGTCATCATCTCGGACCCGTGCTATCCGGCGTATTCGAACTACATCTCGTTCCTCGGCGGTGTTCCGGTTCCCATCCGCGTACGTGCTGCCGAGGGATTCCGCTTCAGGACCGATGAGGTCCGTGCGGCGATCACACCGCGCACCAGGGCCATCATGATCAACTCTCCGGCTAATCCGATGGGCACGGTGCTTGGCCCAGAGGACCTGCGGGCGCTTGCAGCCCTGGCCGAGGAGACCGGCATCTGGATCGCGAGCGATGAGATCTATCACGGCCTGCAGTTCGATGGTCCGTCTCACTCGATCCTTGAGTACACGGATCGGGCATTCGTGCTCAATGGCTTCTCCAAAGCGTACGCGATGACTGGTTGGCGGCTCGGGTACCTGATAGCGCCGCGCCAGTTCGTACGACCTGCCGAGGTCATCCAGCAGAACTTCTTCTTGTGCGCCAACCACTTCGTTCAGGTCGCCGGAACGGTTGCTCTGCTCGAGGCGCAGGGAGATGTCGCACGCATGCGAGAGCGCTACGACGAGCGCCGGCGGTTCTTAGTGCCTGCGCTTCGCGATATCGGTCTTGAGATAGCCGTTGAGCCGACAGGGGCGTTCTACGTGTTCGCAGACGCGAGCGCATGGGGTTCCGACTCGCTTGTTCTTTCGGGACGTCTGCTTGAGGAAGCCGGGGTTGCAGTTGCTCCTGGTATCGATTTTGGCGCAGGTGGCGAGGGCTTCTTGCGGTTCAGCTATGCAACGTCGCTTGATCGGCTGCATGATGGTGTGGATCGCCTGAAGACTTGGGCGCAGCACGCATAGGCAACGGATGGACGCTCGAAGAGGGGGCAGTATGCGTCTTGAGTCTGATGGGGGATCCGTCGTTCAGTTCGAGGACGGTGACACTGTTTTTGCCGAGGGGGATGAGGGGCTGTACCTGTACGTCATCGTCAGCGGCAAGGTGTGCATTCGCAAGGAAGGTGACCTGGTAGCGACTACGGTCGCCGAGCTTGGACCCGGCGAGATGTTCGGCGAATCAGCCATCATCGAGCACAGGCCCCGCTCGGCAAGTGCAGAAGCAATCGGTCGCACCGAGCTTGCGTGCTACGATCGTGACGCGTTCTTGGTCGCGCTCGCGGAGGATCCCGAGCTCGCACTTCGTGCGATGTCGGCACTCATCGAGCGGTTGAGGCTCACGACGGAACGGCTGCAGTCTTTGGCTACTTTGCACGTGCTGGATCGGGCCGAGTTGGCGCTCACGGAGCGAGCGATACTTGAGAGCGAGCTCTCCTGAGCCGATACAACTACAAGTAAGCGGTATGGTAGTTGCTACTTATCCCGTGACAAGTGTTTCAACACTCTAGGGGGTACTACGTGACTGAGGTCTGGAGTAAAGCGGACCTGCACATACATTCCAATCACAGCGATGGTCTTGCGAAGATTCCGGAGATCATGGAGTACGTGGCTAACGAGACCGATATGAAGGTCATCGCCATCACGGACCACAACACCATCGAGGGCGCGCTCTTCGCCCAGTCGCTGCAGGAACTGTATGGCATAGAGGTCGTCGTCGGCGAGGAGATCTCGTCAAAGTCGGGTCACATCATCGGGCTGTGGCTGAAAGAAGCCATCCCTGCGAATCTGTCTGCGGCAGAGACGGTGTCGCGCATCAACGAGCAAGGCGGTATTGCCGTTATCGCGCACCCGTTCGCCAACCGCGCGTTCGGACCATTCGGTCTGGAGAGCGTTGGCAAAGCCATCCATGAAGTCGCATTCCACGCGCTTGAGGTCTATAACTCATCGCCGTACCTCATCTACGCCAACAAGCTTGCGGCGAAAGCATTCGCAGGTGGCCAGGGCATTGCTGCGACAGGCGGTTCTGATGCGCATGTGCTCAAGGCGGTCGGGAACGGCTACACGCTCTTCCGAGGGACCACGGCAGATGACCTCCGACGGAGCATTGAGAATCTCGAGACACGGGCGGAGGCGGCAAGAGGCGGGCTTTCAGTAGCGCTACGCTACGCTTTCCGCTACCCGCAGATCAGGCGCCTGCAGTCTTTGAACTGGGAGCGCTGCAAGGCCACCAAGTAGGCTATTCGGCGTGCCTTGCAAGGGCCGCGCTTGCAGTATCTGCGACTGCCCGCACCATCGCTGCATCGTCTCCCCATGGCGTGAGCGTCACGACGCGGACATCCTCGGCAAGGCGTGCCGCCTCAATCGAGTGCTTCAGGTCCAGTGCGCTCGCAAGGGTGATGTGCGGCAGCGTCGTCGGGGCGATCACGAGCCTGTTGCATCCCAGCGCGGCAAGGTGCCGGACGGTCTCCGTGATGTCGGGAGTCTGCCATTCAATCCAGCTGATGCGGATGTTGCGCTCCTCGAATCCGCGTTCAAGCAGCATGAGTCTCACGCGCTGGTTGAAGTAATTCTCCCGCTCACACCAATCCTTGCCGAGAGGCTCCCATGCGACCGGCTGTCCTTCGCCGGCAAGAAGAACGCCAACCTCACTGAGCACGGCGCCCCGGCAAGACTCGATCACGCGATCCACAAGACGCGCAGCAAGGTAGTCTGAACGCCATATGCTCTCTGCCGGGATGAGCCTGACGCCGGACGAACCCCCGTGCGCCTCGCGCTCGGCCTCCATCGTGATGTAGGAGCCCTCCGGACCGAGGGTCACTAAGACTGCCGAGCTGTACCCGCGATTCTCTAGCTCGGCGAGCAGCGCAGCCAGAGTAGGCGAGCCGTCGCACCATGCGACGGCCACGGTCCCGAACTTGGACTGCAGTGTCTCGGCGACTCTGTCCGCCACCTCTGTGACTCCTGCGCGCGCCGGGTTGTAATCGCCAAGGGCGCGGTATCGGCTCTTCTCGCTCAGGAAGACGAATGGGAGAGCGCTGGTCGGCAGCCTGAGTGCATCGCTCGTCATGAGGCGTTCGATAACACGGGCGGTCGAGGCGATCCTGTAGCGCTCTGCCTCGGCGCAGGAGAGGATGATGAGTGCAGGTAGCGCTTGGGGTTGCGCGTCGGTTACTGAAACGGCGATTTTTGGCTGGGAGATCGAATGCGGTAGCGCGGCTGCTGCGGCCCAATAGCCGCCAGCGATTCCGGCTAAGGCGAAGAAGACTGCGAGGCCGGTCGCCTGGGCCACACCCTGCGCCGCGATCATTGAGAACATGCGAACAACCAACACCGAGCTCAGGAGAAGCCCGGCGCCAGCGATGATCTGACTCCGCCGAGGAGCGACAAGCAGGCCGACGAAGCAGGCGCCCGCTCCGGCACTCCCCGCGAGCAATCCCAGCCACAATGGCACGCTTTCGTCCTTTCAGAGTCAATGACGCTTCGACAATAGCCGCAAGCATGAGGTATCAGCAACCCGACTTTGACTAGCGAATACCCCATGGGGTATACTATTTGCAACATCCCCTGAGTAAGGAGTCAACAATGAGCGAGGGTGTGAAAGAGATCTCTGAATCTGAATTCCAGGCCGAGGTACTTGATTCGGCCGAGACGGTCGTAGTTGATTTCTGGGCGCCGTGGTGTGGACCCTGCAAGATGGTGGGACCCGAGCTTGAGAAGCTTGCTGCACGCACCTCCGGGGTCAAGTTCGTGAAGGTTAATGTCGATGAGAGTCGTGAGATTGCCATGAAGTATGGCGTAATGAGCATTCCGACCATCGCCAAGTTCGAGAGTGGTAATCTGGTGTCGCAGGTTGTTGGGGCTCGCAGCGCGGATGCGCTCGGTCGCGAGTTCGGGTTGGCGTAAGGAACGTGCCGACGTATGAACTGACATGCGCCGATTGTGGTCACCGCTTCGAGCAGTTTCTGATGCGTATCATTCGTGATTCGGACAAGGTGTGTCCGGAGTGCGGGTCTGATCGCATCTTGATGGGGCACGGCGGTGGCTTCCTCGGAGGGTTTTCCGATAGGAGTTCATCGTGTGGTCCGGTCGGAGGGTTCGGCTGAGGCTAGCGTCCGACCAGGCTGGTCGGAACGCGCGGCGAATGGTGACGGATGGACTTCTCGTATACTCGAACGTGCCACATGACTTTCAGTCATGCTATCGAAGCCGTGGAGCGCTCTGTGCGCTCTCACGGCTTCGCCATTGAGAGGGCACATGACCTCCAGGCCACGCTCGCATCCAAGGGCTTCGCGATTCAGCCACTTCGCATCTATGAGCTTCGATTCGCAGGCGAGGAGCACCCGTTCACCGGCGTCGATGGTGAATTCAGGCGTTGTCGCGTCCAGGTCTACGTGGAAGGGGACGAGGTCTTCGTCACGGCCATCAGGTCGACTGTGTTGCTCGACGATGACGCCGACAGCCCCGCAGCATGCTTCGAGGAAATTGAACTTCGAGTCGCCGAGCTGGTGAACCAGATCGCGCAGTAGCGCTACTGCACGCAGCTCGAGTACTTGAGGAATACCTTGATCGCCTCGTCGATGAGTTCATCGCGGGACTTCTCGCCGTCTTCGACAAGACACGTCTTCATCGAGAAGCCTATGATGTGAAGACCGACCTGGTTGAGAGCCGACTTCGCGGCCATGATCTGAGTCAGGACCGCTTCGCAATCCTTACCGGACTCGATCATCGTCTGTAGCCCGCGAATCTGTCCTTCGAGGCGCTTGAGTCTGTTGACGATCTTGCGACGCTCTTCGTCGTTGCCAATCGAGCCGCTTGTGAGTTCAATGCCGTCCATGGTGACTCCCTTGCGTCAGGAGCGGTTTGCCATACAATGATTAGGTTTGGCTCACTATACCCCCTGGGGGTATGCGTCGACAAGCCAAAGGGGCGTGGGATGGGTTACAGCAAGGCCAGAAGCGGCATCGACAATTCGCGTGCTGCCACGATCAAGCGCGTTCTCTGGGTCATACTTGGCCTGAACATACTTGTGGCTGTCGCCAAGCTCGGGTATGGCCTCATTACCCGGTCGGTTGGAATGACGGCCGACGGATTCCATTCGATGTTTGACGGTACCTCCAATGTGATCGGGCTTCTCGCGATGGGCATTGCCGCGCGACCCGCAGACAGCGATCATCCATACGGGCATTCAAAGTACGAGACGTTTGCTTCGGTGATCATCGGTGCGATGCTGATGCTGGCTGCCTGGCGCGTAGGGAGCTCGGCCTTCGATCGGTTAGTGAACCCCGGCGAGCCGGCGCGCGTCGATGTCGTATCATTCGCCGTCATGTTCGGCACGCTTTGTATCAACGTCTTCGTCACAAGGTACGAGCGCAGGGTGGGGAAGCGCCTGGGTAGCGAGATCCTTGTGGCCGATGCGAGCCACACCGGCAGCGATATCCTTGTCAGTGTCGGCGTAATCATCGGACTCATCGCGGTGAAGCTGGGATTCCCCATCGCGGATCCAATCGTTGGCCTTGTAGTCGCCGGGTTCATCGTCTTTGCGGCCCTACGTGTCTTCAAGTCGGCGAATGAGACTCTCTCCGACAGAGCCAGAATCGCTCCAGAGGAAATCTCGGCCGTGGCTCTTGCGGTACCCGGTGTCCTGGGCTGCCACGAGGTTCGGACGAGGGGTCCTCTCGCTGAGGTGTACGTGGATCTTCACATTCAGGTGGATCCGACGGTGAGCGTGGCCGAGGGCCATGCAATCGCCGAGCGAGTGGAGAAGTCCATCTGTGAGAGCCTGAGTCAGGTCACAGACGTCATTGCACATCTTGAACCGCTCGACGAGTATCAGAAGCGAAAGACCGAACTGCAAGCCGCCGAAGAATCGGAATAAGACGTGCCAATGCCCGTATCTGATGAGAATCGCAAAGACAAGCTGACTGGATACGGATTAGCCACACTGGCCGCAGTTTGCTGGGCTACCGGCGGGCTCGGAGCGAAGTGGCTCTTCACGCCGCTGAACCCGACCACCGCAGGTTGGCCGTTCCCTCCGCTCGGGATCGACATCGATCCTGTGATGTTGGCCGCATCGCGCGCGTTGGTTGCGTTTCTGATGCTCTTCACCTATCTGCTGATTTCTCGCAGAAAGGCGCTTCGCGTTCGCGTCAAGGACCTGCCGTTTCTTGGGTTCTTCGGCGTCGTCGGCCTGGCGCTCGTTCATTTCAGCTACTTCAAGACCATTTCGCTCACTAACGTCGCGACTGCGATCTTGCTTGAGTACCTAGCGCCGGTGATCGTGCTTGTCGTGTCGGTCGGATTCCTGCGAGACCGCTTCACCTGGGCACTGCCAGCCTCTGTAATGCTATCGGTCACAGGTTGCGCGCTCGTGGTTGGCGCCATCGGTGGTGCCGGACTGAGCGTCTCTGGTGCGGGGCTGGCCTGGGGATTCGCCTCGGCAGGGTTTTTCGCGGGCTACACCTTGATGGGACGCTGGGCAGCTCACAAGTTCTCAGCATGGACGCTGCTGACGTACGGACTTGGAGCAGCGACGATATTCTGGTTCGTGGTGCTTGGTGGCCCCGGGCCCATCTTCGAGACGCTGTCTGATATGCGTACGTTTGCAGCCGTGGTCTTCATCGCATTCACCAGCACGGTCGTGCCGTTCGGGGCATTCCTGAAAGCCCTCAAGCACATTCGCGCGACTGAGGCTTCGGTAACCGCCACCCTCGAACCGGTTCTGGCGGCAATTCTTGCATGGCTGTTGTTCCGAGAATCGCTCGGCGTGGCGCAGATGCTTGGAGGATTGCTGGTAATTGCGGCGATAGTCGTATCGCAGATGTCACCGGCTGCTCGAGATGAGTTGCCGCCGGCTGTCTAGCATGTGGTGAGAACCGCGATTTCGTGGGAATATACCTCCTGGTACGTAGTTTGCTAAGGGCCGCGCCACCGCGGCTGGGAAACGCGTGCCAGAGGAGTCTCAATGGAACTTTCCCACAGACCGGAACTACGGCAAAAAGTCACCCTGTCGCCCCAGGTCTACCAGGGGCTTACTATTCTTGCGATGCCGGTTGCTGAGCTTCAGACGCTCATCGAGACCGAGTTGCTGGAAAACCCCGTCCTTGAACTGGAAGAGGACGAGCCCGAGCCCGCTGAAGAACTCGATGATCGTGGCGACGATCCTGAAGAAGAGCGCGCCTGGGATGACTGGCTTGATCAATACGACGACCTTGAGCAGCTGGATTCAGGGTCTCCGCGCGATCCTAACCAGGAGGAGATAAACTCCGACGAGTTCGTTGGCGGAGTACAGTCTTTCGATGACTATCTGCTCGATCAGCTGGGCATGGTCGATGCACCAGCTGACGTGGCGCGCGCGGCGCGAGCAATTATCGGCTCACTGGATGATGACGGCTTGTTTGTTGGGGATAGCGCCGAGATAGCTGCGATCACGGGCGTCAGCGTCGCTGTAGCCGACACGGCACTGTCGGTTGTCCAGCAACTTGACCCTCCCGGAGTCGGCGCGAGGAACGTTCGCGAAGCCTTGAGGATCCAGGCCGCATACCTTGGGATAGACACGCCACTCCTACTTGCGCTCATCGAGCATCATCTCGACGCCGTGGCGGTGAGTCACACACGGAAGATCGCGCGTGCGGAGCACGTCAGCGAGGATGAGGTACGTGACACCGTCGATAAGCTCAAGCAGCTCAATCCCCGCCCGGCCGGGGCGTTCTCACCCGGGCAAGCTCCTGGTTACGTGGTGCCGGATGTCACGCTGCGTCGTTTTGGCGACGAGTGGCTCATCATCCCGAACAATGAGGCTGTTCCTACGCTGAAGGTCTCCCCGCGGTATAGACAGATGCTAAGAAGCCAGTCGAGCGCAGATGAAGAAACGCGCAAGTACCTCAAGGACAAGATCCGCTCGGCGGAATCGTTCTTGCGCAACGTTGATCGACGCAAGGACACGGTGAGCCGCATCGCGGAAATCATCCTGGAGACGCAGCACGACTTCTTCGAGGACGGACGCGGGGATTTGCGCCCGCTGCGTCTGGAGGATGTTGCGGTTGAGGTCGGCGTGCACCTTAGTACGATAAGCAGAGGCGTCACCGGCAAGTACATGGCGACTCCGTACGGGCTCTTCGAGCTGAAGCATTTCTTCTCGGGCGGCTACCGAACTTCGAGCGGCATGGACGTGGCTGCAACGACCGTCAAGCGGCGGATAAAGGAGTTCCTCGAGGCGGAGGATCCTGCTCACCCGTTGTCCGATCAAAAACTCGCCGAGGCGCTCTCGGGCGAGGGCGTCGATGTGGCACGGCGTACGGTCGCGAAGTATCGCGAGGAGATCGGCATCGATCCTTCGTGGGCGAGGAAGCGCCGATGAAGAAGGACCAACAGCCGTCCGTGAGTTTGGACACGCGACCCGGTCAGGCACTCGTCACGGGTCAGCGAAGCGACGGGCGAGATGTAGCGCTCATCGTGATCCTGCTCGGGGTCGTCACGGTCTTACACCTGTTCACGACCACATCGGCGCAGGCAATACCGATGCATCTGTTGTATCGAAAGCTTTACTACCTGCCGATCATGTACTCGGGTTTCGTCTTTGGGCGACGCGGCGGGTTCATAACGGCCATCGCCGCGAGCCTGCTCTTCGCGTTGCACGCCACCGTCTCGCTCGGCGGCTTGCTCGGTGCACACATCGACAACCTTTACGAAATCGTGATGTACCTGGCTGTCGGTGTGATGTTCGGCTGGTTGCGCGACCTTGCCGAGGCTAAGACGAGCGACCTGCGCCAGTTGAGCAAGCAGCTTGAGGAGGCGTACCGGAAGCTGGAGGAGCGCGCGATCCAGCTCGTCAACATCCAGGATTACACCCAGTCGATCTTGCGCTCGATCACGTCTGGCGTCATGACCGTCGGTCCTGATGGCTCGGTCGCAACCGCCAACCCGGCCGCTGAGCGTATGTTGGGCGTGCGGGAGGTCGACATCGTCCCGCGGCGTATCGGTACGCTCTTCGCGGATGACTCCGGACTCGATGCCGAGGTCACAAAGGTCCTCAACGGACGCATCCCAAAGTCCGTCCGAGACATGCGGTTGGTCACCCGAGCGGGCCGAGTGCTACACGTTCAGGTCTCCACTTCGCGGATGCGCGATGTCGATGGTCGCATACTCGGCGCTGTCGTTACTGTCGAGGACGTGTCCGAGGTCAAGGCACTGACCGACCAACTCATACGTGCAGATCGGCTCGCTGCCATGGGTGAGTTGACGGCGGGCGTGGCGCATGAGGTGCGAAACCCGCTCGGCATCATCAGGGCTTCAGTCCAGTTGGTCGAGGAGTCTGAATGCGATCGTGGCCGGGTGTTGGAGGCTACGAGCGTCATCAAGCAAGAGATCGATCGACTCGACCGCGTCATCAAGGCTCTGCTCGACTTCGGAAGGCCGTCCAAGCCCTACTTGCGGCTGACGGACATTGGGGAAGTCATCGAAGACGTCATTTTGTTCACACGTCGGTTTGCAGGACAATCGAAGGTGACGATATCAGCGATAGACACCGGAGCTCTGCCGCAGATCATGGCCGACCCGGACCAGATGAAGCAGGTATTCGTGAACCTGGTATCGAACGCCGTTCAGGCGATGGAAGGCACGGGGGGCAAGATCACCGTCAGTGGACGGGTCGTTGATGGGTTTCTTGCCATATCCATATCCGACAATGGCCCCGGGATTCCCGCCGCAGATCTGAAGAAGGTATTCGATCCCTTCTACTCGACGCGCGATGCGGGTACCGGACTTGGGTTGACGATCGTGCACCGAATTCTGGATGAGCACGACGGACACATCGAAGTAATGAGCGACTTCAGGAAGGGCACGACCTTCGTCGTGTCGCTGCCTGTGTTCCAGATCAATGAGGAGGACTGATGAAGCGGCGCGTACTGATTGCCGATGATGAGAAGAACATGCGCTGGGTGCTTGCCCAGGCGTTGAGCGCCGAAGGTTACGAGGTGCTGGAGGCGGCTGACGGCAAGGCGGTTCTGGCCACCGTCAACGAGCAACCACCAGATCTCATGGTGCTCGATCATAAGATGCCCGCGCCGGATGGCATGGAGGTGCTGCGTCGGCTACGGGCAAAGGGATACTCGTTTCCTATCATCATGCTTACGGCTCATGGCAACGTGACGAGTGCCGTTGAGGCGATGAAGGCGGGTGCGAGCGAGTATCTGACCAAGCCGTTCGACCTTGAAGAGCTCAAGATCAGCATCGAGAAGGCGCTCAAGGTCAGCGAACTCTCCGCCGAGGTCACAAGGCTTCGTGAAGAGCTTGACCGGGATTACGACGTCTCGGGAATCGTCGCGGCAGATCCGTCGATGCTCGGCATTCTGGAGACTATACGCAAGGTCGCTCCGACGAGTGCCACCGTCATGGTCTATGGCGAGTCAGGCACGGGCAAGGAGCTCGTTGCTCGTGCTATGCACACGATGTCGGCCCGTTCGACCAAGCCGTTCATCTCCGTGAGCGCAGGTGCGTTGCCTGAAACGCTTCTGGAGAGCGAGCTGTTCGGTTACGAGAAGGGTGCATTCACCGGTGCCATGCAGGCGAAGCCCGGGCGATTTGAACTCGCGAACGGCGGGACGATATTCCTCGATGAGATCGGAGATATCAGCCCGAACGTTCAGGTCAAGCTGCTACGGGTTCTGCAGGAGAGGACTTTCGAGCGCCTTGGTGGCACGCGCCAGATTGAAGTTGACGTGCGTGTCGTGGCAGCCACTAACCGGGACATCCAGCAGCTGATCGCAGATGGGGAATTCAGGGAGGACCTCTACTACCGTCTGAACGTTGTCCCGGTCACCGTGCCGCCGCTCCGTCAGAGGCCTAGTGAGATTCCACTCCTGATCGCGCACTTCCTTGAGAAGTACAAGGCGGGTGACAGGCACTTCTCTGACGAAGCTATGAGGTTGCTCGTGGAATATCAATGGCCCGGCAATGTCCGGGAACTCGAGAACACCATCGAGCGCATAGGGATCCTTGCCAGAGGCGATGATATCGATGTCGATGATCTGCCCTCGGAGGTGCGTGCCGGAGTCGCGATGTGCTCGCCGGGCGAACGATGCTTTGTTCTGCCAGAGGTCGGTATCAGCTTAGAAGAAGTCGAACTCGACTTCTTGCGCCAGGCACTTGAGCGCACTGGAGGTTCGGCTCCTAAGGCCGCGAAACTTCTCGGTCTTACGACCAAGACTCTGGAAGCGCGAATGGAGAAGTTCGGCCTGTAACCGCCAGCTCCGCCGACTGTCAACCCTTGGCACGAGGCTTGCACTACTGTTCATGTATTTCAACATCGTCGCAGGGTTAGAGCATGCATCCAAACAGCAAGCGAAGAGTGATAGTTGCTGCAGCGGGTATCATCGCTGTCGTTTCGCTTGTTGCTGGACTCATTCTTCTGGTCAATGCCGACGACGGATTCTCCAATTGCACGGGTGCGGCCGAGTTTGGCTGGCTTGCTCCCTTGTTGGCGGCGTCCATCATCGGCGGCCTGGCTTGGGTTCTACTGGCTCAGGATCCTCCATCTTCCGGCGATGTCGGAAACACTCAGATCGCCGAGTGCCCCGAGTGCAAGCGAGCGGTTCTCGGCCAATGGAGAATGTGTCCTTACTGCGGTGAAATGCTCGATCCTCGTTATTCCAGCCGCGCAGCGGCATTGCGAGACAAATAGCGGAATACTCGAACGCTGGAGGTTCTGATGTCTGATTTGGTCACAACGCGCTTCACTACGACCGGCATGCACTGCCACTCGTGCTCGATGCTCATACAGATGAGCCTCGACGATGTAGACGGCATTGAGAGCTCCGTGGCGGACAGTGCTTCAGGTATGACAGAGGTCGTCTACGACGCCGAGCGGGTCACCCCTGAAGTCATCATCGCGGAAATCGTGAAGGCAGGGTACGGCGCTGAGGTTGCCGAGTAGCCCTGCGACTGGACGTGGATACCCCCCGGGGGTATAGTATATGCGCTGCGAACAGAGGCCGCGAGCAGCGGCCTCTTCCGTACCCGCGATTAGATCCGGTGCTTGATGATTGGATGATCCATGCCTGATGCGACCGTAAGCTACCTGGGTGCCTTCCTTGGCGGACTCTTGTCGTTCCTGTCGCCGTGCGTGCTGCCGCTCATCCCCGGATATCTCTCTTTCATGACCGGCCTAAGTGCCGGGGAGTTGAAGAAGGGCGAGTCTGGCGTCGCCAGAATCCTCATCCCGAGCGCGCTGTTCACGCTTGGATTCTCTGTTGTTTTCATATTGCTTGGCGCAGCGGCTGGCTTTGCGAGCGGGGCCCTTCGTCCGTTCATGATCCGCTACGAGAGCATCCTCGGCATCGCCGCAGGTGTCGTGGTCGTTCTGGTCGGAGTGTTCTTGCTCGGCGTGATCAAGGTTCCCTGGCTATACGGTGAAGCTCGTTTCGAGATGGCCAAGGCCCGACGCTTCGGCCACGGCGCCTCGTTCGTCATGGGCCTGGCTTTCGGTTTCGGCTGGACACCTTGCGTGGGGCCGATATTGGCCGTCATTCTCGGTATGGCCGCCCAGACCGGGGATGCGGTGCGCTCCGCCAGCATGCTAGCCGTGTACTCGTTGGGTCTGGCAACGCCATTCCTGCTGACCGCAGTCTTCTTCGGTCGATTGACGGCTGCCCTGGGATGGTTCAATCGACATTCGCTTGCATTGTCCAGGGCGGCGGGCGTTGTGCTGATCATCATGGGTCTGCTCATAGCGACCGGAGAGCTCGGTCGGCTATCTATACTC
>DDWM01000006.1 GCA_002345925.1 Actinobacteria bacterium UBA2286 | reverse complement strand
GGTTCCGGTTCTGGCTCCGGTTCTGGTTCCGGTTCTGGCTCCGGTTCGGGTTCTGGCTCCGGTTCCGGTTCGGGTTCTGGTTCTGGTTTGGGTGCAGCAGGAACGATGACCGGCCGCTCAAGAACGGCTTCCAGCATCTCCTCAAAGACGGCCATGTCCTCTACAGAGGCGCCAGCCTTGCTGACCGACAGAAACTCTGGCTCCTCGTGAGGGGCGTCGTCGACCACAGGAGGTGCAGGCTCTTCATCCGGCAGCTCAGCCTCAGCCAACGCCGCAGCTTCTGCTTCGCGCTCCGCTTCACGCTGTGCTTCTTCGGCGAGTCGTGCCTCAGTATCGGCGGCCACTTGCGCCTCAAGAGCAATCGCCTCAAGAGCAGCCGCTTCGTCAAGGGCTCGACGCTCAGCCTCTAGCTGAGCACGCCTGTCCTCGCGACCAGCGCGCTCGCCACGAAGTCGTTCCACCTCATCATCAGTTGGAACCTCGAGCAGCCCGGCCGAGAACAGGCCGTAGATGATGCGTGCAACCTCGAAGTCGGTCCGCTTCATCTCAGTGGCTAGCTCCGCCACCGAACGCGTGCCGTCCACGAGCAGAAGAAGAGCCCATTCGCTCGGCTTGAGGGATATCTCAAAAGTACCCTCGCCGGGTGCAGTCGCCATCTTGAAGACCATCTCCACAGACGGAACTTTCTTCTTGATGCGGTTCCACTCTTCGAGACGGCGACTACCCTCCATGACGATATTCTCAATCGAGACGGAGAGGCCGATATCCTCGTCGGCAACCTCGGGTAGGACTTCAAAGTCGAAGTCGCCCTGATCCCAACGCATAAGGTCAAAGATAGTGTCCTGGATCTGCTCCTGAACGAAAGTCTCAAGCACCTTCGCAGTGAGATAGCCCTCGTCAACCAGTATCTGGCCGAGGCGACGACCTCCTGCTGGCTCCTTGTGTTGGACGTCTAGGACCTTGACCAGTGCGCTGGGGGTGATGCGCCCGGTCGATACAAGTCGCTGGCCGAGCAAGTCGCGGTGCCAGTTAGACTGCGCGAAAAAGACATCGCCGTCACGGAACCAGATGCTGCCGTCAGCATCGGAGCTCTTGATACGCAGAACCCCTGTCTTCTTGCTCAGTTGTACGAGCTGGAAGACATCGGGTAGCGAGAAGTCCCTGAGATTGCCGCGAAGTGCCATCGGCCTGGTACTTGCCTTTCCCCCGGAGAGCCGGGCGTCTTAGCCGAGGACCTCGGCGATGTTTGCGGCAGCGGCCCGCATGTCGTAAATGACAAGGCCGAGCTTTGCATTGGAGTCGGCCATCACCGTAAGAACGGCTCGATCCCCTGCCGCCATCAGTAGTACGTAGCCGTTGTCGCCCTCGATGAATACCTGTGAGAGGTGACCTCGGCCAAGTTCGGCGGCGGCCCGCTCACCAAGTCCGAGAATCGCTGCAGACATCGCGCCCACGCGATCGGGCTGCATACTCGCCGGCAACGCAGACGCCATAGTGAACCCGTCTAGGCTTACCAGGGCAGCAGCCTGGATATCGGTGTCTTCTTGCATCAGATGATTCAGCGCCGAGGCAAGACGCTCCTCGCGGGTCGCCTGACGAACCGTGGCGTCTGGCCTAGCAACCGCCGGCGCAGGAACGACCGGAGCGACCGGAGCGACCGGCGGTGCGAACGTCGGTGCAGGGACCGAAGCAGGAGCAGCCGACGTTACTGGCGCGGGAGCCTGTAGTACCTGAACAGGAGGCACGACAACCGGTGCGGTAAGCAACTCGTCGTCAAGCGAGTCATCGTCCGCGTCTGAGATGAAGTAGTCCCCGATACCCTTATCCACCATCGATCTTCAGCTCCTGTTGCGTCTGGCGCGCGTAAGCGCCCTGATGGCACGCGACGGAAGTCCTATCGGACCCCCGGCCTCCTCAGTTTCGCACGTCGCGCAAACTGGCACAACACGAAAGGCGTGCGTACGCCCTGTAAATCACACAACTACTCTAAGGACTTCTTCGATAGACGTCACACCAGTGAGGACTTTGGCGAAGGCGTCGTCGCGAAGCGTACGCATCCCGCCCGCAATAGCGATGCGCTTGATGTCATCGCCCGAGGCATGATTCACGCATGCGCGTTCGATCTCTTCGCTGACGGTCATGACTTCGTGGATTCCCATTCGGCCCTTGTAGCCGATGCCGCCGCACCGCTTACAACCCACCGCGCGGTAGAGAGTGGGCAGTTTGTCTGCATCGTACGGGAATCCGACTCTATCGAGTGCCTCAGGTGTGGGCGTGTACGCCTCTTTGCACTCGGGGCACAGACGGCGTCCAAGGCGCTGGGCCAGCACGCAGTTGATCGCAGATGCCGAGAGAAACGGCTCCACGCCCATCTCGGTCAGGCGGGTCAGTGCTGACGGCGCGTCGTTGGTGTGCAACGTGGAGAGCACGAGGTGACCAGTTAGGGCAGCCTCGATTGCGATCGTAGCGGTCTCTTTGTCGCGAATCTCACCGATCATGACAACGTCGGGGTCCTGCCGAAGGATCGACCGCAGAGCCGCTGCAAACGTGAGTCCCGCCTTCTCGTTCACGTGCACCTGCGAAAGACCTTCAAGCCGATACTCGACCGGATCTTCAACAGTGATGAGGTTGACCGTCGGGCTGGTCGTCTTGTTGATAGCCGCGTAAAGCGTTGTGGACTTACCTGAACCGGTAGGACCGGTAACCAGGATGCAACCGTACGGCTTGTCGAGTGCTGCAAGCAGCCGGGTAATCGGCTCTTCCGAGAACCCAAGGTCCTCGAGCGACAACATGATCGAGTCTTTGCGAAGCAGACGCATAACGCACATCTCGCCGTTGACCGCGGGCAACACGGCCACGCGGAAGTCGACCGACTTNNNNATATCCATTCCCGATGCGATCTTGATACGGCTGAGCAGCTGGCGATGGAGCTTTCCCGGGCTCCGCATGACTTCCTGGCACACACCGTCAATGCGATAGCGAACCCGGAGTTCATCCTCGAGCGGCTCAACGTAGATGTCGCCAGCTCCCTGTCGAATCGCCTCGGTGATGATCAAGTTCATCAACTTGGCGACAGGCGCCTCTTCTTCCTCGGCGGCCTCTTCTGCTTCACGATCCGCCTCGGCTGAAGAACCACCCAGGTCGCCGACCATCTGATCGACGTTCTGGTTCATGGTGGCGAACTTCTCGACGACAGCGATGACATCGCTCTCGGTGGAGACCACCGGACGAATCTCATAACCGGTGACGATTCTCAGATCGTCGATGGCGAATATGTTGGCAGGGTCTGCCATCGCGACAACCAGCTCGTCGTCTTGAATCTTGATTGGCAGAACCATATGGCGGCGTGCAAGTTCGTTTGACAGGAGCATCGCAGCAGCAGGATCGATCTCGTAGCCTGCGAGATCGACGAAATCGAGTCCCATGCTGGTTGCAACCGCCTGCGCAATGTCAGTCTCACTTGTGATCTTCTGGTCAACCAGCACCGCAGTAAGTGAGCGACCGTCGGTCACCGCAATGGCGGTCTCCATTTGCTCCTGTGTGATCAGACCCGACTGCACAAGAACCTTGCCGAGTCTCTTTCCCGAGGCAGCGGTCACGATATGTCCCCGCCTTCGGCCTCGTCACGAGCAAGCGCGGCCTCCGCAGCCTGCCGCATGACCGTTCGTGGCGCTCTCAATTGAGCGTTCTCGGTCCAGATGTCGATTGCCAAAGCCCCCTGGGCGACAAGCATGCCGAGCCCTCCGACTGCTTGAGCACCAGCGGCCTCGGCACCGGCGATCAACGCCGTGCGAGATGTGCAATAGACCATGTCGTATACCGTGAGCGCTGAATGCAGCCACTCTACCGGCACAGGGCTCTCGTCGCCCGGTTTCATCCCCAACGAAGTAGCATTGACGACAAGGTCAGCCTGAGCGATTGCCGCCTCGGCGCCTGTCGTTGGTGTTGTCGTCTCAAGCTCCATGCCGCGCAGATAACGCGACACCCGCTCCTGAAGCACGCCTGCGCGCTCCAAGTCCCGGTTCACTACCGTCAGGTGCGCGGCCTTTCCAAGAATGAAACTGGCCACCGCGGCTCCGGCAGCGCCTCCCGCCCCAAGGAGCACGACTCGCTTCCCCTCCGGAACGAAATCCGTTTCTTCCGCGAGAGACTCGAGCAAGCCGCGGCTGTCGGTGTTGTAGCCGATGAGACGGCCGCCAACGCAGTGAACAGCGTTGACCGCTCCAGCCATCTGAGCAAGCATCGCGACCTCGTCGCAAAGCTGAAGGATGGACTGCTTATGAGGCATCGTCACGTTGAAGCCCACAAACGGTAACGACCTGGCGGCGTCGGTAAACCGCACAAGAGCGCCAGCATCAGGAACCGCCAGAGGAAGGTAGACCCAGTTGAGGCCCATATCCTCATAGGCGGCGTTGTGCATCGCCGGGGACAGAGTGTGGTCTATCGGCCACCCGACGACACCGGCAGGGCGCGTGCGTCCGTCGATCATCACGTCGGGTCAACTCCTCTGTCTGTGCATTGCGGTCCATCGGCGCGGGCGCCTTTCATTATCCTCGCCTCAAGCCTTCGCAGCAAAAGAGTGTGCGGAAGGTCGGTCTCAGATAACGGTAGCACCATGATCGTCATTGCGCCGACGATCTTCCCACCGAGCACATCCGTGAACAACTGGTCGCCGATGACAGCACACCGCTGCGCCCTGACTCCGAGCTTGCTTGTCGCTAGCCAGAAAGCGAACGGCAGCGGTTTGATCGCCTTGGCGACCAGGTCGAGACCCAACTCGGCAGCGACTATTCGAGCCCGCTCATGCCAGTTGTTCGACACCAGACAGACCTTGAATCCGCGCTGCGACAGGCCGAAGACCCACTCGGCAAGCTCCGGCGGAACGGAGTTGGTGTCTCTCGGCAGAATGGTGTTGTCGAGGTCCACAAGGAGCGCTTCTATCCCATCCGCTGCGAGCGCGTCCAGGTCGATGGCGTGCACGTCCGTGAGGTATCGATCGGGCGCAAGTAGCGGCATATGACTCCGGTCTATTCCTCGTGTTCGAGGGGCTGGTCTCCAACAAGTGCATCCAGGCGATCAATCTCGGGCTGCAACTGCCTGGAGAGTTCAGTCTCTCCGGAAATGATGAAGATGTTGTTGATGGCAGCGTAACCGTTGAGCTTCTCAAGGTCATCCGTCCAGCGCATCTCGGGTTGAATCGCAAGCTTCGCATACTTGACGGCACCCTTGTTGTCCTTCTTCAAGACAAGCAACATCTGCGCGTAGGACATGTTGAGAGTCCCTGAGTCCGGGACGTTCTCTGTTCCGGCGCGCGCCATCGTGAGACCCTCTTCAACCTTGTCGTTGCGGGCAAGAATCCATGCGCCGACATAGTACGGCTGGTCAAACGCAGGATCCAGCCACTCGATCGCAGCAATCGAACTCAACATGTAGCGCTGATCGTCTAGTGGGACGTCGTGATAGTAGCCATGTAGAAGCGGGTCGATCCGGTTCCACAGTATTGCGCCAGCGTAGCGTCGAATACCGGTCAGGTACGACAGCGACGCACGGCCGACAACGGCAGTAGGATCATCCACACGAGTGGAGATGACCTTGTCGCCAACCGCTTGTCCAGCGAGCGCAACCATCAGAAACACGGCTGCGAGGGCGATTGGAACCCATTTGTCTTGTCGCATGCGCATTGTCAGAGATCCCGCCTGGAGAGTAGAAGCACGCCAACGCTCAGGCATGCTCCGGCGAACCCGATGAACACGACTGCCATGCTCAGCATGTAGATTAGCGGGACTCCGCTGCCATGCGCGACCGGATTGACCACATTGAACGCGTCAAGCGACGGATAGAAGGGTCTAAGTGCCAGCGCCCCCTCGCCGCCAAGCAGCGTGCTCCTTGAATGCCCTATGAAGAGCCCGGCAAGGGTCGCGGTGACGACAACAACGGGACCGGTCACCGACGATGCTGCGACCGCGAACGCAGAGACAACCCCCATCTCAAACCACGTCGCGAGCGCCCCCTGCCACAGTCGCCACATGACCTCGCCGTAGGTGAAGTATCCGATCAGCATCTCGATGGCAGTGAACGCGACAATAGCGCCAGCCATGACACCGAGAATTCCAAGCCAGGTGCCAACGAGATACTCCCACCGACTCACGCCCTTTGCGAGGACGTTGTACACGGTGCGCTTCTCTAGCTCGGCAGGCACCCTGTTAGCGGCAAGAGATAGGACCACGACCAGGCCTGTGACGTACGACAGTGCGAGCGCAACCTCACGGAAGACGGCGCTCTCAACGCCCAGACCATAGTCCGGCAACGAAGGAATCGCGAGCACCAGCAGCGCCGCGAACGCGAGCACGACGTATACGACCTTGCGGCGGAGGCTGTCCATCATGACGGCTGTTGCGATAGGCCAGATACGCTTCATCATGACGCCACCTCCTCTGTGTGCGCTGCCAGAAGGGCGGCGAAGTAATCCTCGAGCGACTCACGCTTAGGCGTAATCGCGGCAATCGTTCCGCCAGCTTCATCGATGGCGTCAACGACGGCGCGCGTCTGTTCGGTAGGTATTGAGAAGACCCACATGCCACTGGAGACAGCGACCTCCTCGGCAATTGAAGCGACCTTGAGAGGGAGGTCCGTCATGTTCAACGCGCGAACCGAGCTACGCCCGTCGATATTGAGCAGCGAGTTGATATCGCCCTCGGCGGCAACGGTGCCGCGGTTGAGAATCGTCACTTGATCACACACGGCCTCAACCTCGGAAAGCTGGTGCGACGATAGCAGTACTGTCACACCTTTGTCGCGAAGCTCTAGCATCAGATTACGAACGTCTCGCTGCCCGACCGGGTCGAGTCCAGATGCCGGCTCGTCGAGAATGACCACATCTGGATTGCCGAGAAGCGCCTGCGCGATTCCTAGGCGCTGGAGCATGCCGCGCGAGAACTTTGAGAGCTCCGTGCGCTCTGCATCGGCCAAACCGACGCGTGCGAGCAGCGCAGCAGTGCGCTCAGGTATCTGTGCAGCGTCAACGCCGCCAAGCGATCCATAGAAACGCATCGCCTGGCGGGCAGTGAGATTGACCGGGAAGTATGGCTGCTCGGGCAAGAAACCCAGACGGCGCCTGCCGGATGGACGAGTCGAGTCCATGTCGAGGACCTCGAACGTTCCACCCGTTGGCCTTACGAGACCCAAGAGCATCTTCAGCGTCGTGGTCTTCCCTGCTCCGTTCGGGCCAAGTAGCCCGTGAATCGTCCCAGGCTCAACTTGTATGGAGACATTCGACACGGCAGTGCTCTTAGGTTTCCCGGGAGTCGAGTAAACCTTACGAGCGCCCTGCACGCTGATCGCGGCATCCGCCATGGACTTACGGCACCACCTCTCGTGACTTCTCTTTAGCTTCCAGAAAATCTTTCAGGTTGGTTGTGAATGTGTGCGAGCCATCCGTATCCGTGAGCACGTAGTACAGATACTTGGTATCGGCAGGCTGCACGGCTGCCTCAAGCGAAGCCAGTCCAGGATTTGAGATCGGGCCAACAGGAAGACCATCGTACATGTACGTATTGTACGGGCTGTCGATAAGAAGGTGCCGATTGAGCAGACGAGGCCGCGTGCCAGGAAGGATGTACTCGATCGTTGCGTCGATTTCCAGGCGCATGCCCTTCGCAAGCCTGTTGTAGATAACCGAGGAGACAAGCACCCTCTCATCGGCGACACGAGCTTCTCTCTCGATCATAGACGCCAAGATCACGACGTCGTGAGCGCTCAGGTTCTTGCTCTCGGCGAAGGTAAGATCAACTGATGAGAACTCCCGCTCAAACTGAGAGAGCATCATCTCTATGACATCGCGAGGGGTGGATCCCTCAGGAATCTGATATGTCTTGGGGAACAGATAGCCCTCGAGCGATCCCGTTGTCGAGTCCCCCACAAAAGGATAATCCGCTGTGAACTCAGGTGCATTCTTGAGCGCCAATTCAGCAAACTCCGCTGCGGGGATTCCCGCCTCGGTCTCAAGGCGCTCGGCAATCTGCTCGACCGTGAATCCCTCGGGAATGGTGACTTTGGTGTACTCGACGCCAGGACCGGCGAGCAGCAGTGCCGTTACCGAGTTGATCGTCATGCCAGTCTCGAAATCGTAGATGCCTGGTCGGAGTTTGCCATCCACGCCGTCGATGCGAGCGCGCAGCCTGAACATCGAGGAGTTGTCTATAACCCCGGCATCGGCAAGGATTCCCGCGATGGTCTTGGTGTCAGACCCTTGGGAGATCTCAACCTGAACGGGCAAGCCCGCCCTAACTGATGTCTGTGGCCTGACGAGCAGACTCCATGCACCGTATGCAGGAATGCCAATCGCGATGAGAACGCCGACAGCGATTGACACCAAACGAAGCGTCCGTTTCCGATCGCGGGCGTCTTGCGGCGTCGCAGCGGCCGAGGATGCTGCCTCGGAAACCGCCGGCACCTCGACTGGGATATCACGCTTACGCTGAGACGGCGATGGGTTGCCCCGGTCTGCGCCTTTGTCATCACGTGTGCTCATTGATCGTCAGACCTCCGCAGGCCGTCAATATAGGACTGCAAGATGATAGATGCCGCGACCATATCAAGCTTTCCCCGTTGCCGCTTCGTGTTCACTCCGGCGTCACCCATAGCCCGAGAAGCGGTTGCCGAGGAAAGACGCTCATCGACGTACGTCACGCTAAGAGCGAGCGCCTTGCCAAGCCGGTCTCCCACCGCACGCACTGAAGCCGCCTGCGGACCCTCTGTCCCATTCATGCTGAGTGGCAAACCAACGACGAGTCCACCGACTTCATAGTCCTCGGCAATCATCTTCAGGGGGCGCACATCGCGGTTGAGCGCGCGCGCATCGAGCACGGCCAACGGAGAAGCGATAGTCTGCGCGGGATCGGAAACCGCGACTCCCACCCTTGCTTTGCCTATATCGAGGCCAAGGAGCCTCATGACGCTACCGTACGCCGAGAAGCCCGCGCGCAGCGTCGAGAGCCGCGTCAATACCTGACGCGTCCTTGCCGCCAGCCTGGGCCATTGTCGGCTTTCCGCCTCCCCCGCCCCCCACACGTGGGGCGATTTCGCGAATCACCGCTCCAGCATCGAAGCCTGCAGCAACAGCCGCCGCAGACCCCGCAGCGAGCAAGAGGGCCGTACCAGACACTTCGGCCGCCAACACGACCGCGCCACCCGACAGCTTGGCACGAACCGTATCCGCAATCTCACGAATAGCTGCACCATCAGAGATCTCAACGCGAGCTACCACAAGCGGATAGCCAACATCGACCGCAGTCGTGACCAGGGCATCAAGCTCCCCGCTTCCGCCTCGGCGTTTCGCCTCTGCCAGCACGGCCTCGGTCTCCTTCAGACGTCGCTGAAGCGCATCGACCTTGACCAGAACCTCGGCGGGGCGGCACCTGAGCATGTCGGCGAGGCCAGAGAGCATGGCCTCCTCGGCATAGATGTGATCGAGGGCGCCAAAGGACGTGACGGCCTCGATGCGACGGAGGTTTGCGCCAACACTGCCTTCAGAGTTGATCTTGACGAAACCGATCTCGCTCGAGCGGCCAACATGGGTGCCACCACACAGCTCCTTGCTGAAGTTGCCTACCTCGAGCACGCGCACGATGTCGCCATACTTCTCGCCGAAGAGCGCGGTCACGCCCATCTCGCGCGCGCTGGCGAGCGAAGTCTCGTAATTGCGAACCGGATGGTTCTCCATGATCTTCGCATTCACGAGCCGCTCGACTCGTTCAAGCTGCTCGGCGCCAGGCGCCTCGAAGTGCGTGAAGTCGAAGCGCAGACGATCCGGCGTCACGAGCGAGCCGGACTGATGCACATGTTCACCGAGCACCTTGCGAAGCGCCCAGTGCAGGATGTGCGTAGCCGTGTGATTGCGCCTGATGCGCTCGCGGCGGGGAATATCGATGGCCGCGTGCACGGAATCACCAACAGACAACGTGCCTGTCTGCAGTGTACCCACATGTGAAACAAGGCCGGACATCGGAATGCGCGTGGCACTCACCTCGAAAAGCATGCCATCTGCCGAGATGGTCCCTGCGTCGCCGACCTGCCCGCCCTGCTCGCCATAGAACGGCGTCACTGCCAGCACGATATCGGCCTGCACACCGGCGTCAATCTGACTCACGGCCTCGCCGTTTGCAATTATGCCAACGACGGTTGAGTCGATCTCGTTCTTGCTGTACCCCACGAACTCGACGCCACCCTGAAGCTGCTTGCTTACCACTGCAAACGCATTGCCGAATGCGCTCCAGGAGTCGTCCTTCACAGCCGCGCGGGCGCGGTCACGCTGGGCGGTCATTTCGGTATCGAACACGGCCTGATCAGCCTCGAGGCCAGCCTCGGCGGCAATCTCGGCGGTGAGTTCATACGGAAAGCCGTAGGTGTCATGAAGCGCGAAGGCGAGCTTGCCGTCGAGAACGGCGGAACCCTCAGCCTGCGCGCGCTCGATTGCCTCGGCAAGGAAGATCAGCCCCTGGCGAAGAGTCGCACCAAAGCGCTCTTCTTCGCTCACGACGATGCGACTCACAAGGTCATGGTGCTCGTGAATCTCGGGATACGCATCGCCCATACGTGTGACGACTTCATCAACGAGCCTGCCGAGGAACGGCTTCTCGACGCCGAGCAAGCGCCCGTGACGCACTGCACGACGGAGGATGCGACGCAGCACATAGCCGCGACCCTCGTTGGACGGCAGCACGCCATCGGAGATGAGGAATGTCACTGCTCGAGCGTGGTCTGCGATGATCCGCAGCGACGTATCGGTCTTCTCGGAGTCGCCATACTTCGCACCGGTGATATCCTCGGCCACTTCCATGATGCCGCGTACGATATCGGTCTCAAAATTGGAGTGCACGCCCTGCATGATGGCGGCAACCCGCTCCAGGCCCATACCTGTGTCGATGTTCTGCTTCGGCAGCGGGGTGAGCGTGCCATCCTCGGCACGGTCGTACTGCATGAACACTAGGTTCCAGTACTCGAGGAACCTGTCGCAATCGCAGCCCGGAGCGCAGTCAGCGGAGCCACACCCTACTTCCGGACCCTGGTCGTAGTAGAGCTCCGAGCACGGTCCGCACGGCCCGGTCGGTCCGGCTGACCAGAAGTTGTCTTTGGCGCCCATGCGCACGATGCGGTCAGCAGGAACGCCGACCTCGTCACGCCAGATCGCCTCGGCTTCATCGTCGTCCTCGTAGATCGAGAACCACAGCCGGTCGACGTCGAGCTTCAGTATCTGTGTTGAATACTCGAACGCCCAGGCGCACGCCTCGCTCTTGAAGTAGTCGCCGAAGCTGAAGTTGCCGAGCATTTCGAAGAAGCTATGGTGGCGTCCGGTGGTGCCGATGATGTCGATATCGGTCGTCCGGGCGCATTTCTGGCAAGTGGTAGCACGCGTGAACCCAAGGTCGCGCAAGCCGAGAAAGACCGGCTTGAACTGCACCATGCCGGCTGAGGTAAGCAGCAGCGATGGGTCGTCTGGAATGAGAGACGAGGACGGCAGACGATGACAGCCCTTGCTTTCGAAGAAGGACAGATAACTCTCGCGGATTTCGGCGGCCTTCACTCGTTCTCCTCGGCGTCTTTGGGTTCGGTCACACAATCAGATGTCGTCGGGTCCTCGCCCGGCTCGCACTCAGGCTTCTTCTCCTTGAAGAACGCGCCTCTTTCTGTGGTGAGCTTGGAGTCTGTCCACTTCTCGAAATAGTGGACGAAGATGCCCTTGCCGATGGCGGCCACCGGAATGGCGAGCAAGAGGCCCATGAACCCCGCAAGCGTGCTGCCAACGAGCAGCGAGAATATCACGAGCAGAGGATGCAGGTCGACTTGCTCGGACATGACCCGCGGCGTGATGAAAATATCGGTGATCTGCTGCGTGGCGAGGATCCAAAGCACCGCGAACAGCGCAAGAGTCGGGCTCACAAACACAGCCGCGATGCCCACGACGATCTCAGTCACGATCGGACCGAACCACGGGATGACATTCAGCACACCGGCCAGCAATCCAAGAACAAGTGCATACGGGACGCCCATGATGCTCAGACCGATAGCTACCAACACCGCGGTGGACGCGGAGACCACAAGCTGTCCGCGCAGGTATCCGCCCAGCACCTTCGAGACCTTTGCCGAGAGAACACCCGCCTCGTCCCTGCGCCTTGGGCCAGCAAGAAGGACGACTTCATGCTTGATGCCATCGAGATCCTTCAGAATCCAGAAGCCTGCAACGAGCGCCAGGAACGAGTTGAAGAGGAAAGAGACCGCGCCGCTCCCGACAGAGAAGACGGTACTGGCGAGCGCGCTTGACCACTCCATGACCTGATTCGAAATGCTGTCACTGAGACCCAGCAGTGCTTCATTGACCCAGGCGGGCATCGTCACCGCGTTGTACTGCGCCTGCAGCTGCTGCCACAGCGCATACGCCTTATCGTAGTAGCCAGGGAAGGCCATCAGGAACTGACGAACCTGCTCGGCCAGCGGCGGGACAATGAACAGGCCGGCGATAACGAGTCCACCGATTGCGACCAGATAACACAAGCCAACTGCAAGTCCCCGCTTTAGCCCCCGGCGCTCAAGCGCTGCAACCGGGCCGCGGAACAGGTAGACGATCACGATAGCCATGGCAAACGGGACGAGAGCCGGCGCGACCTTGAGCAGTGCCACGAACGCTGCTGAGACGAGAATCAGCACACCGATAAGGGCCCACGCGGTGATTAGCACGCGACGCCAGCTATCTTCTCTTGCACGCGCGTCAGTCATCTCAGACCTCCTCGGAAACCAGGTTCTCACGGAGAACGCGGAGCGTCTTCCTGAGCAGGCGCGAGACTTGCATCTGAGAGATCTCAAGTTTTGTCGCGATTTCTGTCTGGGTCAATCCCTGAAAGAATCGCAGGTACAGCACCCGCTGCTCCTGCGGTGTCAGGAACTTGAGCGCCTTGGCAAGCGTTGTCCGGTCGTCGACGATGGCCATGACCTGATCGTCCTTGCCGATGTACTCAAGGATGCTGAAGGAGTCGCTTCCGTCGCTGTTGCGATCGGTCTCAAGCGATACGAAGTTGTACGCCTCGGATGTCTCCATCGCCTCGAGGACCTCTTCAGTTGTCACGCCGAGATACTCCGCGATCTCAAGGATCGTGGGAGATCGCTGTATCTTCTGGGTTAGCTGGTCAACAGCCTGGTTCACTCGGAATGAGAGTTCCTGAAGGCGCCTCGGTACCTTTATTGCCCAGCCCTTGTCGCGGAAGTAACGCTTGAGTTCGCCCACGATCGTCGGTGTGGCGTAAGTGGTGAACTCCACTTCCCTGTCGGTGTCGAATCGGTCGATCGCCTTGATAAGGCCAATCGTCCCGACCTGGATCAAGTCATCGATAGGCTCGCCGCGGTTCCTGAAGCGACTGGCAAGGTACTTGACCAAGTTGAGGTACATCGTGATCAGCTCGTCACGCGATTCCTCGTCCTGGAACTCGCGATAATGCAAGAAGAGCTCGCGTGTTCGCTTCTTGTCCCAGACAAGTCGCCGACCAGGCTTCTTTGCGGCTCGAGGCACGTCTACCCCTCCACCGGAGCGAGCAAGCGCTTCACTAATCTCAGTGTGCACAGACCGCTCTCACGAGAGATTATGAATTCGTCACAAACCGACTCGAGTATGAATGACGCATAGCGATCCTCCGGCTCGGCGCCGGGCTCCTCGGCGGCATCAGGAAACGGGCCAACGGTAATCGCCAGAAGCTCGTCGCTGACCTCGAAGGCGAATGTGATCTCCCCTTCGCATTCATGGTGACCGCACGCGTAGACGAACGCCTCTTCGGCGGCCATGCGCACGTCATCGATATCATCGAATGACATGCCGATCCTGCTCGCTAACTCCGCAGCTGTCATTCGGGCGGTCTTGGCGTAGTCGCTGCGAGCGGGAACTGTGAGCGTGATGCGATCTGAAGCCATTATTCCTCCGGGTGGTTAGAGGTTCTGCCGCTCACGACCTGCGAGCGCGCGAGAAGGATCGGGCGATGCGTCCTCCGAGACCAGCAAGAGCATCAACAGGAGTTCGAATGATATCGGTTGCTGAGCTGACGGCACCTGAGACCTCCTCGAAATCAGTCACGATACCGTCGACACGAAGCAGCTCCGCGTTGATTGCGTCGACCGTCACGTCCACCTTCTCAATCAGGGGCACCGAGCGATCATGAAAATCGGCAAGCGTGGCTCGAACTTCACGCAGCGTGGCGACAAACGCGACGACCGCGTAGATGCCGGCGCCGGCAAGGATTATGCCGAGAACGATGAGCACGACTTCAAGCAAGGAGCGCAGGTTCATTGCAGCCCTCCGAGAATGCAAGTATGGACTGTCCTAGTGTAACAAAGCGAAAGGACTTCCGGCGCCTGATAAAAGCAGCTCTGGCTGTGCTCACTCTCCGCCCGGGCGGAAGAAGCGGGTGTCCGTAAGACCGTCGGGCAGATACTGCTGCTCGACTATTGCTCCCGGGTAGCCGTGGGGGTACTTGTACGGCGGGTATTCATCTGCGCCGGGACGACGACGGTCACGCAAATGGTCCGGTACAGCGCGCGCTGGACCCTGACGAACCTCAGCGAGCGCCTCGTTGATTGCGACGTACGCGGCATTGGACTTCGGCGCCAGCGCCAGGTAGACAACCGCATGCGCGAGATTGATTCGACACTCCGGCCAGCCGATGAACTCAGCTGCCTTCACCGCAGCGTGCGCGATCAGAAGGGCCTGAGGGTCCGCTATTCCAACGTCCTCAGACGCGAAGATGAGCATCCGCCGAGCGATGAACTTCGGATCCTCGCCGCCGTCGATCATGCGTGCCAGCCAATACACCGACGCATCCGGGTCACTTCCCCGCATAGACTTGATGAACGCCGAGATAACGTCATAGTGCACGTCGCCGTTCTTGTCGTAAGCGAGCTGGCGTGTCTGCGTGACTTCCGCGACATTCTCGAAAGTCACATGCCGCACGCCGGACTCATCTGCCACAGCAACGCTCGCCGCCAATTCCAGCGATGTGAGAGCTGCACGGGCGTCGCCACCGGCGCTAAGAATGATTCGGTCCTCGGCCTCTGCGGCAAGCGTCACGCGGCCACCAAAACCGCGGTCAGCATCAGCAAGCGCCGCATGGATGATATCGCGGATGTCGCCGTCAGTCAGAGGACTCAGGCTGACCACGCGCGAGCGACTGATGAGAGGAGCGTTCACCTCGAAGAACGGATTCTCGGTGGTCGCTCCGATGAGGGTGATGAGTCGATCTTCAACCGCGTGCAGAAGTGCGTCTTGCTGCGACTTGTTGAAACGATGAATCTCATCGATGAACACGATCGTTCGCCTGCCGGACTGCCCCAAGCGATCGCGTGCCCCCTCAATCGCTGAGCGAACCTCTTTCACTCCGGAGTTCACTGCCGAGAGCTCAGTGAAGTGCGACATCGTGACGCCCGCGATGATTCGGGCAAGGCTCGTCTTCCCGCAACCAGCAGGGCCGTACAAGATCACAGACGACAGCGCGTCCAGCTCGATGGCGCTACGAAGCATCGTTCCGGATCCAAGAACGTCTAGCTGGCCGACAAACTCATCGAGCGTACGCGGACGCATGCGGGCGGCAAGCGGCGCTGTACGCTCGATTGATCGTTCTGCTGCGTCAGAGAAGAGGTCTTCCATAGCTACTCGGTCGCGCGAAGTACCTCTCGGCCGATGATATCGCGGTCCACATAACCCCTGAAGCGCCATGTGATGTTCTGATTGCCGTCAACCAACACGATGTATGGTGGGCGGTTGGCATTGAGCTCCGCCGCAAGCACTGCACCGGCCTGGGCTCCTGCGGTGTAGGCTCCAGACTTCTTGGCACCCAGATCGAAGGTGACAAGGTCGATGAGACCCCGGTTGTCCGAAAGCACAGCATCGATCTCGGTGCGAATGACCGCTGATTCCGGCAACGTGCTGTCGTAGAAGTAGATCAGCAGCGGACGCTTTGCGTCCAACTTGCTCTGAAGTGCCGTGGGCATCGTTGTTGACTCGATTGCAGGGAATGGCGCCGGAAACCCGGATTCGATCTGCGAGCGATCTGTGACTGCGACTGGCTCGACTACCGCGGGTGCGGGTACATCGACGGCCGGGGTATCGGTGGCGACCGGTTCGTCAGCTCCACCGCCACAACCAGTCAAGACGAATGCCAGCATTGCTACGACGATTACTGCGGCGATCTTGCGCATCTCCCCATCCTCCAACTCAGTGGCAACCTACGAACCCCGCCTCGCGCGCTCCAGCGCGGTGAACCTGCCTCAGCAGGTGGGTGCCCGCAGGTAGACTTCCTGCTTCCCCTTTCGGGGATTCCATTCCGCCGACCAATAATAGAGCTCCCGGTAAAGAAGTGTTGGTTCGACCGTTAATGCCGAAGCAACGCAAGGCGAAGCCAAGTTCATCGTAGCATCAGCGGTCGTCTGCGGCTACAGCGTTGATTCAACGCCCGCATCACTCAGCTTCTTGGTCAATCTGGCATGTAGCCACAAGTAGCCGGCCGCAAGCGCGACGCCGCCGACAACGACAAGTGCAGCCGCGACGGTATCACCGGATCGAGTCCATGCGGTGACTGCCGTCAGCGCAAGGACCGTCCCGACGCCAATGATGCGCATTCCGATGATGTATCCCTTGCTGGTGACCTGCCACTTGTAGGCCGAGGACACCGCTATGGTTGCCACCGAGGAGATCACCACAATAACAACGGCGATGATGAGTTCTGTGAGCATTCGCTTTCCCCTACTCAGTCCGCAGGTGAACTTCGCGGAGCTGACGCGCGCTCACGGTGCCAGGCGCGCCAGTGAGCGGACAAGACCCCGAAGACGTCTTCGGGAACGCAATGACGTCGCGAATGGACTGCTTGCCGGCCAGGAGCATGATCAGACGATCAAGACCGAGCGCGATGCCGCCGTGAGGCGGCGCGCCGAGCGAGAGGGCCTCCAGCAAGAAGCCAAACTGCGTGTCAGCATCCTCGCCCTCGATACCGATGGCCGCGAGAGCCTGCCTCTGTATCTCCTCTTCGTGGATACGGAGAGTACCGCCACCGATCTCAAGGCCGTTCATCACCAGGTCGTACGAGTACGACAAGGCGGCACCCGGATCTGACTTCAGGAGCTCGACATGCTCATCGAACGGACGTGTGAAGGGATGATGGTTTGCGCTCCAGCGCTTGTCATCGGCGTCCCACTTGAACATCGGGAAGTCCACGACCCACAGTGCCACGAACCCGCTGCGCGGGACATCGAGCTCGTCGGCCATCTTGAGCCTAAGCGTGCCGAGAACCTCGTTGGCTACATCGGTGGAATCGGCGATCATCAGGAGCAAGTCGCCGGGCTCAACGGCCATGGCCTCGCGAAGCGCAGACACCTCTGCCTCGGTGAAGAACTTCGCTATGGGTGAG
This sequence comes from Actinobacteria bacterium UBA2286, assembly GCA_002345925.1. Lineage (GTDB taxonomy): Bacteria > Actinomycetota > Coriobacteriia > Anaerosomatales > Anaerosomataceae > UBA2286. The sequence continues at coordinate 1,737 of DDWM01000006.1, read as the reverse complement.
CGCACGTCGCCCTCGGTCGGGAATGCGACCCACGCGAGGCCCTTGGCACCGGAGTCGAGCGCGACTTGGTTGAGCGCATCGATCTTGCTGCGGCTCCAGTCGCCCGCGCCCTTCGCGTTGATGCCCTTGATGACGCCACCGCCGCCGAGCGCACCGGCAAAGACCTTGAACTCGCTTGCGGCGAAGACGTCGCTGACATCGACGAGCTCCATACCGAAACGCAGATCCGGACGGTCGGAGCCGAATCGCGACATTGCCTCGGCGTAGGTGAGGCGGCGAAGCGGCGTGTGCAAGTCAACGCTGGCTTCACGCATGACCTCTTGCATGATCTCTTCCATCATGCCGAGGATGTCCTCTTGCGTGATGAACGACATCTCGATGTCGATCTGCGTGAANNTCGTCGCGGAAGCAGCGGGCGATCTGGTAGTAGCGCTCTACGCCGCCGACCATGAGCAGCTGCTTGAAGAGCTGGGGCGACTGTGGCAGTGCATAGAATTCGCCCGGGCTCATCCGGCTCGGCACGATGAAGTCACGCGCGCCCTCGGGCGTGGACTTGCCCAGGATGGGCGTCTCGATCTCGAGAAAACCGCGGTGCTCAAGCGACTTGCGGAAACGCTGTGTCACGCGGTCGCGGAGCAGGAATGCATCCAAGACCTCGGGACGCCGAAGGTCGATGTAGCGGTACTTGAGTCGCAGGGTCTCGTCAGTCTCAATCGCCGAGTCGATCTCAAACGGGGGCGTCTCGGACATGTTCAGAACCTCAGCCGAGGTGATGATGACCTCCACCTCGCCGGTGGCCAGGTTTGAGTTCACGGTGCCCTCAGGGCGTGGGCGGACGGTGCCGGTGAGCTTGACGACCCACTCTGGACGGACGCGCTCGGCGGTAACGAACGCGACGCCGGAGGCATCGGGGTCAAAGACGCACTGCACAAGACCGCTGCGGTCGCGGATGTCTATGAAGATGAGGCCGCCGTGGTCGCGCCTGCGGTGTACCCAACCCGCCAGCGTGACGGTCTCTCCCACGTCGGTGGAGCGGAGCGAGCCGGCGACGTGCGTACGGATCGAATAGCGTGCGTCGAACATGCGGTTCCTTTCCTCGCCCGGTTTACCCGAGCAGCTGCTTGATCCGGTCGGCTATCTCGCCGAGCGGGATTCTCGTTTCATCTTTCGTCGTCATGTCGCGGAGAGTGACCTCGCCAGCAGCAAGCTCATCTGGACCGGCAATGACGACGATACGTGCGCCGAGACGATCCGCTTGCTTGAACTGTGACTTCAGACTACGCGATTGGTAGTCGGTCTCGGTCGCAATGCCCGCGTCACGCAGTTCCTGCACAATCGCAAAGACCGCATCGCCGAGCGAAGCGTCGACGCGAGCGACGTACACCTCGGCAACCGGGTCACCGAGAACAGCGACTCCAGCTGCCTCAAGCGCGAGAAGCGTGCGCTCGAAGCCGAGCGCGAAGCCCAGGCCGGGGGTCGGTGCGCCTCCGTACTCTTCCATAAGGCGATCGTACCTGCCACCGCCTCCGATGGCGTTCTGTGAGCCCAGACCAGCGTCGACCTGAACCTCGAACACTGTGCGGGTGTAGTAGTCGAGGCCACGCACAAGCGAGGGATCCTCGATGTACGGTATGGCCAGGTCATCCAGATGACCCTTCACTGCCGAGTAGTGCTCGGCACAATCGTCGCACAGCTCGTCGCGCAGAAGCGGCGCCGAGGACATGACGTCCTTGCAGC
>DDWM01000021.1 GCA_002345925.1 Actinobacteria bacterium UBA2286 | reverse complement strand
CCGACCTGACGACTACACGCGACTCAAGCCGCCAAAGTGGCGGTGGGGTCATGCTCGCCATCCTTGCGCTTGTGGCTGGAATCGCTGCAATCGTATTCAGGCAGGCATGGCTGGGTGCTGTCGCAGTCGGGTTCGTCTCGGCGATTCTCATCAACACCATCGCGCGCAACCGTGCCGAGAAGCACGTCATGCCCCCGGAAGAACCACCCGCCGAGAAGATCGCACCCGTCACGCCAGCGCCGATTCGGATGCCGGCGACCCTTGATGTCGACGCCGTATTGCATGCGCTTTCTGATGCGATCGCTCCCGCTGCACAGGCGGTCGCGGCTCATTTGTGGCTAGAAGACCCTTCCTCGGCAACGCTTCGACTGGTTGCAGCAGTAGGACCGATGAGCCCTGCTCCGCAGCCTATTTCGCTCGAGGATGAGATTCTCGGAAAATCTGTGCGCGAAGGCGCTGCCGCGCTCGCCCCGCTCGCCCGTGTGCAGAGCGGCGGCGTCGAACGTGTCATCTGGCGCTTCGCGCTGCCACTTGATCCCGGTACTGCCCGAGGCGTTGCAGCTGTTGATATCTCGGTCACAGACGACCCAAACGGTATGCAGCTGGCTCAACTCACTTCGCCGCTGCGTGGCGCACTCGCTGGTAGCCTTGCACTGCACGTCGCCCGCATTGAGACCGAGATGGCCGCTGCGCTGGTTGAGATCGCTCGCGATCTGAGTAGAAGGCTGGACCCCGAAGAGGTGCTCCAGACCGCTCTTGATACAGCCATGCGGATGTCCGACGCCGCTACCGGTAGCATCATGCTCACAGATCCCGCCACCGGGCGTCTCAGTATCGTCAAAGCCGAAGGACTACCTGCTGATGTCGTTCGCGACACCTCGCTCGGAGAAGGCGAAGGCATTGCCGGCTGGGTGCTGTCGACGGGACAGCCGTTGCTCATCGAAGATCTACCGGCTCGCCCAAAATCTGGCCGCCGCCATGGCATCCGTTCGGCGGTTTCGGTACCGATCGCTGACAGCGACGGTACTCTCGGCATCATCAACGTTGGCAGCCGAAGCTTCCCTGCAAGGTTCACTGAATCGCACATGCATGCGCTTGAAACCCTCGGAAAGCAAACCGCAGTCGCGCTGCGCAACGCCAATGCGGTAGCGTCGTCGCGCGAATTGTACTTCGACACCCTAAAGGCGCTTGCACTCGCCATGGAGACGAAGGATCCGTACTCCAAGGGCGGCACGGAGCGCATACTGTCGTACGCGACCGAGATAGGCGCGGTACTCGGACTTCCCGAGGATCAGCAGGAGGCACTTAGAGTCGCTGCGCTGCTGCATGACATAGGAATGGCGGCCACCGGAGAGCCGGTCGGATCGATCAACCGGCCGCTGTCGACAGTGGAGCATGGTTTGCTGAAGCTGCACCCGCAAATCGCTGCGGAGATACTGCAGGAGCTACCTGCGCTTCGCGAGGTCGTACCGATCGTCTATCACCACCACGAGTGGTTCGACGGACACGGCTACGGCGGCGGACTGGCAGGGGAGTCGATACCGCTAGGCGCACGCATCCTTGCGGTTGCTGACGCCTATGTCGCGATGACATCTCCGCGTCCGTATCGCGGCGCCATGACCAAGGCTCAGGCACTCGCAGAACTTCTGGACAAAGCAGGAGCCCAGTTCGATCCCTCCGTGGTGTCGGTCCTGAAGGACCTTCTTACAACGGGGGGCGACCGGGCTCCGGAGCGCCAACGACCCTAAGAGGGCCGTTCAGTTCAGTGCTAGCCTCGGGTGACCTTGTTGGCCTTGAGGCACTTGGTGCAGACGTTGACCTTCTTCGACGTACCCTCAACCAGGACAGACACGCGCTGGATATTCGGGTAGATCATCCGGTTCGTTACGCGGTGCGAGTGGCTGACGTTGCGGCCAGCAGACGGCTTCTTGCCGCAAACGGTGCAAATCTGGGACATTGTCCTGGCTCCTGTCGAGTATCTGTGGCGTCGCTTGATATGAACGAGGCCTTGGTGGCGATAAAGCGCACCGATGATAGCATGGTGCCCTGGTACCAGCAAGGCGCACGGGCTGTGCTGTAACGGTGTGCGCCAGCGTTGGCTCCGCTATACTACTCTTTCATGCGGGATAATCGAAACTGCTCTTTCGATATATATACGGAAATTCTCAGGTTTGCCCTTCGGGGCGACGAACACCGGCTCTGAGGAGGAAGCTTCGATGGCGGATGTTGCTCTGGGCACCATGACTATCGCGAACGACGTGCTTGCTGATATCGCAGGCTTTGTCGCTCTTGAGTGCTACGGCGTGGTTGGGATGGCGAGCCCGTCACTAAGAGACGGCGTTGCTCAGCTCTTGTCCCGCGACCGTCTTCGCAAGGGCGTCATGATAACCAACATAGACGACCACAAGATCAAGATCGACCTATACGTAGTAATCGAGCACGGGACGAACCTTGCACAGGTTTCCCGTAATCTAACGGATCGTGTCAAGTATGCGCTCACCCACGATGCCGACGTGCAGGTCGCCTCAGTCGACGTACACGTCCAGGGCATCAAGGTCCGGAAGTGATGGCTGACCTCACGATGACTAACAACAGCGCCCCTACAGCACTCGATTTGATTCATGCCGCCGCTGTCGCTCTTAAGCAGCGGAAGGAAGAAATCAATCGCCTCAACGTCTTCCCGGTCCCGGATGGTGATACGGGAACGAACATGAGCCTGACGATGGATGCCGTGATAGCGGATCTGTCTGCACTTGGCGAGTCGCCTTCTGTCGCCGAAGTATGCCGCGCCATCACGCACGGCTCCCTCATGGGCGCACGAGGCAACTCAGGCGTCATCTTGAGCCAGATACTTCGAGGTCTGTGCGAAGCCGTCATCGCCGACGGGGAAATCTCAGCGAAGACGCTCGCGAATGCACTCACCCGCGCGACCACGGTAGCCTTCCAGGCTGTCCGCAAGCCCGTGGAGGGCACGATGCTGACCGTACTAAAGGATTCTGCGGCTGCCGCGCGTGCGGGCGCCTCGGCAGGATCCAATCTTGACGAACTGCTCGACATCGTCGTGAAGGCGGCGTTTGAGTCTGTGCGCCGCGGACCCGATTTGCTCCCGGTTCTTAAAGAGCACGGAGTCGTCGACGCCGGCGGCTTCGGCCTGGCCATTCTCGCGGAAGGATTCGTCACGGGTATGGAAGGTCACGAGTTCTCAGAACGCGACATCGCTGTCGCAACCGGCGAGCTTACCGTGAGTCCCGTGAATGACTGGGACGACGAGGAGTTCCTCTACTGCACCGAGTTCCTGCTCCACGATGCGGATGCCGAGAAGTCATTCATCGATGAGTGGATCGCCGAGCAGGGCGGCTCTGAGCTCGTGGTGGGCGACAAGGAGACGTACAAGATCCATATCCACACTGATAACCCCGGTGCCGTCATCGCATGGGCCACCTCCCTCGGCGAAGTCGCCGAGGTTCACATCAACAACATGCGCCGCCAGACCGCTGAGCGCGCCGAGATGCTTCGCTCCGAGCCCGCGCCGAACACGCCCCCCAAGGCAGTCGGGTTCGTGGCGGTATCGTCTGGCCCGGGTCTCACGGAAATCCTGAGGAGCCTTGGTGTTGACGAGATCGTAAGCGGCGGTCAGACCATGAACCCGTCTACGGCCGAGATCCTCGAGGCAGTCAAAAAGGTCCATGCCGAGAAAGTCATCGTCTTGCCGAACAACCGCAACATAGTGCTGGCCGCTCAGCAGGTCATCGGTGTTTCAGAACGACTCGTCGGTGTTGTGCCGACCACTTCCGTTCCGCAAGCGTTTTCTGCACTGCTCGCCTTTGACGGGTCCGAATCTCTGGAGACGATCGTCAAAGATATGACGGATGCTGCTGCTGCGGTTCGTACCGGTGAGATCACGACCGCGGTCAAGGATGCCAAGGGCAAAGCCGGCAAGATCAAGACGGGGCAGATCATCGGCATCGCCGATCATGAGATCGAGGTCATCGGTGACGACGTCGAGGATGTCGCGCTTCGACTTATCGGTATGCTCGCTCATGATGCCGAGACCCTTACGATCCTCGCTGGAGCTGATCTTGACGATGCGGCGCTAGCCCGTATCGCTGAGGCTGCAGAAGCGGCCCATCCAGAGCTAGAAGTTGAAACTCACCGAGGTGATCAGCCGCTCTACCAGGTGATAATGGCTGCCGAATAGCAAAGTCCGCGCTCGCAAACGTCAGGGGTAAGCATCATGGCCAAAGTCGGAATCGTTTGTGACAGCACGTGCGACATGGGCCCTCAGTGGCTAGCTGAGAACGATGTCGTCATGGTGCCGCTCAAAGTTCTGTTCGGCGATGACACCTTTCTCGATTGGGTGGACTTCACTCCGCCAACGTTCTTTGAGAAACTCGCTGCCGCAGCCGAGCTACCGAAGACGTCTCAGCCGTCGCCCGCCGACTTCGCTGCCGTCTATGCAGCGCTTGCCGAGCAGGGCTGCGACGAGATCGTCTCGATCCACCTGACGGCGGCGCTATCGGGCACATTCGAGTCTGCCACGATGGCAGCGGCTAAGTCCCGCATTCCCGTCCGGGTCGTGAACACCCTCACCGTTTCCGCTGGTGAAGCACTTGTGATCCTTGCCGCGCTCGATGCTCGCAGTGCCGGCGGCGACGGTGCCGCTATCGAGGCCGCCGCGATGCATGTAGTAGAGACGAGCAAGCTGCTCTTCGCACTCGATACCCTCGACTACCTGGTCAAGGGCGGACGTGCGGGCAAGGCCCAGGGTCTCGCCGCATCGTTGCTCAACATCAAGCCGGTCCTCACGTTCACAAGCGAGGGCACGATCGAGCCCTATAAGAAGGTCAAGGGTACCCGCAAGGCCATCACTGAGATCGCCACCGCTGTTGCCGAGGAATCCAAGAAGGGTGTAGTGAAGGTAGCCATCCTTCACTCGATGGCCCCCGCATTGGCGAAAGAGCTAGAAGCAGAGCTCGACCGTCTCGGCGCTCAGTATGAAACCATTCACACCACATCTGTTGGCGCGGTCATCGGCACCTACGCAGGACCCGGCGCGGTTGGCGCGGCCTTCTGCCCGGCCTGGTGATCTCTGCGCCATGCCCGCTGACGCAGAGCACTCATCGGCATCGTCCGTAAACTCTGCTGCGCGGAGCCTTTGGTCGCACCCCGTTTCTGAAGTGCGCCTCGTTGATTCAAAGAGAGCCGAGGCGCTTGATAAGGCGGGAATCAGCACCGTTGAAGACCTCATCAGGCATTACCCGTTTCGCTATCTTGATCTGTCCATGGCGGGAGCGATCCGGGATGTGCCTTTCGGTGAGGACGCCACTGTCGTTGGCGTTGTCCGGGATGTCCGCATCAAGAAACCGCGCCCGCGTCTCACGATCACCGAGGTCGCAATCGCCGACGACACGGGCGTAGTGGTCGGAGTCTGGTTCAATCAGGCTTACGTTGCCCAGCGCGTGAAAGTCGATGACCGGATTGCGATGGCCGGCAAGCTTGAGATGGACTTCGGACTCCGTCAGATGAAGTCCCCGTTCCTTGAGCGTCTGGATGCCGAGGACGGCCCGTCGCAGCTCGGAAGAATCCTTCCGGTTCATCGCGCAACCGAGGGCGTCTCGGCGAACTGGATGCGAAGACTTGTGCTGGAAGCGCTCGACTTGGCAGGCGACGCGCCAGACCCGCTTCCTGCATCGCTGAGAGCCAAGCGCAGCCTACCTTCGCTACGACATTCGCTGCGGGCGATCCATTACCCCGAGACACTCATCGACGCGGCGGAGTCCCGACGCAGACTCGCGTACGAGGAGTTCTTCACGCTCCAGCTTGCCATGGCCCTTCGCCGCCACAAGACGGTTGCCGAGGTGCCCGGACACGCGCACAAGGTCGACGGAGGCTCTGTAGACGCGTTGAAGAAGTTGCTCCCGTTCACGCTGACCGGCGATCAAGAAGCGGCGCTCGCCGATGTCCTCTCGGACATGGCCGGTCCAAGCCCCATGAACCGTCTGCTACTCGGCGATGTCGGCACCGGAAAGACGGCGGTCGCTGCGTTCGCATTAGCGGCTGTGGCCGACTCCGGCACGCAGGCTGCGATGATGGCTCCGACCGAGGTGCTTGCAGCTCAGTACGCCGGGAAAGTCGGCCCGCTTCTCGATGAGATCGGCGTAAGTTGGTGCCTGCTTACAGGCTCCACGCCTGCTGCCCGCAGAAGGGACACGCTCGCGTCACTCCTGAGCGGGGAGACTACCGTCGCCTTTGGTACCCACGCGCTCATTCAAGACGACGTGGCGTACAAGCACCTCACGCTCGCAATCGTCGACGAACAGCACCGCTTCGGTGTCGA
>DDWM01000060.1 GCA_002345925.1 Actinobacteria bacterium UBA2286 | reverse complement strand
TTGAGGGCACCGGCATGGTGTGGACAGTCCCCGGTGAGTTTTCGGATTACACGCACAACAGCATCCCGCAGCCGGATCGAACGGTGGATAACTCCACGATCTGGACGGCGGACTTCAGCAGGGCGTACTACAACACCCTGCTATACACGCGCGGCACCGGCGTGAACTCGATGGCCGAGTATTTCCTCGAGCAGTCGAGCGGGCGCTACACCGTTGATGGCGACTGCGTTGACTGGGTGGCCGTGCCGGGCGATCACACCGTCTATGACGACGGCGATGCCAAGAACGACACCTCCGAGAACGTGTGGCTGTTCCTGGCGGATTCGCTCAACGGTTGGTACGCGGCTCAGGTCTCGGCAGGCAAGACGCCGGCCCAGATTGACGCGTACCTGGCGCAGTTCGACGAGTACGACCGCTATGACTGGGACGGCGACGGCGAATTCAACGAGCCGGACGGCTACATCGACCACTTCCAGTCGCTCCACGCGGGCGAAGGCGAAGAGGCCGGCGGCGGCGTGCTTGGCGACGAGGCCATCTGGAGCCACAGCTGGTACGCGAACTATGCCGAGATCGGCAAGACGGGTCCCTCGGCGGATTACCTGCTTGGCGGCATCCAGGTTGGCGGCAGCGGCTTCTGGATCGGCGATTACACCATCCAGCCGGAGAACGGCGGCGTGGGCGTGTTTGCGCATGAGTACACGCACGACCTCGGCCTGCCGGACCTCTACGACACGGCCGGCGGCGACAACGGGGCGAGTTTCTGGACGCTCATGGACAGCGGCTCGTGGCTGTCGGCGGTTGACTACGACCTTGGCTCGGCGCCATGCGACCAGGGTCCGTGGGAGAAGCTGCAGCTTGGCTGGCTTGACGTAGCGGTGGCCGAGGCGGGCAAGACGGCCAACCTCACACTTGGGCCGGTGGAGCACCAGTCCACGCAGCCGCAGGCGCTGCTGGTGAACCTGCCTGACAAGCTGGTCACGTGGAGCATCGGCGCCCCGTACGCGGGCACGAAGTTCTACTACAGCGGCAAGGGCGACAACCTTCGCAACAAGATGACCAAGTCGTTCACGCTTCCGGCGGGAGCGCAGCTCTCGGCGATGGTTAATTACGGCATCGAGAAGGGGTACGACTACGCCAACCTGATCGTCTCGACCGACGGCGGAGCCACCTGGGACACGGTGCCGACGAACCTCTCCAACTCGACGGTGGAGGCCAACGGCATCGACGGTTTCACCAAGAAGTGGACGAAGCTCACAGCTGATCTCTCGGCGTATGTGGGCGATGTGAAGCTGGGCTTCAGCTACATCACCGACGGTGGCGTGGCCGAGGTCGGGTTCATGGTGGACGACATCGCGATCACCGACCAAGCGCTTGATGGTGCCGAGACCGACACCGGCTGGACGTACGCCGGGTTCAAGACGACGACCGGCACCGAGGGCGGTTCGTACTGGAACTACTACCTGGCCGAGAACCGCACGTACGCGGGGTACGACGCGGCGCTCAAGAACGCGTATAACTGGGGCTTCCTCGGCGGCAAGAACGCGATGCCGAACTGGGCCGAGAGGTTCCCGTACCAAGACGGCTTGCTCGTGTGGTACTGCGACACCTCGCAGGCGGACAACAACGCGAGCGTGCATCCCGGGAGCGGCTTCGCTCTGCCGGTGGATGCGCACCCCAAGGCGCTGACGCGCAACGGGAAGAACCTGTGGCGCAACCGGATCCAGACGTACGACTCGACCTTCGGGCTGCAGGCGACGGACGCGCTGCCGCTGCACTACAACGGCAAGCTCTACCCGATCCCGAGCCTCTCGGCGGTGTCGGTCTTTGACGGCTTGGCGTCGTACTACGACGCGAAGAACCCGACCGGCAGCGTGATCACGCCGAAGACCTCGGCGAAGATCCAGGTGCTGGGGACGACGACGTCGGATGATGGCGGGGTTTACATGGGCGTGAGAGTGACGGCGCCGTAGGGGGAGTAGCAAGGGCGTGATGCACGTGAAGCGGGGCCTCCGAAGCGATTCGGGGGTCCCGCTGGTTGCACCGCTATCGTGCTCGCGCGAGTCCGGCGAGTAGTCCTGAGGTAGCTGTGGCGATCTCCTCCGCATGCCCGAGTACCGACTCCCCGGGGAATGCCTCGGGCTTTGGCAGTGGTATCGCCAGGCCCTCGATCGGCAGCGCGGCGCGCAGTGTGGTGAGCGCGGAGCGGACAATCACGGATGCCTCGTACCGACTGTCGGCTGTGGAGGCCTCAGCGAGACTCCTCTGAATCGCGCCGAGCGCCGCGAACGCACGAGCCCAGTCTACGTAGCGCGACTCCGCCGCAGGCTTCCAGCGAAGCGACTCGACCAGCCGATACTGGACGCTCTTCCCGTCCTCGAAGCGTTCGGCGAACCCGGCCACTGCGAGACCCGCAAGGTACTCCGAGACCTGTCGCTGCGAGTAGTCGGTCCGAGCCGAGATGAGGCGTCCGTGGGCGCTGTCGTGCGTCCAGAGGTAGGCGAGAACCTCGGCCCGGACGCCGATACCCACGAGTGCGCGGGCAGCGAGCCTGGCAAGGCGGGGACGCTCAAGGTGCGGCTTGTCCGACATCTGGCGCAGCTCAAGCGGTGGTCGCGTGAAGCCGTATGACGCGAAGAAGGGATCGTGCTCACCGAATACAGGCAAGGCGTCGCCACGTGCGCTCCAGAACAGGGATTGTGCCGAGTAGACCGCGCTTGACTCGCTGGCCTGCCACTCGTTCGAAAGGGGAGCCCACTTTGACCCAGTGCCGCGCTTGCGCATGAAATCGATGACGACGCGGGCGAGTCGCTGCTGGTCGGGCGCGCCGGTCCTCACGAGTCGTCGCAGCCGGGTGACGTCAAGCACGTCGCCGTTGAGCGTGAGCCAGTCGAGGACCTCGTCGAACAGCCGTGGGTCGAAGCGACCCACATTGAGCGTGGCCATGACGAGAGCTTCCGGGTCGATGATAGTGTCGCCACTGCCACGCGTCCCGGACACTCCCAGATCGGTCCACTGCGCCCACAGGAGCTCGAGCATGGATGTGCGCAGGGCGTCGTTAGCCGTTTCGAGTGACATGTGCCTTCCTTAAATGTGATAACGTGTATGTAGTCAGTATGACTACACTAGAGTAGTTGTCAACACGAGGGGATCGATCGTTCGCTTGGTTGTTCGCCAGGGGCATGGGAGGTCTTAACCGCGTGACGCCACCGCTCACGCCGTCGAGTACAACGCGACGATTGACCGAGAGTGGCTGGATGCCGGCCTGAGCGAATGGGACCACGAGGATGAATAGCCCCAACCGCTTCGGAGCTATATATTGTGTAGCGTAAGCCGACCGAAGGATGTACTATCGTGACATGAAATATACTTCGCACATAACGAACAACGCCACTACCTCCGGCCTGGAGCGTTCTCTTGGTCCTACCCAGGCGCACTTACTGCTCACGCTGGCGGAACGCTTCGGCGCGTCGTTCACGTCCGAGCAGGCCCACGGTGACCCCTCGATTCAAGACCCGCATCTCAAGGGGCGATTGAACGACCTCTTGACGAAGGGCTGGCTGTTCAGTCTCGGGCGGGGAGCGTACATGATCGCGCCGCTCGAGGCGGGTCCCGACTCAAGTGCGTACGCCATCAATCGATACCTGGCGGCGGCCACGATCGCAGGCGATCGCGACTACTACCTCTCGTACCGCACCGCGATGGAGCTGCATGGAATGACGCTTCATCCGTGGCGCTCGGTGTACCTGTCGACAGCCTCCAGGCTACGTTCGCGGGAAATCCAGCACTACTCGATTCAGCCAGTGACGGTGGCCCCCGACCGCCTCTGGGGGGCTGTGCCGATTGAGGTCATTCCCGATCATCGCGTCAACGTGTCTTCACGGGCACGTACGATCGTTGACTGCATCGATCGACCCGGGTATGCCGGCGGCCTTGCGGACGTCGCTCTCGGTATCACGCTTCTGGGCGAGGGTTTCGTCGCAACTGACGCTGTGACCGCTGCACTCCGATTTGGCAGGATATCGGTGATCAAGCGCATGGGTGTCCTCATCGAGCTGCTGGCTCCAGAACAAGGCGCCGCGGTTCAGCCGCTGCTGCAGCACGTCGATCGAACGCCACACGTTCTTGATCCGCAGTCGCCCCGCGGAGGACGCCTCAACTCTCGCTGGGGGATATGGATGAACATCTCCGAGGATGAGCTTCTGCAGGAGACAGAATCATGATCCGCCGACCTGAGATCGGGAAGCTGGCCTTCCGGTACCAGGTGCCTGAGCGCACGATTCAGAAGGACTACATCATCACCCGGGTGCTGAGAGAGTTGGCGCCAGCCATGGCGACGGTCGGGTTACGCTTCAAGGGAGGAACCTGTCTCAAGAAGTGCTTCTTTGCCGAGTACCGGTTCTCTGAGGATCTGGACTTCACGCTCGAGCAGCCCGCGATTAGCGATCAGGCATACGCTGAGCTCGATTCGGTGGCCGGACGGCTCACGGCCGACGGTCTGACGCTGGCTCTCGGAGACCCAATCGTGAGGGCAACCGGGCGCACGTACCACGCGGCTGTGACCGGTCCGCTGGGCAGCGGAGACAAGCTCAAGATCGATATCACGTCACCAGAGCTGCTGGTGTTTGATGCAGTAGACAAGCCGCTTCTCGATGAGTATTCGGATGCCCAGGCGCCAGTGCGCGTACGCTGCTATGCGCTTGAGGAGATCTTCCTGGAGAAGCTCGTGTGTCTGCTCGATCCCAAGAGAATCCAGCCTCGCGACCTCTACGATCTTGTGTCGCTCTCCAACGACGGAGTCGTCGATGTTGAGGCCGCGTGTTGGCAGTTCGGCGAGAAAGCGCGGTTCAAGCGACTTGACCCGTCTGGGCTTCGGGAGGCGCTGGATCGCAAGAGCGCCCGACTTAAGCGGGCATGGGAGACGCAGCTGAGTGAGCAGCTGCCTCCGGAAAGCCTGCCAGGCTATGAGGACAGCGAACGCCGGGTTCTGCGGTTGCTGAAGCAGTACGGACTGGTCGGCTGAGCGTCCCGTCGCCCGGCGTCCTACTCGATCATCGCTTTCGCGACGGGCAGCAGCTCGTCTGCGGTGAGCGTGGGGCACCCCACGATGTAGCTCACGCCGTCGGTGAACCAGCAGACCTGCGAGACCTCTATGGTGACGCCCGGGAGGAACGCCCCGCTTGCGTCGGTGGACTCAGGCAGACTGACCGCGTCGATGAGCCACAGCGTGTGGCCCTTGAAGCTCATCGAGCGGATGTACTCATCAGCGCGCGCCGCGCCGTCGGTGAGGCCCTTGCCGTAGGCGGCCTCGTCCGGCACGACCGATGCGTCCCACTGCTTCTCAGTGATGAGGATGTCGTCGTCGTAGAGGACCTGGAGCAGCGTGTCCGCTCTCGTGTAGATCGCGACCAGGCTGCGACCAGCCGCGCTCTCGGGCACGACAGGCGCGAAGGCCAGGTGAGCGCGGGCGTCGGCGAGGTTTGCGCGCTCGGTGCCGTCGGAGGAGAGCCGAGTGCGGAGCTCGTCGCCTTGCCGCCGGGACATCGCAGCTTCCGTACCCGTACAGGCATTCGCCGAGAGCAGCAGGCCGAGCAGCGCCAGCGCAGACGCACAGCGCACGAGTTGGTGGCGCGTGATTACGGTTACCCCCAGGTTTGGTGACGAGGCTAGTGCAGCGCGCGAGGCGATTTATGCGCGATGGCTCTCAACTGGCGGCCCGACCCTACCGATGTCTAATGCGCAGGAGGATGGGGTTGTGGCCTCGCGTACCGATGATCGAGGTCTTCACCGGAGGCAGGAAGCGCGCGGCCGAAGAAGCCAAGCATCCACACCGGCCAATCTGGGACGAGCTCACGGATGGGCCTAATATTTGTGATCTCCATGACTACCCGATTATCGGCGTGTTCGTCTCTTTGTCCCACCCAATTAGCTCTCCGCTGTGGGAAGGCGTGGTGTGGTTACTGAGGCGATCAAAGTCAGCATCGCGTGCGGCTCGCAATTGTTCACCGGTCGCCCGCAACTGAATGCTTTGACTTCTTGCCATTACCACTACGACCTTCTTCCCCCGAAGGTACTTGCGAACGTCAGGGTAGTAGGCACTGGCTTGCATTAACTCAAGAACCACCTGTGCGTCTTCAGTGCCTAGGCGCAGCACCGAACGCACGGCACCGGAATCGACGAACGCCTGTAGAGCCTTCTCGGCTGCACGGATACCGGGTATTGACCCATCCCAAGCAACGGTGCCTTCCTGTGCTCCAGAGTGAGAAGTCGCGCGATCCGGCTCCGGAGGTGCTTTCACCGGATCCGGAGTGACGTACTTGATGTACAGTCGCGTAAACAGCGCCCCATCAACCAGTTCTAGACGCTTCCCGCGTGCGAACGCTTCAGCCTCGCTCGTGAAGGAGCCATTGGTCACCACGATTGCCTTGTCGGCGGCCTTGTCTATGAGGACACCAAAGAGCTCTCGGACGACCTTGACCCCGACTGGCTGACTTTGGCGCTTGCATTGGACCAACACGGTGCGCTGACCATCACGAAGTACTAGATCCACGCCTCCGTCCCGGGTGCGTTGGGTCACGGTAGCAGTGAGACCCATGTGCCTGAAGAGATCAGCTGACATCTCCTCGAATTCAACACCGGAGAGAAGGTGAATCCTGTCGAGAAGAGCGCGACGACGTACGTCCTCTCGTGCCAAACGTTCTCGATCGTCTGCTCCGGCGTCCCGGTTGTTCTCGGTAGAACCGTAGATTCGCGCTATCGCATATACAATCAATGGGAAAAGGCAGGCCACGGCATCTTCGCTTGTCAGGGCTACCACTATGTACAACGCTAAGACGACCAAGTCGTACCATTTCACCTCGAACCCACCACCCTTCGGCAGTTGAGCAAATTGTGATGAAAGGCCGAGTTGCGAGCGCTAGTTCCGGTTGCCACCGAGAAGCCTTTCGTAGAATACGATGCAATAAACGAGATCCATCAACGTGAACACAAGATGGGGTTGAGTGAGATACAGAGACCGCGCCAGCGCGGGGATGTCTGTTGATTCCAAGTTGTGGTGGATTTTTTGGACGGTCGGAGGATATGAGGCATCAAAGAGCGCCACGAACGTGTCGTCTCGCAGGCGTTCTGGCGGGAAGTACCATACGCAGAACCCCAATGCGGGATCGTTGTAGAGCAGGTCCCGGTCGACCATTCCCTCCTCGCCGCATTGAGGACATTCCCACGTATTGAGGTTGCAGGCGAGAACCGAATCGCGAGCCTCCGGGCTCTCAGCCACATTAATTGACCGATACACATTGACTTCCAGTTTGGCTCCGCACTTCGGACATATGACTGCCTGAACGCCCAGTGACGTCACGACACGCCTCCCTCCAATGAAGACGAGGCCTTGGCATGAGCGGCCTTGTCCCGATTGCGGTTGAAGTTCTCCCCGGGTGGAGAATCCAGACTACCCGCGCCCCAAATCGCGGCAGTGTCGTGCGTCGGTTCCGCTCGACACCTGCTGCAAGTCTAGCTCTCCAGGCACGAAGCCGCACGTTGTCCCTGAGAGGCTGGCTTGCCGAGTACGGCTGAGCGGCGCGTCGATGGTGGCGATGGTCGCGTACTTCGGGCTGGTGCATCCGCTGTTGGAGCAGGCGCACTGGACGCCGCTTCGGGAGGCCACGCCGATCGCGCACGTGGCGTTCGCCGGCTACCACATGCTGGTGCTGGCGTCGCTCCTGACGGTGCCGTGGCTGGCGGTCTGCTTCGTGATACTCACGGCCGCGTCTGTGGCGTGACCGGAGATGACGCGAAGGACCGAGAGCGTGTGGGTGGCAGTCGCATCGCACGTGGCCGCGGACGCCGGGATCGTGCTGGTGGCGTGGCTGGTGCGGTGAGGGAGAGGCCGAGCGGTTCCCGTACCAAGACGGCCTGCTCGTGTGGTACTGCGATACCTCGCAGGTGGACAACAACACGAGCGTGCACCCCGGGCACGGCTTCGCGCTGCCGGTTGACGCGCACCCCAAGGCGCTCACGCGCAACGGGAAGAACCTGTGGCGCAACCGGATCCAGACGTACGACTCGACTTTTGAGCTGCAGGCGACGGACGCGCTGCGGTTGCACTACAACGGCAAGCTCTACCCGATTCCAAGCCTGGCAGCCGTGCCGACCTTTGACGGCATGCTGTCGTACTACGACGCGACCAACCCGACCGGCAGCGTGATCACGCCGGTCACCGGGACGAAGATCGAAGTGCTGGGACGTCGACGTCGGGTGATGGCGGAGTGTATATGGGCGTGAGGGTGACGGCGCCGGGGCTCGAGTAGCGAGAGCCGAACGGCTAGGGATGTGATGGTGGGGCTCCCGAAGCGATTCGGGGGCCCCGCTGGGGTTGGGGGGAGGGTGCCGTGAGTTCGCGGCGCCAAGCTGAGGGCGCTGCTTTCCGATACCCTGAAGTCCAGCAGCCCATCGGCGATGCCGAATGGCAGCTGCATGCAGTATGCACTAGCATGGCGTAGAGGTTCGTGCATCCGTGAAGACAAGAGCCCGGGGGAGTCACCAATGTTGCATGCGATCGCACTTCAGAACTTCAAGGCATACGAGGAGCTAAAGGAACTGGAGCTGAGGCCGCTGACGGTCTTTTGCGGTTCCAATGCCGTTGGCAAGAGCTCGGTCATTCAGTCTCTACTGATGATGCAACAGACAATCAGCGGGCAGCCAAGCGGCCATTCTGTCCCGCTGGTTACCGACGGCGAGGATGTCTCCCTCGGGGACTACGCCGATCTGTTGTTCGGCCACGATCTCGAGCGCTGTCTGCGCATCGAGCTGACCGTGCCGCTCACGTGGGGAGAGCGCGGTTTCTGGGAAGAGCCGGTCAACCTCACACTCCAGTTCTCATACTCAACGGAGAACACTCCGTACTTCGTTGATCGCGGAGAGTGGGAAAGGTTCTTTCGCTTCCGTGACGCCATGCCTGACCTCGGTCGTCTGCGCCTCATTGCCAAGGGGAACGACGGTCGAGATCTGGTGACTGTGAAGATGGGGCAGCATGATTACGACGAGTACTACAACCTCATGGGCTTGGAGGTGGACCTGACCTTCGGGGAGCAGATGAAGCACGCCGACAGGCACTTCAAGGGACCAGTGGCAGGCATAGAGCGCATTGAGGATTGGTTCGATGAGACCAAACGCGATGGTGTCACTCTGACCGAGTGGGATGACGATTGTGGCGCGGAAGAGCTGGTTGGGCTGGTATCCCGAATGCTCTACGAGGCATCTCGGCGTCTGACGATCCGCTACGTCGGCCCAGCGAGGGAGGCGCCTCAACGCTACTACGATGTGGATAAGCGCTCGGTGAGAACCGGATCTCGGCGTCACGGTCAGAGCAACTGGAAGACGGATGTCGCGCAATTCGGCGAGAGGTCCTCTGTGCGGAAGCCACTTGAGGAACCAAGGCGGCTGTCTGAGCATGAGGTTTCGAGACTACGCACCCCTCTTCGCTCGATACCCTATATCCCTGCGAGCATAGCACTGGACGAGGCGGTCAACTCCTGGTTGTCGTATCTGGGTCTGCCCGAGGTGCACCCCGTTCGCGAGGGAAGGGACTTCCGTTTCGCGGTCCCGTCCCCCTATGCCAACCAATGCTCGGTATCCGTCACCGACACCGGCTACGGAGTGAGCCAGGTGTTGCCGATCCTTCTCGCGTGCTTGGCCGGGTCAGAAGAGGTCGTCGTACTCGACCAGCCTGAACTGCATCTTCATCCGAGGGTCCAGACAGGCATTGCCGACTTCGCGATGGCTGCTGCCGAACGTCGTCAGGTCTTGGTGGAGACACACAGCGGCCACTTCGTGAACCGCATCGTACGGCGCGTGGTCGAAGGCAAGGTCAACAGCGAGGATGTAGCAGTGTACTTCTTTACTCCGACCGCAGATGGGCCGCACGTGGAGATGGTTGAAATCGATCCGACGTTCGGCATCAAGAACTGGCCTCGCGACTTCTTTGATGACTATGCGAACGAGCAGGAGGCGATCATAAGGGCCAGCCTTGAGCGTCGGGCGAAAGGTGATTCGACGTGATCCGCGTCATATCGGTGCTTGAACCGTCTGTGCTTCACGCACGAATTGATGAGTGGCGCGAGGATGGCTTCGCGTCCGCATTTGAGGCGCGGTGGATAGACCTCATTGATGTGATCGGCGATTCCCGCAAAGCGGGGCTGGATCATGACCTGCTCACGAGTCTTGCGTTGGAGGCACTGGTTTGGGACGGAGAGCACTGTCCCGCGTGGACTGTCGATTCCGGCGCCCGACAGCGGCTCATCCCTTTGTTCTACCAGCGACTGATGCCTCTGATGCGGAGCGTTGACGCGATTGACGGCTCGACCCTGAGCGTGGTTCCGGCACTGGATGCGCGTCCGCCGCAGGACGCTTGGCTTCAGTCGGCTCTCGCAATCCTCTCGTGGGCCGCGAGTCAGCCGGACGCTCTGATTGTCCAAGTAGGGCTGGATGGTTCAGTTGACCGAGTCGCGGCAATAGAGCGAGAGGGAACGGAGGCTCGCACCGTTCCGCTTTGTCACAACTATACCGAGTGCATAACCGGGCTGCCTCTCGTAGAGGCGATCGCCGGCATCGACTCAAGTCGGCTGAGTGCGATTCTGAAGTTGTCACTGGCCGATTTTGAGGCTCGAAACCCGGGTCGTCGTGCGCTGTACGAGTATGCGTTCTCAGATAGGTTCTGCGACTTGTTTGACTCGGTCCCGGCTGCGATGCGAAGGCACATAGTGGATTCATTGGTGGTTCGAATCACGCTTCCACGACACGAGGCACAGGCGCACAAGGGCCTCAAGGACGAGCCGCTTTCCGGACGTGACGGTTGGCGGCGAATGCGCGTGACCCAAGACTGGCGCATTCACTATCGTGATAACCCGCACCATGTGATCTTCGAGACAGTAGGAACTCACGACTTCGACCTCTGAGTCCGTCATCAGTCGTCCGATGCGTCACCAGCGTAGTGGCAGCTCGTAGAACTGGCCGCACATTCTCTTCTGCTAGGCCAACCTACCTGCAGCGGAGTGGCCGCTGATAGTCCCCGTGCCGGGGTTCGGACTCCCTCAATGGGCTATGTCGGCGAGTGTAGCCATCCTGCACCAGAAGGGCTACGCACGCGCATCTCGTGCGGGGGATGGTGCCGTCGGGGGTGAGAACGCTACGTAATCACGATACCCGTAGCTCGGATCGTGATGCGTCGGATATGAGATATGCTGTTGTCTGGGCTGGGTAGTCATTGCCGGGCCTACGGGGAACATCCGGACTGGTTGGGGGACCGGGTTGTGGTGGCTACTGCTGAAGCGGGGAGGCTGGAATGACCATTCACCTCTACGGTGAGAAGGCGTCGCGCACTCATGAAAACCAGATGCTCCAGACCTTCATGGATCGCCTGGATGATCGCTGGGCGACCAGTACTGACTGGATCGTAGTCGTCGCCAACGCCCTGTGGAACGGTGCCGAGATCGATCTGGTCTGCATCCTGCCGTCCGCCATCCTCGTATCCGACTTCAAGAGCCACGGAGGCAAGCTTACCGGTACCGAGAACGGCCCATGGAGGGCCGATGGCGTGCTGGTGAAAGGGGGGCGCAAGGACAACCCCTATCAGCAACTACGTGACAACAAGTACTCCGTCATAGACTGGCTGAAATCCAAGTCCATGCTTCAAGGTCGTAACCTTGGACACATTTCCGCCGGCGTCGTCTTCGGCGGTGCGATAGAAGATCAACTTGAGCTGTCACCCAAAGTCCGTTCGTGGTTCCACGCGACGGACTTCGACAACTGCGCAAGGCTGCTGGGAGAGCTCGCCTCTCCGGGACTGCAGATCGACCAAGAGGAAGCGTTGGACATTGTCCGTAGACTGGGCGTTCAGCCAATTGAGTGGGACTCAGGTCGTCCGCAGGTGCGGGCCATAGATCAGGAGACAAGCAAGCCGCTGGTCGACATACCCCTGACCGAACACCAGAGCGACGCGTTGCAGGCGCTGGCCAGTTTCGTCTCGTCAGATGAGTTGGTCACCTTCTCCGTGCTAGGCATGACTTCGACCGGAAAGAGCCTCTTGCTGGAAAGAGCCGTCTCCGAGATTTCGAAGTCTGGCAAGAAGCCAATCGTTCTTGCGCCCAATCGTCGCCTAGCCATTCATTCTCTTGCCGAAGCCGAAAGCATCTACGCCCACCTCTTCGGCGGTGGCAAGTCTGAAGAGGACGCCGAGGCGGCCGCTGAGGAGAAGGCGAAGCCCAAGGTCATCCCCATGCGCTTATGTAAAGACGAAGACGATTGCGTCTACCTGCTTGACGATGCCCATCTGCTGGGCAACTCCCAGTTCACCACGTCCGACGGAAAGCGGTACGGATCGGGCCATCTACTCGATGACTTCCATGCGTTCGCGGAGTTGGGGGAGGGGAACCGCAAGGCGATCTTCTTCGGCGATCCCTACCAGATCCAGCGGTCTGGTGGCGATGAGTCCGCCCTGCTGGGAGAGTTCCAGAGGAGCCGAGATCTGAGGCACCAGTCCTTGGAACTCGTCCAAGTCATCGATACGACTGGCGGGTCTGCCAAGCTGGCTAATGCCGAACGCCTCGTCAGGGCTATCCGTTCGGAGCGGTTTGCTGAACTGGACTTGCTGAAGGACGAGGGTTTTCGACAGGCTGACGAACGAGAAGCAGATACGGAGATGCTGAAACGGTATGGAGCAGACCCGTTCTCTGTCTGGTACCTCGCGGAAACCCACGCGAAGACAAATGCCTTGACTCAATCGGTGCGTGAACGACTGCACGGCAAGCATCTTCCCGCGAGCCTTGAGGCAGGCGACCTGCTGGAGATCTATGTTGCGCCGGAAACCAAGGACTTCAACAATTGCTCCGGTAGTCGCCGACTGGTGGCCTCCGTTGGAGACAGAGAGGAATACGAACAGCGGCTGAGCGGGCGCGACGATCCAATAAGGTTCCACTCGGCATGCTGCCTCCCCGATAGAGCCGAGCAAGAGCCGTTGGTTGTGTTGGAGGAGTTTCTTGTTTCGGAGAAGCCCGAGCTGAGTGCGGACATCGCGATTGCGGAGCGGGTTCGACGCCAATCGAAGACGTTGCCGCCGCTGCCGGCCTTTGCCTACGCGCGCTACGGCTACGCATCCACCGTTCACCACGCGCAGGGCATGTCGCAACCGGTGTGCTATGTGAACTGCGACCACACGGCTGGTCATCATTCAGAGGGCTTCCTGCGTTGGCTCTATTCGGCCCTCACTGTCGCCGAACGTGAAGTCATCTTGCTGAATCTTACGGAGATCCACCCATTCGATGCCGCGTTCTGGAATGAGAGCGGCGTCACTGCCACTATGGACGTCCCGATAGGTGCGGGATGGTCATTCGTTCCGAACGGCGGGGCTTTGGAGAGAGACCAGCAACGTGAGCTGCCGCCAGGGCTGGACCAGTCGAAGGACCTCCCGAAGTCGGTAGCCATCTGGCTTCGCATTCGCAGCGCAGCAGAGGCCTACGGTTGGCGAGTAGTTGGAGCGAACTGCCATCCATTCATGGAGCAGTACCAACTAGTCGGTCCACAGGGCGAACCATGCCAATTGCGTATTTCCTATAGCGGAAAGAACGTCGTCACCGGCATGCAGATCAAGGATCAGACGCATTGGCCACTACTCTGCAATGTGGCTTCTGAGTGCCTGGCTGCGAATGCATACTCGCCGGAGGCTGAAGCCTTGCTCCGCTCTGCCCGTTCACGTTTGGAACGGAGCGGCTGGAGGGTCGTCTCAGCAACCGAATCCGCTTATCGACTGACCATTTCGCTTGGACGCAGCGAAGATGAGCGCATCAGGATGGAGATCAATTTCGACAAGCATGGGCTAGTCTCCAGCTTGCGGCCGCTTGGGGCCAGCGACGCCGAGCTGCTCGAGGAGATCAAAGGCGCCTTGTTGTGAATCGGCCGGATGTCCACAGGCTGCGCAGGTGCGCGAGTGGTGCCCGATCATACCCGTACTTCCTGGTGAGGTTTGCAGATGTCAGACTCGCGTGACGTCTTTCAATTGCGGAGGGAGGGGCAGCCTCAGGCGGCCCTCGATCTTGCGCGAGAGCTGTTTCCCCAGACGCCTGACGACGCCTGGCTGATCAGGGCGTATGGGTGGTCTCTCCACGATGGGCTCAAAGCTGCGCAGCAAGTCAACGACATGGCCGAGATGCAGCGGCTGCTCGCCGAGTTCGAACGGCTCGATGTGGGCGATGGCGAAGATGACGACAGCCTGCGGGGGGCACGCGAGACCTGGCGGACCCGGGTAGCACCTGCGGATGGCGGGCCCGCCTTGGCTGTACTTACTCAACAGGCGAGGGTTGCGTCCGATGCGGGCAACCGTCAGGAAGCCCTTCGATTGTTGCGTGAGGCAATGAGGAGGTTCCCCGGACTGCCGCAGGCCGCGACCAGTCTCGCATGGGAGATCGAACGGGTGCTGAAGGACCTGGTGTCGCAGGAACACGTGGACGGCCAGGTCGTGCGAAGTCTGCTACAGGAATACGCACGGCTCCCGCATAACGAGAAGCCGAGTCTCCTCCATTCGCTAATGCTGAAGCATGCGACGCAAGCTGTGGAGCACCTCAAGACGTTCATCCCGTTCCTGCGTTGGTGGGACCCTACGAATTTCCGCAGTGAGGACTTTCAGCGGTTCGCCCCGGCGGGATCCGATCGTTCCTATGACAGTCTCGTCGAACGCGCCATCAAAGCCGTCCACAAGGCTGCCAAGGCCGAGCACGATGCAGAGAACATCCAGTGGGCCGCCCAATTTGTGGGCGAACACCTCGCCAGGTTCCCTGAGCAGGAATGGTTCGAGTACTACTACGGCCAATTGCTCGTTCGCAGTGGAGATATTACCCGCGCTCGCGAGTCGATCTTGCCAATCGTGCGACGGAAGCAAGGGGAGTTCTGGGCTTGGGACAGTCTGGCGTCAACCTTCGGCGCGGAGGACGGCGACAAGAAGTTGGCATGCCTATGCAGATCGCTGCTGTGCCGAACGAAAGAGGAGTCCTTCCTCGTCAATGTGCATACCGAACTCGGCGGGCTGCTCGTAGAGTCGCAGCTATACGCCGAAGCAAGGTTCGAGATCGGCAAGGCCGTGGCCATCCGCGAGGAGAAGGGCTGGAAACCGGCTGACGAGATGCAGAGACTCCACGATTGGCAAGCTGCCAACTGGTACCAGAGCGCGGCCGTACTTGAGAGCAATGAGGCGCTCTACCGCATGCATGCGCCTATTGTCGAGACGTTGCTGTGTGAGGGACTGCCGGTTGTGCCCGGCGTGGTGGTTCATAACTTGCCGCCGAGGGATGGCAAGGCGGCGCTGACCTTCGTGGGCTATGCTCCGGCTGGCGCACTCGTCGAGGTCGGCGTGAAGACGGAGCGCTTTCAGGACCTGGATGGAGCCGACGAGGGGCAGCCTGTTTCGTTGCAGGTGGATGATTCGGGATCGCGCCCTGTGATCGTCTCGTTGGAGAGGCGTGATGGAAGTCCATGGGATGTCGTGCCAACTCAAATCGGGGTCGTGGAGCATGTGAACGCCGAGAAGGGCGTGACGGCAGTCGTGCTGGGGCGTGATGAATGCTGTCTCTTGCATCACGATCGCTTCCCCGAAATGGCGAGCGCAGAGATTGGCGCGTCTGTGGCCGTTAAGGTCCGGCGTGAAGAGAAGCGGGGCATCCTCCGGGCTCTGGCGTGGGAGACGACTGACATGCAGCCGTCAACTTCGTTCTGCAAGTGCTTTGAGGGCTCCATTGAAGTGAGAGAGGGCAGGCCATTCGGGTTTGTTGACGACGTCTTCGTTTCACCCAAGCTGATCGATCAAGTCGGCCTGGCGGATGCTGACCGCGCTCGGGGGCTGGCTGTTCTTGAGTTGAAGAAGAAGAGGGATCGATTCGGTAGGAGCCAATGCGGATGGAGGGCTTTGGCGGTCGAGAGAGTGGCGCCATAGCTTGGTGATCAGTAGGGTGGCCCTGCACCCCGGCTGAACCGGCGGAAGAGGACTCCCGTTGCACCGAGCAAGCATCACCCTGCGAGCAGTGCACAGTGCGTCTTCGAGCCTACTGGCGGAGTGTCTGCAGGCGTAGCTATCTTCATCGTGAAAGGCTACGCATCCGCGGAATGCTTCAGGCGTTGTGCTAGCCCGCCACAGAAGAGTACGTATTCGCGTATCTAGTGGTTGGCGAGTCCTAGCGGCTGAAGCGCCGCAACATCGCTTCGGCGGCATGGGTGTCGCAAGCGTGTGCGTATGTCTCGAGCGTGGTCCGAAGGCTTCGATGACCCAACACGCGCTGCACGCCAATGGGAGGTGCCCCATTTGCGAGCATCTCGGTTGCAGCGGAGTGGCGAAGCATGTGCGGCGTGACATGGCCGATCCCACTGCGCCTGCCGTATAGATCCATTGAACGCCTCACGGCGCTGGGTCTGATGGGCTCGCCAGACCGGGTGACGAATAGCAGATCGTTCTCCGCCCACGCTTCACGTGCATCGATCCACCGAGAGTAGCTTCTCACGAGTTCTGGGTCGCTCGGCAGCGGCACGATCCGCTCACCCGTCTTTCCGCGAGTCACGTGTACTTTGAGTCGGTCGAGATCCACGTTGTTTGTACGAAGCGCGAGGGCCTCGCCGATTCTGAGGCCAGTGAGGTAGGTGAGGTAGAGCAAGGCGTGGTTGCGAGCTTGAGTCGGATACCGGGTCTCTATGCAGCGGAAGAAGTCAGACCACTCCTCAGGTGAGCGGGTCTTCGGGAGTGCATTCTTTGTTCGGTTTGCCATCGCTGATCCCATCTCTCAGTGTCTGGTCAACGATGGACATTAGCTCTGATGTCGAAAGGGAGCCACCACCTCGCGGAACAACTCTGGGCGCAGCTCATAGCCCGAAGGTCGTCGGTTCAAATCCGGCCCCCGCTACCAAGAAAATCGCAGGTCCGACATGGTAAACGTGTCTGGCCTGTTTTCGTTGTCAGAGGCATCTTCTAACATTCTTCTAGCAAGCACGTCTAGAATGGGTCCACAGACCGAACTCGATCCGGTATGGGGGCAAGATGAACGAACGCATAGTCCATTTGGACGGGCGTGAAATTGCGATCCACGAACTGCGGGTATGTCTGGGCGATGTGGCGTTCGATCCCACCAACCCTCGAATCCAGTTTCAGCTGGATACTTCACTGTCTGACGCTACCCCCACTCAAGTGCAACTCGGTTTTGCCCTGACTGTGGGAAACGACAGCTACGGCAAGCTGCGCGAGAACATCGAGACTAATGGGGGGATTGTTAACCCAATCTGGATCGCACCTGCGGGCGGCGGATATGTTGTGATCGAAGGAAATACGCGGTTACAGGTGTACCGGGATCTTAGCGAGAAGTACCCGAATGACGGCAAGTGGAAGTCCATTCCCGCCTTCCTGCTTCCTGAGAAGTGCACAAGGGATGAGATCAACTTCATCAGGCTTGAGGCGCACCTGTTTGGCACTACACCATGGGACGCTTACGAGAAGGCGAGAGAGCTCTATCGATTGAACGAGGAGGAGGACTACTCCATCGATCGCTTGGCGCGTATGACCAAGCTCTCGCCCTCTGATATTCGGAACAGCATTCAGGCATTTCGCGACATGGACGAGTACTACCTGTCGCGCTTCGGAGATCCTGGTGAGCATCAGAAGTTCAGCTACTTCGTGGAGTATCGGCGAAATGCAGATCTCAAGAAGCTGGTCAAAGAGGGACAGCTGAACATTGTCGACTTCTGTACATGGGTCGGCGATGGGAAGTTTGGTCGAGGTGAAGATGTGCGACGTCTGGGGCCAGTGTTGCGAGATCCTGACGCGCGGCAGGCTCTGATTGACTACGATTTTGATACTGCACTTGACCAGCTCTCACAGGTCGACCCTGCCGCCAAGAGCCCACTTTTCGACAAGATCAGGGACGTTACTCAAGGCATCAAGAAGATGCCCTTCTCTGAGATTGAGGGAATCCGTAGGGGACAAGAGCCGGCGAAAGTCGCCCTGCTGGAGGGGCTGGCGGACACGCTGAATGCCTTCATATCAAGCATGAAGGACAGCAGTGCCAACTAGGGAGCATCAACGCATCCTGGCCCTCGTGTTGAAGCGTATGGCCGCTTTGGGCTATTCCGCGCTCGCAATTGATGGCGCCACCGAAGGGTTGCGACAAGCCGAACTGAAGCGCCCGGAGGTGTTTGGTCGACACAGACCCGATGCCGTTGGATGCGCGCCTGACGGACGTCTGTGTATTGGGGAGGCCAAAACGGCTGGCGACTTTGGGTCGCATCATACTCGCGAGCAGCTTGAGGACTATCTCGTTGCGCGGGGTTCAACCTACCCTCTGGTGCTGCTCGGATATCCGCGCAGCGCGGACGCGGTTGTTCGGTCGCTGCTTTCCACTATCGGGGCGCTGGATTGTCCTCAGCTCGAACTCATTGCCGTGCCTGATGAGCTACTCAATGACTAGAACGGCTCAAGACTTCACGCCTAGAACTCGACCACTCCCGCATCAGCGCGAGGCGATCGAATACGTAGTCGAGAATAGGGCGGCGGCCCTCTTTGATGAGCAGGGTCTAGGGAAGACCAAGATCATTATCGACGCATTTGCACAGCTGATGTCATCTGGGCAGATTGATGCCGCGCTTGTCATCGCCCCGATGGGGCTCGTCTTCAACTGGGAAGCCGAAATCGGCAAGCATTCGAATTTGGTGCCGGTGGTGCTTCGCGGGACTGGACGGACGCGGAAGTACAGGTTTCTTTCAGGTGCGAACTTCTACATCGCCAACTACGAAGCCGTGTCCTCCCGGCGCGAGATCTTCAGGAAGCTGGTACAAACGCGTCGTTTTGCCATCGCGCTCGACGAGGCAACAAGGATCAAGGACCCATCGACCGAAACGGCCCAGGCCATCTTCGACATCAGCGAGAGCGCAGTACATCGTGCGATCATGACTGGAACGCCTATCGCCAATCGTCCCGTGGACATCTGGGCGCAGTACTACTTCCTTGATCGCGGCAAACTGTTGGGGACTGATCACGCGGCATTTGCATGTCGCTACGATCCCGATTCCGAGGGAGTCGAGGATAGGCTCGAAGACCTTTCGTCTCTTGTCAGGGCCAACTCCATTCGACGGCTTAAGAACGACGTACTTGAATTGCCGGACAAACTCTTCATAGACCATGAGATCAGACTCGCTGGTGCCCAGAAGACGATGTACGACAGCTGCGCGCAGGACCTGATAGTTGAGCTTCGATCAGCGGCAGGTGTGGTGGAGCTGCGAGAGGTCGACAACATCCTGGAGAGGTTGCTGCGGCTCGTGCAGATAGCCAGTAATCCGGGTCTGATCGACTTTCAGTTTGCTGGTCCGATCGCGAAGCTGGACTACCTCGATACACTATGTGATGAACTGCTGGGAAGCCACGAGAAGCTGATCATCTGGTCGGGGTTTGTGGATAACATTGAGACAGTTGTCGGAAGACTGCATCGGTACAACCCGCTTCGCATCCACGGTGGCGTTGGTATTGACGAGCGAGCTCAAGTGGTTCGCGCCTTTCAAGAGGGTTCATCATGCCGGGTGCTGGTGGCCAACCCAGCGGCTGCGCGTGAGGGACTCACTCTCACTAGGGCCAGCGCGGCCATCTACCTCGATAGAGGTTTCAATCTAGTCGACTATCTGCAGTCACAAGACCGCATCCACAGGATCGGTCAAACGCGGCAGTGCGAGATCCACAAGCTTGTGGCCGTAGGGACAGTCGATGAGTATGTCGACGCCGTTATTGAACTGAAGCAAAGCATCGCGGAGTTCGTATACCGACCCGATGTAGGACGTAGAGAGCAAGTCATTCAGTTGCGGGACGAGAAAGCAGAGATTCTTCGTTTCCTTGGGGAGGCCGAAACGTGAGCGACCATACCATCAGCGTACGAGGGCGTCAGATACCGTTCGAACTCAAGCGGCTCAGTATCTACGAGCTGCGCTTTTACGCCGACAATCCAAGGATCAACTACATCATCAGTTCGCATGACGGTGACGTTACGCAGGAGACGATCGAGCACAAGCTCCTGGCATTGGATACCACGAAGGATCTCGTCAAGGACGTCGAGGAGAACGAAGGACTAATTGAAGAGATTCTCGTCATTGGTGATGAGGTGGTTGAGGGCAATACTCGCTTAGCGGTTTACAGGAGGCTGGCGAGCAAGCATCCGGGTGATCCGCGCTGGACGCATATCCCTGCGAAGGTTCTGTCTTCGGATATCAAGCCGGCCGATCTATTCTTCATCCTTGGGACGTTTCACATCAAGGGCAAGAACGAGTGGAGTGCGTACGAGAAGGCCGCTTACATCCACCGTATGGTCCGTGAACTCGAATACACACCGCAGGAGGTCGCCAGACAGCTCGGACATCAGGCCAACACGGTCGAGGCGATGCTTAAGGCATACGAGACGATGCGGGATTCATTTCTTCCGAAGGCTACCAAGGGTGCCGATGAGTTCGAGACCCAGGACGCGCTTCGGAAGTACAGCTACTTCGAGGCGTTCTACCGCCATAAGGAACTCGCTCAGCGAGCAAAGGAAACGCCAAGGTTCATGGAGGAGTTCAGCGACTGGGTCTTGTGGGACGTGTTCCCAAAGGCCGAATGTGTGCGGAGTGAGCTTCCAAAGATCCTCAAGAACAAGCGTGCTCAGAAGACCTTCTATGAACTGGTGGACAGTGATCCCGAAGTTGCCTACGAGGAAGCCGAACTAGTACTTCACGAACACAAGCCAGAGCAGATGGACCCATTCTATATTGGCGTGAAGGTCTTCAGAGACTTGCTCCGAGACGCGCCAGTCGAGGAGATCAAGACCAACCTTACGACTGATGGACCCCGCGCAAAGGCCTGCTATGAGCAGCTCAAGCGTTGCCACAAAGAACTGGAGCGATTCTGTCGTTCCGTCGGAGTCGAATAGCAATTGGAGCGTGCGTAGTGCAGTCCGTCCTGCTTGTTGAGCCAGAATACAAGAACAAGTTTCCACCGCTAGGCCTTATGAAGTTGGCGACCTACTTCCGTGAGCATGATATTGACGTCACGTTCGTGAAGGGGAAGTCTCCTGCTCTTCGGCAGCGCAGGTGGGATGCCATCTATGTGACGACACTGTTCACATGGGAGTGGAAGCGAACCGTCGAGACAATCAAGTACTACTCGCGCTCCTTGGGGGGCCCACCGGTCTATGTGGGTGGCATTCTGGCTACGCTTATGCCGCAAGAGCTGCACGCTGCCACAGGAGCCATTGTTGTCACAGGCCTTTTGGATGAGCGCGACAAGCTAGGGCTGCCGGGAGATGAGGCAATCGAGGCAATGGTGCCGGACTACTCGATTCTTGAGGACATCGAGTACGAGTATCCCGTGGGAGACTCCTATTTCGTGCACGCGACCCGCGGCTGCGTCAACAAATGCGCGTTCTGCGCTGTCACGACTGTGGAACCTCGATTTGAGAGCTTCCGTTCCGTAGTGGACCAGGTCGATGCGATCAGAAGCGCTCATGGCGAGAGACAACACCTTGTCCTCATGGATAACAACACCGTCGCATCACCTAGGTTTGATGACATTGTTGACGAGATTGTCGCCGCAGGGTTTGGCGCTGGTGCTCGTCAGGGAGGTCGGCTCCGTCATGTTGACTTCAACCAAGGGCTTGATGCCCGCCTGCTGACTGAGCATAAGGTAAAGCGTCTGTCAGAAACGGCCATCTGGCCACTCAGAATTGCCTTTGACGACATTGCGCTTCGCGAAGAGTACGAGCGTTCCGTGAGGTGGGCAGCGAAGTACGGTCTGCGCAGATTGTCGAACTATGTGCTCTTCAATTGTGAAGATACGCCCATGGATTTCTACGAACGGCTGAGGCTCAACGTCGAACTGAACGAGGAATTGGGAACGCACATATACTCCTTTCCGATGAGGTTTAGCCCCGTGAGCAGGATCGACAGGCAGCATGTCGGCCAGCACTGGACTTGGCGATACATTCGTGGGGTGCAGTGCATCCTAAATGCCACTAGGGGTGTCGTGGGGGTGAAGAGGGACTTCTTCATGCGGGCTTTTGGGCCAGACGCAGAGAGTTTCGTTCGTCTTATCAGCATGCCCGAGGAATACATTCTCAACAGGACTCAGCATGAGCTGACCGATGCCGCGTACTGGAGCACGCAGTACTCGGCGTTATCGCCTTCTCAGTTGGAGGAGTTCCAGTCTAGATCCCTCCACGCAAAGAATCCGATTCTGGGGTCGACGGATGCGGCGGTGGAGGCCCTGCTGGCGCACTACTAGGCCAGTACACACTTCCTCAAGGAGGGCTAGTGAACAAGCAAGACGGGGGGTCTCCGCTGCCGGCAGATGGCTTGCCGGTCGCAGTTGATTCAGTAAACGATAACTCAGCCAACTATCTGTTGGATGAGTACGAACACGTAGCCGAAGCGCATTTCCAAACGATTACTTCGATTTCGGCGTTCTTTAAACACTACCTTGTGATCATGGCGGTTCCCATCACCGTAGCGAGCCTCGCCCAAGCGCTCGAGGTGCGGGCGCCGCTTCTCGCACCTTCGCTGGTGGCGGCCGTCCTGCTAGTTGTTGCTTTTGTCGGCTTGTTTGTCTTCGTCTACATCGTGAATCTGCGGTTGGATGTCATGCTGTATGCACGGACCATCAACGCCATTCGTCGATACTTCATGGACAGGCTAGAGGGAGATCCCCTCGTGGGCGAGGCTGTGCGAGTACTGCCCAAGAACCGACATGTCCCACCATATCATGAGGTCCGATTCTTCTATCCAGTGGCGCTCTCTTTTGCGTTGATCAACGGCTCTTATCTTGCGCTCGGTATCAGCGTCCTCTATCGCTCAGATCCAGAATCCAGCCTCCTTATCGGTCTGTCTGCTGGGGCCGCCTTCGCAACAGTCCATCTTCTCGCATATTTAGCGCAGGCGCAGGATCGCGAGGGGACCTATCTCGCTGCGAAAGTAATTGGCGTTGACCTTGACGGCGTAGTGAATCTCCATCGCGAGCAGTTCTGCATGAAGCTGCTCGAACTAAAGGGCAAGGTTGTCGAACCCGAGCATATTGACGTGATTCCTGTTCATCTCGGCGAGAACAACACCGTCACGCAGGCCGATGAGCACGCGGTATTCAACTCGCCCGACTACTGGACAGATGTAGCTCCAATGGATCGCGCCGCAAGCGTGCTGCGCAAACTTCAGGACGAACTCGGCTATGAGGTACGACTATTCACGAATCGCGATTGGCCCAAGACGACGGGGATGCATAGATTAGAACGCAAGGCCATCAACGCAGCATGGGCGACCGCAGTAATTGCCGACAGCGCAGGAGTAGGTCGCTTCGTTGCGGCGTGCAAACTCGACCGCATCAGCGCCCTGACTAGACGTTGGCTCAAGGCCCACGGCATGGATCGATTCCCACTCACGGTGGAAAAGGGTCGACGCACACGATGGCCGCTTCGCGTGAGGCAAAGGAATCGCTTCGCGGAGGCCAGGAACGGGCGATTCCATATCTTCATTGAGGATGATCCGCGCAACGCAGCTCGGCTCGCCCAACTTTGCGATATTGTGCTGCTTGTCGAGCAGCCATACAACTGCGAACAGACGCTTCCGCGAAATGTGATCAGAGTCTCTGGCTGGGATCAAGTATGGAGTATCGCATGCGGACTACCTGCCAGTAAGTGAGCCTATGAGTCGGGCTGTCAGTAGAGGAAGGGCGTGTTTTGATGCCGGCGATCGTTGTGACGAAGCGGCATACTTCGTGGGTCATTGTTGGTCTTCCGCCTTGCCCGAACCGCATGACGCCATCAGCGAAATGATGGTTTTCGGGTCTTTAGCCCGAAGGTCGAGAAGCCCGATGTTTCCTCGCCAGACCACATACCTATTCGCACTCGAACTTGGCGCGAACACGTAGCCATTTGCGCTTTCCGGCCCTCTTTAGCCTGCGCCTTGGCGGATGCGTAGCCCCTGTGCCGTGGAAAGGCTACACGCGACTTGCATATGGCGCGCAGGGAGACGGAATCAATGGGTCCGGTTACGGATGTCAGTGCCATCGTCTAGCATGGCTATCAGAGTAGATACTGGCGGTCGGCAAGGCATGTCCGCGTCCAAGATGATCTCGGACGCAAGCGTGCGCCAACCTCAATGCAATCAGGAGGAGACTTGGGGCTTCGGGATCTGCACTTGGAGCGTGCCTATGACACGGGCTCCGCTGACAGCGACGTGCTGGCGGATTTCTACGTTCCCGCGCTTGGTGTTGCTAACAGCTACGACCGGTTGGCTGGCTTCTTCTCATCGGCAGCGCTGGCCGTGGCGGCGCGAGGAATCGCCGGTCTGATCGGCAACGGCGGAGTCATGCGCATTGTCTCTTGCCCTCAGTTCCCCCACGCCGATCTCGAGTTGCTCTCGTCTCTTCAGGACCTCGGTGATCGTGTCGCGCTCGCGGAGAGAGCGGCCATGTCGGCACTAAGCACCGATGACCTCGCCGACGAGATTGCGAGGGATCATGTTCGTGCCATGGGGTGGCTTCTGGCCGAAGGTCGCCTTGAGATTCGGCTGGCAATTCCACGGGATATGGACACTGCGCGAGAAGGATTGTTCCACCAGAAGGTGGGTCTGCTCTCTGATGCAGCGGGCGACACCGTCAGCTTCTCTGGCTCCATCAACGAGACAGCTGCCGCTTGGCTGGAGAACATCGAGGAATTCAAGGTGTTCAAGAGCTGGGATGCGTCCGACGCGGAACTTGTTGCTTTCGATCGACGCACCTTCGATAGATACTGGGGCGAGTCGACGGATCGCATGGACGTGGTACCGCTCCCAGCCGCAGTGGCCAGGCAGCTGGTGTCGTATGCGCCAACTGACATTGAGGACCTTGATCTAGAGCAGTATGAGAAGGCGCGTCGCCGTCGCCGCGCCGGGCAGAGCGTGCGACTGCGCGATTACCAGACGACTGCGGTAGACAAGTGGTTTGCCGCGGGCTGCCGCGGCATTTTTGAGATGGCCACCGGGACGGGTAAAACTAAGACCGCCGCTGAGTGTCTTGTGAGGCTGGGCAAACTGGAAGGGCGACAGCTCACCGTAGTAACTGCGCCATATCAGCACATTGCGACCCAGTGGATATCAGAGCTGGCGTGGCTGCAGCCCATTCTGGCCCATGGTGGAACGCCCTGGAAGGTCCAGGTCGCCAACGCTATGGCTGATGTGAAGTTGGGCAGGCGAAGCGAAGTTACAATCGTAGCAGTTCAAGATACAGCGGGATCGAGCGCATTCTCAGCTCAGATCGAAAGGGCCGGAACCGTGTTCGACCGCCTAGTCTTCGTGGGTGACGAGGTTCACGGGCTGGGTGCGCCTGAGACCAGAAAGGCTCTTCTTGACGCATATACGCATCGACTAGGGCTGAGCGCCACGCCTAGCCGGTGGTTCGACGACGAGGGGACAGGCTGTCTCACCGACTTCTTCGGGGACGTCGTCTACACCTTCGGTATCAAGGAAGCTTTGGAGTGGCATGACCCGGACACAGGGCTGAGCGCACTGTGTCCTTATCGCTACTTGCCGCGAGAAGTCCACTTGGACGGCGAAGAGCTTGAACAGTATATGAAGCTCACAGAGAAGCTCGTCTACTACTTGAACAAGGATGATCATGAGAGCCAGGATCGGCTCGCAATGCTGCTCTTCAAGAGAGCTGCAATCATTAAGACGGCGAGTCAGAAGGTCTTTGCGGTCGGTCGAATATTGGATGAAATCGGCGATCTGAAGAATGGGCTCATATACTGTCATAGCAAAGATCAAATGGGCGACGTTACCGCGATGCTGCACAGCAGAGGGATTGCCTACCACCGATTCACCGGCGATGAAGGTACGATGCCTCTAGTGGACTACGGCGGGCTCAGCGAACGCGAGAGCATTCTGAGCGGCTTGGACGAGGGGAAGTACCAGGCGCTTGTGGCGATCAAGTGCCTTGATGAGGGTGTCGACGTACCCTCTGCGAGCCTAGGGATCATCCTCGCCAGTTCGTCCAACCCGCGGGAGTATGTGCAGAGGAGGGGGCGGTTGCTTCGCCGCGCGCCAGGCAAGCACGAAGCAGTCATCTACGACGTAATTGTGACTCCGGATCCCGATCAGATAGTTGATCCCGCAATTCGCAAGATTGAGCATGATGTGCTCGCGAAGGAACTGCGTCGAATAGACGAGTTTGGCGCGAACGCGCTTAACGCCTTGTACGTTAGCACGTGGGTTCTGCAGCTACTCGACAGGTTGTCCTAACGAGGAGGAGTTTCATGAGCGGAGACGCGCAGATTGCACGACGAATTGCCTCAATGGATGGCGACACTGCCGTTAAGAGGTGCCTCTCAACCCTCTTCACGCATGAATTAAGCAATGCGGACAAAGGCAGCAATGTCGAGTACAAGAGTTTCTACCATAAGATTCTATCGTCTTGTGCAGCCGCCTGGCAGCCTACCGGTAGCGAGGTGGACGAGTAGTGCGAATCGAAAGACTCAAGATATCGGGGTTTCGGCAATACCGCTCGATCGAACTTGATCTTTCTGACGAACGTTCGGACATGGTGATTCTTGTCGGCAAGAACGGCACTGGCAAGACCAACCTGCTGAACGCATTGATCTGGTGCCTCTACGGTCAAGAGGAGTACTACAGCAAGCAGATGGAGAGCTCTCCATTGGTCAACCAGGGAGCGCTCGATGACGCGAGTGAAGGTGACCTGGTCATCTGTGAAGTGACGGTCGACCTTCGGTTCGCCGACGGAGTTGAAGCTCGGATCTGTCGCCGTGGTGAGTTCACCAAGTCGGGAAAATGGGCCAAGAGCCTCGGCAAGCCGGAACTGTCCGTCTCTGTGTTAGAGGACGTGTCGAAAGGCATGCGGACAGTAGGCAACCCCCAGCACTGGATCGAGCGCTGGGTCCCTTCGCGCCTTGAGCCGTACTTCCTGTTTGACGGTGAGCGGCTCGACGAGTTCTTCAAGGACGCTGAGGCCAAGCAGATCGAGAATGCGGTTCTGCAGATCGCGCAGATCGACCTGCTAGGGAGGCTCGTAAAGCATCTCGAGACGGTGTCGTCGGAGCTCTACTCGAGAGCTGCGAAAGAAAGTGGAGGAGTGGAGATGGGGGTGCTGAGCCAGCAGCTTGATGTCGCTCGCGAAGCGTTGGCGGGCGCCGAGGCCTCCCTTTCTGAGAAAGAAAGCGCGTTGCAGGAGCATGACGATGCTGTCCGCAGATTTGAGGCAAAGTTCGGTGACATAAGAGAGGTTCACGGCGAGATACAGAAGAGGAAGTCAAAGGAATCCGAACTCGCCAATATTAACTCCGAGCTCCAGGCAGCTTGGAAGAGCCTCTACGAATGGTCGTGTTCAATATCGCCGGCCGCTTTCGCCGGGGAGGCGCTAAGTGGGCTGGCAACGGCGGTTGATGATGCGCGAACCGAACGCAGATTGCCGCCGCCTGTCGACCCTGAGATTCTGCGCCGCCTTCTGGATCAAGAATCGTGCGTCTGTGGATCCGCGCTCGGCAAGGGCAGTGAGGGGCGCGCCGCAATCGAGGGACTCTTGGATGAGTACACAAGGGTCGGGATTATCGGCGAGGAGTTGCTGACAGTCGAGACTGATACGAGGGATCTTCTCGGCACACTCAGGGCCGGCGGAGATACAGCCGACGCCATAATGAAGCGCATTGGCGACTGGGAGCACCGATACCAGACTGTATACGAAGAGATCGAATACCTGAACGCGAGACTTGCCAAACACGAAGACGCGAATGTTGCGCTCATTCAGTCGCAGCTGGAGAAGGCAAAGCAAGCTCGCGCGCTCGAGCAGCGTGATGTGGCGAGACTGGAGCTTCAGTGCGAGGACTTCAGAAGGCGCATCAAAGATGCGGAGCGTCAGATGGAACTACTGGCCGCCAAAGACGAGCGTGCTGAGAAGCTCATGCTCGAGGCGCGGTTTGCAAAGCACTGCCTGCGTGAGGCCGTTTCACTGTACGGTCACCTCACAAACGAAGTCCGAAGTCGGGTCGCATCGACTCTCGAGAAGCATTTTCTGGCCATGATTTGGAAGCGCGAGAGTATTGGCGCCGTGACCATTGATGAAGCGTATCGCGTGTCCGTGAAGAACAACCGCGGCTTTGAACTACTCCCGGTACTCTCCGCTGGGGAGAGGGAGTGTCTGGCTCTGGCCTTCTCGATAGCTTTGAGCGAAGTCTCAGGCTATGAACTACCAATGGTGATCGACACACCCATGGGGCGGCTCAGCGCGGACGTGCAGGAGCAGATGGGGGAGGTGCTCTCTCGGGCAACGGCGAGAGCTGAGGGTGAACCTGCACATCAGCTAATCATGCTCATGACTGAGGTCGAGTACAGCGATCGGGTGGCGAAGGTGCTCTCCGTTCGGAATCCTCGGGTGTTCGACATTGAGTTCGATCAGGCCGCAACGGCCTCCAGTCTGCGAGAGGTGAGCTAATTGCTGAAATCAGGGCGCACATTACTCGCAGTTGGCGAGAAGAATCTTGACACGTTCAACAGGCTCAAGCAGGAGCTGGGTGGCATCGCCAATAAACAAGCCTTCTTGATTGCGATGACCTGGGGAATGCGGCACGCTACCAAGCCCGAGAATCTCAAGCGGTCAAATACCGGCGTCCGGCTGGAGTACCTCAAGGGCCCGGACGAAGCCCTGCTGACCGCCATGCATCTTGCGGAGACGAACGATCCACAGACGCTTACGGATATCGAGCAGAGGCTCGATTTGGCCGAGCGATATGCTGATGGTGGGCTGCTTCTTCTGGCAGAGATGTTGGACGAGCCCGGTGAATTTGCTCGTGTGTTTGCTGGAGAGG
The DNA here is from genome assembly GCA_002345925.1 of Actinobacteria bacterium UBA2286. GTDB lineage: Bacteria > Actinomycetota > Coriobacteriia > Anaerosomatales > Anaerosomataceae > UBA2286. The sequence goes on along the minus strand of DDWM01000060.1, from coordinate 35,442 downwards.
TCAAGCAGCAGGTTGATGGACTAAAGAGCCAACTTTCGGTTTCGGGATAGTCAGGAACATGACTGCACTGAGTTCTGAAGCAAAGGATTTCTGGGAGGGTAGCGGATCGGCAGACGTGTCTCGAATGGCCGGCAGCTCGGATCCGTTTGAGCGCTGGGCGGCCGTTATTGAGCTGGCAGAAGGAGCCGATCCGTCCGCCAAGGCGGCCCTACTTGTGCTGGCTGAGGACGCGGATGAAATGGTTCGGGACGCCGCACGCGCCGAGATTGAGCGGCTGAGTGGGCCAAAGCCAAAACAACGCCGATCGCGGCGGTTGACCGACTTCCAGCCGGCGAGGGACCTCGATTTAATCGAGGTGTACCTCTCTCAAATGCGTCGCATACCGATGCTGCGTCACGATCAGGTCATTGCGCTCAGGTTGGACATGCTGAGAGGCGATGAAGCTGCTCTACTTCTAGCGGAAACCGGAGGTTCAGGCGAAGGTGATCCCGCCACAAGGCGCCGTCTCGAACGCGCTTGTTCCGCGGGTTCTGAAGCCAGGCGTAGATTGATTGAGGCTAACCTGCGCCTGGTGAATTCTATAGCCCGGCGATACATTCGATCCGGGGTTCCTCTGCTCGACCTCATTCAGGAGGGTAATGTTGGCCTCATGCGGGCCGTGGAGAAGTTCGACCCCTCACTCGGTCTTCGCTTATCCACCTACGCAACCTGGTGGATACGCCAGAGCATCACGAGGGCTATTGCCGATTCCGCGCGTGTCATTCGTCTTCCGGTCCACGCCTTTGAGAAGGTCAACGCTGTGGCGCGCGTTGCTAGACAGGTGGAAGAGCAGGCCGGCCGCATACCGGATGATGTCGAGATTGGCGCGGCTCTTGGGCTGGAGCCACATCGCGTGAGGTACTTTCGAGAGGATTTCGACGATGCCTGCTCGTTAGACGAACTACTCGAAGTAGGCAGTAGCGATTGGCAGAAGTCTGAGCCGCCTGAATGGCGCCTCAGACTATGGTCAGATGGGTCCGAGGCGTTCACATCTGTGTGTGAGTCCGGTCTCCATGATCAGATCATGAAGACGTTGAGCTCACTGTCTGAACGCGAGCGTGTTGTGATTGAGATGCGGTTTGGTTTTGGAGACGACTGCGTGCACACTCTCGAGGAAATTGGACGGGTGTTCCGGGTCACGCGCGAACGAATCCGTCAGATTGAGTCCAAGGCCCTCGGCGAACTGCGCAAGCCGGCGCGCAGCCGTCCCCTGAGAGAGTACCTGGGCTAGTCATTAAGCGGTAATTCAGTTCTGGCAGGTAGCTACAACCTAGTGAAGACGAGGAGAGGGAGATGCCGTGAATGAGGCAATCGATCTTCCCGCCATCCCCGCATCCTGGTTCGTACGCCTCGATGGCATCGACCACTCGGCGGGCATTCATGGGCGCGGGCACGCGTTGCGCGTGTGGACGCATGCGACCGAGCTCGCGCGTGAGCTTGAGCTGCCGGAGTGGACCCGGAGGGCTTCGGCAACGTATTCCGCGTGCTCAAGGATGCCGACGCGCTCGACCGCGTTCGTCTCGGCGGATTGGACGAGCGCTTCCTGCGATTCCCACAGTCTCACGGTCGCATCGAGCGCGCGTGGGAACTGCTGGAAGAGATTCAGTAGGCGCTGCGCTGCACTCTTCCATTCCTCCGGAACTAACGTATTCTGGAAATCTGGGGAGTTTGATTAAGTCTCGCTCATTCTCACAAGCCGATCGGGGGGCAGCTCGTGGAGTTTATCCAGGGCATTCTGGGTCTAGCAGTGTTCCTCGCTTTCGGCTGGGTCCTCACCAAGATGGGCGACGGCGTGATGAAGGGGCTCAACCGCAGCGTCCTTTCCATGGGTGAGCACAAGGAGGGCCAGCAGGCGCGGCACACCTTCACGGCTCTCACCTCGGCAACCGTGTCCGACATCGCTCACAACCTCACGAACTATGTGGCTGCCGTCGACGCGCCGCTCGGCGGGACAGCGGTCCTGTATGAGAAGGAGCGCACCGACGAGCACGTCGTATACGTCTACGGGGGGAAGTCCGCGCTGAGGTTCGCGGCAGTGATGCTCTTTGGCGCGCAGGACGGGATGACGAAGGTCGAATTCGCAGTACCGCGGTGGACCGAAGAGGATGGCCTCACTGTTGATCTCGACGTGCTGAAGCGGTTGCGCAAGCAAGTCGAGGCAGCGCTTAGGGCGGCCGACCCGGCCGTGCAGATCACCGAAACCGGTAACTAGCTCAGGAGAGGCGGGGCGTCGTGGATGACACCGTGAAGGTAATCGGGCTCCTGGTAGTGATCGCCTTTGCGGTCATCATTCTTCCGCGCATTCTCGGGCGCCTTATCGGCAAAGGCGTTGGCGCTGCATTCGATGCAGGGCAGAAGGCGGTCTTCAAAAAGCAGATCGCTGAAAGCGACGACCTCATCGACGTGCCGCTCGTGCTCACGTCGTCGGCCTCTCCTGAGGCCATCATGGCCGCACTCGACGCAATCATCCATCCATCCAAGGAGCCGCCGAAATTCGCTGAGATCCTCTACGAGACCTCACACGAGCCGATGCGCGTCGTCTACGCCTTTGGTAGCAAGCTGCAGCCGCAGCAACTGGTGACAGAGCTCCGCCTCTCAGAGCACGATGGCAAGACCGAGATCGTCTTTCGGGTCCTGACCGCCGTGCGCACCGACAACATCTTCATCTGCAAAGAAGTCCTTCTGCGCCTCCGTGAACAGGTTCAGTACGTCGCGGAGTGCGGGGACGACTCGGCCAAGCTCACGGAGGGCGCACACATATACCGTGCCCTTGAGCCCGAGGTTGCCAAGCGGACCAACGCCATCTTCCGCGTGGGAGCAGTTCTTTCCGCTGCGGCGGTCTTCTGGCTGGGGGCCGGCATCCAGATACGGCTTCTACCGGTGTGGTTTCTGCTAGCTGCGGTCGCGGGTGTTCTCGTCTACATCGGACGCAAGCCCGTCGCCAAACTCGAGCGCGAGAGCAGCGCCGCGGCCGCCAAGGTGCTGCACCCGGAAATGGCAGCGCCACCTGCGCCGGCTGTCACACTTGCGCCGCCAGCACCCGACGTGCCTGACGTGGCTGTCGCCGTGCCAGCTGCAGCCGCACCAGCGCTGCAACCCATGGCCCCCGCGACGGCCGCAGTGTCAGTCGAACCCGCTGCTCCGCTTGATGCGATCAAGGCCGCCGTCCAGCGCGCCGTATCCTGGTTCATGGCGTTGCCGAAGCAGACTAAGATCGCAGCCGCGATCGGTGCGGGCGCCGTCATGTTTGTCACGGTCATGGTATTCGTCATCGTCGTCGTCGGAGTCCTGGGCCTTGGCAGTTTCCGGTCTTCGTACGCGGGTACCTCCACGCCCGCGGAGGACCTCACCCTCGAGCCGGGCGATATCGGAGTCGAGGTGGATCCTTACGCACTCTCGCCCGACACCCACGCGCGGATGGAAGACGACCTGTTCTACAGCGCCCCGTCGGACGGAAGCATGGAGTTCTCCGACGTGGTCTATGCCGGCGGCGGTGACGGGGAAGATGACGTGGTTTCCTTGGAGTTCACGCTTGTGAGCCGGAGCCCCGCCGAGTGGTACATCATGTACGTGCCGATCGATACGGGCTGGTACATCGATTACAACGAGGTGTCGATGTCTCAGTTCTTCGACGCCATCAATGGTGCATCTGACGTGAAGGGCATGATCGTCTACGACAACGAGGCCGTCTACGAACTCCACATCTTCACGCAGGGCCAGAAGGCCTCGGCAAGCACTCCCGAGAAGGACCAGGTCACCATCGTTCCGGACTTCAGGGAGTTCTCGCTCTCAGCAGCGGAAGCCGAATCAATGGAGTGGGGCGACGCCCTGGATGCCTACGTCGCGTGCGTCGAGAAGGGTTTTGCTGACGCGGGGCTCGTTGCCGTTGTCGAGCTGGTCCCGTACGGCGGAACGAAGGTCGAAGCGCAGGATCCCGAGGCAGGAATGGCGGTCCCGGTGGGTACGAAGGTCTACCTCACGATTGAGATCGCCGACTGACCGGGCTAACCCTCACTTCGCATCTCCTATGTTGAACTTTGTGCTCCAAAGTACAACATGGAGGAGCCATGTCGTACGTTGTCGCTGGCTGACTCCGGGGGTGGAAGTTATACGCAGTAAGTTGGTATACTGCGTATAACCTAGCTGAAGGGACGAATCATGCAGCGGCAGCCGCTTGAGGTACAGACTCTCTACGCAGAGATGCTGGAGCAGCTTGTTGCGCTTGAGGCAGCCCGCGCTATCGGACACGTCCCTGGAGGCTTCGTCACCAAGAACGTGAAGGGCAACGACTACTACTACTTCCAGTACCTGGAGCCCGGGGGAGCGAAGCGGCAGACGTACGTGGGACGCAAGGACGCACTCCTGGAAGTCGTTGTAGAGCGATTCGAGCGCGGTCACGAGACGTTCAGGGCAGATGCGTCGGCAATCCAGCGCCTTTCGTCGCTCCTGAGGGTGGGGGGCGCCATGCTGACCGATGCACCATCGGCCCGCGTACTCTCGGCACTCACCGACGCCGGCGTCTTCCGGTTAGGGGGTGTGCTGGTCGGCACCCATGCGTTCACGGTGATTGGGAACCTTCTCGGCGTGAGGTGGACCGGGGGCGCGATGCGGACGCAGGACCTTGATGTTGCAGCGCCCGCCACCATGCAGGTCGCCGTGCCGGAGCTCGACGCAGACATCCCGAGCGCGCTCGAGGGGCTAAACATGGGCTTCTTGCCCGTGCCCGGCTTCGATCCGAAAAGCCCGTCGACGTCGTTCAAGGTACGCGGGCAGGGCTTGCGTGTCGACCTCGTGACGCCCGCGCGCGGTGCCTCGACAGCGCCGGTGTCCATCCCACGCCTCAAGGCCGCAGCGCAGCCGCTTCGCTACCTCGACTTCTTGCTTGAGGCGACGGTGCGCGGCGCAGTGATCGATGGCGGCGGCGTCCTCGTGAGTGTCCCAGATCCCGCAAGGTTTGCGCTTCACAAACTCGTCGTAGCGGGCGAGCGTCCTGTGACCTCGCAGGTCAAGAGCGAGAAGGACTTGCGACAGGCCGCGGCAGTCCTCGGCGTCTTGCTCGAGGACCGTGAGGGCGATGTCGAGCTCGCGTTGCAGGCTGTCTCGGCCTACGGGAGCGGCCTGGCGACGCGTCTCACAAAGGGCCTCTCGGCAATGGCACGACTTGAACCGGCGACAGCCGAGCGTGTCGCTCAGATGCTCGAGGCCATCGCCGCTTCGTGACGCCCGGTTAACGCCCGGTTCACTCCTCGGCTAACGCTTGTCGGACCCTCTTGCGCAGGCCCCGGCCTCGTGTCCGTGATACTCCGTAAGTGGGGTCACGGACGGCGCGCGACAGTCGTGCGCCCGGTGGAGGAGGGGTCATGGGAAGGCAGCTTTCGCAGGCACAATCGTACGCGGACAAGGTCATGAAGCTTGTCCCCACGGAGATCGTGGGAGCCTACATGGTGCTGGGGGGCATCATCGGGTACCCTCCGGGCGCCACGGTGCGCGTTGCCGAGGCAGCATCGGGGATCACGGACGACGCGCTCAGGGCGTTTCTCATCCAATTCACGTTCGCGGTTCTCTTCGTGCTCACGCCTGTGTACTTGCGCCGAGTCGGTCACGTTGCATCGATCGGCCAGATCGTGCTCAGTACGGTCACGTTCGTGGTGTGGGTCTACTCGCTTGGCGGGCCGTTCGTGGTGTGGGGCGTCTACTACCCGCTGATGGGCTCGGTCGGGCTGGTGCTGTGGGCGCTCATCGTGCCGCTGCTGATGGCGTCTCCTGCGAAGGCAAAGGCGAAGGCGATCGCGGCTGCGGTGTAAGCTCGCGAACAGGGCGACTGACAGGGGGCGGGCCTTCGGGCTCGCCCCTTCTTGCGTGGTGCGGTCGACGACTTATGCGCATAGTACAAAATGTACAATCGTGCAAAAAGTGCTATTCTATTGGAAGAAGCACTCGATCGATTGGGATGATTGAACATGGCTCGTGTAACGGCTGCGCAGGCGCGGCGCGACTTCTCAGATGTGATGAATCGCGCTGCCTACGGCAAGGAGCGCGTGATCATCACGCGCCACGATGCAGACCTGGTCGCCGTCGTGCCCATCGAGGAACTGCGCATGATGGACGCTGCGCTCGAGGTGCTCAAGACGAGTCCGCAGTTCGCGCAGGACATTTCCACGATTGAAATCGCGCGTGAAGCGCAGGCGGCATGGGGTCGTGTGGACGCAGAAGTGGACACGCTTGTGCTCTCGCCTGAGTCTTTTGACAAGGTCATCGACCTGATCGAGCAGCCCAGGCCCGCAACTGCAGCGCTTCGCGAACTGATGCGCGACGGCGAGTAGGCGGAACGGTTCATGCGCGGGCTTCGCATCCAGCGATTGAGTCGCGAGGATGACCTCGCGACTTTCGACTGCGGCGAGGCGGCGCTCAATGAGTACCTGGTCCGCTATGCCCTCAAGAACCAGTTCTCCCACTTCGCAGTGACCTACCTCGCCTCTTTCGGCGGTGCTGCAGTCGGCTTCGTGACCCTCGCAGCATCGCAGATCACGCGTGAAGAGGTTGACTCGGCGGGGGAGCGAACACCGCGCTACCCGCTGCCTACACTCACATTGGCACGCCTCGGCGTGGACCTGCACTGGCGCGGGCGCGGTGTCGGCACAGCGATGCTTCGGTTCGCACTTTCCGAAGCCGTGCGCATGGCGGATGAGTTCGGCTGCGTGGGCGTACGTCTCGCGGCCAAGTCCGACGCGGTCGGCTTTTACGCGCGCTTCGGGTTCGTAGACATCAATGCCGTGGGCGCCACCGTCTCTTCGACTCAGCCGATGTTCCTGCCGCTTAATCAGATTGAGGACGCAACAACGACGTTGCCGATTGAGGGCCGGGAGTAGTTCGACCGGAGCCTAGCCGCCTACTCTTCGGGTAGCCGCACATCCAACTCGCGCAGGAGGCGCCGCGCCTCGCGGGCAACCGTGGGGTCATCGTCGTCGAGCAGGCCGCGCAGGGTGCGGATCGCGTCGGCGGCTCCGCTGGCCATGCGGTCGAGTGCGGTGAGCCGCTCGGCAGTGTCATCGGACCAGCGCGCGCTCTGACGCAGGCTGGGCGCCGACATCTGCGCGCGCGGGGCGGCCTGGGCGAACAGCGCCTCGATCGGACGCGCGCTGTATGACTTCGGAGCGGACGTGACCTCCTCGGCAGCTGAACGGCGCCGGTCGGAATGCGCCTCATCAAGCGCGGTGAGGATCTCCTCGGCGGGAAGGTCTAGGACCTCGGCGATGCGCGCGGCGTTCTGCGGGTAGGGGAGGCGGCGGCCGCTTTCGATGTGCGAGAGCGCGCCAGGCGTGACGCCCACTTGGCCCGCGACGTCCTCGAGCGTGAACCCTGCCGAGAGCCGTGCTTGCCGGATCATGTCGCCGATCGGTGTGCCCACGAAATCCCCTTTCGATGGCACGACTATACCAGAAAGCATTGTGACTTGACAGTATAGTATACGGGAGAGTATAAGAGAGGCGACGCAGGAAACGCGGCCCGAGAATTGATGTCAGACCCGGGCGCTAACCTGTAAATACCAACCGATAGGGGGAGTCGAGATGGCGCAGAAGAAGTATCACGGCGGAGAAGAGTCGGGGAACATCCTCATCAACTTCGTGCTCGATAAGTCGGGCTCGATGGACTCGATCCGCGAAGCCACGATCTCCGGATTCAACGAGTTCAAGAACGATCAGGCGCGCGAGGACGGCAAGGCTTTCTTCACGCTCACGCTCTTCGACACCGAGTTCAAGACCGTGGTCTCGGCGGTCCCGGTGAACGATGTGTACGACCTTACCCGCGAAACGTATGTGCCGAGCGGGATGACGGCGCTCTACGACGCGATCGCACACACCATGAAGCTCACCGACGAGTTCGTCGCGAAGAACCACCCCAAGCAGGTGCTCTTCGTGATCATGACCGACGGGCTTGAGAACGCCAGCCGAGAGATCGATCGCGATCAGCTTTTTGCGATGATCAGCGACCGTCAGGGGAAAGCCGGCTACGAGTTCATCTACCTCGGCGCGAACCAGGACAGCTTCGCGGTGGGCCGCTCGATCGGGCTGCGGCCAGGGCGCACCATCGACTACGCTGCGTCTCCGGAGGCCACGCGCGACACGATGCGCTACGTGTCGCACAACGTCAGGGCGCACCGCCGCATGGCCGAGGCACAGTCGGCGGCGTTCTTCTCGCCCGAGATGGACGCGCTCGGCGGCATGGACGCAGACGCGTACAGCGCGCTGAGTGAGGCGGAGCGCGAGGCACTGCGCGAGCGCATACAGAGCAGGCAGGGGTAGGGGGAGGTAAATCCCTGCCTGGAGTTGACGGACGCCTCGGGGTAGCTCCCCGGGGCGTCTTTTTCATCTGCAGCGGCAAGTGCTGGTTCAGGTTTGGTTCAGGACGCCTCGATACCTTGAGGGAGCATCAGCACGGCTGTGGTTGTCAGTTGACAACCACGAGCGGCGAAGAGTACGCTACTGGAGGAGACCACATGACGAGGAAGCGGCATCCGGAGCGCGTTATCGAAGATGCACTCCGCTACGCAGAGAGTCGTGGATGGCGCGTGGAACCATCGCGATCCCACGCGCACTCATGGGGCAAGATGTACTGTCCGCACATGGGTCCTGGATGGCGTTGTGGTGAGTTCTGTATCACGAGCATATGGTCCACGCCTCGTAGTTCCGTGAATCATGCCCGTCAGATACTGCGGGTCGTGGATGGATGCGACGCCGCTGAAGATGGAGTGGATCAATGAATACGTTCGAGTTCACGCTCCGATATGTGCTCCTTGAGCCGAACGCACAGATCGGCCCGATCGTTGAGTCGCTCGGCAGAAACGGATGCGATGACGCGCTGGTTGGAATCGGACAGCCCGGACGAGTCGCGCTCAATTTCACACGCGAGGCATTATGTGCGCGAGAGGCCGTATTCAGCGCGGTGGCCGACGCCAGTCGGGCGATGCCGGGTGCAGAGCTCGTTGAGGCTAGCCCCGATTTGGTCGGGCTCACCGACATCGCTGAGATTATGGGATTCTCACGTCAGAACATGCGAAAGCTAATCATGCCGGGTTGCGCCGGAGGGCCCGCGCCTGTGCACGAGAGCAGACCGTCTCTGTGGCATCTTGGGCCGGTACTCGTGTGGCTCCGCGACGAGCGCGGGTATGTTATCTCGGCGGATCTGATTGGGCTCGCGCAGGTCACGATGCAGCTCAACTTGGCGTTGGGCATGACGCTGGTCGACCCCGAGCTCCAGCGCGAGATCCGTGCCGTTCTGGTGTAGGGAACCCTGGAGAGTCTAACCTTCCGCCGCCGCAGGAAGCGCGCGAGCATACCTTCGCGCTGACATCAAGCTCAGAGCGCTCAAAATCAATGCAGATGGGGTGCCCAGCGTGACGAGTGTTTAAACCCAGCAAGAATGTGGGTACTCACAGACATCGCCCACCCAGCGGATTGGCCTGTAAGTGACGCTCGCGCAGCAAGAAGGCTCGCAATGCTTCCCGCTCGGCGGTGAAGCACGATGGTCACTAGGCCCACACCAGGCTCTCCCCATGTCGTCGATCAAGGCGCAAGGGGCGAGCCTTTCTGATTCCGGGACTTGCAAGCGATCAACTACCAGGGAGGTTCAACCGGCGCACACACACAAGTAAGGCTGCAACACGTTCGGTACAGGGACAGGGGCAATCAAGAGGAGTGTGAGGTTCGTGAAACACGTAAGGAGTAAGGCCTCGAGATTCATGGCTCTACTCATGACAGGGGCACTCGTCTTAGGGCCGATTCAGCCGGCGTTTGGAGCTGCTGCTCCCGCAACGCCGGAGTCGACGATGGCCGCGAAGGCGGCTGCCGTCCACGATCGCATGGATAAGCGCGTCACCCAAGAACAGCGTGAGGCCGCAGCAGCGCAGCTTGCAGAACTGATGGATTCGACGACCGGCATCGCGCCGGCCGCAGTCGTTGCGGACCCCCCGGGACCCGGAGGCGTTCCGGACTACTTTGGTGCAGTCTCCAACTGGGCGAACTCGCCCGAGCTCCGCAAATTCGTTGACGGACTGCCGGGAGTAGGTCCGGACAACGCCAACAATCTCGGCCAGTACTTGTCTGTCGCTCATCCCGACACAACCACCTATCCGGGAAGCGACTACTACGAGATCGAGCTGCGTCAGTACACCGAGCAGCTTCACTCAGACATGCCTCCCACGCTCCTTCGGGGCTATGTGCAAGTGAATAAGGGAACCGACAGCTCCGGCAAGAACACGATCGTGCCGGATCCTATTCACTACCTCGGCCCGACCATCATGTCCACGAAGGACCGTCCGGTGCGCGTCAAGTTCACCAACAAGCTTCCCATCGGTGAGGGCGGTGACCTCTTCATCCCCGTGGACAAGTCGTACATGGGCGCCGGTTACGGCCCTGAAGGCATGATGGAGGGCGACCCGATGTACACCGAGAACCGGGCGGTCGTCCACCTTCACGGTGGCAAGACCGTTTGGATCTCTGACGGTACGCCGCATCAGTGGATCACGCCGGCCGGCGAGAACACGCCGTATCCCAAGGGCGTCAGTGTCCACAACGTCCCTGACATGCCAGATCCCGGCGACGGCTCCACAACGCTCTTCTACAGCAACCAGCAGAGCGCACGCATGCTCTGGTATCACGACCACGCATACGGCATCACTCGCCTGAACGTGCTCGTTGGCATGGCCGCCGGCTACTTCATCACCGATGACACCGAGAAGCAGCTGATAGCCGACAATCTCATCCCGGAAGACCAGATTCCGCTCATCATCCAGGACAAGACGTTCGTGGATGCCGAGACGATCGAACAGACCGACCCAACCTGGAACTGGGGCGCCACGCCCGGAACGCCGCACACCGGCGACCTGTGGTTCCCTCACGTCTACGTCCCGGCTCAGAACCCGGCGATGATCGACGGCGTGAACCCGATGGGTCGCTGGCATTACGGCCCGTGGTTCTGGCCTCCCGCGCAGGTGCCAAACGGTCCTGTGGCCAACCCGTACTACGATCCGGACGGCTCCACCCCATGGGAGAACCCCACGATGCCGGGTACGCCCGATGATTCAAGCGGAATGGAAGCATTCCAGGACACGCCCGTCGTGAACGGCACGGCTTATCCCACGATGAACGTGGATCCCAAGTCGTATCGCATGCGGATCCTGAACGCCGCAAGTGACCGCTTCTGGAACCTGCAGATGTACGTGGCAGACCCGGGCACGATATCGTGCGACGGCCGCCGCAATACCGAGGTCAAGATGCTCCCGGCTGCCACCACGGCTGGTTGGCCTGCCGATTGGCCCGTAGATGGCCGAGAAGGCGGCGTTCCTGACCCCAAGACCGCCGGTCCGGAGTGGATCCAGATCGGAACCGAAGGTGGCTTCTTGCCGCAGGTCGCCGTGCTGCCTCAGCAGCCGATCACCTGGGTCACCGACGTCACGCTCTTCAACGCCGGTAACGTCGACAAGGGTTCGCTGATAATCGCTCCTGCCGAGCGCGCCGACGTGATCGTCGACTTCTCCAAGTACGCCGGCAAGACGCTCATCATGTACAACGATGCGCCTGCAGCGTTCCCTGCTGGGGACCCGCGCTACGACTACTACACGGGCGCACCTGACATGGTCGACACCGGTGGAACCGCCGGCACGCGCGTTGGATTTGGTCCCAACACGCGCACGATCATGCAGATCAAGGTAGCAGCGAAGACCGCCGCTCCTGCGTTCGATCTTGCCTCCCTTGAGGCGGCCTTTGTATCCACAGGCTCGCAGCAGGGCGTATTTGAGAAGTCTCAGAATAAGATCATCGTTCCGAACGAGCGGTACAACACCACGTACAACGCCGTGTTCCCGAAGGATGCATACGTCCGCATCTTCGAGCAGTCGTTCACCTTCAAGAACCTCGACGGCGTCTCGACCACGTTCCCCCTGGAGCCAAAGGCGATCCAGGACGAACAGGGCGAGACGTTTGACGACTACGGCCGCATGAGCGGCAAGCTTGGACTGGAGCGCCCGACGAACGTACCGGGTGCACCCAACTTCATCCTGTACGGCTATCAGGATCCGCCTACCGAGGTTGAAACAGCTGTAGCCCCGACCATGGTGGCGATGACGCCGATCATGGGAGACGGCTCGCAGATCTGGAAGATCACGCACAACGGGGTCGACACGCACCCGATGCACTTCCACCTCTACGATGTTCAGCTGATCAACCGCGTAGGCTGGGACGGATTCCTCAGATATCCCGAGGAGAACGAGCTTGGCTGGAAGGACACCGTGAGGGTCAGTCCGCTTGAGGACACCATCGTCGCCCTCAGGCCGGTCGTTCCTGTGGCACCGTTCAACGTGCCCGACAGCATCCGCATGCTAGATCCGACCATGCCCGAGGGCCACATGATGGGCTTCTCCACGGTCGATCCCGCAACCGGTGAGCCGTACGAGATGCCGATCATGAACCGGCTGTACAACTTCAGCTGGGAGTACGTGTGGCACTGCCACATCCTCAGCCACGAAGAGATGGACATGATGCGTCCTGTCACCGTGAAGGTCGTAAGCGAAATGCCCGCGCTCCCGGTGATCGATTCCGCCTCGGTGGTATCGCCGGGTGCCACAGAGCTCATGTGGACCGACGGCACGCCCGCTGACCTTCCCGAGACGTGGGGCGACCCGAAGAACGAGATAGGCTTCGTGGTCCAGCGTGCGCCGATAGTGGCGTCCGTGGTGGGAGAGTACTCGACCATCACGACCGCGCTCGCGAACCAGACGAGCTTCAAGGACGACACGATCGTCCTCGGCGAGGAGTACAGCTATCAGGTCATCGCATACAACCAGGAGGGCAACACCACTTCCACGCCGGTCGCTGTTGGGCCGATCGTTGATGACACCGCGCCGATGACCACGTCCAACGTGGACATGAGCTGGCACAAGGCGCCGTTTGAGGTGACTCTCACGGCAGTCGACACGCTTTCTGGTGTGGCTTCGACCTCGTACATGCTCGATTCGGGCGCGACGATGCCTTACTCGGCTCCGTTTGATGTGTCCGCCGAAGGAACTCACACCCTTGAGTTCTGGTCCGAGGACACCCTGGGTGCGGTTGAGCCTGCCAACACCGCGATGGTGAAGATCGACAACACTGCACCTGTCAGCAGCGACAACCACCTGGGTTCGTACACGGGCAGCGCCATGGTGACGCTGTCGGCCACCGATCCGCTCTCTGGTGTCGCAAAGACGTACTACAAGCTTGATGGCGGAGCGATGGTCATGGGCACCACGGTGAAGACATCGGTGCAGGGATCGCATTCGCTTGAGTACTGGTCCGAAGATGCGGCCGGCAACGTCGAGTCGCCGCGCACCGTCAGCTTTGCGGTGCTCCCGGCTAATGCCACATACGTGCCGCTTGAGGGCACCAACCGCCTGCAGACGGCGCTTGAGATCTCGCGCGCCACGTTCCCGATGAACTCCGTCGATACCGTGGTGATCGCCAGCAGCGATGCGTGGCCGGACGCTCTCGTCGGCACCTCGCTGGCCGGCGCGTATCAGTCACCGATCCTGCTCACCAGGCCCACGATGCTCTCGTCGGGTCTCTCGACCGAGATCACGCGACTTGGTGCAACAAAGGCAGTCATCCTCGGCAGTACTGCGTCCGTTGGGACAGCAGCCGAGAACTCGCTGAAGACCCTTCTTGGCGCGAGCAACGTCATGCGTATCGGTGGCGTGGACCGCTACGATACCGCCAGACTGGTAGCTGCCGAGACGGTCAAGTTCTTTGACTGCAACTACGACGGCACAGCCTTCGTCACGACCGGTCTCAACTTCCCCGATGCGCTTGCGGCAGGTCCGCTTGCCTCGGCAAAGGGCTGGCCGATCTATCTCGTGAGGCCGACCGGTCTTGGTTCGCAGAATGCGAGCGCGATGGCCAGCGCAGGTGTCACCAAGGCGCTCGTGCTTGGCAGCACCTCGGCGGCACCGGCCTCCATCCCTGGCGATATCGTCAGCATGGTAGGCGCCACGGTCACCAGGCTTGAGGGCTCCAACCGCTACGCGACCGCAGCGGCGATCGCCACTTATGGCGTGGCCAACGCGGGGCTTGGCTGGGATGGGATAGCGATCGCGACAGGCGAGAACTTCCCCGACGGCCTCTCGGCTGGTGCGGCGCAGGGTTACAGCGGCTCCGTGCTGCTGCTGACGCCGACCAACTGGTTGGCAGGCGCGACGAAGTCGACGCTTGCAGTTCACAAGAACGAGATATCCAAGGTGAAGTTCGTCGGTTCGAGTGCGGCTGTGAGTGCAGCCGTCAGGGCAGCTATTGCCGCTGAACTGAACTAGGCACGACCTGCTTCACCAGCACGCACGAGGGCCCGCGGGGGAGTCATCTCCCGCGGGCCCTTTCGTGTTGCAGCGACTAGGGGGAAAGGACCCATTCGCCGAAGAACGTCTCGCCCATGAGGGGCAGGCGATCGTAGGCTGCCGGCTTCCTCGGGCTGAACCGGGCCCCGTCGAGAAGTCCCAAGAGCTCCTCGATCGCCATCCCGTGGCTGGTAGGCTCGCGCAGGAGCAGCCGCCCACCGGGCTTGAGCGACGCCGCGATGTTGCCGAGCGATGCAGCGCGCTTGTCAGCGGGGATGTCGTGCAGCACGAAGTGAACGACGATTGCGTCAAACGCGCCGGCTCGCTTCCATGTCGCGATGTCGCCCACCGTGAACTCGGTTTGCTCGTATCTGGCCAGCCGCTTGTGGGCGATCGCCAGCCATCGCGCATCTACATCCAGACAGGTGAGCGAGCCGGCGGGGAGTGCCTCGGCAATATGACGCGCGCACGCGCCTGCGCCGCAGCCGACCTCAAGCACACGCTCGGTGCCCGTGAGGCCGAGTTCTTGCACCCAGCGCTGGTACACACCGGCGCCGAGGCGGTTGCCGAGGAGCTCCTCGGTCAGGATCTCTAGGCGGGGGAGCGATCTCACGCCTGTGCACCTGCGACTCGGCGCGTCGCACGAGCCGCGCGTGCGGCACGCGAGAAGACCTTCGTCGGCAGGAACATACCGGTGCGTGCGACGTACTCATCATATGCGCGGCCAAACTCGGCACGCATGTCGGCCTCTTCCCGGCGGGCGAGGCGGAAGTAGATCACGCCAAGGATCGGGAACATCACGAGCATCGGCAGCGTCGCCCACTCAAGCAGCATGCCGATCGTGAAGCACGCGAAGCCGGTGTATTGCGGGTGACGGATGAAGCGGTAGATGCCGCTTGTCACCAGATGTCCCTCGCCGCGCTCCTTGCTCCAGTAGTCGCGGTAGATCGCGCGCCAGCCCGAGATGATCAGCACGGCGCCCGCGAGGTACAGGAACATCGCGATGTTCGTGCCGAGCAGTCCCACGTAGCCAACGAGCGTGTGACCCCACAGAACGCCGTCGGGGAGGTACTGCCCAACTACGCCCGAGATCGCGTACATAGAAAGCGGCACGCCGAACATCTCAAGTGCGAGCGCCACAACAAACGCCAGGAACGCGCCCTTCGGCTTGAGGCCGCTCTTCTTGTAGAACGGGGTGAACAGCAGGAACACGGCGAAGATGGCGACGAAGATGATTGCCACCCACCAGTTCCCAAAGTGCTCCATGACCGGATCGATACTCATGGTGAAGCTCCCTTCTCTGCGGGGCTTCGCCCCCGCGGCCGGATTTCTGCCCGGCTCTTGATGTCTACACTGTAGACCACTATAGTCTACGGTGTAGACAAGTCAACACCCAATTTGTCGGGAGTTTTCAGACCATGGCCGAGAAGCTAACACGCGAGAAACTCATCGCCGCTGCGCTCACGATCGTCGATCGCGATGGGCTGGATGCGCTCTCCATGCGCAAGCTCGGTGCGGAGCTTGGCGTCGATCCGATGGCCGCATACCGGCACCTACCTAACAAAGAGGCGCTGCTCGACGGCGTTATCGAAGCTGTGGCAGGTAGCGCGGACACCAGTGTCGACACGACGCTTCCGTGGCAGGGTCAGCTGCAGCAGCTTATCCGCGCGAACCTGAAGGCGACGCTCGCGCACCCCAACGTGCTGCCGCTCCTCGCGCAGCGCCCGCTGACCACGCCGGGCTCCCTCGGCCTGGTGGAGCGCTCGTTTGAGATCATGACCGGTGCGGGGATTCCGTTGAAACAGGCGGCGCTTGCCATCAACACGATGGGGCTCTTGAGCGCGTCGCTGGCGGTCGCGATGTCGGCCTCGGCGACAGACCCGCGCGGTAGCGAAGAGATGCAGCAGCTCTTCGCCAGCCTGCCGCGCGAGGAGTTCCCCAACATCGTGCGAGCGATCGAGACCGGCCAGTTCATCGAGAGCCACGACGAGATCCTCGACTTCTGGACAGGCGCGCTCATCGAGCGCCTTGAGCGGACGATCGCATCGTGAGCGCCTCCGCCGACATCCGCGCGATACTCTCGGCAGGAAACGTGGTGCTCGGCCCGATGGCGGGCATCACCGAGGCGCCGTTTCGCGCTATCTGCAAGCGCATGGGCGCAGGCCTCACGTGCACCGAGATGGTCAGCGCGACCGGCCTGCACTACAACCCCGACTCGCGCATCTCCCTCTCGCTACTGACCTTTGCTGCCGAGGAAACCCCGTGCGCCGTGCAGCTCTTCGGTGCTGACCCCACAGTGATGGCCGAGCAGGCCGCGCGGATCGTGGAGCGCTACGGCGACGATGTCGCGCTCATCGACATCAACATGGGCTGCCCCGTCTCCAAGGTCGTGTCGAAAGGCGAGGGGAGCGCGCTCATGCGCACCCCCGAGCTTGCGGCCGAGATCGTCTCGGCGATGGTCTCGGCGGTAAGCGTGCCGGTCACAGTGAAGTTCCGAAGCGGCTGGGACGATAGCAGCGTGACAGCTGTGGAGTTCGGCCTTGCGATGGAGGCGGCCGGAGCTGCGGCGATCACCGTGCATGGCCGCACGCGCGAGCAGTTCTACAAAGGCAAAGCCGACTGGGATGTCATCGCGAGAGTGAAGAGCGCTGTGAGCGTGCCTGTGATCGGCAGCGGCGATGTCTTCTCGGCAGATGACGCGGCCGCGATGCTTGAGCGTACCGGGGTGGATGCGGTGATGGTCGCGCGCGGGGCGCAGGGGAATCCGTGGATCTTCGCGCAGTGCCGCGCGTTGCTCGACTCGGGCGTGCGGCTGGAACCACCCGGTGCACTCGAGCGCATCGAGGTCGCCCTTGAGCATGCGGCGGCGCTAGTGGCGTTCGCCGGCGAGGAGCGCTTCGCGCGCATGCGCAAGCACGTGGGCTGGTACATCTCAGGCGTACCCGGCGCCACGTACGTGCGCGCCCGCGTGAACGAGGTTCCCAACTACGCGGGTCTTGTCGCCTTGCTTGCCGAGTACCGCGAGTGGATCGAAAGCCGCGGCTTGATATAGGGACGCATCGGCCTCGTTCGGGTAGCATCAACTGTGATGCCTTAAGGAGGCTCTCTTATGCCGCGAACCAAGATCGTCGCAACCATCGGTCCCGCCAGCGACTCGCCTGAGACGTTGCGTGCGCTCATCGACGCCGGACTCTCGGTCGTACGTCTGAACTCGTCTCATACCTCGCGCGAGGACCTCATCAAGCGCCTTGCAACCGTGCGCACGGTGGCCGAGGAAGCCGGCAAGCACGTCGCCGTCATGCTCGATCTGGGCGGTCCGAAGCTGCGCGTTGGAGTCGTCTCGCATGACACCCTGCTCAGCGCTGGCGATCGTTTCGAGCTTGTCTCGGGCGAGTGCATCGGCGACGCACGTCGCGTGTGCGTCACGTACGAAGGTCTGACGATCGATGTGCCCGATGGCGCCCGCGTGCTCCTCGACGACGGTCGCATAGAGCTCCGCGTGGTTGGGCGGCGCGATGATACGCTCCTGACCGAGGTCGTTATCGGCGGGCTACTGACCAGCCACAAGGGCGTGAACGTGCCCGGCGTGCGGCTGGCCATCGACGCCATCACCGAGAAAGACCGCGAGGACCTTGCGTGGGGGATGGAAGCCGGCGTGGACTTGATCGCGCAGTCGTTCGTGCGCTCTGCCGATGACGTTCTGCGTCTCCGGGAGCTCATGGGCGAGCGCCGCATACCCATCATCGCGAAGATCGAGAAGCACGAAGCAGTGGCCGCCATGGACGAGATCGTGGCTGCAGCCGACGCGGTGATGGTGGCGCGCGGCGACCTCGGCGTTGAGACCGCTGCCGAGCAGGTCCCGGTCGTGCAGCGGCGTATTGTTGCCGCATGTCGTGCAGCGGGCCGCCCGGTCATCATCGCGACCCAGATGCTCGAGTCGATGACGACGGCCGCGCGTCCGACACGCGCTGAAGCGTCCGATGTGGCCAACGCCATCTTCGATGCAGTGGATGCGGTCATGCTCTCCGGAGAGACCGCTGTTGGAGCGCATCCGGTTGCCGCAGTCGCCACGATGGCGCGCATAGCCACTGTTGCCGAGGAATCGCTCTCGGAGCGGCCGGACGTTGCCCCCGCTCATGGTGGCCGGGCCGATGTCACCCGGGCAGTCAGCGCAGCGGTCACCGAGCTTGCGTGCGACCTTGAGCTGGCGGCTATCGTCACCGCCACGCAGTCGGGTGCCACGGCCTTTGCAGTTGCGGCTCATCGACCGCGTACGCCGATCGTAGCAGTCACACCGGAGGTCACCGTGGCCAGGCGGCTCGCGATCGTATGGGGTGTGACCGCGCTTGTCGTCGCTCACCACGACACGATCGATGAGATGCTGGCACACTCTGTAGCAGCGGTAAGGGAAGCGGGATACGCGGTTCAGGGGCAGATGGTGGCGCTCACAGGAGGCGTTTCCGTTGGCGTTCCGGGCACCACGAACCTGATTCAGGTCACTCGCGTCTAAGCAGCCAGAACGGCCTCACCCTCCACTTGACCCTTAATCTACACACCCGCCGATTCGTGCTATTATGCCGAGAGGCGTGCGATCGCACGTTCTTGATGTACCGCTTGTGCCTTCACGCAGTAAGAAGTTGGAACGATGACAACAGCGCGAAAGACGCAGAATGGGGCCAAAGCGGGCGCTCGACGGAGTTCCTCGACAACGAGGAAGGCTCCGGCGCGAGCGTCCCAGCGTACGCCCGTACCCCGAAAGAGCGCCGCGCCTGCCAAGCGCAAGCCCACCGCCACCAAGCGCAAGCCGACCGCTCGCACCACGGCACGCCGTCCCCGCGCAGATCATCGTGCGCTTACCGTCATCCTTATCGGCACACTTGTGCTGGCTGCATGGACGCTGTATCCCGTGCTGCGGCTGCAGTATCAGCAGACCCGCGAGAAGACCACTCTCGAGCAGGAGCTCGCCGGTCTGAAGGACCGAAACGAGACGCTACGAGCGCAGGTCGATCGCCTCAAGACGCCTGAAGGCGTTGAGGAGGCCGCGCGCGAGAACCTCGGACTGGTGAAAGAGGGCGAGCAGGTCTACGTCGTCACCGACGGCCAGACCACGCGCGCGCCCGCTCCCGAGGTTGGGGCGCAGACCCGCAGTGTCACGGCCTCGGAGGCCACGGTCTGGACGAAGGTCCTCGACGCAGTCTTCGGCTTCCGGTGACCCCCTCAGACGCAAACGTCGTACGCTTCCAGCTCGGCCGTCCGCCGAGAGGAATCTGGCGCGTTGCCGCCCGATGCAGCTACGGTTTCCCGACGGTGATCGCGACGCCATCGCTGCTACCTACAGGCGAGCCGTTCCCCACACTGCTGTGGCTCACATGCCCGTACCTCACCGAGGCCGTCGGGCATCTTGAGTCGGCAGGCCACGTGGAGGTTTGGGCGACGCGGCTTGCGAATGATCCCGTGCTCGCAGAGCGAATGCGCGAGGCGGACGCCGCGTACCGCTCGGCAAGGGCGATCGAGAGCGGCGGCGAGGACGCGTGCGCGAGCGTTGGAATCGCCGGGCAGCGCGATCCTCTCGGCACCAAATGCCTGCACGCGCACGTCGCGGCGGCTCTTGCGGGTATGAGTGACCCAATAGGTGAGGCTATTCTCGGCAGCATTGCCAATGAATGTGAAGACCAGCGTTGCTCGAAGGGAGCACCGATCAGTGAGTGATATGACCCGTTATGCCGCTATCGACATCGGAACCGTGACGACCCGGCTGCTTGTTGCCGACGCCGGCCCCGACGGCGTGCGCGAGCTCTCCAGGCGCTCTGTCATCACGCACCTTGGCGACGGCTGGACGGGTACCGGGCTACTTTCGCGCGAGGCGATCGAGCGTGTTGCCGAGGCGGTACGCTCCTTTGTTGCCGAGGCGCGCGCCCTTGGTGCGACCGACATCTTCGGGGTGGCCACGAGCGCATCGCGCGACGCCGGCAACTCAGGGGAGTTCCTCGACGCGCTTGAAGCCGCAGGGATGCGCCCGCAGATCATCGCCGGAACGACCGAGGCGCAGCTGTCATTTCTCGGCGCGACGTATGGCCGAGACGGCGAGGGCATCTTGGTCGTTGATATCGGCGGGGGATCGACCGAACTCGTGGTTGGTGACGTCGACGAAGACGGCGAAATCGACATCGAGGCGGCGCGCTCTATCGACATCGGCGCCAAGCGCGTGACCGAGCTCTACTTGCACGGGGATCCTCCCGCGCGGCATGAACTCGATGCCGCCAATGCGTTCATCACCGAGGAGCTCAGGCCGTATTTTGCGGCGCTGCGCTCGCGTCCGCGCGAGCTCGTAGCTGTGGCCGGAACCGCGACGAGCCTGGCCGCCATCGACCTCGAGCTTGAAGAGTACGACGCCAGCCGGGTGCATGGTTATGTTCTCGGCGCACATGCTCTTGCCGATATGCGCGAGATGCTGGCGACTATGACGCTTGAGAGCAGGCGCGCGGTGACCGGGCTTGAACCGGCGCGTGCAGGCGTGATCGTGGCAGGCGCACTTATCCTTGAAACCGTGCTCGCATTGGCGGGTCTGGATTCGACGCTTGTGAGTGAGCAGGATATCCTCTACGGGATGGTGCTCGACCGTGCCGGTCTCACCGGTGGAGAGCTTATCGGCACCCTATAAGGCGGCGTATCCGAATTGGCACAGGAGGGGGCCTTAAAAGCCTCTAGCCGAAAGGCTATGTGGGTTCGACTCCCACCGCCGCTACCAACAGATGAATCGCGACTCCGGTGTGCTTTGACCGGCGATGTTGCGTGGCTATGCAGACCTCAGGTCTGCGATACTTGATGTGCATGAACGATTGCGTTGGAGGGAGGGCGAACGCGTGGCGAGCGAAGAAGCGACCCACCTCTATGAGGCGTTCGTCAGCCAGGACCCCGCCAAGGCTATCCAGGTGGTCGAGCGCGTTCGCGCGTCCGGCGTGCCGCAGACGCAACTCTTCGACTCGCTCTACGTTCCCGCGATGTCGCTTCTCGGCGGAGCATGGGCCGAGGGCAGCATCGACGAGATCGTCTTCACGCAGGCGTCCGTGGTGGCCGAGCAGATCGGTAGCTTCGTCATGCCGCCCGTCACGCGTCCCGATACCGGCGTGACGGTCATCATGGGCTCGATCCATCGCGATCGTCACGGCATCATGAAAGACATCGTCGCCTCGGCGCTCAAAGAGGCCGGCTACCGCGTGAACGACCTCGGTGTTGGTGTTCGCGCTGCTGACTTCCTGGAGCGGCTTGAAGAGACCGGCGCGCGCGTCGTCATCGTCTTTGCCGAGATACTTGCGACAGCCCGAGCTGTTGCCGGCGTCCGCGACTTGCTCACCGCCGAGAACCGCGACGACGTCGTGGTGCTTGTGGCGGGCGGTCCGTTCGCGGCAGACCCGAAACTCGCACGCTCTGTGGGCGCCAACGGCGTCATCGCCAGCGCCGAGAGTGCACTCAAGCTCCTCGGCCGCGTGCGCGAAGACCTGCTCGGCGGTGGGGCTTCGTGAGTCCCGTGCGCTCGTCGCAACTCCTTATCGCCGAGGACCTAGCGCGGCGCGGCCAGCTGCCAGCTGCCGTTGCCTCATGCTACGAGGCGCTCGCGATCAACGACCGCGACCCGTTCGTGCACGCGCTCCTCGGCCATCTGATGCTTGAGGGCGACTTCTACGATGAAGCGATCACAGCCTCAACGCAGGCGATCGAGCTAGACCCCGATTGCAGCCCCGCGTACCTCGCGCTCGGCCTTGCGTACGATCGGCGCGGCGGCATGTGGGACCAATCGGTGCTCGTGTGGCATGAACTTGCCGAGGTCGTGCCCGACCTTGTGATCGCGCACGTCCAGCTCGGCGAAGCATTTGCCGCAGCAGCCTTCGAAGAGGAGGCCGTCGACAGCTGGAAGCGCGCGCTTGAGCTCGACCCCAAAGAGGCGCGCGCGCACTACAACCTCGCGATCGCCGCGCTCAAGCACGAGGGGATGTCGACCGCGCTGCCAACGATCCGTCGCGCGGGCGAGCTCGACCCCAGCCAAGATGAGCTCTTCTTCGCGCTTCTCGGCTTGCCTGCTGAGCAGATCGAGTTCGATATCGCCACGATCAAGCCGGAGCGTGATGCGCGTCTGTTCGCAGCGGGCATGCTCCTGCGCGGCGAGGACTTCTTCGGCGCGAGCGATCTTGTGCGGCTCGTGCTCGACGAGGACCCCGCCGACGCAGACGCGCTTGCGCTCGCCGCGTACGCGTACCTTAAGCAGGAGGCCTCCAACGAGGCGATGGCGTGCGCACTGCGTGCGCTGACCTTCTCGGCGGATCTGCCGACCGCGCTATACACCCTCGGCGTCGTCTACAGCCGATTCGCGGGGCTCTCCAAGCACTCGGCACGCGTCTTCATCGCGCTTGCCAAGGCCGCCCCGCAGCACTCGCTCACCCACGTGCTGCTTGCCGAGTCACTCCTCGGCCTGCAGCGGTACGGGCAGGCCCGGCAGGCGTACCGCGCCGCCGTGCGACTGGACCCGGCATGCGTGCGGGCCCGTTTCGGGCTGGCCGCCGTGCGCCTCACCGAGGGCGGATACGCTGAGGCGCAGTGGGAAATGCGCCGCGCCGCCTACTACGACACCCGTCGCCAGGGCAACTTCTGGCGCATGTACGACGCCTACGCCGAGGGAGGTGATGCGTGATGGCCACCAAGAAGCCGCAGAAGAAGTCCGCCAAGAAGCCCGCTAAGCAGCAGACGGGCGCCGCAAAGCCGGCCGAGAAAGTGCCCATGCGCAACCCTGATTTCCCGGTTGGCGTGGACTATTACCCGCTTGATGAAGAGCGCCGCTCCTGGAGCGACTGGTACGACCGCGATGTTGCCGCAGACTTCGCCGCGATGGCGGCCGCGCGCATCAGCGACGTGCGCGTCTTCGTGTCGTGGCGTGCCCTTGAGCCGCAGGTGGGGCAGTACGACGAGGAGGCCATCGGACGCCTCGAGCGCATCATGGAGGCCGCCCGCACACACGACCTCAAGCTCATCGTGTGCTTCTTCGCCGACGACCGTCTCGCCGAGATGAACGAAGTGCCGTGGGGCAAGCGCCGGGATGCACGCACCGATGATTACCTCATCCAGCGCGAGATCTCGCTCGTGCAGCGCATCGTGAACCGCTATCGTGCCGAGCCCGCCATCAAGGCGTGGGACCTCGGCAATGAGGCATTCTGCTCGGGATTCGAGACTGAGGCCGCGCTCGAGAAGTGGGTGACCGAGCTCCGGGAAGCCGTGCGGGAGGTCGATCCTGACCGACCGGTACTCCTCGGCGTGGATCCGGAGACGCTTCTGCGCGAAACAGGCGTGGACCCGCGTGGTGCGATCGACCTGTGTGAGAAGGCGTGGAGCCACCTCACCGCGCCGTATCGTGCCTATATCGCCGAGGGACCCGTCACCTCCGGGCCGGCGACGTATACCGACTCGTTCCTGCTGCGTGCCGCGCTTCGCGACCTGCCCGTGGTCGTCGACGGCATCGGCGTGCACGCACTCGACTTCTCGGCGGCTGAAGAAGCTGCCTACGTGCGCACTGCGCTCTACTCGGCGCTTATGAACCGCGCAAGTGGCGCGATGCTCCGGCGCTGGCGCGACTTGGAGACCGAGAAGCGCGAGCCGTACTTCCGCGACCCATTTGAGGTGCTCGTTGGCGTCGTCGACGTTACCGGCACGCCCAAACCGGCACTTGCCGAGGTGAAGCGCTTCGCGGCTGTCGCGGCGCGGCTTGACCCCCGGCGCTACGCGCTTGCACCCGAGCGCGCGGCGGTCGTTATCCCCGCCGAGCGCTACGAACCGCTGCCATCGCTCGCCGGGCTCTACGACCCGCGCGCCTGCCTGCAGGCGTACATCGCCGCCAAGGAAGCGCATGTGCCGGTTGCCGTCGTGCGCGAGGGCGAGACGCTTGGTGCGTACCATGCGCTCTACCTCCCGTCGCCCGCAGCGCTCACCGCTGCGATGTGGGCGGATCTGGGTGCGTTCGTCCAGGGTGGCGGCTCGGTTGTGCTCTCGTATGGTGGCGGGGACGTTGACCCGGCGCTCAGAGAGATCTTTGGCGTCGAGTTCCTCGGCGATAGCGGCCCGCGCCAGACGTTCTCGTGCAGGGTCGCGCAGCCGGGTATGCTCGGCGATCTGCGCTCGTTTGACGCTCGAATGGAGCTGCCGCACTACGCGCTGCTCACCGCGAGCGGGGCGACGGTCGTCGCAACCGATGCCAACGGCAGCCCGCTGCTCACGGTCAACCAGTACGGTCAGGGCAAGGCGGTCTTCATCGCCACCCCGATCGAGCGCGCCATCGCACAGAACGATCCGTGGGCAACACCCACGCCGGTGAGGCATCTCGTGCGCACGGTATACGGCACCGTGGCGAGTTCCGCCGGTGCGGGTGCGATGCTCGAGTGCGACATGCCGGATGTTGAGATTGCGCACTTCCTCGGTGAAGATGACGACATACTGATAGTCTTGAGTCACAATGCCGAGAAGATGACCGCCACGCTCACAACGCCGCGTACGGTCGCCACGGTGCAAGACGTTCGGGGTGGGACGCCGGCAGAGGTCGGCGGCAAGACGTTTGGTGTTCCGCTTGGCCCGAATGGGGTAGCGGCGCTACGGGTGACGTTCGGCTAGCAAGAACTGGGGGCGCGACGGCGAATGTACGACACACGTGAAGTTCACGGCTACCTACTGGAGTCGTGGCTTGAGTTCAATGAGGCGCTTCGTGCGCACCCTGAGATCAAGCGGCTTCTCTTCGATCCGGTCACGGGGCTTCCTACCACGCCTTTGCTGTTCCCCCGCATCGAGTCCTTGCTCGAGGAGCGCGGCGAGATATCGCTTCTGTGCCTGAGCGTCGTGAAGTACTCGAAGATCGAGGAGATCTACGGCTGGAAAGTCTTTGACGACGTCATGAAGGAAGTCGCCTCGGCGCTAGAGGGCATCACCGGCGCCGAGCTGCGGGATTCCGACATGGTCGCTGAGCTCATGATCTCTGGCAACGCTTTCGTCGTGCTGCTTGCGCCACCGCGCACGAGCGATCAGATGCAAAACGAGCACCTGCTGAAGCTGGCTCGACGCGTGGAGGACCGCATCCGCCAGCAGCTCAAGACGGCGCTCGACCCAGCGATCTTCCCCAAGTTCGGCTGCTATGTTGGTTCGTCCACTGTGCGGCACGATCCCAAGATCCGCCTTGAGCGTATCGTGCACGACGCACTCGACAGGGCGATGGAGCAGGCTGATTCCCGCGAGGCATCTGATGCCGAGGAGCGCAAAGCGCGACTGCAAGACATCATCGACAACGGCGCGATCCGAACGCTGGTCCACCCGATCCTCAAGCTGAGCGATCTCTCGGTGATGGGCTACGAGGCGCTCACCCGCGGCCCCGAAGGTGGCGAGTTCGAGCGCCCCGACAAGCTCTTCAAGATCGCCTACGACGCCGACCTGGTGCTCAAGCTCGAGCGCCTCTGCCGCCACCGTGCACTCAATGTCGCACGTGACCTCCCGGCTGGCCGCCTGATGTTCATCAACATCGAACCCGAGGCCGTGGCAGACCCCGAGCTGCGTGACGTGATGTTCTCCTCGCTGCTTGCCGAGAGCGACTTGTCGCCTTCGAGCATCGTGCTGGAGATCACCGAGCGCACGGCGATCACGGACTTCGCGGCATTCCGCTCAACGCTCGAGTATCTTCGCACGCTTGGCTTCGCGGTTGCGATCGACGACGCCGGTGCGGGCTACGGCTCGCTGCAGTGCTTAGCCGAGGTGCGCCCCGAGTGGCTCAAGATCGATATCTCGCTCGTGCGTGGCGTCGACACCGATGAGGTGCGGAGCCAGCTCATCGAGAGCATCGTGACGTTCGCGGCGCGCGTTGGCGTGAAGCTGATCGCTGAAGGCATCGAGACGATGGGTGAGCTTGAGAAGCTGCGCGAGCTCAACGTCGAGTTCGGCCAGGGCTTCTTGTTCACGGTCCCGGTAGAACCCTTCCCGGCGGATGAGGACGTTCGCCCCCAGCTGTAGTCAGCGCGCCTACAACGCAACGCGCTATAATGCTTTGTATCAGGTCCGCTTATGCGGCTACTGCCGCGCGTCGCACCGAGGAGCATCATGGAGCAGGTCCGTCTCACGCAGCTCTCCACCAAGTCGGGTTGAGCCGCTAAGTGGGGTCCGGGTGACCTCGCAGCCGTGCTCGAGCATATGTCTCCCGGCACGTCGGACGACCTCATGGTCGGCTACGACACCTCCGATGATGCCGCTGTGTACCGTCTCGGCGACCAGGCCGTGCTGCTTACGGTCGACTTCTTCACGCCGATGGTGGACGACCCGTATGACTTCGGGCGTATCACAGCAGCCAACGCGCTCTCCGATGTCTACGCGATGGGCGGGCGACCGCTCACAGCCATGAACCTCCTGGCAATGCCGTGTTCGCTACCCGCCGAGATAGCAGCGCGGGTGCTGCAGGGCGGTGCCGACAAGGTCCGCGAGGCCGGGGCCGTGATAGTTGGCGGTCACACCATCGACGACAAGGAGCCCAAGTACGGGCTTTCGGTCATGGGAATCTGTGACCCCGACAAAGTCGTTCGCAACGTCGGCGCGTGTGAGGGCGATGTACTTGTGCTCACGAAACGTCTCGGCGTCGGCATCATGAACACCGCGCTGAAGCAGGGACTTGAGACCGAGAGTTCGCTCGCTGCGGTCATCGAGAGCATGGCGCACCTCAACCGCGCGGCCGCCGAAGCGATGGTCGAGGTCGGCGTGAACGCGGGTACCGACATCACCGGCTTTGGGATCGCAGGCCACGCCCGCGAGATGGCGCTCGGCAGTGGTGTGTCGATCGAACTCGAACTCGCGTCGTTGCCGCTCTGGCGCGATGTGCTGCAGTACTCGGAAGATGGCGTGATACCCGGACGTACCGCCGACGTGATTGCGTTCCTTGAGGGCTCGGTAGACTGGGGCCCGGCGGACAGAGCGTGGCGCGGCGTGCTGGCCGATCCGCAGACGAGCGGCGGCCTTCTCATGTCGCTTCCTGCCGAGCGCGTGGAGGCGCTGCTCATTGCGCTCGCCGAGAGAGGCGAGGAGGCGGCGGTCATCGGTCGTGTCATCGCTGGCGAGGCCGGACGCATCATCATCAAGTAGCGAGCGGCCGAGTGGGTCGCCGGAAAGGAGCACGCTGTGGGGAAAGTCATCTTCGTGAACTCGGACAGTATCGGTGACGGTGAGCGGGAGCTCGGTCTCAAGCTGATGCAGTCGTTTCTCTATTCGCTTGCACGCACCGAGGCCAAGCCCTCGGCAGTGCTCTTCATGAACAGCGGGGTGCGGCTCACCTGCGAGCATTCGACCGCACTCGACGACATCAAGTTGCTTGCCGCAGACGGCGTTGCGATCAAGAGCTGCGGGACATGCCTCGACTACTACGGGCTCATGGATTCGCTCGCGGTGGGCGAGGTCGGCGCGATGAGCGGAACGGTTGAGGCCTTCATGGCCGCCGATGACGTCGTGAGCGTGGGGTAGAAACACGCAATCCGCTGGCGTGACTCGACGTTTGCGCCGCACTCTGGGCTAGAATGAGGCTATGGATACTCAATCGCTGTTGCGCTCGCTTCCCAAGGTCGACCGGTTGCTGGAACGCGCCGACATCGCCGCGCTTGCCGGAGCGCACCCTCGCACGGTACTCACCGATGCCATCCGAGAGACGCTCGACGCAATTCGCGCCGAGATACTCTCGGGCATGCGTGATGAGCTTGCCGAGGATGACGTCGCTACTGCAGTGATCGATCTGGTGGAGATCAAGTCGACGCGCTCGCTCCGGCGGGTCATCAACGCCACGGGCATCGTCGTGCACACCAACCTCGGCCGCTCGCGCCTGGCGCGCGAGGCCGTGGAGGCTGTGGCTGAGGTCGCAGGCGGCTACTCGACTCTTGAATACGATGTAGCCAGCGGCGAGCGTGGCAGCCGTCATAGCCACGTTGAGGAGCTCATCTGCAAACTCACCGGCGCCGAGGCCGCGATGGCGGTCAACAACAACGCGGCGGCGGTTCTGCTCGGCCTGGCCGGGCTTGCACGTGGCAAGGAAGCAATCGTGAGCCGCGGGCAGCTCGTGGAGATCGGCGGCAGCTTCCGCGTGCCGGACGTGATGGCCGAAAGCGGCGCCACCATGGTCGAGGTCGGCACCACCAACAAGACACACCTGAGCGACTACGAGAAGGCGCTCACGCCCGCAACCGGACTGCTCCTCAAGGTACACACCAGCAACTACCGCGTGGTCGGCTTCACCGAGGAGGTCACGCTTGGCGACCTGGTGAGTCTGGCCGGCCAGCACGGGATTCCAGTGATGGAAGACCAGGGCTCCGGGGTGCTCGTTGACCTGCGCAAGTGGGGCCTGCCGTACGAGCCCACGGTTGCCGAGTCGATCGCTGCCGGCGCCGACGTTGTCACGTGCAGCGGCGACAAGCTGCTCGGCGGACCGCAGGCCGGCATCATCGCAGGTAAGTGGCACGTGATAGCCGCTCTCAAGAAGCATCCGCTCGCGCGCGCCATCCGGCTCGACAAGATGACGCTCGCGGCGCTCGAAGTGACGCTTCGGCTGTACCTGGACGAAGACCTCGCCCGACGTGATATCCCAACGCTCTCAATGCTCTCGGCAACGAAAGAATCAATCGCCGAGCGGGCCGTGCGCCTGGCCGATGAGATCGGCCGCGCTTGCGGCGACGCGTATTTGGCAGGGACGTCCGAGGACGTCTCGCGTGCCGGTGGTGGCGCGATGCCGATGGAGGATATCCCTACCGTGGTCGTGGCGATCGTCCCGCAGCAGATGAGCGTGACCGAGCTTGAGGTGCGGCTGCGTTGCGGCGATGTGCCTATCGTCGCCCGCATCAACGCCGACCGGCTCCTCATCGATCCTCGAACACTCACGCTCGGCGAAGAAGCCGAGATCGTTTCCGCGCTCGCGGCGCTCGTGGAGCGCTAGTAGATGACCGGCCCATCGCTCGTCCTCGGCACGGCTGGACACATCGACCACGGCAAGTCCTCGCTGGTGCGCGCGCTCACCGGCACTGACCCCGATCGCCTGCCCGAGGAGAAAGAACGCGGCGTTACCATCGAGCTTGGCTTCGCGCAGCTTGAGCTGCCGAGCGGCCGCACGATGGGAGTCGTCGACGTTCCCGGTCACGAGAAGTTCGTGCGCCAGATGGTCGCAGGCGCCACAGGCATCGACGTGGTGCTCTTCGTGGTCGCTGCCGACGATGGCGTCATGCCGCAGACCCGCGAGCACCTGGCGATCATCGATCTCCTCGGCATCCCGAAGGGCGTGGTCGCACTCACCAAGTCCGATCTTGCCGATGAGGACTGGATAGAGCTTGTCACCGAGGATATCCGCACGCTGCTGGAAGGCACGTCTATCGCTGGCGCGCCGATCGTTCCGGTCTCATCCAAGAGCGGAGCCGGGCTGCCCGATCTTCTCTCGGCAATTGACGAAGTTGCTGCCGAGGCGAGCGCGCGTCAGTCGAATCTTCCCATGCGACTTCCGGTGGACCGCGTGTTCACCATCGCCGGCGCGGGAACGGTTGTCACCGGCACGCTGTGGAGCGGTTCTGCCGAGCGAGACGCGCCGGTGGAGCTCTACCCGTCGGGAGTGAAGGGGAGGATCCGCTCGGTGCAGATGCACGGCGAGCAGGCCGAGAAGGCCGTCGCCGGCAACCGCGTTGCGGTCAACCTGGCCGGTGTGGAGCGCGACGAGGTCAACCGCGGCGACATCGTGGCGGAGCCCGGGACGCTCACCGTCACCGAGCGCTTCGACGCGCACATCACGTACCTCGGCAGCGAGACCAAGCCCTTCGAGAGCGGAGCCCGCGTCCACGTGCATCACGGCACGCGCGAGGTGCTCGGACGCGTGCTGCTCATGGACGTGCCGTCGCTTATGCCCGGTGGCCGTGGAGTCGCTCAGGTACGCCTGGAGGAGCCGCTCTCGCCGCGTTACGGTGACCATTTCATCATCCGCTCGTACTCCCCGATGTGGACGATCGGCGGTGGAGTCGTGCTCGACGCGCTTCCGCCCCGTCGCACACAGCTCAAGCAGTACGAGCGCGATCTGCTTGAGGCGCTCATCGCACACGATCTCTCCTCGGCGGCTATTGGGCTGCTTGCCGCGCGTGCGCTGCCGATGACGTCGGCGCAAGTCGCGCTCGCGCTTGGCGTTCCGCGCGCCGGGGTCGCCGACGACCTCAACAAGGCGGCCCTGCAGCGTCTCAAGGTCGGCAATGACACGTACTTCGTGACAGAAGGCGCGCAGCAGCACTTCCTGGATTCGATCGAGCGTGAGCTGCTCAAGTTCCACGAACAGAACCCGAAAGCGACCGGCATCGCCGCGCTTGCACTGCGCGATAGAGTCGACCGTCGCCTTGAACCGAAGGTCTTTGACGGCCTACTCGCCGTCGCGGTCGAGCGCTCGGCCGCCGTGCTCGCCGGTGGCGAGGTCAGGCACCCCAAGGCCGCTTCAACTGCGCTTGCCGAGGGAGAAGCTGCCCGCGACGCGCTCGTGCCGCTGCTGCGCTCTCAGGGGCTTGCACCGGCAACCGTAGCCGAGCTTGCAGCAGCGGTAGACATCGACGCCGGAGTCGTGCGCAAGGCCCTCACGAAGCTCGTGGCCGAGGGTGCGATCGTGCGCGTAGGACCCGAGCTGCACTTCGACGCGGGAGCGGTCGAAACCGCACGCGACCAGATCGTCGCGCACCTGAAGCAGCACGGCGAGATCCTCGCGAAAGAAGCGCGCGATATCACCGGGAGCAGCCGCAAATTCATACTGCCGCTGCTCGAGTACTTTGATGCGCAGGGCATCACCAAGCGAGACGGCGACATTCGCACGCTCGGCAAGCGCGGCTAGGCGTCTTTCGGGGCGCTCTGTTTTCGCAGCCGGAGCGTGAAGATCGCTCCACCTCCAACAGCGTTGTGCGCTTCTATCGTGCCGTGGTGCAGCTCCACGAGGCGCTTCGTGATCGCAAGCCCCAGCCCGCTGCCCCCACTGGTAGCTGCCCTTGGTCCCTGAGCGCGGTAGAAGCGATCGAATAGTCTCGGCAGGTCGTCCGCACGTATGCCGGAGCCGGTGTCGCTGATCGAAATGACCACGTTGTCGCCCTCAGTGCGTGCCGAGATGGTCACGATCCCGTCCGCTGGCGTGTGCGTGATCGCGTTGCGCATAAGGTTGAGGAGCGCCTGATCGAGTTGGTCGGGGTCGCCGCTCACCCAGAGTCCCGCAGGCACGTCATCGATGATCTTGGGACCCCCGATCGCGCGGGCGCGCACGACTGCCTCCTCGGCCATGGTTGCGACATCAAGGAGTTGGAACTCACGCAGTGGGCGACTTTCGAGCCGTGCGAGCGCGAGCAGGTCATCAACCAGTCGTTCGAGGCGTCCCGCTTCGTCGCGAATCGCTTCGAGGGCCCGCTGCTTTGACTCTTCGTCGGTGCGTGGGTGGTCGATCAGGTCGAGATTCCCGCAGACGACGGCGATGGGCGTCCTGAGCTCATGCGACGCATCCGCCACGAACCGGCGCTGCTCGGTGAACGCGATCTCAAGCCGATCGAGCATCCTGTTGAATGACTCGACCATCGCGCCGACCTCGTCATCCGGACCGTCATACGGCACGCGGTCGCCGAGCGATGATTGCGTGATCTGGCCGGCCGTCGCCGACACCTTGCGCAGCGGACTGAGGCTCGCGCGGGCGGCCCACGCCGAGAGTATCGCGCCGAGGATCACCACGAGCGCGCCTCCAAGGCCAAGCGTCCCACCGAGATTAGCCGCCACGCCGCGCATGTACGCAGTCGAAAGCGCCGCCTGGAAGACGCCAGCGACCGCTCCGCTCGCATCGACCATCGGTGCTGTCGCTACCCGGTACTGCTCGCCGTCGAGCACCACCATGCTGAATCCGGGGACTGGCAGCTCGGTGTTTCCCTCGGCAGTCTCAAGCTTCACGTCGGAGTTGGACAAAACGCGCCCGTCCGATAGGCGTACGAGCAGTATCGGCTGGGCGCCCGTCTCGGCTTTCGTGCGTGCAGCCAGGTAGGTGCGCGCGATCTCCACAAGGCCGGCGTCGCCTTCCTCGGCTTCCCCGCTATGGACGGCCGCCATGAACGCCTCGGATTCGCGGAGCAACCCTCGGTCGATGTCAGCCTGCAGGCCGCGCGAGACCGCGAGGTACGACGTCAACGCAAGGGCGACGACGCCAACGGTCAGCGTGAGCGTCATCGCCAGGGCGACGCGCCCCGAGGCCGTAAGGCGCCTACGGCCGGACACGGTACCCCGCTCCTCGAACCGTCTCGATGACCGACGGCCCTCCTCGGCGGTCAAGCTTGCGCCTGAGATAGCCAACGTAGACGTCGACGATGTTTGACGCGCTCTCAAAACCGAAGCCCCAGACGGTGTCGAGGATCTGCTGGCGCGTGAGCACTTGCCCCGGATGTCGCATCAGGTACTCAAGCAAGGAGAACTCGCGCGAAGGTAGATCTGCCGAGTGACCCGCGTGTGTGGCGATTCGGGTGCGGACATCGAGGGTGATCTCGGCGGTTTCGATGGTTCGCGAGCTTCGCTGGCCGTGGCGGCAAGCCGCGCGCACCCGGGCGGCAAGCTCAGCGAATGCGATCGGCTTCACCAGGTAGTCGTCGGCACCAAGATCGAGCAAGTCGACTTTGTCGTCGATCTCACCTATAGCCGTTACCACGATGATTGGAACTTCAGTGTCGCGCGCTCTGATCGTGCGAAGCACGTCGCGCCCGTTACCGTCGGGAAGCACCAGGTCGAGCAGTATGAGGTCGTAGACGTGCGCAGCGGACATGCCGACCGCGTCGTGAGCGGTTGCGGCGCGTTCTACAGCGTGTCCTTCTGCGGTGAGACCGTCAGCCATGAACGATGCGATGCGGTCCTCATCTTCGACCAGCAGAATCCTCATGTGGGCTCCTCAGTTTCCGATCAGAGCCGAGCACTAATCATCGAGTTCCGGCTCGTCTCTGGAAGATGATTCCCTGTCTGAGGATTCCTCGTCATCGTGCTTGTAGATCTCATCGTCCTCGTCGTCATCGGGATCCTCCTCGCGAACATCCGGCGTGATCACCTCGCGGGGAGCATCCTTCTTCGCTGCCGGTTTGCTGGTCCTGGCAGGTGCCGCTGTTGCTGCCGGTACCGTGGGCTCTGTGGCTGTCTCTGCGGCTGCCGTAGTCTCAACTGCAGGTTCCGGAGGTGTGGTTGCCGCCACGGAGCCGGGGTCGATGGAGCCGGAGAGCGCGATAACAGGCAGGTCGGCGCGCGAAGGGCTTGTCAGGCTGCCGAGCGAGATCGCGTAGGCTCCGGCCGCGCCGAGGAACAGGGCGGCCGTGAGGCTCACCAGGATACTCTGCCGCCATCTGCCGATCATCTTGCCAGCTCCCTTTGCGTGCTCCGGCTTCACTAGTGTGTATACGTCGCTCCAGCTCATCCTAGTCATCATCCGGTTCGTCCGCGCCGTGGCACTTGGTGCATGATGCCGAGGAATACCCGTTGGTGTGGCAGTTGGTGCACGCGAAACTCTTGTACGTGTGCTCGCCACCCTGAATTCTCGGGTGAGAGAACGTCGCGCTTCTCCATGCCTTGGTGGGGTTGTGGCAAGACGAACAAGTAGTTCCGTAGTGCTTGGACGGTGCCGAGTGGCAAGACGAGCACGACTTTGATGTTGGGTGATAGAACTTCCATGATCCGCCGGGCTTGTGGCAGCTCACGCAGGACTTGGTCGAGTGTCCGCTCGGCCGTGTATGGCAGTTGGTGCATGTCGCGCCACTGCCAGGGTGCGAGAACTTCGCCCTTGCGAACGCTACCTTTGGCGAGTGGCAGGCAGAGCATGTGCCCGAGTAGTGCTTCGCGGGTGCCTTGTGGCAGTTGGAGCATGACGTCGACGTCGGGTGCTGGAACTTCCAGGAGGCGCCTGTTTCGTGGCATGTGACGCAGGTGCGCGTCGAGTGCGCTGCGGGCCGGGAGTGGCAGTCCGTGCACTTGGCGGTCGATTTCGGGTGCTGGAACTTCCAGGTGACACCCGTTTCGTGGCACGTCGCGCATGCGCCGGTCCGATGTTCAGCGGGCTTTGTGTGGCAGTCCGTGCAGGCAGAAGCTTTGTCCGGGTGGGAGAACGCCCAC
Source organism: Actinobacteria bacterium UBA2286 (assembly GCA_002345925.1). GTDB lineage: Bacteria > Actinomycetota > Coriobacteriia > Anaerosomatales > Anaerosomataceae > UBA2286. Next base: position 884 of record DDWM01000060.1, on the reverse strand, counting down.
GACGCTGCGGTGGCGTGGCACGTGGCGCACGAAGTGATCGCACCTGTTGCAGTGGCCGTCACGCTGGTGAGTTGAGGGTGTTTCTCGGCATCGCGGGTGTGGCAGCTAGCGCAGCCGGTCGCGGCCAGATCATGGCAGCTCGAGCACGTCACCCTTACATGTCCGGGCACGTTCGCGATGCCTCTTCCGGCGGAGGCTACGATTAGGAGTTCGCGGTTCTGTGCTGCTGCCGTGTCGAGAATGCCCGCCTCGGCAAGTGCGGCCGAGGTTACCTTATGCCCGGCGCTCGCGTGGCAGTCCACGCAGGAGCGGCTGCCGCGATGTGTCTCGTGCGAGAATCCTTCGATGCCGGTGTCGATCGTGCCGCTGTGGCAGGCCATGCATCGGCTGTCGGGGACGGCGGTCACAGCACCCGGGAACTTCGGCTCGGTCGTGAAGTGGTTGTAGACCTCTTTGAGTGCGACGAACTTATGCGAGACCTGCGCTTCAAGGCCGGGGTCGACGTGGCATGAGATGCATGAGACGTCCGAATGCGCGCCGGCATCCCAGGCGGTGTAGTAGGGGGTCATCTCGTGGCACGAGGTGCAGAACGCCGGGCGGCTTGTGTATTCAGTGGTCGCGACGCCTCCGCCGATGAGTGCGGCGAGCACAACGACAGCTGCAAGTGCGGTCACCGCCGGTCGTCGTCTCAGTAGAGCGAAGAGTCGTTTCATGGGCCTCGGCTCCGGTTGTGTGTCTTGCGTGCTCTACCGAAGTATCGGGTTGGCGCATGAGCCGCCGATGAGCGACCAATGAGAGTTCTCTCACGCAATCAAGAGCGCGCGGTTTGACAGCAGGGGAGCCTCTCCCCACAATACCGCCCTGGAGGCGAATGGGTCCTGGTG
>DDWM01000040.1:56262-63709 GCA_002345925.1 Actinobacteria bacterium UBA2286 | reverse complement strand
TCTATGTTGCCGAGCGCTGGGGCGACCGACCGATAATGCTCGACGCTGTATCGGTCGCCAAAGGGCCGCGTGCTCGCCCGATACTTGGCGCCCTGCACACGCTCAAGGCTAACGAGATCGAGGCGGCTGCGCTTGCGGGCACGATCGCGGGTGCGACCGATGCGGCCGTGGATGCGCTTCTGATCGCGGGTGTAGAAAGAATCGTTGTGACGGGTGGAATCGCCGGGGCACTCTTCGCCTCGGGGGAGAGCCGGCTACGATTCGTGCCGCCGCCAGCAATGGTGGTGAATGCGACCGGAGCCGGAGACGCCTTCATGGCGGGACTCGTGTACGCAGAGCTGGAGGGTTTCGACTCCACGCACAGGCCGGCGTTCGCCTCGGCAATGGCGGCTCTCACGCTCGTCTCGGAGCGTACTGTGAGCGAGGACATAGATGTGAACCGCGCGCTGGAACTGATGGAAGGGATGCTGTCATGACCGACCTCTTGCAAGTCACATCCGAGGTCGGTGTCGCACTCGCCGCCGGTGCGCCGGTCGTAGCGCTTGAGTCCACGATAATCAGCCACGGGTTTCCGTATCCGGCCAACCTGGAATGCGCGCTCGAGTGTGAGCGGATCGCGCGCGAGGAAGGCGCTGTTCCGGCGACTGTAGCCATCATCGGAGGCATCATCCGCGCTGGTCTTGGCCGAGCGGAGATCGAGCATCTTGCGACCACCCCGGGTGTTCCCAAGGCAAGCCGACGCGATCTGGCTACCCTCGTAGCCGCCGGCAGCGATGGCGCGACAACCGTTGCTGCAACCATGATGGTCGCCCAGATGGCGGGTATCCGGGTTTTTGCGACCGGCGGAATCGGCGGCGTGCATCGCGGCGCCGAGACAAGCTTCGATATCTCGGCTGACCTTGAGGAGCTGGCGCGCACCGACGTTGCGGTAGTCTGCGCGGGTGCGAAGTCCGTGCTCGACCTCGGGCTTACGCTTGAGTACCTCGAGACGCATGGCGTTCCCGTTCTCGGCTTCGGTACCGACGAGTTCCCGGCGTTCTACACGCGCACGAGCGGTTTTGGGGTGGATGCGCGTTTCGATTCCCCGGCAGACGTTGCGGCGGTCCTTCGCGCGCGTCTTGAGCTTGGCATCAGCGGCGGTGTGATCGTCGCAAACCCGATTCCAGCCGAGCATGAGCTCTCCCATGCTGAGATCGACGATGTCATCGAGACGGCTCTTGCCGAGGCGGCCGCGCAGGGTGTTCGCGGCAAAGACGTGACCCCGTTCTTGCTCGGCCGAATCCACGCCCTAACAGGAGGTCGCAGCGAGGCGGCGAACAAGGAACTTGTGTACAACAACGTGCGACTCGCGGCGAGGATAGCGCGGTCGCTCTCGGAAGGAGCCCGATGACCGATCCGAAAGCCCTCTCGCGCGAGCGTTTTGCCGAGCACGCCAACGAGTACGTGAGAAGCGCCGTGCACGCAGGGGGCGCCGACCTCGAGAAGCTCGTGGAGCTCGCACGCGCGGAGCCCCAGTGGGTCGCGCTTGATGTCGCGACGGGAGGCGGCCACACGGCGATCGCAGTTGCGCCGCTCGTGGCCGGTATGGTCGCGCTCGACTTCACCCCCGAGATGCTCGACGCGGCTCGTGGGCTCTCGGAGGAGAGGGCGGTCGCCGGAATCGAGTTCGTTCTCGGTGATGCTGAAGCGCTGCCGTTCGAGGATGGGTCTTTCGATCTGGTTACATGTCGGCTCGCCGCGCACCACTTCCCGAACGTGCAGCGATTCGTCGACGAGGTTGCGCGAGTTCTGAAGCCGGGCGGGCGATTCGTGCTCCAGGATCAGTGCGTTCCGGGGAACACCGTCTCGGCGACGTTTGTTAATCTCTTCGACCGCCTGCGCGACCCGAGCCACAATCGCGCGCTCTCCTCGGCAGCCTGGACTGAAGTCATCCGCCGAGCAGGCCTCACTCCCGGTGAGGTCGCCCTATTCGATAAGCGAATGGCGCTCGACGAATGGGCGCGCATGCAGTCGTGCACCCCGGAGACAGTGACTCACCTGCGTGAGCTGCTTGCAGATGCGAGCGAGGGTGCCCTTGAGTGGATGGCGCCCGAAGGCGAAGGCGCGTCGCAGTCATTCCTAATCCGCCACTGCGTGATGGCAGCTGACAAGCAGTAGCCTCTCATCTGCACAGACTGTGACCGTTCGCACGGCCGCGGTTCAGGAATCGATGTGCCTCTGCCGATACAATCTATGAAGCTTCCGAACGAATCTTGGAGATTGCACGCATGCAGAGCATCAACAGGCTCCCGTATCCACGAGCGGCCGTGGTAGCTGCTCTCTCGCTCGTATTGCTGTTCATCGTAGCGACGCCCGCGCTCGGCGCCAGCGTTCCGCTCACGGTCGATCGCCTGACCGATGACTCTCGTGCGGTTGTCGTGGCCGATTGCGTCTCGACAGTCTCGCGCGCGATCGATCCTTCCGTTGGCCCGCGTTCGGGTATTGTCACAGACGTCACGCTGCGTGTTGTTGACGCCATCTCCGGCACCAGCGGCTCCACGATCACGATCACCCAGCCCGGCGGTGAACTCGACGGCATCGGACTCGTCGTCTCTGAGCTGACGGCATTCTCGCGAAACCAGCGCTATGTCGTATTCGTGGGCTCCAACGGTCAGGTCGTTGGCGGGGCGCAGGGAGCACTCGCCGTGGTCGGTGGCCGGGTGGGTTCGTCTAGGGAGTCGTTGTCGTCTCTGAAGCGTCGCGTGAAGGCGGCATCCGGCACCCCGATGACGCTGGCCGAGACCATCGCCGAGACGATAGTGGCGCGAGCCGCTGACGCCGCAGACGCGATCATCTCTCCGCTTGCGACCCCTGTTATCAGTTCCATGACCCCCTCTGATGTGAGCGCGGGCACCGGCGACGTGGTCACCATCTACGGCACAGGCTTTGGTGCGACAACGGGGAGCGTCTCTTTCTACCGCGATTCAACAAGCATCGTTGCGGCTACTGTGAACTCCTGGTCTGACACGTCGATCTCATGCGTCGTACCCGTGGGTGCGGGCAGCGGTGTTGTGCGGGTCACGAACGACTCGGAAATAACGAGTTCCGGGTACACCTACGACGTCGGCTTCTCCTTCGGCGGCGCGAAGTGGGGTTCAGGAGTCCTTTCCGAGACGTACCGCATCAACCCTAACTGCGCCGATGCGACTTCTGCTGAGGTGTCGTTGGTGAGCGCTGCGGCTGCCACCTGGAGCACCGTTTCAAGCTTCAGCTTCGTGAACGGTGGGGCATGCACCTCCACCAACAATCCGCCGCCCAGCGACTCTAAGAACGACATCTACTGGGCAAGCAGTGGTTTCACTTCAAGCGGCATACTCGCATGGAACCGCTACTGGTATTACATGGACTCTCCCTACAACAGAATCTTTGAGACGGACATCGTCTTCAACGACGCATTCAACTGGGGCGACGGCACGGGTGGGACCTTCGACATCCAGGCGGTAGCGCTCCACGAGCTCGGACATTCACTCAACCTGGGGGACCAGTACGGTCCGGGCGACGCGAGCGAGTCGAAGGTCATGTACGGCATGATTCCCTCGGGTACGCAGCGCAGGACGCTGACCGAAGACGACATCGCCGGCATCCGCTGGATCTACGGCGTCTCTGGTGATGTGACGGCACCGGTCATGGGCGCTGTCTCCTCGGCAACGCATCCCTCGGATACGACCTGGTACCAGAATAACAACGTCACATTCAGCTGGAGCGCGACCGACGCCAGTCCGATCACGTACTCCTATGTCCTGGATCACAGTTCAGGAACCGTGCCGGATACGACGCCTGAGGGTGCGGCGACGACGGTCACCTACAACGGGCTTGCCGACGGCGAGTGGTACCTGCACGTTCGGGCGCGTGACGATAAAGGCAATTGGAGTACGACGCAGCAACGCCGCGTTCGTGTTGACGTGACCGCCCCTGCGGGCAGCTTCAGCCTGAACGGTGGAGCATCGACCACCGCGACGACGAGCGTGACGGTCGACTCAGCCGTAATCGGTGCCGCCGAGATGCGCATCGCCGCTGACGGTGTCACGTACAGCTCGTGGCAGGCGTACGCAACGCATCAGACGATCTTGCTCCCGGAAGTTGTCGGCACCCGCACCGTTGCTGTGCAGTACCGCGACGCGGCGCTCAACACGTCCACGCTGATGGGTAGCATCGTGTTCGACCCCGACGTCCGTGTCTTCGACTGGACTGAGATTTCCGGCCCTGACCGCTACTCCACCGCCAGGGCGGTTTCCCGCTCGGCGTTCGCGGATGGCTCGGATACCGTTATCATCTCGACCGGCGAGAACTACCCTGACGCGCTTGGAGCCGGCGGACTTGCAGGCGCTGCTGAGTGCCCGATCCTCCTCGTGAGGAAGACGGGTGCGTTGCCAACGGCTGTTGCAAGTGAGATCAAGCGCCTGGGCGCCACGCAGGTCTACATCACGGGTAGCACGGCGGCCGTCTCGGCTCAGACCGAGCTTGACCTGAAGAAGATCGTCGGAAGCGCCAAAGTGACGCGGCTTGGCGGCAGGGATCGCTATGCCACTGCAAACCTGATCGCGATCGAAACTGTGCGTATCCTCGCCGAGAAAGGCACTCCATTCTCGGGTACGGCGTTCGTGACGACCGGGCTGGACTTCCCGGATGCGCTTCTGGCCTCGCCGGTCGCGTACGCCGAGAAGCGCCCGATATTCATCGTCGGTCGCTCGGGTGCGGATGGCTCGCTGCGTGCGACGATCGCATCTCTCGGCGTGACTCAGCTCGACATCGTCGGCTCAACAGCCAGTATCTCGGCTTCGGTCGAGGCGGCGCTTGCAGGTGTTGAAGGCGTGTCGGTTGAGCGGGTCGCCTCGGCAAATGATAAGTACGCGATGACCGTCGCGTTCTCCGACTGGGCATGTGCCGAGGAGAACTTCACGTGTGATGACATGGGAGTCACGATCGGCGACAGGTTCCCCGACGCGCTTGCGGCAGGTCCGCTGCAGGGGATCTCACGGTCGCTCGTAGTGTTGACGCCGCCGAATTACCTGGACTCTCGTATTCGCGCGATGATGGAAGCCAACTACGATGCTGCGGACAGCGTGCGCTTCTACGGCACTACCGCGGCCGTGAGCCAGGCGACGCGCGACGCTATCGTGGGCGTGCTCGAGTAGCTACCAGAGTCGGTAGGAGCCGTCGCGTTCTTCAAGCGTGGCAGGGAAGCCGAAGAGCGCAGAGAGTCGCTCCGAGGTCATGACCACGTGTTTCGGGCCGTCCGCGACGACGCGACCGTCTTTGAGCATGATGACTCGCGATATCTCCGGCACGATGTCGTGCACATGATGCGTCACGAGCACGAGCGAGCGCTCGGGCGTTGCGAGTTCGCGAAGGGTCGCGAGGAAGCTCCAGGTCGCATGCGGGTCCAGTCCGCTGCACGGCTCATCGAGCACAAGCGCTGCAGGGTCGTGTATGAGAGCGCGGGCGATCAGCGCGCGCCGAGCCTCACCCGTCGAGAGCGTGTCCATCGTGCGCTCAGCATGCGCCGAGATTCCGAGCATCAGCATGAGCTCCTCGGCACGGGTTCTCATTGTGGGCGTGAGTTCGCGCTCGCGGTACAGGCCAATCGAACCGAAGTAGCCGGAGAGCACCGTCTCCCGAACGCGGAAGCCGCGGTCGTACGCCTCTTGCAGCGAGCTAGAGACCACGCCGAGAAGCCGCCGGGCTTCCATGAGGTCCCACAGCGCTCGGCTACGGAGCAAGACGCAAGGGCCCTCGGGGCGGAAGATAGGCCGGATGTCGCGCGTGAGCAGCCCGATGAGCGTGGACTTGCCCGAGCCGTTCGGCCCGAGAATCGCAACGTGCTCGCCTTCGTTCAAGACGAGGTTGTCGACATCAAGAATGGTACGTCCATCGCGCACGACGGTCGCGTTGCGGAGTTCGAGCAGTGGTGTGTTCATGCACACATGGTACGGGAATCCCGAACCACACGCTTGGTGCGCGCTAGTTCGCCGGGCCGAGAACGGCCTTGACCGCATCGATAGCGTACGAGAGCTGCTCGGCGGGACTGATGGTCGCGCTCAAGTCGCCGGGCTGTGGGCCGTAAGACCCCCACTGCGCATGGTTGGCACCCTTGATCTCGGTGAAGATCGAGTTCGTGGGTAGGAGCGCCTTGGTCGAGTTCACCTTTTCCATCTTCAGGCCGCCATCGCGGTCGCCATAGACCGATGCGACTATCCCGACGGCTTCTCGCAGATCCGTGCCTTCGGGTGGATACGCCGCGAGGAAGATAAGCGCCTCGTACTCGCCGGGGCGAGCCGCCACATGCGTTGCAGCCATAGCTCCGCCAAGCGAATGTCCGATTATGCCCCAGCGTTCAACCTCGGGGTGCGCGTCGCGAGCGCGGTCGCCCACATTCGGGCTCATGACCGCCAGGTTGAGCGTCACGGGTGTGATCACCACGAGATAGCCTTGCTCGGCGAGATCCCGTGCGAGCGGCGCATACGAGCGCGCATCCACGCGACCTCCGGGATAGAAGACGATACCGACTTGCGCATCCGCGGTCGGAACAAACTCCCAGCCTGCGGCCGTGCGCTCAACTGTGACGCCGTTGCCGCTCTCTAGCGCCGTGACCGCGTCGGGGGCAGGTCCAAGCGGCGTCTCGGCCCAAATCACGAAGCCCAGCACAACCACCAATATCAAGCCGAGTGCCACGGCGATGATCCGGGCGTACAAGGGAGTCCGACGGGTTGTTTTCGGTTCAGAAGAAGTCGCGGTTCTCTTTGGCATCAGAGTCTCCATCTTCAGGAATGGTCATACTCATTGTCTGCAGCGTATGCTGGAAACGCAACGCAGTGGGGAAGAATTGCATAGAAGCGCTTGACGAGCTGATCATGGAGCGGCATTGTTTCGGCGATGCCTGTCGTGGGGGACGGCTGGCCGAGGTGAGAAGAGGAAGCGCATGGCCCGGAAGATACTGCTCGTTGAGGACAACCCACAGAACCGCTATCTAGTGACGTTCTTGCTTGAGAAGAACGGCTATGAAGTCGTGGTTGCCGAGGACGGCGAGGAAGCGATCACCGCGGTTGCCGAGCATGTGCCGGATCTCATCCTGATGGATGTGCAGCTTCCCAAGCTGGATGGTTACGAGGCGACGCGCCGCATCAAGTCCGATGAGCGGTTCGCTAAGATTCCGCTGGTTGCGCTCACTGCACACTCCATGAAGGGCGACCGCGGCAAGGCGATGTCAGCCGGCTGCGACGACTACGTGACCAAGCCGGTCGATGCAGATCAACTCATCAGTCGCATCAAGGACCTTCTCGGCGACGCTGAGTAAGGATGCGCCGGCGCGTTTGGCGCGCTATACTCTCAGCTCACGATGCTCCAGGACCGGGTTCCGGGCGACGGTATGTCATGAACCTGGTCAGATCCGGAAGGAAGCAGCCATAAG
>DDWM01000040.1:56100-56232 GCA_002345925.1 Actinobacteria bacterium UBA2286 | reverse complement strand
CTCATGTCAGCCCGACCTTGTATACTTCAAAGCGTCGTAGACACATACAGACGCTCGGCGGGAGGTACGATCTGTGGCTCACCAGTCGTGGTACCGGACGTACCGGCCACAGAACTTCGATGATGTCGTTGG
>DDWM01000040.1:55938-56085 GCA_002345925.1 Actinobacteria bacterium UBA2286 | reverse complement strand
AAGAGGATAGCGTCGCACACGCGTACCTTTTCACCGGGCCGCGCGGAACAGGGAAGACCTCTACTGCGCGCATTCTCGCCAAGGCACTAAACTGCGAACATGGCCCGACAGGCACCCCTGATGACAGCTGCGAAGACTGCCTGTCGA
>DDWM01000040.1:16296-55799 GCA_002345925.1 Actinobacteria bacterium UBA2286 | reverse complement strand
GCTGAAGACGCTGGAGGAGCCGCCGCCGCACACGGTCTTCATCCTGTGCACCACGCACCCGCACAAAGTTCCCGAGACGATCCACTCGCGCTGCCAGCGCTTTGACTTCCATCGCCTGAGCGTGGACGACATCGTCTCCAGGCTGCGCTTCATCGCGGACTCCGAGAAAGTCGAGGTCGCCGACGCGGCGCTTTCGCTTATCGGCAAGCACGCGCTTGGCGGGATGCGTGACGCGATCACAACGCTTGAGCAGCTTGCGTCATTCTCCGGCGGCAAGATCATGCTGGAAGATGTTGAGGGCTTGCTCGGCGAGGTGGATGCCGAGGTTCTTTTCGACGCGGCGGACCTTGTGTGCGACCGCGACGTCGCCGGCGCGTTCCGCTTCGTCGCTGAGCTCTCCGAGCGCGGCGTGGACATGACTGAGTTCACCAAGGGTTTCGTCCGCCATGCGCGTGACCTCTTCGTTGTGGCTGCTGTTCCTGAAGCGGGTGAAGTCGTCGATGTCACTGCCGGCGATCGCACGCGGCTCGAAAAGCAGGCGCGCAGATTCGGCATGGAGCGCCTGGTGCGCCTTCTCGATGTGCTTGACAGGCTTTCGAGCGAGCTCAGGTACGCCTCGGATCAGCGCCTGGCGCTCGAGGTCGCACTTACTCGCATGGCGCGACCCGAGACCGACCTCACTCTGGAGTCTCTTGCCGAGCGCCTAGCAGCGCTCGAGTCTGGTGCCGCTATCGCTCCGCCCGCACGTCCTGCGCCTTCGGTGTCGCCCGCGAGCACACCCGCGCCAGCCAGGGTTCCCGCGAGCGCCCCGGTGCCTGAGCGCCAGCCCGCCAAGCCCAGCGCCCCAAAGCCCGAGCCGGTGGCTGCAGCGCCTGAGCCAGCAGCTCCTCTCATGACGGCCGACGGTCCGCTTGATGTCGCCGTGGTGAAGCGCGCGTGGCCCGCGATTCAGGCGGCGTTCAAGAAGCTTCGCCCCTCGCGCTCGCACCTCTTCGATTCTAGCGAGATCGAGGTGGTCGGCGAGATGCTGGTTGTCGAGTTCGCCAAAGACCAGCGGTTCGCCCTCGACCTCGCAAGCGATGCCGACACGGTTGCCTTGTTGAAGCGCAGCATCACGTCTGTGCTCGGCGTGTCGCCACCTGTTGAGTTCCGTCTCGGCAGGTCTGGTGGTTCAAGCGCACCTACGCCCGTAGCGCCGGTGTCCGCTGCGGTAGAGCCGACGTCTGAAGCTCCTGCCCCGTCGGCGGCTCCTGCCGATCCTGAGTCTGTCGAACGCATGCTTATGGATGAGTTCGGTGCAGAGCTTGTATCCGAGACCCCACACGACGAGAACAACTGAAGTTAGGAGTGCTGATGAAGCCGGGAAACATGCAGAACATCATGAAGCAGGCTCAGCGCATGCAGGCCGACATGGCGCGCGTGCAAGAGGAGCTCAAGGACGAGCACGTTGAAGTCTCCGTTGGAGGCGGTGTTGTGAAGGTCACCATGTCAGGCGAGTTGGTGCTTGAGTCAGTTGTGATCGATCCTGCGGCCGTTGATCCGGACGACGTTGCGATGTTGCAGGATCTCATCACCGCAGCGGTGAACGAGGCAGTCCGCCAGGCTCAGGACGTTGCGAGCACCAAGATGTCCGCAGTGACCGGCGGCCTCGGCATTCCGGGACTCATGTAGCGATGTCGTTCTACGCTGCTCCTATCGCACGCCTGCTCGAAGAGCTTGAGCGCCTACCAGGCATCGGCCCCAAGTCCGCGCAGCGCGTCGCTTTCCACATCCTGCGCTCCGATGAGGCGTCCGCCGTGCGTCTGGCCGAGGCTCTCATCGAGGTGAAGCGGTCCATTCACTTCTGCTCGCGCTGTTTCAACCTTGCCGAGCAGGAGCTCTGTGAGATTTGCGCCGATCCTCGTCGTGAGCTGGCCACCATTTGCGTGGTGGAGGAGCCACGTGACGTGGTCGCAATCGAGCGAACCGGCGAGTTCCGTGGGCTCTATCACGTGCTGCAGGGCGCAATCTCTCCAATAGATGGCATCGGGCCGGAGCAGCTCAGGGTGCGTGAACTCATTGATCGCATAGGTGCAGGTGGCATAGAGGAGATCATCATCGCCACGAATCCGAACATCGAAGGCGAGACCACCGCGCTCTATATCTCTCGTCTCGCAAAGCCACTCGGGGTTCGTGTTACGCGTATAGCATCCGGACTTCCTGTGGGCGGCGATCTTGAATATGCGGACGAAGTCACCCTTGGAAGGGCTCTCGAAGCACGTAGGGAGATGTAATATTCCATTTATTGGCTACCGTTCACCGATGAATCTCGCCACTGAGCACTGCATATCGTCCGCACACGGTGCGCACGCCCGTATCCTTGTGTGACTTCAGGTCCCTCACCAAAACACGCCCCGAGCTATGGACCTAAGCCCGCACAAGAACCGAGGAAGGGGAAACCATGCAGCAGCTGACGGAAATCCGTTGGCATGCGCGAGCCGGCCAGGGCGCAGTTACCGCGGCCAAGCTGGTTGCCGAGACGGCGCTCGAGCTCGATCAGTACATGCAGGCGATGCCTGAGTATGGTCCCGAGCGAATGGGTGCACCGATCAAGGCGTTCACGCGCATCAGCAACGTTCCGATCGAGATCCACTGCAATATCGAGAACCCGAACGCCGTCGTTGTCCTGGACGAAACGCTCCTCGCAATCGTGGACGTGGCCGAGGGAATCCAGCCCGACGGAGTCATTCTCGTGAACACCTGCAAGACGCCGGACGCGCTACGCGCCGAACTCGGGCTTCAGGGAAGCACGGTACGGGTCGCTTCTATCGACGCTTCGGGCATTTCGCTTGAGACTCTCAAGCGCGACATGCCGAACACGCCGATGATCGGTGCTCTCGCGAAGGCTACAGGCCTCTTCGAGGTCGACCCCATCGTCAGTCACCTTAAGAAGACATTCGGCAAGAAGTTCAGCCAGGAGATCATCGATGCGAACATCGCGTCGGTCACGCGTGCATATGAGGAGGTGTCCGTAGGATGAGCAAATGGGACATCTCGGGCATGGATAGCTGGACCTCCGCCGATTTTCCGCTCGGCGCTGTGATTCCGCAGGCAGGCAACTCCTGCGACTATGTCACCGGCGGATGGCGGAGCAATCGACCGGAGCGCAATGACGAGAAGTGCACCCAGTGCCTCATGTGCTGGATCATGTGCCCCGACTCGGCCGTCGTCACCGAGGACGAGAAGGTCGTCTCGTTCAAGCTGAAGCACTGCAAGGGTTGTGGAATCTGCGCCAAAGTCTGCCCCGTTGACGCCATCGATATGGTGCCCGAGGGCTGCGACCTGCCGGAGGTGAAGTAGATGCCGACTCAGAAGACAATCGCCGCCACCGGTAACACCGTCGTCGCCGAAGCACTGCGCCAGTGTTCTCCCGACGTTATGGCCGCGTATCCGATCACTCCCCAGACGACCATCGTCGAGGAGTTCGCCGGATTCGTCGCCAAGGGCCGTGTCCACACCGAGTACGTCACGACCGAGTCCGAGCATTCGGCCATGAGCGCCTGCATCGGTGCCTCGGCAGCCGGCGCCCGCGTTGTGACCGCGACGTCATCGCAGGGACTCGCGCTCATGTGGGAAGAGCTTCACATCGCCAGCGGTATGCGACTCCCGATCGTCATGGCGAACGCGAACCGCGCGCTCTCCGCTCCGATCAACATCCACTGTGATCACAGTGACATCATGGGTGCCCGCGACACGGGCTGGGTCATCTTGTTCGCCGAGACGGCCCAGGAGGCGTACGACAACACTCTCATGTCGATGCGTATCGCCGAGAATCCTGACGTGCTGCTGCCGGTCATGACCTGCCTCGACGGCTTCATTACGACGCATTCGATCGACCGCGTCGAGATCATGGACGACGAGTCGGTCGCCGGTTTCGTCGGCGAGTACACTCCCGTGAACGCCCTCCTCGACCTTGAGAACCCCGTGAGCCACGGCAACTTCGCCGGTCTCGGTGGTCCGTACTTTGAGTTCAAGAAGGCTCAGCGCGAGGCTATCGAGCGCTCGCGCAAGGTCATCACCGATGTTGCAGCCGAGTACTCCGAGCTCTCCGGCCGCCCGTTCGGCATGGTTGAGACGTGGGGCATGGAAGACGCCGATGTTGCTGTCGTCGTCATCGGCTCCACCGCCGGCAACGCGCGCCACGTCGCACGCCAGCTGCGTGCCGACGGCATCAAGGCCGGCGTTGTGAAGGTTCGCTGTTTCCGCCCGTTCCCGTTTGCGGAAATCGCCGAGGCCCTCTCCGGCATGAAGGCAGTCGCCGTTCTCGACCGTGCCGAGTCCTTCGGTGCCGAGGGTGGTCCGCTCTTCCTTGAGGTCAGAAGCGCGCTTTATGACTCGAGCGAGCGCATCCCGGTGGTCAACTACATCTACGGCCTCGGTGGAAGCGACGTTCGCCTCGAGCTCATCGAAACCGTGTTCAAGGATCTCACTGATATCGCCGCAGGCGTAGAAGCGCCCGCCGGTCTCGTCTATCTCGGTTCCCGTTAGGAGGTGACGCATATGGCAAATCTGAAGGAACTCACCCATCGCGAGGATCGCCTCGAGGGCGGCCATCGTCTTTGCGCCGGCTGCGGCGCTTCCATCGCCGTGCGTCAGGTACTGCTTGGTGCTGGCACTGAGCCCGTGATCGCTGGTTGTGCGACAGGCTGTCTTGAAGTGTCGACCACAATCTACCCGTACTCGTCGTGGAAGACCCCGTTCATCCACAACGCGTTCGAGAACTCGGCTGCCACCATCTCCGGTGTTGAAGCTGCGTTCAAGGGCCTGCAGCGTGCCGGCAAGATCCCCACCGACAAGAAGGTCAAGTTCGTTGCCTTCGGCGGTGACGGCGGCACGTACGACATCGGTCTGCAGTCGCTCTCCGGTGCGATGGAGCGTGGCCACGACATGGTGTACGTCTGCTATGACAACGGCGCTTACATGAACACCGGCATCCAGCGCTCTTCTGCTACGCCAAAGGGTGCCTGGGCTACGACCGCCGAGGTAGGTGTGGCTCAGCAGGGCAAGACGCAGCGCCGAAAGGATCTCACTCAGATCATGGCCGCTCACGGTATCCCGTATGTGGCTCAGGCGTCGATCAGCCACTGGAAGGATCTCACCGATAAGGCCGCGAAGGCGTTTGCGGTCGACGGTCCTGCTTTCATCAACGTGTTCGCGCCGTGCCCACGTGGCTGGCGAATCGCGTTCGATTCCACGGTTGAGATTGCCAAGATCGCCGTTCAGACCGGCTACTGGCCGCTGTACGAGGTCGAAGACGGCGTGTGGCGCCAGACCGTAAAGGTCGCCAACAAGAAGCCGGTCATCGACTTCCTGAAGCCGCAGGGTCGCTTCAAGCACCTTTTCAAGCCTGAGAACGCGGCGCTTCTGGCCGAGATCCAGACCGATGTCGACCGTCAGTGGGATGCGCTGCAGAAGCGTTTCAGCTGCTCGTAGCGTATACGGCACAATCAGTGTCCACTTGCGGGGGCTTCGGGTTCATTCCCGGAGCCCCTGTGGTGCTAGAATGTGGTCATTGCCGCAAGCTCGCCGGAAGGACGGTCGATGGCTTCTCGCAAGACGGGTCTGTTCATGGCGGTTGTTGTCGCAGCAGCACTCTTGCTGTCGGCATGCGCGCCATCCACTGAGGTCTCCGCCGAGCATAAGCCGGGCGAGCCGATTCGCGTCTCGGGTTCTGGGACGTGTCTTCCTCTGCTGCGTCTGCTGACAGGCGCCTATGACACTGACGCCGTCGAGTTCGTGTATCTTCCCGGTCTGCACTCTGGCGGCGGCATCAAGGGCGTTGCAAACGGTGACCTTGAGATAGGTGCGGTTTCCCGAGAGCTCTCCGCAGAGGAGGAAAAGCTCGGCCTACGCTACACGCTGCTCTCACGAGACGGACTGGTCATTGCGACGCATCCGTCGGTACCCCTTGATGGTCTGACATCAAAGCAGGTGCGTGAGATCTATGAGGGAAAATACTCCAACTGGGCTGAGCTCGGTGGTCCGGATTTGACGATCACCATTCTCGATAGAAACGAGGATGAGTCCGCAAAGATCATATTGCGCAAGTACGTCCTCGGTACGGATCTCACCATCACGCCGAAGGCCGTCAACTTGTACTACGAGCCAGATATGATCGAGGGGCTCCAGTCCACGGTGGGCGCTATTGGCTACTTCTCGCTTGGCTACGGATTATCACAAGATGTGCCCGTGCACATGCTCAAGCTCGATGGCGTTGAGCCCACGGTCGCCAACATCGAAAACGGCACGTACAAGCCGATTCGCCCGCTCGGAGTTGTCACTGCGGCAGATGCGGGAGAGCAGATAGATCGATTCCTGCAGTGGGCAACGAGCGCGAAGGCGGTGGAGCTGATCAAGAGTGAAGGCTTCGCCCCGGCGCAGTAGGGGCTTCGGCAAAGGATGCGACCCTTCGGACGACACCTGCACAATCAGATAATCGTTCCGCTGGTGCTTGCCTCCATCGTTGTCGCCATCGTGGCCATGGCTGTTGCTGTCAGCCTCGTTGGCCGAATCATCCAGTCCTGGATCGACCAGAGTGTTGATTCCGCACTCGTAAACACAGAGTCTCGCCTTGAAGCGACGAGCGTCGATCTTCAGCGAAGCATCAAGATGGCCGCCGAAGACTCTCGGCTGGTAGCTGCTGTGGCTACCAATGACACCCAGACGCTATCGGGCGTGCTCGTCTTGCTCAATCAGTCACTGCGTGCGGACAATCTCATGCTGCTCGGGGAGGATGGCGGGGTCATCGCTTCAACCGGACGCCTGCAGCTGAGTCCTGGTGCTCAGCCACTCGGCGGGTCGGACCGCGACTGGGTGGTGCTCTCTATGAGCCACCCGATTCTCGTGCGCCTGAACCAGATCTACACGCTGACCGCGCTCGAGCCTGTGAAAGGTCCCGAAGGGCTCACGTACACGCTTGCGCTCTCATCGATTGTGGATGACGCATTCGTCGAGCACATCTCAGAAGGGTCCGGAGCTATCGTCGGCATCTATGACAGCAAGGGGATGTCAGTTGCCGCACGGTCTCCGAAGATGGTCGACGGTGATGCTGCGGTCAAGGCACTCCGCGAGCCCGGTGAGTCGGTCACTGCGGCCTTCGCGGGAATCGGACAAGGCAAGACCGTGCCGCTTGAGCTCTCCGACGAGACCTTCAGGCTGAGAGCGCAGACCATCGCATTCAAGAACGACCCAACAGGCAGCAAGGCGTACCTCGTGGTCGCGATGCCAACCACCGTGGCCGAGCAGACGCGGCGCACCACCACCAACCTCATATGCATGTGGTCGGCGCTTGCCGTACTCATCCTGCTTGGCCTGAACTGGTGGGTAGCGCGGCGGGTATCTGAGCCACTCGTGCAGCTTTCTGACAGCGTGGGACGTGTTGCCGAGGGGGATTTCTCGGCGAAGGTCTCGTTTCACGGGACAAATGAGATCACGCACCTTGCGGATAACTTCAACACGATGACTGACTCGCTGCGTGAGCGCAGCGAGAGTCTCACGAAGAAGGTCCTGGAGCTCGCGACGCTGTATGAGATGAGCCGCGCGCTTGGTTCGACGCTTGATCTGGAGACGCTGCTGGACTCAGTTCTTGATTCGGCAATGCGTATCTTCAACGTGGAGCTGGGGTATGTGACCCTGCGCGACCGCGAGACGGGGCACCTTACCGTGCGTTCGCTTCGCGGAGCGGCGGCTGCTCGCCCCGATGAAGCGGCAGTTCGTACGTCGATGTCCGAATGGGTCGTCCGAGAGGGGCGCCCGCTCATCTTCAACCCGCCGCGAGAAGGCGAAGAGGCGACCGGTCGCATCGACAGCGTCAGTGGAGCCCTTGCGGCCTTGTGTGTGCCGCTGATTTCGAATGACGGCACCATCGGAGCCATCACTGTCGGTAGCCGGGACCCTCACCACCGGTTCACTAGTGACGACGTCAGGTTGCTCGCAACTATCGCCAACCACGTCACGATCGCGATCGGTAACATCGAGCTCTTCTCGAGCCTCCAAGACGCTTACCTTGCCACTGTACGTGCGCTCGCCGCTGCCGTGGACGCGAAGGACCCATACACCCGGGGTCACTCGGATCGGGTTGCGCAGTTCGCAATCTCCATCGGCGACAGCATGGACCTGGCGCCGGAGCAGCGCACCGCTCTTGAGATGGCGGCGTACCTCCATGATATCGGCAAGATCGGCATCAGCGAGGACATCTTGCTCAAGCCCGGGAAGCTCTCCGATGAGGAGATGGGGCAGATGCGCCATCACCCGCTCATCGGTGCCAACATCCTCAAGCCGATCGCATTCCCGTGGCCGATCGCGCCGGTGGTCCGTCACCATCACGAGCATTACGATGGCCGAGGGTACCCGGCTGGTCTCAGGGGTGAGGAGATTCCGATGCTCGCCCGCGTGCTCACCGTCGCTGACGCGTATGAGGCGATGATCTCCGACAGGCCGTATCGTCGCGGCCGTTCGGAGGAAGACGCCATCCTGGAGCTACGCCGCTGCGCGGGGACGCACTTCGACCCGCGTGTGGTCGATGCCTTCATTCGCGTGCTGGCCGACGGTGCTGAGGCGGCAGGAGCGATCGGAGCAGTTCACTTCGATGCTCTCGGCCCCGAAGAGGCGAGTGCGGTCTTCGTGGCAGTCTGCGACGGCATGTTCGCAAGCTTCCGTCGGCTTGGCGGCCCACGGCTAGCGGCGAACCTCGAGCAAGACATCAACACCACATTCGCCGCGCGAGATCTCCCTTACAGACTCACTGCCGGACACCTGGCCTGCGATGACGGAGACGCTGTGACCGAGGACGAGCAGCTGGATCAGATGCGCATCGCGATGGGCGCGGTCGCGTCCTTCATCGAGCGCACTTCGGGCGCAAGCCTTGTCGGCCATTTCTATGCCGAGGCGGTCGAGGCTCTACCGGAGCGCATGCGTCATCATGCCGATCGTCTCGGCTTGTTGTCGTAACGACGAATCGCACCCTCCCCGCAGCACGTTTGCTGCTACACTATCTGCCAATGTTCAGCTGACCGGTGGGGTTGACCGTA
The DNA here is from genome assembly GCA_002345925.1 of Actinobacteria bacterium UBA2286. Taxonomy (GTDB): domain Bacteria; phylum Actinomycetota; class Coriobacteriia; order Anaerosomatales; family Anaerosomataceae; genus UBA2286. The sequence goes on along the minus strand of DDWM01000040.1, from coordinate 46,731 downwards.
CCCCGCACGTCCGGAGGCACAATGGCTCGCATCGTCCAGAAGTACGGCGGCACGTCTGTCGGTACCCCCGACAGGATCCGCGCTGTTGCACGGCGTCTCATAGCCCGAAGGGCGGCAGGCGATGATGTCGTCGCTGTGGTCTCGGCCATGGGGCACGTGACCGACGAGCTCGTCGATCTGGCCTCGGCAGTCTGTAAGACTCCACCCGACCGCGAGATGGACATGCTGCTCTCCACGGGTGAGCAGGTCTCGATCGCGCTGCTGGCGATGGCGATCCACGCCGAGGGTCACGACGCTATCAGCTTCACCGGTCCGCAGGTCGGAATCGTGACCGACCCGGTACACGGCAAGGCGAAGATCCAGGAGGTTCGCGGCGACCGCATCCTTGAGGCCTTGGCCGAGGGGAAGATCGTCATAGTAGCGGGTTTCCAGGGAGCCACGACCGACGGGCAGATCACCACTCTTGGTCGGGGCGGATCGGACACCACAGCGGTCGCTGTTGCCGCCGGGACCGACGCCGACGTTTGCGAGATCTATACGGACGTTGATGGCGTGTTCACCGCAGACCCTCGTATCGTGCCGAGAGCCAGGAAGCTCGACAGCATCGACTATGAGGCGATGCTGGAGATGGCGGCCTCAGGTGCCGGCGTCTTGCAGCTTCGCAGCGTCGAGTTCGCGCGCAATCACGGCGTGGTGATCCACTGCCGTTCGAGTTTCAACGATAACCCCGGCACCATCGTCAAGGAGGCCGATTCCACTATGGAGCAGGCAATCATCTCGGGAGTGACCCACGATACGTCCGAAGCAAAGGTGACCATACGCGACGTCCCTGACCGCCCCGGTGTTGCCGCATTCGTCTTCACGCGCATGGCCGAGTCAAACGTGAACGTCGACATGATCATCCAGAACGTATCCGAGGATGGTCGCACCGACATCTCATTCACTTCGCCGAAGACGGATCTTGTGCGTGCGAAGCAGGCCGCCGAGGCCGTCGTGGCCGAGCTTGAGGCGCGCACCTGGTCGGTGGACGAGTCGGTCGCGAAGATCTCGCTCGTTGGTGCAGGCATGAAGACTCATCCCGGTGTTGCGGCGAAGATGTTCAGCACACTGGCCGAGGCCGGCGTGAATATCGACATGATATCGACGTCGTCGATTCGCATCTCGTGCGTTATCGAGGGCGACAAGGTCGGCACTGCAGTCCGCGCGCTGCACACGAGCTTCGGTCTGGATAGCGAGGCCGTTGTTGCTGAAGTCTCACCCGGGTGCGGAGAGGAAGTATAAAGCGATGGCCTGGAACAAGCTCATGCCCGAGAACCCGGTCGTCGCAGTAGCTGGCGCCACCGGCGCGGTTGGTATCGAGATGCTCAAGGTTCTCGAGCAGCGCGGTTTTCCCGCATCTCGCGTCGTCGCGCTGGCATCGTCTCGCTCGGCCGGAAAGCGTCTGCCGTTCGCGGGGGGAGAGCTGGTCGTTGAGGAGCTGACGGCGCAGAGCTTTGACGGCGTCGATATCGCGCTCTTCTCGGCAGGTGCAGGCGTGAGCAAGCAGTTCCTGGACGCAGTCACCGGTGCGGGGTGCGTCATGATCGACAACTCTTCGGCATTCCGCATGGATGAGGATGTTCCGCTTGTGGTGCCCGAGGTCAATCCTGACGATGCGTACCTGCACAATGGAGTCATCGCCAACCCGAACTGCTCCACTATCCAGATGGTTGTGGCCCTCAAGCCGCTGGCCGATCTTGCGCCCATCGAGCGCGTGGTCGTCGCAACGTATCAGGCTGCTTCAGGAGCGGGCCAGGCTGCGATGGACGAGCTCTATGCGCAGAGCGGCGAGTTCCTGGCTGGCGAGGAGCTGCACGTCGAGCAGTTTGCGCACCGGATCGCTTTCAACTGTATCCCGCACATCGATGTCTTCCTCGGCGATGGATCCACCAAAGAAGAGTGGAAGATGGTCGTCGAGACCAGGAAGATCATGCACGCGCCGGAGATACGCATAGCTGCAACATGCGTGCGTGTTCCGGTCCTGCGCTGCCACTCCGAGGCGATCAATGTCGAGTTCGCGTCGCCCGTGTCGGTCGAGTCGGCGCGTGAAGCGCTCAGTGGCGCGTCTGGCGTGACGCTCTTGGACGATACAGCGGGAAATTCATACCCGATGCCCGCCCTTCTTGAGGGAACTGATGACGTCTATGTGGGCAGGCTGCGAGCCGATGACTCTGTCCAAAATGGGATTCAGCTGTGGTGCGTGGCGGACCAACTGCGCAAGGGTGCCGCATTAAACGCGGTTCAGATAGCCGAACTACTCGTTCAGCGTTAATATTAAGGAACGCGACGAGGGGCGCGGCAATACCCGTAGTAGTTGCTGGGAGGACGCCATGGCCGAAGGAACCGTGCTCATCGTTGAAGATGACGCGACGATCGCGCGTTTTGTGGAACTTGAACTCGAGCATGCCGGGTTCGGTGTGTTGCGAGCCGGGGATGGCCCGACCGCTATCGATTTGCTGGAGAGCAACGAAGTGGCACTGCTCATCCTCGACCTGATGCTTCCGGGCATTGATGGGATCGATGTCGCCCGACATGTGCGCAAGAAGGGCTCGACGGTCCCGATCCTTATGCTCACGGCACGCGCCGAGACGCACGACGTTGTCTCGGGCTTCGAAGCCGGGGCGGACGATTACCTCCGGAAGCCCTTTGAGATTCCCGAGCTGCTCTCGCGTGTTCGGGCGCTGCTGAAGCGCACTCGAGGAGTGGCAGCTCAGGCGCCGTACGAAGCCTCCGGGATTCGGATCGATCCCGAGAAGCGCGAGGCTTCAATCGGCGGAACTCCGCTTGACCTTACCGCGAAAGAGTTTGATTTGCTCGCGTACCTCGTCGCAAATGCAGGCAGAGTGATATCGCGCGATGAGATCCTGGAGACGGTCTGGGGCGGACAGCACGCGACCGACAGCAATGTCATCGAGGTCTTCGTCTGTCATCTCCGCAACAAGATCGGTGACAAGGAGAACAAGGTCATTCAGACGATCCGAGGAGTCGGCTACTTCTTTGCGAGGGCGTAGTTGCGCCCACTCTCGATACGAGCCCGCGTTCTGTACCTTGCGATCGTCTTCGCGGTGCTGCTGGTTGGGAGTGTCACGCTGGCAACGTACTTCTTTGTCGCGGATGGTATGGCTTCTTCGGCACAGAACACTACCTGGCGACTGACGCGTCTCGCATCGCAGGCCGTGGCTAAGGCCACGACAACAGCGAAGCTGCAGGCAGCGTCCGAGGGGCTGATTGGCCAAGAGCGTGAACAGGAGGCGTTCCGCCTGCTCATGCGAGCGGTGCCGGATCTTTTTGCCGTCGGTGCGGTTGAAGAGGGCGCGTTTGCGCTCTACGTTCGGGACGCCGATGACCGCCAGCTTCGTCTCGTTTGGTTCAGTGACGACAGGGCGGTCGTTGATGATGCCGATGGCCTAGCGCAGACCCTCTCCGACAGGCAGCCTCTTCAGACGGGGCCGGTCGACAGGGACTTGTTGACTGGCATGTTCACCCGCGCCGACCTCGGCAAGTACATCGTTCATGTGCCGCTAGATCTTCCGGACAACACCGTGGGCGTTATCGACGTGGTGTACCTTCCCACACGTGAAGAGGGAATCTTGGACTCGGCACGTTCGCCGATGTTCATCGTGGGCATCTTTGCAATGATGGTCGCCGTTCTCATGATGCAGGTGATCATGGGATGGGTGCTCTCGCTCGTTGACAATGTCCGAACGGCGGCCGATTCGGTCGACGCAGGGCAACTGGATGTGAGGCTGCCGGAAGAGGGCGAGCATGAGATCGCCGATCTCGCCAAGTCCCTGAACGCGCTCATCGATCGCTTGCGCCGGCGTGCCGAGGCGCAGACGCGTTTCGTTGCGGATGCGTCACACGAGCTGGCAACGCCTGTTGCCGGTATTCGGGGCTACGTGAACATTCTGAGGGCCTGGGGTGCTGAGGACCCGGCCATGCGCGAAGAGGCTATCGCCGCGATCGATCGCGAATCGCGACGCATGGCGCGGCTGTGCAGCGATCTGCTGTCGATGATCCGAAGCGAGGGAGTGCTCGATTTCCGGAACGTCCGCTACGACATCAACGCAGCAAGCCGAGAGGTCCTTGCCGGTGCTGCAACTCGCTACATCGGCAAGAACCTCGAGTTCGTCGGCCCCGACGAAGGACCGCTTTGGCTATACGGTGATCCTGATCGCATCGAAGAGGCTCTCGCGATACTTGTGGACAACTCATGCAAGTACACAGATGAGGCCGGACGAGTGCAGCTCACCACCAGGCGGCAGCGCGACAGGGTCGTCGTTGAAGTGAGTGACACTGGCATCGGCATCCCCGAAAAGGACCTGCCCAGCATCTTCGAGCGGTTTTATCGCAGCGACGCGTCTCGCTCAAAGGAGACGGGCGGCTTCGGACTTGGTCTGCCTATCGCCAAACACATCATCGATTCGAGCGGCGGTATGATTTGGGTTCGCAGTAAGGTAGGCTCTGGAACCACCTTCACAATTTCACTGGCTCGCAATCGCGCAAAAGAACCCAAGGAGTAACGTGAGGCTCTCACGCTATATCGCCCAGGCCGGCGTAATCGCCGCCGTGTACGCCGTGCTGACGTTCGTCACGATACAGAACCCGCTCGGCTACGGTCCCGTTCAGCTTCGCCTCAGTGAGGCGCTGACCGTCGTCGCATGTCTGACCCCGGCTGCGATCCCAGGATTGGCGCTTGGTTCAGTCGTAGCGAATGCGGCGATGCTTCCGATCTTTGGGCCCGTTGCGCTTCTCGACGTTGGGTTTGGCTCGCTCGGCACATTGCTAGGGGCTGTGTGGATGTGGCGTTTCCGCAAGCGGCCTAGAATCGCGCTTCTCGGCCCGATAGTAACGAACGCGCTCATCGTGCCGGCCTACCTGCCGGTCGTTCTGGCGGCGACGGGTTTCTATGACCTCACGCTCTTCGGAATCAACGTTGCATCGTCGTGGCCGACGATGTACGCGTTTGGCGTCGTGACTGTTGCTGCGGGTCAGTTTGTCGCAGTCTACGTACTCGGGGGAGTCGTGCTTGCTGCTTTGAAAAGGCTCGGTTTCGAGCAGATGTTCGGCGTGACCGAGGACTGACGGGGGATCACATGGGCGACAGAGTCGAGATCGATGGCAGCGCTGGAGTGACAGAATGCAAGCTCCGCGAGCCGCTGATCACGCATCGCAAAGACGCGTGTCGTGAGTGCTGGGGCTGCGTGCGAGCGTGCCCGGTGAAGGCGATTCGTGTCGTCGATGGACGCTCCGAGGTCATCCAGGAGAAGTGCATCGCCTGCGGACAGTGCGTGAACGAGTGCGGTGCACGCGGCCACATCGTCAGGGATGACACCCCGCAGGTGCTCGACTTGCTCAGGGGACGCCGGCCGGTGATCGCTTTGCTGGCGACGGAGTTCATCGCCGCCATGCATCCGATGACAGTCCCACAAGTTGAGCGCGCACTGACCATTCTCGGCTTCCATTCGGTTGAGACCACCCTTCTCGGCGAAGAGATGGTTGCGGCCGAGTACGAGCGCGTGCACGCTCGCGAGAATTCGCTGCTCGTCATGCGTTCGACATGTCCGGTAGCCGTGGACTTCGTTCGACGGTACTACCCGGCACTGACGCCAGCGCTCGCCCCGGTGATGCCGCCGTACGTCGCGCAGGCGCGACTCATCAGGTCGCTCTACCCAGATGATGTCGCCATCGTGTATGTCAGCCCGTGTTACGCGCGTAAGGACGAAGTGTGCGATCCCGAGTTTGGCGGTGTCATTGACGCAGCGATCGACTTCGCAGAGCTCAAATCGATGATCGCCGAGTCCGAGCAGCAGCGTCCCGTTCGGGGCAAAGCGATCGAGCCCGGACCGCGCCGGCCCGGGATATTCAAGGAAATCTCGCTCACGGACGGCTTCCCGCGCAAGACGCTTACCGCAAGCGACATGACCAGCCAGCAGGTGTACGTGGTGCGCGGCATCGAAGCGCTCGACCGGCTGCTCGCGGCGATGACCTCGGGCGAGATCGCACCTGCGATAGTGGACATGCTCAACTGCGAGGGCTGCATCGATGGTCCTGCCGTGAACCCCGGGCTCTCGCTTTTCTCGAAGCGCAATGTCGAGTCGGCCGCCCGCGAGCTGCCTGGTACAACGCGTGTGAGTACTCGCTCACTGCTCGGAGTACTACCAGCAGTCGAACTTGTGCGCTCGTTCACGGCCGACCCGGTGCACATACCTCGCCCGGGTGAACAGCAGATAGACGAGGTGCTTGCCTCCGGCGGATTCGCTACCCGGGCAGACGTACTGGATTGCGGAGCGTGCGGATATCCCACCTGCGTTGAGCACGCGATTGCCATCCTGCGCGGAGACTCCACCTGGTCGATGTGCTTCCCGCTGCAGCGCCAGCGCCTGGCTACTGCTGAAGAATCGCTTGAGGCGACTCAGACTCTCGATGTTCTGACGGGACTGTGGAACAGACGTGCGTTCTCGGAGCGGCTGCAGCTTGAAGTGGCCCGACATGCTCGCTATAAGGCGCCGCTGTCACTGGTGCTCTTCGACATCGATGACTTCGGACTTGTGAACGATGCTCTCGGCGAAGAAGCCGGCGATCGGATATTGGCCGCTCTTGGGAATCTGTTGGCGGTGCAGCTACGGTCGACCGACATGGCGGCGCGCTACGTGGCGGATCAGTTCGCGGTGCTGCTCCCGGGCGTGGGCAAGACCGCCGCATTCGCTGTCACCGAGAAGATCCGCTCGGCGATCCGCAAGGCGGACATCGGTCGTGCTGAGGGGTATACAGACGATAACGCCCTGAGTGTGTCGGCAGGTGTTGCAACGGCCGCCGAGACGCTCTCGGATCCGATGGCGTTGTTGGAGGCCGCAGACGCGGCACTCCGAGAGGCGATGCATGCCGGGAAGGACCAGGTGCGACTGGCTCCCGGTTAGGGAGGCAGCGTGCGCGAGGCACTGCTCTGGGAAGCCGAGGGTAAGCGGGTACACTGCCTGCTCTGTCCACACGACTGTCGGATCGCGCTCGGCAAGACCGGTGTATGTGGAGTGCGCGAGAATCACGGCGGACGGCTGGTGGCGCTGACGTATGGTCTTGTCTCGGCCGTCGCGGTAGACCCGATCGAGAAGAAGCCCGTATTCCACTACAGGCCGGGAACACGCGTGTTCTCGCTCGGCAGTGTGGGCTGTACGATGCACTGTGCTCACTGCCAGAACTGGCAGATCAGCCGAGCAGCGCCCGGCGACGGTGAGCTCAGCATGCTCTCGCCCGAAGATGCCGTGCGCCTTGCGATTGAGCGCGGGTGCGAGGGCATAGCGTTCACCTACAACGAGCCCGTGATCTGGGCCGAGTACGTGCTTGACGTCTCCTCAGCCGCCCGTGCTGCAGGCCTCTACACCGTGATGGTGACAAACGGCTACATCACCGAGGCGGGCCTCGATGCCATCGGCGAGGTCATCGATGTCTGGCGTGTCGACGTGAAGGCGTTTGACGACCACACATGCCAAACCTTGTGCAGGATCCACTCGGTGCGACCCGTGCTCGATATGGCGGTGCGCGCGAAGCAGGTCTGGCAGATGCACGTGGAGGTGGTAACCAACATCATCCCGACCGTCAACGACGACGATGACACTCTGCACGGAATCGCCGCCTGGATCGCGAGCGAGCTTGGCCCTGAAACTCCCTGGCACATCACACGCTTCTTTCCGTACGTGGAGCTGTCACACCTGCCGCCCACGCCGATTCCAACGCTTGAGCGAGCGGTTGCGATCGGCGCCGAGGAGGGGTTGCACTTCGTGTTTCTCGGCAACGTCGATCTACCCGGTGGAGAGGACACACGGTGTCCGTCGTGTGGTGCGACCGCAATCGAGCGAGAGGGGCACTGCGTGCTGAGCATGAGTCTTGACGATGGAAGTTGCGCGCACTGCGGTCGTCCGCTGGGGGTGCGCAGGTGAGCGCCGAGGGCCAGCGGCTGGCAGGGGCTCAGCCGGTACTCGTGTTCTTCGACTACGCTTGACCATTCTGCTTCGTCGACCGGTTCCGGTACGAGCAGCTTGGCCGCGAATTCTCAGTCCCGATCATGAACGTCCCGTTCGAACTGCGACCTGACATGCCCGAGGAGGGTATCTCGGCCGCTGAGAACGGCCTCGGCCACTCAGAGCGTGTCGAGGCGCATCTCCTGGAGTTGGCCTCGGCAGCGGGGCATCCGATGGTGCTGCCGGACCTTGTTCCGAAGACGCATCGCGCGATGGTCATGGCCGAAATCGCCCGCGATGCGGGCCCGGATGTATATGAGGCGGTGCATGAGGCGATCTTCTCGGCGCACTACAGCCTGGGGCTGGATATCGGCAACCCGGAGGTGCTGCTGGAGATCGCCGCAGCGCAAGGTTTGGATCCGGTCGCGGTTATGGCGGCGTGGCAAGACGGTACGTATGAGGAGCGGCTGCACGCCTTCGTACATCTCGCGATGGAACTCGGAGTGAACACAACACCTTCGGCGCTGATGTGCACGCAGCTCGTGGTGGGCACGCGTCCTTACAGGGTGCTTGCCGAGGTGATGAAGCAGTGCTCGGTGCCGCCGGAGAAGGCGACAGGCGCGAAGTGAGCGTGGTCGCGGTATCATGGTGGCTGTGCGTCTTGCAGACGCGCACGTCCGCTGCTTGCAGAATAGAAGGAGTCACCTGTGGAACCGTGCGTCGTCATCCCGACTTTTTGGACACGAAGGCGCGTTCGCGGTAGCGACCGTGGCCCGTTCGTATATGACCACCCTACGACCATCGACTCGGACGGCACGCTTCCCGAGTGCCTGCGTTCGCTTGAGATCGTGAACGGCCTCGGCAGAGTCGTGGTCCTCGTAGCCGCTTCCGATTCGTCGATAGAACATGAGGCGGAGGATCGGGTCCGCGGCATCCTCGCGGATTTCCCGGGCATCGACTCGATCATCGTCGGGCCTGCCGAGATGGGCTCTCTCCATCGACGTATGGAACAACTTGAGTTTGCCGACGTCCTCCCGGCGGTCGGGCTTGGCAGCTACGGCGCGGTTCGCAATGTCGGTCTTGTGGTGGCGGCGATTCTCGGTTGCGATTTCGTGGTGTTCGTTGATGACGACCAGATCATCAGCGATCCCAGGTTCCTGGAGATCGCCGCCGAGGGAATCGGGCAGTCCACCGCAGGTGGCAAGACCATTCTTGCCAAGAGCGGTTACTACACCGATGAAGAAGGACGCTATCAGGTGGTCGGCTCGGCGCCGTGGTACGACATGTTCTGGCGCCAGGACGACGCATACAACGAGGCACTTGGCGTGGTTGCCGCACCTCCGCGCATACGTCCAAGCGCCGTGGCGTTCGGCGGATGCCTCGGTATCCATCGCGACATGTTCATGAACGTCTCGTTCGACCCGTGGGTCGTTCGCGGCGAGGACATCGACTACGTCATCAACGCCCGCATGCACGGCGGGGACGTCTTCTTGGACGGCGAGTGGTCGATAATCCATCGTCCTCCGAAGCTGCCGAGCGAGGCGCGCGCGTTTCGGCAGGATGTCTTCCGGTTCATCTACGAGCACCGCAAGCTTGAGTTCTCAAAGTCCCAGGTGGACTTGCGGCAGGTAACGCCCGATTCGCTCAACCCGTACCCCGGGCGCTTCGTGGACTCCTCGATCGGCTGGCGGGCGCGACTGACAGCGATCATGCGCGCGCTTGCGGGCAAGGAGCGCGGCGAGTACCTGAACATCGCGCGTACCGTCGTTCCGGCCGCGTCGGCGTTCGCGCGTGACAACTGCGAGCGTTACTTCGTCTTCCAGCGGCGCTGGCCGATGCTGATGGATAGGCTGTGGAACGACGTCGCCCTCAAGCCGCTCCTCACTGGTGAGCGCCGTGTCGATCGCAGCGCCATCACCGGACGCTTCCCGGTGGTCCGGCCGGACTGATGGGCGCCGGACAGTCACTGCTTGCGGTCGCGATTGGGTTTCTCTCAAGCGTGCTTTCGGGATTGTTCGGTATCGGTGGCGGAGTCGTGACGACGCCTGCGATCCGATTGCTCCTCGGCCAAAGTGAGCTCATCGCCGTTGGAACGCCCCTGCCTGTGATTCTTCCGACCGCGATCTCGGGAGCGATCTCGTACTATCGCCGCGGACTCATGGATCTGCGTGCCGGTGTGACGCTGGGCGCGTGGGGTGCGGTTGCTTCTGTGGTGGGCGCGCTCGCCACGCAGGCGGTCGGTGGCCCGTTCCTCATGTACGTGACGGCGGGCGTGATCGGCTATATGTCCATCGATATGATTCTCCTTGCTTTTCGCCGACCATCGGCGCCGCCCGAGCTCGTCGCGCTGCCCGCCGAGCCGCACAAGAGTGTGCGCAATCGCCGACTAGGTCTGGCTGCGCTCGGGCTTGTAACCGGGCTCTACTCGGGCTTTCTCGGCCTGGGTGGGGGTTTCATCGTCGTTCCGGCGCTGGTGCGTTGGTTCGGATTCGACATCAAGCGGGCTATAGGAACGTCGCTCGTTGTGGTGACCATCCTGTCGATTCCCGGAAGCATCACGCATACGTTGCTGGGGCATGTGGATCTGGGACTGGCGGCGTTGCTCGCTATTGGCGTAATACCTGGTGCACTCATCGGTGCGAAGATCACGTCTGTCGCAAAGGAGCGCTTCGTGAAGCTCGCATTCGCAGCGCTGCTTCTGTTCGTTGGCTTGTCGCTGGCCCTGGCGCAGGCGGGCGTATTGTGAGCCGCTCGCATGCGATGCGTGTCGCTGACGAGCGCGAGTTGGGTGCCGTTTGGGCGGCGGTGCGAGCTGCACACCTGTTTGCGTCTCGCGAGGATTTCGAAGCCGTATGGCGAGAGGCTCCCTGGCGCATTCAGGTGAGCGAGGCGGGCGATGCAGCGTTGGTTGGGGTATGGCGCTCACATTCCGGTCTGCTCGCCGTACAGGGCCTCTGGTGCGCCGAGCGCGACATGACTTCGATACTTCACGACCTTGAGTCGCTGGCTCTTTCCCAGGGCTTCACCGGTCTCCTGAGCCCGCTTGTAGCCGAGGGCCTCTCGGCACCGTACGCCGCCGCCGGGATGCGAGTCGTCCACAGGGGTATCACGTTGCGCCTAGATCGGCCGAGCGATGAAGAGCCCCTTGCGGTATCGGGCATCGGACTTCGTCTTGCTGGTCCTGCCGATATCGGGGCGCTTGAGCGCGTCGATGGTGCATGTTTCGATGATTTCTGGCGCTTCGATACGCCGACCCTTCGCAGATATCTCACAGCCGAGCGCGCAACAGCAGCGGTCCGTGGCGACTGCGTCATCGGCTATACTCTTTGCACTGTCAGCCAGGGTGAAGGAATGCTCGGCAGGCTCGCGGTCGTGCCGGAAGAGCGCGGTCGTGGGATTGGAGCCTTCTTGCTTGGCGACGCGGTAGCGTTCATGGCGCGCGCCGGAGCTCGAGCCGTGACACTCTATACTCAGGAGGAGAACGTGTCTTCACGAGCGCTGTATGCCAGAGGTGGCTTCCGGGAGCTTGCGGGCGCCTCTTGCTTCCTCACCATGGGCGTGGGCTGATGGCGGGCAACGGGAGTCTCAGACCTGTTTCCAGCCGACGTACATGGGTCATCGATGTGGTTCTTCTCTTCACGACGGCCCTCATCGGCATCGTGGCCGCAGCTGCTCTTGTGGTCGACGTTCCGAGGCTGGTGTTCACAGCGGTCGTGATCGGGCTCGTGTTCGTTGCGACAGGTTCGGCTGTCGCCCGGTTTGTGACCCGGCCGGATCATCTGAAGGCCCTTCACTCTCACCACATCCTAGAAATCGCTGACCAGAGCCTGGCGCACCTTCGTCGTGGACTTGATCAGAAGACCGCGCAGGCGGTCTGCCGGCTAGCGCTTGAGGAGAGTGAGGCGGCGGCGGTGGCGATCACCGACACCGAGCAGGTCCTCGGGTTCGCGGGCATCGGTGAGGACCACCACGAGGTCGGAGGTCCGATTCTCACTCGCGCCACGCGAGAAGCGATCGAGACGAACGAGCACCGTATCCTCTCCAATCGCGAGGAGATCGGGTGTCCGAGGAAAGGGTGCCTGCTGAGGGCGGCGATCGTCGTGCCGCTGCAGATTCGCAATGAGCCGGTCGGCACTCTCAAGTTCTACTACACTACCCCGCGCTTGCTCAATGAGACGCAGGTGACGATGGTAGAGGGGCTTGCCCGACTGCTCTCGACGCAGCTTGAGCTATCGGAGCTGGAGCGCCAGACCGAGCTTGCCTGCCGGATGGAGCTAAAAGCTCTGCAGGCCCAGATCAACCCACACTTCTTGTTCAACACCATCAATACGATCGCGAGTCTGATCCGCACGGATCCCCCGCGCGCCCGTGAGCTTCTGCGCGAGTTCGCGCGCTTCTACCGACGCACGCTTGAGGAAAACGAAGAGCTGGTTCCGCTCGACAGGGAGCTTGAATACGCCCGCAGCTACCTGGTCTTTGAGCACGCCCGCTTCGGGGACCGTATTCAAGTCGTCGAGGACATCGATCCGGCCGCAATGAGCGTTCTCGTGCCGGCATTCATCGTTCAGCCTCTCGTTGAGAACTGCGTCCAACACGGCTTGCGACCAGACGGGCCGCTGAATATCTCGATAGGCGCACGTGTTGAGCGAGGCTCCCTTGTGCTCTCCGTCGCCGACGACGGCGTCGGGATGCCAGAGTCGGTTCTGCCGAGGATCCTTGAAGCTGGATACGGTAAGGGGCTAGGCATAGCACTCAAGAACGTGGACGATAGGCTACGAGGACGCTTCAGTACCGGGAGCGGACTGACGGTCGTGAGTGAAGAGGGGATCGGAACCACGGTCACCGCAACGCTTGCTTTGTCCGACACCCGATCCGGCGAGGGTGACGATGCTTAAGGCACTGGTAGTTGACGATGAGGCTCCGGCCCGCTCCGAGCTACGGTTCCTCCTTGATGAGGCCGGTGGCATCGAGGTCGTTGGCGAGGCCTCGAACGCACCTGAGGCTCTGCAGCTCATAAAGGCGATCCCGTACGACGTCGTCTTCCTCGACATCGACATGCCCGGTCTCTCGGGCATGCGCCTTGCCGAGGCCCTGAGTACGCTCGACCGTCAGCCTGCGATCATCTTCGTCACCGCGCACAGCGAGCATGCCGTGAAGGCATTTGAGGTGGCTGCCACCGACTACCTGGTCAAGCCCGTTGAGGTCGATCGGCTGCGCACGGCCATTGAGCGTCTGCATCCCTCGGAGGACGCGCCTGTGCGCATCGAGCGCGTACCGGTGGAGAAGGGCGGTCGCAAGCTGCTCCTTCAGGTCGACGACATCTTCTATGTGATGGCCAAGGATGACTACTCCTACATCTACACCAACGAGGAGCGATATCTCTCGACGGTGTCGCTCGCACAGCTTGAGAGCAAGCTTGAACCACAAGGCTTCTTCCGCGTGCACAGGCGATTCGTGGTGAATCTCTCGCAGGTCAAGGAGGTCGTGCCGATGTACGGCGGAACGATGCTCCTGACCCTCAAAGACAAAGCCGCCACGCAGGTTCCCGCCTCGAGGCGCCGTGTCCCTGCGCTCAAGCGAGCTCTCGGGCTGTAGCGCATGCGTATCGGGGTCATCTCGGACACACACGGAGTGCTGCCGACGAGCGTGCACGAGGCGTTCGCGGGCGTCGAGCGGATCATCCACGCTGGTGACATAGGCAGCCAGGCTGTCCTCGACGAGCTCGAGGTCATCGCTCCGGTCTTTGCAGTCGAGGGCAATTGCGACGGGGGTTGGCAGCAGCGTCCGCTGCCCGGACGGCTCTCGGTGACTCACGGAGGCGTCCGGTTTCTTATCGGCCACCAATTGCCGGCGCTCATGCGTGCGGGCATCCCTGAGGGTACCGACGTCATAATCTACGGCCATACCCACGTAGCGGATGCGCGAGTATCCGGCGGCGACTGGTACGTGAATCCCGGCTCGGCAGTCGAGCCGAGAGACGGGAAGCCCCCCTCGGTGGCGATCATCGAAATCTCCGGTGACCGGCGAGAGGTGCGCCACATCTTCCTCTAGGGGAGCGCGAAACCTCTTCAATTGGCGGTGAACGGCTGTTAAGTGGGTCGTGAGCGGAGGTTCTTCCGCGCCCCAAAGCCAGCCGACTCCGTTCGCGGGGGTCATCCGTCCTTCCACCGAGCGCTGTTCACCGCACGCGGCGAGTTCCTCGTCGGCGTTTCTTCTGAGACGTACGTTCATTGTACGGACGGGCGACGTGGAGGTGCGCCCGCCATCGAGGAGGAGGTGAACCGCATGAAGGTCTGCATCAAGGGCTCAGCAGATGATCTGAAGCTCGGCGACATCAAAGAGGTCTGCTATTCGGTCGATAGGATCCTTGTGCCGACAGACGGCTCAGAGCCGGCGGTCGCAGCGACGGAGTACGCGGTCGTCCTCGCGAAGACGTTCGGCGCCAAGATCAAGGCCATCTACGTAGATACCGGTCTTGAGGCGCTTGAGTACCCCGAGGAGATCATGGACGAAGACGTCTTCGAGGGCGTCCACTCCTCGGTCAAGGGACTCGTCATCGCGAAGACGATGTGCGAACGCAACGGCGTTGAGTGTGAGGTCGAGCTCATCCAGGGCGGGGTCGCGAAGCGAATCGTAGCGACAGCACAGACATGGAAGGCCGACATGATCGTGGTTGGCGATACCGGTCGAACGGGACTCAAGCGAATCGCGCTCGGCAGTGTTGCCGAGACGGTCGTCAAGGGTTCTCCTATCCCCGTTGTTGTCGTGAAAGTCGATTAGTCAGCCGGGGAGACTCGGCTCTAGCACAAAGAAGGAGGTGCACACATGGGAGATCCAACGATGACCGCCGCCGATTCTAGCGTGCAGATACAGCACGGTGATCACATCGACACCATCGAGAGCGTTGACCTGGTGTTTCGTGCTCAGCGTAAGCTCTCGTTCTCGTACGGCGCGGTCTTTTTCGCGGTGACGCTCGCGATTCCCGCGTTGTCGATATGGTGGAAGTCCTGGTACGCGGTGCCAATCTGGGGTGGCTTCACGGCGAACTACCTGTTCGTCTCGCTTCTCTACTACGTCTTCTTGTGGGGCATGGCATGGACGTACTCGAAGCAGGCCGACAAGCTCGACGAGCAGCTGGGCGAGATGGCTGACGCGATCACGGCCAATGCGGCCGCGAAGGGAAGTGAGACCGAATGAACACCATAGCCATCATCCTCGTCATCGGTCTCATCGTATTCACCATCGCACTTTCGGTTTTCTCACGGCGCTTCACCCGCACGACCGCTGACTTCTACCTTGCCGGTCGCAAGGTCGGCTCATTCTCGAATGCATCTGCCATCTCGGGTGACTACCTGTCAGCCGCGTCGTTCCTTGGCGTTGCGGCCGCGGTGTACGCATCAGGCCTTGACGGCGTCTGGTACGCGGCAGGCTTCGCCGGCGGCTTCATGGTCGTCGTGCTCTTCATCGCCTCCGCCCTCAGGCGCTTCGGTGAGTACACGGTCGCCGACTTCGCGTTCGGGCGCTTCGGCTCGAACAGGATCCGCCTCATCACCGTGCTTGCGGTTCTGCTGACGTCGCTCTTCTACATGGCGCCGCAGATGTTCGGTGCCGGTACGACGTGGCAGGTACTCGTCGGCAAGGGCTTCTTTGGTATGACGCCATACGCCTCCGGCGTGGTCGTGGTATCCGGCATCATCGCCTTCTACGTTGCAGTGGGCGGCATGAAGGGCACCACGCTCAACCAGATCTTCCAGTTCTGGTGGCTCATGTTCGCCATGATCATGGTCGTCGTCTTTGCGTTCGGCAGCGGATTCAACTATCCGAGCGCGCTCGCAGAGGCGTCCAAGACGCCCATCGTCAACACGAAATCACTCACAGTCGCTGAACTCACAACGCCAGATGCGGCCACAGGCAAGTCGATGTACGACTCAGCTGCGACGATCATGACCCCTGCCGAGATGGCAACGGTCGATGAGGCCATCGCTGCTGCCGCAGGCGATGACAAGGCCAAGATCGCAGTCGCGCTCCCGTCGAAGAACAAGCTTCATGAGTTGCGCGACATGTTGTTCGCGGAGCCGGGTCACCGCTACAACGCGTTCGACCAGTTCTCGATGGTGCTCGCGCTGGTACTCGGGACTGCAGGGCTGCCGCACATCCTGAACCGCTACTACACCAACCCATCTGGCGCAGCCGCACGTCGCTCAACGTTCTGGGTGCTCGTATTCATCGGGACGTTCTACATCCTCGCCCCGATCGCCGGTCTCGCCGGCATCAGCATCATCAGGGACTACCTGGCTGGTGGCGGAACGATCTCCGCGGCTAATGTCCATGGGCTGCTCGTCAAGCCTGACCAGATCATGCCGATGATGGCTGAGATCCTGGGCGGCCAGTGGCTCCTCGGCATCGTTTCTGCCGGTGCCTTCGCGGCCATGTTCTCAACGGTCGGCGGCCTGCTGATCGCTTCTGCCTCGGCTGTCGGTCACGACGTTTACGAGAAGTACATCAACCCGAACGCGTCGGAAGCCAAGCGCGTGCTCGTCGGCAAGATATCCGTGCTCTCGTTCGCGGCACTCGCCTTGGCCATCGGCCTTGCGATTCCCAAGTTCGGACTTGACCAGGCATACCCGGCGCTCATCGCAATGATGGTCACCTGGGCGTTCTCGGTCGGCGCCAGCGCTTTCGTGCCGATGCTGCTAACTGGCATCTGGTGGAAGGGAACGACCGAGCGAGGCGCTACTGCAGGTATCGCAGTCGGTCTGTTCAGCGCCATCGCCATCATCTTCCTCAACATCTTCCAGCAGCTCGGTGTCGTCGGTAAGGAAGGCATCCTCGGCTTCTTCGGGGCGCTGACCTTCCCGGTGTTGTTCACCTTCCCGCTCGGACTGCTCACAATCATCATCGTCAGTAAGATCGACGGGCAACTGCCCAAGAACGTCGATCACATCTGGATGCGCATTCACGGTACGGCGCATGAGCGTCACGAGAAGCAGCATGGCCTCGACAAGGTCGGGAGCATGTTCTCGAAGTCCAAGTAGGATCCCATCGGGTCCCACCCCCAGGGGACCCGGGTGAGATACGGCGTCGGCTTCCGGTGAGTACCGGGAGCCGACGCTCACGTTTGCGCCTAGAGGCGTGCGGCGCGTGCAATCTCTTCGGCAAGAGCGGCAACAACACCATGCTCCGAGGATGGCAGATCGATGCGGAGGACTCGACGTCCGTGCCCTGCCAGAGCCACCAGGTCGCCCTCGGCCTGTGCGCGATGCAGTGCCGCAAGGCTGAAGCTTTCACCCGGAATCTCGATGTCAGTGCGGTCTCGAGCGGTCACGAGCAGGAATACCCCGGTGTTGGGCCCACCCTTATGAAGCTGCCCTGTCGAGTGCAGGTAGCGCGGGCCAGTCTCCACGCACACCGCGCGCCCGGTTGAATCAGCCACGTCCTTTGCGGCACGGTAGAGCGGACCGAAGAGCGATTCCTTGTCCGGGAGATATGCCAGGATAGTGAAGTAGTCGCCGGTCCCTGCCGAGTCGAAAAGCACCTGCATCGCAGCGGAGCGGGTCTCTGGCCGCGAGGCTGGCGTATCGAGTGCACCGGCGAATGTCACCCACGAGCCATCGATGTCAGCGGTTGCGGGTGGCACCTTGGTTGCGCCGGAGAGTATCGCATCGGTGGCGGCCTTAGCCTCGGCCACGTTCGGTTGGTCAAAGGGGTTCACGCCAAGAAGGAATCCGACGAGTGCAACGGCATGCTCCCACCGCACGAACTCCGCCCCGAGGTCGAATGCGTCGCGCAGGGTGAGTTCGAAGACGGGATGCGTTGCGGCGGCCTCGCGCGACCAGTTCGTCAGGGCATTGTCGCTCTCCAGCCGCAGTACAACCACGGCTCGATCGTCGCTGTAGCCAGTGGGCATCGTGGGTTCGTATTCGATGACGGGGACGATTCCGTGCCCGTTCTTGCCGAGGGACTCGGCAACGAGCTGCTCGGCCCAAAGCCCGAAGGATCTCAACGTCTTTGATGTCACGATCGTGAGTTTGTCGTGGCCACCTTCGTAGGCGTCTGTAAGCCAGGCCGCGAGCAGCGCGGCAGGGTTCTCGGCAGTAGGCACCCGACAGGCGTCTTCCATAGCTGCAGCGCGAGCTATGAGCGTCTCAAGGTCAACGCCGATGAGCGCGGCAGGCGCGAGCCCGAACATGCTGAGCGCCGAGAAGCGACCACCGACCGTTGGGGGTGCACTCAAGGTAAGGCGCATGAGATCGCGCTGGCGAAGCTTCTCAAGCGGCGTGCCCGGGTCGGTGATCACGAAGCAGTGGCGTCCGGCGATGGGACGAGGGAGTGTCTCCTCCAACCATGCGCGGAAAATGGCGTAGAGCGACATCGGTTCAATGGTCGAGCCGGACTTGCTGGAGACAAGGACGAAGGTGCCCGCCGGATCAAGCGTCTCAAGCAGCCCGGCGATGACGACCGGCGACGTCGTGTCGAGAACGTGCAGGCGAGGCATACCCTCCGCACCACCCAGGGCGCGCGACAGAACCAGCGGTGCAAGCGAAGAGCCACCCATGCCGAGCAGCACGATGTCGGTGCCGCCCTCTTCAACGACCGCCTTGGCGAGGTTCTTCAGCAGGATGAAACGTCCTGGTGCCTTCTGGGCTAGGTCGTTCCAGCCCATTCGCTGGATGATCGGGATGCGCTCGTCGATGTTGTCGGTGTACAGGCTCGCGTCACGGTCGGCGAGTCGCTTCATCGCGTTAGCTTCAAGCAGCCGGTTCAGCGCGTCCATGGCTCAGATCTCCTCGGGTATCACTTCGGGCACCAGACCCGGTGCTTCGATCCCTTGCTGTGGTTCCATTCTAGCGACCATTGCGCCGCCTGCCACAACAAGTGCGGCTCCAATGCCTGTCGCCAGCGAAATCGGCTCGTTCAAGAAGATAGCCGAGAAGACCACGGCGCTGACCGGCTCGGCATATGTGAGCACAGCTGCGTGATCCGCCCGCACCTTCCGGAGTCCGGAGAGGAACACGAGCCCCGTGGCCGAGGTCATGAACACGCCAAGCACCATCAGCGAGCCCCATTCGACCGGGGCAGTCGGACCTTTGGAGAGCAGCACTACCGGCAGAAGCAGCGTGAGCGCTCCCATGTACTCGCCGAATGTGTACACCGTCGCCGGGATGTCTTGGATGAGTCGCTTGGAGTTCAGGATGAGCAGCGAGTAGGTGATTGCCGAGCCCAGCGCCATCGCCGCGCCAATCAGGTGCGTTCCGGATTCAAGCGCAAGGTCCTGAGGGTTGACGATAGTCGCCACGCCTGCGATGGCGAGCACGAGCGGCAAGATCAACCGGCGGTCGAACGGCTCGCGTGATACGAGCGGTGAGAGCACGGCAACAAACACCGGCCCGCAGTAGGCGATGAGCACCGCGATCGCGACTTTTGTGAGCTGCAGCGCGCCAAGATAGAGCATCCAATTGACCGAGAGAAGTGCGCCCATGGCGATGATCGCCCATTTGCGCTTCTTGGGGAGTTCGAAGAAACGCCCAAGCTTGCCCCGGCTTGCCAGGATGATAGACACGGTGATCGCTGCGAACCCTACACGCCAGAAGACGATAACAACCGCATTCGTATTCACTAGTCGGACGAATACCGGAATCAGACCCCATGTGGTCGCGGCGAAAGCGATGCGAAGGAGTCCGTTGAGCGAGTCTGATCGGGGTTTGGTTGGCATGGCTCCGACTAGCAGATCCTCGGCAGCTGTTCGCCGACGAGCATGTCCATGATGCGAGTTGCGCCGAAGACGGTCTTCACATAGACCTTGCCGGCGGAATCGTCTGAGACCTGACCGATGATCGCCGCATCCGATCCATACGGGGCGGCCTTCATCGCAGCGAGCGCTTCCTCAGCCTGCTCGGCAGGAACAACGGCGACCATCTTGCCCTCGTTGGCCACCTGGAAGACGTCGTAGCCGAGCATCTCGCACGCGCCGCGAACCTGATCGTGCACGGGCACGAGCGCCTCATCGACGGTGATGGTGACGCCGGATGCCCCGGCTAGTTCGTTCAGGGTCGAGGCGAGACCGCCGCGGGTGGGGTCGCGGAAGCAGCGCACATCAGGAGCAGCCGCCAGGACAGAGGCGATCATCTCGGCAAGCGGTGCGGCATCGCTCTCGATGTCTGTCGAGAACGAGAGACCCTCACGGGTAGAGATGACGGCGATGCCGTGGTCGCCAAGCGTGCCCGAGACGAGCACGACGTCGCCGGGCTTGCACAGCGATCCAGAGAGGTCGACTCCCTCGGCAAGCACGCCAACGCCGGCGGTGTTGATGTAGCAGCCGTCGCCGTGGCCCTTCTCAACGACCTTTGTGTCGCCGGTAACGATCCGCACGCCTGCTTCGGCGGCAGCTTCGCGCATGGAGACAAGGATGCGCTTGAGGTCCTCGACCGGCATACCCTCCTCCAGGATGAAGCCGACCGACAGATAGAGCGGACGCGCGCCGGAGGTGGCGATGTCGTTCACGGTGCCGCAGACAGCCAGGCGGCCGATGTCGGCGCCCGGGAAGAAGAGCGGGTTCACCACGTAGGTGTCAGTGCTCATCGCAAGACGCGAGCCGGGAAAATCGAGAGAAGCCGCGTCGTCCATGCGGGCGAGGACGTCGTCATCAAATCCGACCATGAAGATGTCGTTGATCAAGTCGCGCATCATCGTGCCGCCGCTGCCATGAGCAAGCAGAATCCGGTCCTGCAGCATATTAATGCCCCTCCCGTTATGCGTGCGGCAGGCTTATGCCTTGCCGTAATCTGTGTAGCGGTAATACGCCGCGCATGATCCTTCCGAGGAGACCATGCACGGGCCGATCGGGTGCTCTGGTGTGCAGCCGCGACCGAAAAGTTTGCACTCGAACGGGAGCAGCGCCCCGCGCAGGACGTCTCCACACTGGCAGCCCTTGATCTCGCGCGGCTCCGGCGGAGTCACCGGCACACGCACGAGAGCGTCGTACTGTGAGAACTCTGGGCGGATGGCGAGCCCGGTGCCTGGAATCACGCCGATCCCGCGCCACTCGGCGTCGATGGGCTCGAAGACTTCCTCGATCACCTGCGTGGCGATCTTGTTGCCTTCGGGCATGACGGCGCGCGTGTATGCGATCTCGATATCGGCCCGACCCTCGGCGCGCTGTTTCGCCAGCATCCAGATGCCCTGGAGCACGTCGACAGGCTCAAAGCCGGTGATCACGCCTGCAACGCCGTACTCCTCGGCAAGGAAGCCGTAGGGCGCGGATCCGATGACGGTCGAGACGTGGCCCGGCAAGATGAAGCCGGTGATCTTGACCTCGGGGTCGTTCGTAAGCGCGCGTAGCGTCTCGGGTACCGTCTTGTGGAGCGAGAGTGCCGACCAGTTCGTGAGTCCGCGACGGGCCGCCTCGCGAATCGTCAGGGCAACAGTAGGCGCGGTGGTCTCAAACCCGACGCCTAGGAAGACCACGTGCTTCTCGGGGTTGTTCTCGGCCAGGGTGAGCGAATCGAGCGGGGAGTAAACGACACGTACGTCGTGGCCGTCGGCCTTCTCGCGTGAGAGCGTCGAGTACGAGCCCGGCACCTTCATCATGTCGCCGAAGGTGGTCAGGATCACGTGCGGCTGGCGAGAGAGCTCGATGGCCATGTCGATGTCGGCGTTGCCGGTCACACAGACCGGGCAACCCGGTCCCGAGAGGAGCTTGATGTTCTCGGGCATGAGCCCACGAAGGCCGTTCTTCGCGATTGCCATCGTATGGGTGCCGCAGACCTCCATGAACGTTTGCGGTTCGGTCGCTAGCTCAGCTATTGCAGCGACAAGCGCAGCCGCGTGTTCCGGGTCGCGGAACCCCTTGAGGATATCCTCGCTCATGAGAGGTGCGCCGGGCGCTCAACGGGGGTGAGCTCCATCGGCTCAAGATCCTCGGTGCCCGGGAGTTCCATCTGACGGAAGAGCTCGAGCGTCTCCAGCGCGAACTGCTCGGAGATGATCTCAAGCGCGAAGCCGGCGTGTACGAGCACGAAGTCTCCGACCTTTGCTTCCGGTACCATGTGGGTACCGACAAAACGACGCACGCCGAGAATCTCTACCTCGGCCATACCGTTGTCATTGGGTTCATCTACGATCTTCGCGGGGATTCCGAGACACATACGTGGACCTCCTGTTATCGCTAGACTTCGTGGCGTCGGGCGTGGGCCACAACGGCCTGCCCGAACGATACGCCCCCGTCATTCACCGGGAGCCGGACGTGTGTGATCGGCTGCAGTCCTGCATCCTTCAGGCCGAGAAACGCGCCGTCCATGATGAGTCGGTTCATCAGAACGCCACCCGAAAGGGCGACTGTGCCCGTAACGGACGACGTTGAAGCCAGGATGCACTGGTCAACTATAGCGGCTGCGACCGCACGGTGGAAGCGTGCGGAGACCGTGCTCGCGGGCACGCCCCGGACGATGTCGTCCAGTGCGGCCTCAAGCAGGGGTGCGCTCTCGATGACGGTCGGCTCGCCGGGAGTGATCGCGAAGCGGTATGAGCCCTGTGCCGAGGCGTCCGCTATCGCTTCGAGTTCAATGGCTGCCTGCCCCTCGTAGCCCGCATCATCGCGGACACCACAGATCGCAGCCATCGCGTCGAATAGGCGTCCCATCGATGACGTGAGCGGCGAGTTCACGCCACGCTCGATCATCCGGAGCAGCGTCGCTTCCTCGCCCTCGGCCAGGCGCGATCGCAGCGGTTCCGCACCCGGATGGCCGAGAAGCCCCGCTGCGGCGAGCGCGCCGATGGCCATGCGCGCGGGACGCCTCACGGCAGCCGCACCGCCTGGCATAGGCATGTGCGAGAGCCTCGCGAGTCGATCGAATCCGCCGAGCGTGGCGAGCAACACCTCGCCGCCCCAGATGGTGCCGTCGGGACCATAGCCGGTGCCGTCGAGCGCCACGCCGATGAACGGGCCGTCGATGCCGTGCTCGGCAGCCACGCCCGCGACGTGCGCGTGGTGGTGCTGCACACCGACGGCAGGCAGGCCAAGCCGCAACGCGTGCTTCGTCGATAGGTACTCCGGATGCAAGTCGTACGCGACGATCCCGGGGTTCACCCGGAAGAGCCTGCTGTAGAGCTCGATCGTGCGCTCAAAGGCGGCGAACGTCTCGGCGTTCTCCATGTCGCCGATATGCTGCGACACGAAGGCGTATTCGCCGCTGAGCAGCGTCACCGTGTTCTTCTGCTCGGGTCCAAGCGCCAGGATGTCCACGTCCGATCGGAACGGCAGCCGGATCGGGAACGGAGCGAAGCCGCGCGCCCGCCGCACAAGTTCCGTGCCCGAGGAGACCACGCGGGCAACCGAGTCGTCGTAGCGGGAGCGGATCTCGCGGTCATGCAGCAGCACTGCGTCCGCGATCTCGCCGAGGCGATCGAGTGCTTCGGCGTTGCCTGTCGCGATCGGCTCGTCGCTGAGGTTCCCCGACGTCATCACGAGCGGGATGCCCACTGCCGAGAGAAGTAGGTGATGCAGCGGGGTGTAGGGGAGCATCACGCCGAGCTCGGCGAGGTTGGGGGCGAGGCCGGAGGCGAGGGCGTCGGCAGGGGTCGCCTGCTCAGACAGTCCTCGCCGGGAAACCGCAAACAGGCCGGCGCCCTCGGCCGGCTGCGGAACTCGCATTCGACCCCCGCCGACACCCTCGCGGGCTGTCGCGGCGGACCTCCCCAGCCCCTCGCCGGGCTCTGCGCTGGCTGCATAGGGCGCAGCAGCGCCATCCCCCGCACCCTCGCCTAGGCGTAGGAGGACTATGGGGGCTGCGGGGCTTGTCAGGAGCTTTGACTCGTCGGCTGAGATCTCGCAGTAGGCGCCCGCCAGCTCCAGGGTGGGCATCATCACGGCGAAGGGTTTGCCCCAGCGGCGTTTGCGGTCTCGGAGGCGGGACACGGCTGCTTCGTTGGTGGCGTCGCAGGCCAGCTGGAAGCCGCCGAGGCCTTTGATCGCGAGGATGCCGCCGCCGCGGAGCAGCGCGGTCGCGGCTTCCAGGATGGCGTCGCTGCGGAGTCGCTCGGCATTGCGGTCGCGGTGCGGGCGAGGGGAAGTCTCGGCCTCGGGACTCCACGTCCAGTCGGGTGCGCTGTCCGCGCTGTTCAGATAGAGTCGCGGACCGCATATGAAGCAGGCGTCGGGTTGGGCGTGGAAGCGGCGATCCGCCGGGTTTCCGTACTCATCGGAGCACTCCGGGCACATCGGGAAGTCGCGCATCGTGGTCATCGGACGGTCGTACGGCACGTCGTCGATGATCGTGAAGCGCGGGCCGCAGTTGGTGCAGTTTATGAACGGGTAGCGGTAGCGGCGGTCGCTTGGGTCGAGAAGCTCGCCGCGGCAGGCATCACAAGTGGCGATGTCGGGGGAGACGAGCGTCATCGCTCCCTCCTCGGCATGTGAGGCGACGATAACGAACTCGGTGGCGCCCTCTGGATCGACCTCTTCGGCTACAACGCTCTCCACGACCGCCATCGGCGGGGCCTCCACGCGAAGTGCGCGCTCGAACGCCTCAAGCGTTTCGGGGTCGCCCTCAGCCAGGCACCAGACGCCGTCGGACGCGTTGCGCACCCAGCCGGTCACGCCGAGCCGACGCGCGAGGTTGTAGACGAACGGGCGGTAGCCGACGCCTTGCACGACACCGGTGACGTGTAGGGAGACCGCGGTCGTCACGCGTCAGCCCTTGTGATGGCCGTCGGCCACGAACTTGTTGTTGAGCAGCACGAATAGCTTGTACGCCTGATCTAGGAGCACCATCGCGTCGGCGCCCATCTCGGCATCAAGACGCTCGCGGGGACCGTTGAACGGCGAGTCGTGGATGAATGCGTTGCGCGCTTCACGCATCGTGCGCCAGCGCTTGGGGAAGTCGCGGTAGCCAAGCTCCTCGGCGGCTTCTTCGAACTCTTCGCCGGCGAGCGCCGGGAAGAGCTTGCCTATGCGGACACCGATGGAGCGCTGTGAATCCATGACCACGCGGCGCACCTTCAGGTCGGCGCCCTGTGCGGTCATCATGCGGTCGACGATGTCTTCGAGGATGGTCTCAAGGAGCGCCATGACCAAGATGACAACGATCTCACCGTCGCCTTGTTCTTGGTAGGTGCGAATGCGGTCGTCGAGCCTGCGTACGCGATCAGACGGGAAGCGCCTGCGCTCAACGCCTGAGGCGCCACATGTGGGGCAAGCATGCTCGAGGTCAAGGAAGCGAGGGTCACCCGACAAGAAGCCACACGCGGGGCACTCCCAGTACGTGGGCGCTCCTGCCGACGTGTCTGCGAAGACGGTCTTGTTTGGTTTCTTGATCGACTTCATCGTGCCTCCGATTGTAGCAGTCCCCGGCTCCTACGCTCCGTGCGACGTGAGCCTCACAGCCCACGGAAGTTCCAGCCCGTGTTCGCCGAGCAGCGCCTCGTCCGTGAGCACGTCTTCGCGCGGTCCGTCGGCGACTATCACGCCCCCGTCGAGCACGATCGCGCGGTCGCACAGGGTCCACGCGAGGTCCATGTCATGCGTGGCCACGAGCATCGTCGAATCCAGCGCCGAGAGCAACTCGATCATGTGCGTGCGGGCACGCGGGTCGAGGTTAGACGTCGGCTCGTCGAGCACGAGCAGCTCGGGCCGCATCGAGATGACGGTCGCGAGCGCCACGCGCTTACGCTGTCCGAAGCTCAGGTGCTGTCCCGACTTGCTGGCCTCGGCAGCGAGGCCAACGGCGTGAAGCGCGTCGTGCACGCGGTCGCCCGCCTCTTCACGCGTGAGTCCCATGTTGAGCGGGCCAAACGCCACGTCGTCGAAGACGGTCGTCATGAAGAGCTGGTCGTCGGGATCCTGGAAGACAAGCCCCACGTTCGTCCTGACCCCGCGCACGGTCGCATCGGTGATCGGCGTGCCGCCTACGGCAACGCTTCCCGCCGAGGCGCGCAGGATGCCGTTGGTGTGCAGCATCAAAGTGGACTTCCCGGCGCCATTCGGGCCGAGAAGAGCGACCCGCTCGCCCGCGTTGATGCGCAGGTCGATGCCGAGAAGCGCCTCGGTGCCGTCGGGGTACGCATAACGCGTTGACGCGAACTCGAGTATCGGGCGGTGCGTGTCGTGCACGGGACCTCCTCGGTCAGTAGAGCGCCAGCGCGGCGGCGGTCATCAGCGCGCATGCGATGGTGAGCATCTCGGGGGCGCCGAAGCGCGTTGTGCGGGCGGTGGGGAGCGTGCCGTCGAAGCCGCGCGCGAGCATCGCTGCGTGCACGCGCTCTCCGCGTTCGTAAGCGCGCACCACCATCGCTCCAGCGAGATTGCCGTAGAGCCGAACGTGCGCGATGCGCCCGAGGTTCGGCGCGCGGCTAGCCATCGCGACGCGCATCGAGTGCAGCTGATCGCCGAGCACCCCTGCGTAGCGGTAGATGAAGGCCAGCAGCATGATCATGACATCAGGGAGTTTCAGGCGCCGAAGTCCGTCGAGCAGCTCGGGCACCGGGGTGGTCGCGCTCACTAACACGACGGTGAGCGTCGAGAGCCATGCTTTCGACAGGATCGCGTACGCCACGACCCACCCGGCTGCCGCCTGCGTGCCGAGCAGCCCACCGGCGTTGAGCGATCCCCATGACGCCTGAAGCGGCGCGAGGAGTGCGATCGTGCCTGCGAATGGAATCACGAGCAGGCTCCTCAGCAGCACTTTGCCAACAGGCAGGTTGCCGATGAGAGCTAGTGACAGAAAGAGCGCCGCAGCAAGCGCCAGCTCCGCAGGTCGCAGCGGCGTGGTAGTCACAAAGCCGAGGACCAGCGCGAGTCCCGCAAGCAGCTTGGCGCGCGAGTCGAGTGCCGAGAGGGGGGACGAGATCGCTGACAGTCCCTCGAATGCGGTGGCATGCTTGTGCTCGTGTGCCTGGAGCGACGGGTCGGCGTCGCGGACGTGGTGATGCGCATGCCCGTGCACCGTGCCATCGGCATGGCGGTGCTCGTGCTCGTGCATCCCCTCGTTATGCGTTGCGCCCACCCGTCGCTCCTTTCTTGCGATGCCTATGTGTTCGCCCGACGCGCGCGAACCGCAGAAACCGCCGCGTACAGAAGCGCACCGGTGATAACGAGCCCCACCACTCCCGCGAGTATCCCTGCGAGCGATTCGTTGCCGATGCCCGGCAACACGTAGTCAGGCATCGGGCTGTTCACCAGGGTCTTCTCGGCAAACTTAGCGCCCAGGCCTTTCTCGAAGTAGATGAACTCAAGGCCATCGGGATGCGATGAGGCGAGGAACGACAGTCCGGCCGCTACAAGCGCAGTGATGCCGAGCGTGGCCGTCACCGGCCACATGCTGACCTTGCGGGACTCGGCAGACGCATTGAGCAGGTCGGGGCGGACTGAGAGCAGATATGACACCAGTCCTGCAGTGATGAGCCCTTCTCCAACGCCGATGATGGCGTGCCAGAATCCCATCGCTCCGAGGGCGGCGCCAAGCGGCACCCGACCTGAGATCCAGAGCATCAATCCGGCCGAGAGCGCCGCGCTGAAGCAGCCCGCCCATGCCGAGGCGAAAGCGGCGACTGTCCTTCGACCGCGCGATGCGCTGGCGCGAGTGAGCATCGTGTACAACCACCATCCAATGAACGGGCCGACGATCGCCATATTCACCATGTTCGCGCCAAGCGCGGTGATGCCGCCGTCGGCGAACATGAGCGCCTGAACGATGAGTACGCACGACATCACGAGCACCGCAGGCCAGGGGCCGAGGATGATCGCCGCAGCTGCGCCGCCGGCGAAATGTCCGGACGTGCCGCCTGCGACAGGGAAATTGAGCATCTGCAGAGCGAAGATGAGCGCCGCAAGAACTGCCATGAGTACGAGTCTGGAGTCTGTCAGCCTACGTCTGACTTCTCGGACAGCGAATCCGAGGACGCCGGCCGAGCCGGCCCAAGTGGTGATCCAGGTCTTTGAGTCGAGCATGCCATCTGGGATGTGCACGAGAACCCCCCACATTATCGGTGCCTACGGGTTTCGTGCGACCCTTCGAGGGAGCGCGCTTTGGCCCTTCAGTGGGCCATCGATTAGCGGAAGATCTAGAGTCGTTCTACCGACACATCGTCGTCGGTCAAGTGCAGCTTCTCGACAGCACTCTCGAGCTTCTCGCGAGCTTCCCCGAGCAACACGGTTACCTGCGCAAGTTCGGCGCTCGTTGCCGCGCGCTTGCCCTGGTCGGCAAGGTGATGCAGCTGCTCCAGCCACTGCTGGGACAGCGCGAGCGAATCGTTCACCATTGCGACGGCCAGTTTCATCTGGCCGGTGTTGATGCCGCCTTCACACATAGGTGTTCCTCCTAGGAGCGCGTGGCAGCGTTAGCTGCCGAGCTTCGCCAGCACGACCGTATGGTCGAGCAGCCGGACTTCTTTGAGTTCGGCTGCAACGGTCTTATGACCGCCGTAGAGGTCGAACAGCTTGAGCGCGCCATTCTCCGGCACGATCGTCGTGATGTCCTCGAAAGTCTCGACTTCGTTGCCGCGACCGTCTTCCAGGATCACTCTTGCCTCGCACATCTCACACCTCCCTGTTGAGAGCGGACGCCACGATACTTATGGCTTCCTCGAGCAGATGGGGCAGCGGGGTCTTCGTGATCCCTACCAGGTCGATCCTGGGGTTCGTCAGAGGTAGCATTACCTTCTTCGCCGAGCACAGTGCGAGTTCCTCCGCCATGAGCGGTGTGACTTCACCCATCATCGAGTTCGGGATGAGAACGGAGAGGGGACCGATCAGTACATCGGCCTCCCGGACGGTGATCCTCACCGCATTCTCGCCCGTAGCTCCGCGGTTCGCACCGGCCTTCAGCATCGCGGCTGTTGCGGTCGAGTTCGTCCCGACCGCAAGCACCTCAACGTCTTCACCAAAGGCGGCGCGAAGGCGGCTCACGACCTCCTGGCCGATTCGCCCGCCCATTCCGTCGACGACCATGATACGAAGCGGGGACACTTGATCTGGTTCTAGCCGAGCCAGAGCGAGAGCTCTTCGATCAGGCGCTTCTTCGGCATTGCGCCGACAAGCTTCTTCACGACTTCGCCGTCCTTGAACACAAGAAGCGTCGGAATCGAGAGGATGTCGAACTTGGTGGCGGTGCCGGGATTGTCGTCGACGTTGAGCTTGGCGATGACGATCTTCGCCTCATACTCGGTCGCAATCTCCTCGAGCACCGGCTCCATCATGCGGCACGGGCCGCACCAGGGTGCCCAGAAGTCGAGGACAACAGGCTTGTCGCTCTTGACGACATCGGTCTCAAAGCTGGCGTCGGTCACGTGCTTTAGGTTCTCGCTCATGCCGGACTCCTTTCTGGTGCGTTGTACCTCTTATATGGAGCAGAGTCTCTCGTCGATCCATCTCAGTGCTTCGAATGCCGCCGAGGCGCCCTTCGCAGCTGCCGTGATTACCTGCTTCAAGTCGGAGTCGGTTACGTCACCGGCTGCGTACAGGCCAGGATACGACGTGAGACCATTGTGGTCTATCTTGATGTACCCCGCGCCGTCGAGTTCGCACAAATCGCTCACCAGGTCGGCTTTCGGCTCGACGCCGACGAAGATGAAGATGCCCTGAAGCGGCAGCAAGACTTCCGGTTCGCCCTTTGTGGACGCTAGCTTGATGCCTGCGACCTTGCCGTCCTCGCCAACGACCTCGCTGACCACCCGACTCAATTCGAACTGGATCTTCTCGTTGGCCACGCACTTTTCCTGGATGCACTTGGTTGCGCGAAGCTCGTCGCGACGGTGCACGATGTGCACGCGGCTGGCAAACTTCGTGAGGAACAGCGCCTCTTCGACGGCCGCGTCTCCGCCACCGATCACTGCAACGACCTTGTCGCGAAAGAACGCGCCGTCACAAGTCGCACACCAGGACACGCCTCGTCCGGTGAACTCCGCTTCACCGGGAACATTCAGCCGCTTGGGTACCGCCCCGGTCGCGATGATGACCGCGTGTGCGATGACCTGTTCGTCCTCGGAGTTGGTGAGCAGGAAATCGAGATCGTGGGGCTCGATCTTCTCGATTGCTGCGAAGGAACGGAACTCGGCCCCGAACTTTTCGGCCTGGCGGTGCATCAGCTCGGCAATGTCAGTGCCGGAGATGCCGTCAGGGAAGCCCGGGTAGTTCTCCACCCAGTCTGTCGTGACGATCTGTCCGCCGGGAAGGCCGCTCTCGAACACCACGGTCTTGGCTCTGGCACGGGATGCGTAGAGCGCGGCGGTCAGGCCAGCCGGGCCACCGCCGATGATGGCGATATCAATTGTTTCGATCTCGGGCATGCTAGTTCGTACCTCCGACGTAGTCGCGAATGCCAAGCAGATCCAGATCCAGCGGCTGCTTCGCGGATTCTGCTTCCTCAATGATTGCAGTGAGATTGTTGATGGCATCCTGATAGATGAGTTGGACGTGCGCGTCACCGTTGGTCTTCGTGAGCTCTAT
>DDWM01000040.1:8155-16278 GCA_002345925.1 Actinobacteria bacterium UBA2286 | reverse complement strand
GTTGAAGTTCGCCTGAATGTGGTCGGGGTTAGCGTCGAGGACTTCGGTCGCTTCCTGAATCGACTTGTCGGTCGCTCCCGCATAAAAGTGCATAGCCGAGAGGTCCGTGCGCACGTCATTGTCATCGGGGCGCTGCTCAAGGTAGCGCCCGTAGTACTCGATAGCCTTCTGCGCGAAGGCGACGTTTCCGGTCTCGTCGCGCAGGTTGTAGTACGCGTTGGCAACCTGCTTGATCGTGTCGATATCGTCCGGCTTGGTCTCCAGCGTCATGAGTCCGTCGAGAAGGTTGCGCTGATCTCCGGTGAGAAGATCGCGGAACTCGGTTGGTACCTGCGTGGGGGTCGTTGCGGGTGCACTGAGATTGCTCGTGTAGAAGGCGAGCGCCAACACGCCCGCGAAAACCGCGAGTGCGATTGCGAGGATCGTGAGCGGCACGCGGTAGCGCTGAAACGGCCGGATGATGTACTTCCGGGCGAAGCCGCTCTCTACCTCTGCTCGGCGCTCCACTTTGATTCCGAGCGACTGAGCCTTGAGAAGCATGTTCAGATCGTTTGTGATGAGAGTGAGATCCTCACACCCGTGACTGCACACCTGCGCAGCGACGGCGAGTATGCGGTCATCGGCACTGCGATTTGAGAGCCCCTCGGGCATATCCATGTCGGTGCGTAACGCGACGACACGGAGCGTGCCTCCGTTCGGTAGTTCAATACCTTCCGACAGGCTTCCCGTCTCGGAGTACTCGAACAGCATCCGGCTGACCTGCCTGCCGCGGAAGCGCAGATCGGGATCCACTCGCTGGGTTTTGAGCTTGTCGATCTCACCTAGAACCGTATCGGGAATGACGATCTCGGCATCAGGAAACGACATGAGCGCCATCGGATCGGCGAGCAAGACGTTCGTATCAAGGACTACGGTGTGCATTCTGCCTCGCTTCTCGGGAAACCTGTCGCTACTGTCGTTCGCTATCAGGTTCTCCTGGCATAGTACCAGCATCAGCCGCACGCACTCTACGGCGGATGAACCACAAGAGACCTGCAAGGAAGACGAATACCATGCCGAGCGTTGCCAGGCGATCAAGGTACGAAGCCTGGACCTTCACCGTTGCCTCGCGAATCATGAGGTCGCCGGCAACGAGTTTGATGTCGAGAGTGTCGGAGAGCTCGGACCCCATGTCGACCGGTATGGTGACCACATTCTCTCCGATATCGAGTGTCACGGGTTTCACTGTTGACTTGACGCTGATGCGGCTGGCTGTCGTGACGATATTCACCTTGAGCGGCTTATCCGAGCCGTTCACCACCGAGACAGGCACAGCTCCCGTACGGTTTGAAAGCGTCACATCCTGCGCGCCGATCGTGACAGTCGCGAACAGGTCGTCGACATACCGGATGGCCGAGGCGGCGAACGCTCGGCCGCGGTCGGCGAGCGCGTATCCCTTGTCGGGTCCGGCCCAGCATAGGCTCTGTGCAATGTAGACCGCACTCTTCGCGGAGCGAGCACCTGCGTTGTCGGCACCGAGAGCTGCACCGGCTGCGTCGGCTTTCATGCGTGCCGTGGCCACTTCGCTCCAGTAGCCCGCAGGCGCGCCTCGTGGCGCGAGCTTTTGAATCAGGCGCCCGTCGCGCGGCGTCTCGTATGCTGCGGCATCCGATGCCGTGACTACCTCTGTCCATGGGGTCTCGGCAAGCCAGGCAAGAGCGAGCTTCAGGCTCTCTACGCTGTCGCGCGTGCCGGGGCCGATTTCGAAGCGCAATACGACGGGCTCGTCAGGGTTCTCGGAGAGCGTTCTATCGAACAAGGCGTCATAGAAATCGTCGGGTGATTGCTCGGCAGCGGCCTTCACGGGGTTTGAGTCGTACACGAGGGCACGGGTGGTGCCGTTGCTGAGCGTGTACACGCCGGTTGAAGCCGTGGAATTGCCGGATCGCACGGATGCCGCTGACAAGACCACGTATTCGAGGCCCCGTTTCTCGAGCACTGGAAGCGCGCTGGCGGGCAGTGCATCGCCAGCGAACGCCGCACCGCTTGCAACCTCGGCCCCGAGTGCCGACTTCATGATGCTGTCGGTCAGCGCCCATTGCCCGTTCAGGTCTGCGAGTGCGTCGATCGACGCGAGGCCGGCAATATCGGGTTCTGCGTAAGGGACATCGAGGAGCTCAACCTGATCGCCGCCCAATAGCGCTCTCAGTCGATCGAGAACGGCTTGGCTCGCAACGGAACCCTCGGATGTCTCTGCATATGACCTGACGCCGTCGGCACCGGAGGTCTCGTATCCGTCGGCCGCGCGCGCCCACTCCTCAACGAGGAGCGGGGAGATTGCGAATGACATTTTCAGACCCGGAGTCGTCTCAACCAGGTCAGCCAGAAGCTCCGCGTCGTCTCGAGTCTCCGGGTACTGCGCAGGGTCGACGAGGAAGCGACCGTTCGGGTCTACGCCGGGCGAACAGGTGAGCCTCACGATGATGGCCACTGGGACAGTCGGTGGCGTCTTGTCGAGAACGAGAAGGCGGCTGGTCGCTTCGGTGGCCGTTGAGCCTGTCGCCAGCACGCGAACTTCGATCGGGTAGCGTCCCGACTTGAGCGAGTGGTCGCTAAGCTCGCGCGTGAAGCTAATCGTCTGCTCCCCGGCTTTGACGTCGTGGCGCACCTCGGTCTTCTGGTACAGGAGGCGGCCATCTTCGCTCTTGAGGCGCAACCGAACCTCGAAATACTCGGCATCTGCAGTGAGATTCGTTACAACATCTGCCTCAAGCGTCCCAGTGGGGGATACTGAGGGGCGCGCCTGCACTACACGGATCGTGACCGCTTGGGCAGCGGCAGCGACAGTCGTTGTGTCTTGTGACGCAGGCACGGCGCGAGCAGAGGCGAACGGTGATGCGACAAGCATCGCCGAAAGCAGCAGTATGAACATGGTGTAATCAGGTCTTTTCAGCACGATTAGGCCGCCCCATCGGCCGCCTCCGGCAAGTGGAGGCAGGGTAAATGATGTTCGAAGAAGAAGTACTGGGGAACGATTATCTCACGACCGACCCCGCAGACACGAAAGGACGTTGCCTTGATGTCGTCGATCGACCAAAACGGCCAGATCCCGGATGTGCTCCCGCTCATTCCGTTGCGCGACCTTATTCTGTTCCCAAACCTGGTGGTGCCGCTCTTCGTCGGCCGCGAGCGTTCGATCAATGCCCTCGAAGAAGCCATGCGGAACGACCACCTCGTCGCGCTCGTAACCCAGAAAGCCGCCGAGACCCAGGACCCGGGTCCTGGCGACATTTACGAGATCGGCTGTGTGGTGAGCGTGCTCCAGGAGCTGAAGCTCCCGGATGGTACCGCCAAGGCGCTCGTCGAAGGAAAGCAGCGCATCCGCATCAAGGAGTTCGTCGAAACCGAGCCGTATCTCAAGGTTCGAATCGAGCTCGTTGAAGAAGAAGAGCATGCCGACCTTGAGGCGCAAGCACTCATGCGCAACCTTGTGACGGACTTCGAGCAGGCATCGCAGCTCGGCAAACCGATTCCGCAGGAGGTGCTCGTCGCCGCGACGGCGATTGAGGAGCCAGGGCGCCTTGCAGACTTTGTGGCTTTCCATCTCAGCTTGAAAGTCGAGGAAAAGCAAGAAATCCTTGAAGCGATCGACCCAAAGGTCCGTGTACAGAAGACCACCGAATTCCTGCGAAAGGAACTCGAGATTCTTGAATTGGGCAGCCGAATCCAGAATCGCGTCAAGGAGTCCATGTCCAAGACGCAACGCGAGTACTTCCTTCGCGAGCAGCTTAAGGCGATCCAGCAAGAGCTTGGGGTATTCGATGAGACTCAGGCCGAGATGGCCGAGTACCGCGACAAGATTCGAGACTCTGGAATGCCCGAAGCGGTTGAGGAGAAGGCTCTAAAGGAGCTTGGGCGGCTGGAGAAGATGCCGCAGGCCGCCGCCGAGACCGGCGTCATACGCACGTATCTGGATTGGCTGACCGGCTTGCCTTGGCAAACCGAGGACGCCGAGAAGCTCAATCTGGTCGAAGCGCAGGAGATTCTCGACGAAGACCACTACGGTCTTGAGAAGGTCAAAGAGCGGGTGCTTGAATACCTCGCTGTCCACAAGCTCACCGATCATATGCGTGGTCCGATTCTGTGTTTCGTCGGTCCTCCAGGCGTGGGGAAAACATCGATTGGCCGCTCGATCGCGCGCTCACTCAACAGACAGTTCATCCGCATGTCGCTCGGCGGCGTACGCGATGAGGCCGAGATTCGCGGCCACCGGCGCACATACGTTGGCGCTCTGCCCGGTCGCATCATCCAGTCGATCAATCAGGCCGGCACCAAGAACCCGGTCTTCATGATGGATGAGATCGACAAGGTCGGCGCCGATTTCCGGGGCGACCCGACCTCGGCCCTGCTTGAGGTGCTTGATCCCGAGCAGAACTATGCGTTCCAGGACCATTACCTGGAGGCGCCGTTCGACCTGTCCAATGTCATGTTCATCACCACGGCGAACCTTCTCGACCCGATTCCCCCGGCGCTCAGGGACCGCATGGAGGTCATCCACTTCCCGGGTTACACGGAGGACGAGAAACTCCATATCGCCATAAAGTACCTCGTGCCCAAGCAGTTCAAGGAGCACGGGCTCACAGTCGGCAAGATCGAGATCAAAGACTCGGCGTTGCACGAGATCATCCGGCGATACACTCGCGAAGCCGGAGTCCGTAACCTCGAGCGCACGATCGCGACAATCTGCAGACAGGTCGCCCGTAAGGTGGTCGAGGGCAAGAAGAACAAGACAGTCGTGACCGAGCGTACCGTGCGCAAGTACCTGGGCCCGCCCAAGTTCAGCTTCGGTCTTGCCGAGAAGAGCGATGAAGTCGGCGTTGCGACCGGACTAGTGTGGACCGAAGTCGGTGGAGATGTGATCTTCATTGAAGCGACCACCATGAAGGGCAAGGGCACGCTCACCCTTACAGGTCAGCTCGGAGACGTCATGCGCGAGTCCGCACAGGCAGCGATGAGTTATACGCGCGCGAACGCAGCGGCGTTGGATATCGATCCCGAGTATAACGATAAGCTTGACCTTCACATTCACGTGCCGGCAGCCGCAATACCTAAGGATGGTCCCTCGGCAGGAATCACCATGGCGACTGCGCTCGTTTCGGTGCTGACCGGGAGGAAGGTCCGCCGGGACATCGCGATGACCGGTGAGATCACTCTGCGAGGCCGAGTTCTCCCGATCGGCGGGCTGAAGGAGAAGCTCCTGGCGGCGCACCGAGCGGGTATCAAGGTCGTTCTGATTCCCGCCGAGAACGAGTCGGATCTCGATTTGGTCCCGGAGCACGTCCGTACGGAGATGCAGATTGTCCCAGTGGGTACGATGGACCAGGTTCTGGCAAGAGCGCTGATTTAGACGCGAGAATGACCGCCTGTCGCCCCTGGAAACCGTCGGTCACCGGCTTGAGCAGGAAAGATTAGAGTTCTCTAATGGTGGAATACTTGTGCAGAGTGAACGAATAGCTTATTCACATGCCAAATAGAGTGCTCTGAGGGAGACGAAGAAGCGTCGACCGTAATTCCGGTCACCAATGTCGACGCGGAGTCAATGGTGAGACCGACCCATGCGTTCGGGGTCGGTCTCTGCTTTTCTGTACTGCAGAACCACCCCGGCTGGAATGTTGAGGCCGCACGCGACTTTAGGTGTCCGTGCTGAAAAAAGGGGTGTTGAAAATGATGCACTGGAGAAAGAGTGGAGGTGGAATCGGTCGTTTCTTCTCGGCGTACGTAGCGCTGGTGCTGGCGATGGCAGTCGTCAGCCCGAGCATAGTGGTACACGCAGAAGAGACCGTTCCATCGCAAGTACCGGTTACAGAACAAGTAGCGGTACCTCAGCCTGAGGTGCCGGTTCCCGAAGAGCCCGCAGTAGCCGAGACTCCGGCTGAGGCATCCGTTGCGAGGGGCACGGAATCGCCTTCAGGTTCGGATCCGGTCGTCGCGGCGCCGACCGCATCGGTCAAAACCAGAAGGGTCGTCCCGCCGGTTGTCACGGCACCCGCGGCCGTTGCGGTTGCGACCGTGATTCCCTATGCCGAGGTAGGCGCGGTTCAGCTTGAGGGCTGGACACTTGCCCCGCATGTGAAGTGGACCAGCGGTGACGTGAAGGGTTATGTCGAGGGGGAGTGGATTCCATTCCGCCTCTCGATCGACAACACCAAGGGCAGCGCTGTGACGGTTCAAGTGCCATCCATGGCTTACACGGTTGACCACATCAATGGTGGAGCCGTAGCTGTGGATGAGACCGCAGGTTGGCGCTGGCAGGTAGGATCTGGGCCGGTTACGGCCTATTCGCCCACCACCCAGGACGTCGACTCCGATCCCATGTACCTTAAGACCCAGCTACCAGAGGCAGCTGGCTTCGTCATTCCAAAGGGCGAGACCGGCTACATCTACTTCGAGGGGCACCTTGCGCTCACGCCGTACTGGACAACCCAAACCCCGTCGTATCTCGGCGCATCGGGTTACCCCGGTTCCAGCGCACAGGCGAGACTCGTTGCATGGAATGGCGAGAACATCGGTGATCGCACCGTGCCATTCCCGGTAGGCAGAGAGACGGCTCCGACGGGTAGGCTCAATGGCCTCAAGTTCGAAGACGTCAACGGCAACGGAACGCAGGAAGCTGGAGAGAACCCGCTGTCGGGTTGGGAGTTCCATCTTGAGTACCTGGACTCCACGTATCCGTTCACTTTGAGTGCCACATCGGCAGCAGACGGTACATTCTCGTTTACAGGTCTGCCGCCGGGCAGCTACAAGCTCAGCGAGGTGGCCAAGAACGGCTTCACGCAGACCACGACGCTTCCGGACTCAATTTCCGTTGCGAAGGATCAGGTCGTTGGACCGATCAAGGTCGGGAACCAGCGTCCCGGAGTCACCAAGACCTTCGAGCTCACCGTCACAGACGCCATGCCTGCTGCGGACAGCTACTTCGTCCGCTACACGGTCGGTGCGGCTTCGCACGACCTGGCGCTCCCGATGAGCGACGGCAAGTACTCGGCGAGCGTGGTTCTCCCGTACAACACCACGATCGCAAGCTGGCAGTTCTTCGCGATGATGGGTGAAGACGAGGTCGCGCTCTCGACCCTCATGGGTCCTGAGACGCTCACCGGCCCCATGACCAACCCGCTGCGGTACGTGCCCGGTGAGATCTCCGGTCACAAGTACATAGACACCGACGGCGATGGACAAGGCGACATGCCGGGCGAGGGCTGGCTCATCAAGCTCTTCCGCGACGGCGACTTCTACGGCCAGATGACCACGGGTGCAGACGGCGTGTTCCACTTCGCCGGTCTTCTCCCCGGAAGCTACACGGTCGAAGAGGCCGAGCAGTCTGACTACATCAAGATCACGCCGAGCGGAGCGTATCTCGGTCCGTTCACGATAGTCAGTGGCGCGGTCTTCACCGGCGTCGACTTCGTGAACCAGCAGAAGCCGATCGGGATCATGACCACCAAGAGCGTCTCTCCGACGCTTGCGCACGTGGGCGACACGCTCACGTATACGATCGACGTCGAGAACACAGGCGAGGTGACGGTGCTTCTGACGACCGTGACCGACCCGATGTTCAGCAGTGGGGCCAACCTGCTCGTCGCACCGGTCGTACTTCAGCCAGGACAGTCCCTCTCCGGACTGGGCATGGCTATAGTGCGCACCGCCTCGGCTCCCGATGCGGACATGGTGGACAACACCGCTAGCGCCGCAGGTACAACGGCATTCGGCCCTGTCTCAGACACAGACATCGCCCATGTCGATATCTTGCGTCCCGCCATCGACATCACGAAATCCGTCGATCCGACGATGGTGACCGACTCTGGTGATGTCACCTACTACGTGACCGTCACCAACACCGGCAACACGACGCTCACAGTCGACGTCGTCGACTACATCGAGGGTTCCGTACACAAGACCCTCGACACAGGACTCGTGCTCGGTGCTGGCATGGACAAGGACTATCAGTGGGTCGAGACGATCACCGCTCCGACCGCTGACACCGTTGTGGCCACTGGCATCGACGCCCTTGGCGGCGACAAGGGTACCGTCACCGACGAGGCTTCGGCCGAGGTCGGCGTGGAGCTCACCAAGACCTTCGAGCTCAC
>DDWM01000040.1:396-7995 GCA_002345925.1 Actinobacteria bacterium UBA2286 | reverse complement strand
CCTCATGGGTCCTGAGACGCTCACCCGCCCCATGACCAACTCGTTCACATATGTGCCAGGTGAGATCTCTGGTCACAAGTACAGCGACCTCAACGAGAACGGCAGCTGGGACGAGGGCGAACCCGCGCTTGCTGGTTGGACCATCAAGCTTCACAGGGCCATGCCATTCGTATTCGCTGCCGACATCGCACCGCTGGTTGACCTGGGTTGGGACTACGTGGCTGAGATGGTCACGGATCCTGACGGCAGCTACAGCTTCGACGGCCTGCTCCCGGGCACGTACAGAGTCGAAGAGGTAGAGCAGCCGGGCTGGATGATGACGGACTCGCCTGCAGATATGCAGATCGATAACGAGACAGTCATAACCGGCGCCGATTTCGGCAACCATCAGATCAGCTACACCAAGACGTTCGAGTTGACGTATGTGGGAGCGCCGGTAGGTACCACGTTCTCCGCCTCCTTCACGGTCAACGGTGAACCCATGACCCTCGACCTTGAGGGCACGGGCCCGTACGCGGCGTCGCTGCCTGTCCTGTATCCGTGGGAGATTGGCGCGGTCAACTGGTACGCGCATCTCGACGGCAGGACGTACGTTCTTGGCGAGTCGTCCGGAGAGACTCTGGAAGGTGACATGACGAACTCGTTCACGTACACCGCTTCCGTGAGTGGCTACAAGTTCTCGGACGATAGCGGCGACGGGGTGTGGGACGCCCCGGTTGAGATCGGATTGCCTGGTTGGACAATAGGTCTGTATCAGGCGGCAGATGAGCAAGTTGTTCCAAGCGCCCTCCCGGACGCGGACTCTGGCTACGTCGCGTATGCTTCCGCGGTAACCGGTGTTGACGGCTCCTACAGCTTCACCGGCGTACTCCCCGGCACCTATTACCTTGCCGAGGACGAGCAGGCAGGCTGGAGCATGACCGTCGGCGCAACAGGGTCCTTTGTCGTCGCAAACGGCACAGCGCTTGTGGACCAGAACTTCGGTAACGAGCCGTTCGGTCCCTTCGCTGATTTGTCGCTCACAAAGACGGCCGACAAGACCGTCGCCGATCCTGGAGATCTGGTCACCTATACGCTGACCTACAAGAACATTGGCGAGAGCATCGTCGAATCCAGCACTATCCTGGATGACTACGATCAGCGGTACATGACGCCGGTCAACGCCGCGGGTGCGACCATCTCCGGTGGCGTTCTCGAGTGGGTCGATTTGGATCCGATGGAGATTGGAGAGGTGCGGAGCATCACCTATACGATGCGCGTAAGTAGCAACATGCCGACGGGTCTCACACATGTCGACAACTTTGCAGTCATCAGCCCTGGCTACGACAAGCCGAGCTGGCGGGTGGATGTGACAGTGGACGATCCGTTCCTGCCGTTCACTGGCGGCGAGTGGTTGCTACTTGTTACCGCAGCTGTTCTCAGCATGGGGATAGGCCTGCTCTTGCGCCGAATCCGTGCATAACGATTGGTTCGTGCAGTTAATGGGAGAGCCGCCTTCGGGCGGCTCTCTTGTTGTCATGTAGGTGCTTGATTCGTTCATGATGAGCGGTTCTTTCTGGGGTATTGCACGAAGGCGTAGGATTTGGGTACAAGTAGTAATTGTGACGGGGGTCACATAATCACTAGTGATTTGGCGGTCGACCCCACGACCGCCGAGGGGAAGTGGTGGACATGTCACGCTGGACGCATCGGCAACGGGCAGCATCGAGAGTGATCTCGATCGCCGTGCTCGTCGCGATGCTGTTTGTCACTACCGGGATCGGCTATGCCGCCCCGAGTGCAAGCATCAGTTCGCGGCGAGCGCCTGTAGCCAAGACAGCGCCGACACCTGACGCGGCAACGCCCGAGCCGGATTCGGTTTCGGCGGAGGTCGTTCGAAAGGCGCCGGCGGCCGCGGAGGCCCCGGTGGTGCTACCGAAAGTCGCGCCTGACGGTGCATCAGTAGTACTGCCACTGTGCCACGGTTGGATTCACGTCTACAAGTTCCAGGACTTCGACGGTGACGGCTGCTGGGACAAGGATGAGCCGCCGATCGAAGGATGGAAGTTCACTCTTCGACTTGGAGCGAAGACGTACGAACTCACCACCGATGCCGAAGGCCACGCTAGCATGCAGGCGGCGGTCGGTATCTGGACCATCACAGAAGAGCTGCGCGTGGGGTGGTCGTACGTATTGCCAAAGTTGATCAGATTGAGTGACGGCGAGACCGAATCAGCGTATTTCGGGAATCACCGCCTCACTTTGACTAAGACGCTGGAGCTTGCGTATCCCGACGCACCAGAGGGTGCTTCCTTCTACGTGATGTTCAAGCCAGCCGTTGGCCCGGACGTGCGTGTCGATCTGGCACACAGCCCGGACTCCGGCACGTGGATGGGGACAAAGGTCGTTTGGTGGAAGATGCCGTTCAGCCTTGAGTGGTGGATGGCAGGGCCAGACGGCGATGTTCTTCTCGGCAGCACTGGTCGCGAGTGCCTTGATAGGGATGCCGAGAACCTGTTCGAATACGACTCGTCACTGGAAGGCATGAAGTTCAATGACCTTGACGGCGACGGCGTTCACGACGAGGGTGAGCCCGGTCTTCCGGGTTGGGTGATCCACGTGTATCCGGAGGTTGTCGGAGATATCGTGCTCAGCAATGGCGGATGGATTGCCGAGGCAATCACCGAAGAGGATGGCTCGTATCACTTCTCGCAGCTGCCTCCCGGCATGTATCGCGTTGAGGAAGTCATGCAAGACGGCTGGAACCAGACACTTGCACCAGAGGGATCGTTCATGATCGCTGATGGAGTGCATCTGGACGGCCTGGACTTCGGCAACACGCGCGTCGATGCCCTGAAGAAGTTCGAGCTGACGCTCGATGTGGCGAAGCCCGGCGTCACCTACTACGCGCAGTACACAGTCAACAGCGAGCCTATGACCACAGATCTTCTTTCTGATTCTGATCCGAAGCTCTTCGTTGGCCAGGAAGATCTCAAGTGGGGCGACGCGGTCAGCGCCGTTGCATGGTTCGCGGTCTACGATGACGAGCATATCTGGCTGGGCTCGACCGATGGCGAAGTGCTCGAAGATCTCGTGACAGTGAACGCTTTCCGCTACGACCCGATCGTCGGCGGTCACAAGTTCAATGATCTCGACGGTGACGGGGTCTGGGACCAAGGGGAGCCCGCACTGGCCGGCTGGAACATTCAGTTGTGGCGCATCCCCGGTCAGGTGCCGATGAGCTCCATCGAGCCCGCAGCGATCGGCGTACTGTACGCCGAAACGACTACTGGC
Source organism: Actinobacteria bacterium UBA2286 (assembly GCA_002345925.1). Taxonomy (GTDB): domain Bacteria; phylum Actinomycetota; class Coriobacteriia; order Anaerosomatales; family Anaerosomataceae; genus UBA2286. The sequence goes on along the minus strand of DDWM01000040.1, from coordinate 4,722 downwards.
GGAGACGGATCGTACTCGTTTGAGGGCGCATTGCCCGGGACGTACTACGTGACCGAAGAGATGCAGGATGGTTGGACGCAGACTCGGTCGCCAGAGGGGACGTTCGTTATCGCCAACGGCACTGAGATCTCAACGCTCGACTTCGGCAACAGGCGACTGTTCCCGGATCTCATGATCGAGAAGTCAGTAGAGCCCACTTTGGCTGCGCGCGACGACACCGTGGCGTACACACTGACGTGGAGCAATGTCGGTGAGTACGAGGCCGAGGACTACACCATCACCGATGACTTTGACGAGCGCTACATGGCGGTTGTCGATTCAAACGGTGGTGTTGTAGCAGACGGCAAGATCACATGGACGTTCGCGGGGCCAATCAATCCATTGGATGAACCGATGAGCCTGACATACACCTTGCAGGTTCTTGAGACCGTGCCGGCTGATGTCACAGTCGTGGAGAACACGGTCGTCATCGCGCATCCGGAGGATACCGACCTCACGAATAACGACGACGATGCTTCAATTGAGATCGAGCCATTCGCTCCGTTCACGGAGCCGGAGCCGGAGGACGAGGAGTTCCTCCCGTTCACCGGTGGAGATATGGCGCTGCTACTGCTTGTTGCAGCAGCAAGTGCGATGTTCGGTGTCATGCTGAGGCGCCGCTCGGCATAACCTCTCGCATACTACGTTTCCAGGAAGGGCCGCTGAACCTGGCGGCCCTTCCTGGCGCACAAAGTAGAAGCCCCGGGGGAGGGAGGACCCGGGGCTTCTTGACTGCTTGGTTTGGGCCTACCTGGGAGGTACGTTCTCGCCCCAGTCGATGCGACCGTTGTCGCGCCAGTCGATGATGTGCCAGATCTCGTGATTCAGGATCCGAGAGAGGCTGGCGGTATGCTTCGGGCTGATGATGATTCGACCCGACTTGTAGTATGCGACCGCCTGATATCCACCGGGGGTGGTGCCGATCGTCACCGTCGTGCCCTTGAGGATCGGGTACTTCTTGATGAGCCCGGCCAGGATGGCTTTGGCCTCGCCAAGCTCGCCTGTCGTGGACTGGTACGCGGTCTTGAGAGCCGCCTTGCTGCTCGCCTTCACGGCAGTAGTGGAGATTGTCGTGGCGGTCCGCTTCCGTGCTGCAGTCTGAGCAGCCGGTGCAATCTCGGCGGGGATCTTGACCGTGGGTGTTGCCTCTACCAGATCGCCGACAGCGGCAGTTGCCTGTGCCGTGGCGTTTGTGGGAGTGAACCCGGCCAGAAGAGCTGCCACGACTGCGAAGGCTGTGACGAGCCCTGCCGCGGCGATTCGTGCGTTGCTGTGCTTCATTTTGGAACGCCCCTTTTCGAGCCTCGAGTGCGAAAAACCGGTCCTGATCTCCCGAGGCGCTGGGTGATCGGGCCGGTTTCGCTCTATGGCTCGACCTTCGGTAGTCCGGCTGTCGTAGGGAGGCGTGCCTCCCGTTAGACCCGTGACTTTGCGTTGCCCGCCTTTCAGCGGGAGTGCCTTTTTCGGGGTTCGTTCCGGTATTCGCTTGTCAATCGCTTTACACTGGTTGTATCGGCAGCGACCCATACTGCCTTAACTGTTTTTGTGGCATTCGTCACATTTGGAAACGACTTCCATGCTTGGAGGTGCGTCGTGCGGCATACCGGGAACCTGCTATTCCGTGCGCTTGGGAATGTGTTCCTCGGCATCGCTGTCGGTCTGCTCGGCTACTACGGTCTGACGAGTCTCATGACGTGGGCGGAGCAAGGACGCCTGCGCCACGAGCTGGATCGTTTCGGCGGAGTGTCGGCCACGGTGCCACAAGTCAACAGTGACGGGCCTGTACTCGACTTTGGGGACTGGGAGTCGACGGACAAGGCGTACTGGGACGGGCTTGCCGATGGGGGCGTGTTCGGCCGCATGGTCATCGAGCGAATGGGCCTTGATGTGGTGGTCGTCAAGGGAGTTGCGGTAATCGATCTCAAGAAAGGTCCGGGTTGGGTCACATACACCGATCTCCCGGGACCAACCGGCAACTGTGGTATCTCGGGTCATCGCACCACATACCTCGCGCCGTTCCGGCGTATCGATCAACTTGAGGTTGGCGATGTCATAGACCTCTACTCGCCGTACCGTCGCTACCGATACACTGTCACTCGAGCGTTCACGGTGACCCCGGACAAAGTCGAAGTCTTCGATACCACCGAGGAACCCACGCTCACTCTGACCGCGTGTCATCCACCTTACAGCGCGCGATACAGGTACATCATCCAAGCCGATCTGACCGGGGTGCGTCGCCTCGAACAGAGCGACAGCTAAGGGGCAAATAATGCGGGTTCTCGTTACCGGCGGTGCTGGCTTCATCGGATCAAACCTCGTTAGGACCCTTCTCACCGGCGATTATCAGGTGGGGGTGCTCGATGACTTCAGCACGGGGCACGTCGATAACCTGCATCCGGCGGCATGGTTCAGGACGCTAGACATCACAGGACCTGATCTGACCTCGGCAGTTGCGGAGTTTGCACCGGACGCCGTCGTACACCTGGCGGCACAGACCAGTGTCCCGGTTTCGGTCGTGGACCCGGAGCGTGACCACCTTGTGAACGTTGAAGGTACCCGTGCCGTAGCCCGAGCCGCCCGCGCGGCCGGTGCGAGGCTGGTTCTCTCGGCATCGTCGGCGGCAGTGTATGGCGATCCCGAGGTGCTCCCGCTCCCGGAGACGGCTGCGAAGCGGCCGGCTAATCCGTATGGTCGTTCGAAGCTTGAAGCAGAGGCCGTCTTGGCCGAGGAGCTCCGAGGCTCGGACACGGACTTCGCTTGCCTGCGATTCGCCAACGTCTTCGGGCCGAGACAGGACGCGCTCGGTGAGGGCGGTGTAGTCGCTATCTTCGCGTCGAAGATGCAGGCCAAAGAGACGCCCGTGATCTACGGATCCGGAGCGCAGACCAGGGATTTTATCTACGTGGGCGATATCGTCTCGGCGATCATCTCGGCACTTCACGCGCCGGAACCGCTTGCTCTTGAAGGCGTGGATGGCCCCGCGTACAACATATCTACGGGCAAGGAGATGTCGGTTGATGAGCTTGCCTCGGCACTGAGGCTGGCGACGCGCTACATGGGCGGCATCGACAAGCAGCCCGCGCGCGAGGGCGACATAGAACGCAGTGTGCTCGACCCGTCCAAGGTGCAAGCAGCACTTGATTGGAGCGCGCATGCGCCGTTTGAGAACGCGCTTGGAAGGACCGTCGGATGGTTTGCTCGATAGACGCTAGCCCTGAGGACCTCGCGGAAGCGAAAGTACGTGCTGAACTCGCCGCCGCGGATGACCCCCTGGGCGGCTCCGGACGCATCGCGTGGTCCGGGAGCATGTTTCCGGCGGTTGCACTCGTGAAGGGGGAGCCGGGAGACGGCGATCGAGTCGCAGGCTCCGCTCTCGCGGGACCCGACGGGGACGCGGCGCGCAAGGCGCTCGACGCGCTTGGTGCGGCTGGCGAGGTGTGGAGCACGGTGTCGCGACCTGCGCCCGACCTTGAGCCTGACGTCGTCGCTGCCCGGTTGCGGGCGCAGCTGCTCGCGGTTGACCCCACGATCGTCGTCGCGCTCGACGCGGTTGCGGCGGCCGATCTGGCGGCGGGATTCGGGTTGCCTGCGCTCGCGTTCGGTGTGCCCGTCGTGGCGCAGGGCATGACTTTGCTCGCGGTAGACGGGCTGGAAGCTTCGCTCGGCGATGAGGATCGCAAGCGTGAGGTCTGGCAGCATTTCAGGGGACTGAATCGGCCGGCAGTTCATCCGGAAAGCACTCAGGGCACCCGAAGGCGCCCTGATGGCAGCAGTCTGTTCTAAGAGGACGTATTAGTCCTCTTCGATTTCTTCAATAGCGCCCATGGGGCACTCTTCCATGCAGGCCGCACAGGCGGTGCAGTTGTCCTCGTTGACCGGGACTGCGACGTCGCCCACGAGCTCGATGACACCCTCGGTGCATGCGTCCACGCAGATGCCGCAGCCGGAGCACTCGTCTTCATTGATGATTGGTCGGGGCATGTGTACCTCTTTCTGTTCGTCCGCACGCACTTGCAAGAGTGCGTCCGAGGCGGTCAGTTTCGCACGTACCTTACCCGAGTCGGTTCCCAACTGTAAATAGGCTTTTCATAACTCCTTGAATCACATTGCGTGGTGTCCGGTTGGTTTGTGCACATGCGGGGTATATCAGCTACTCGCGGTTAGAAAACTTGACAATGGTACGCTTAGATTCTAATCTCGGACACGCGGAGCGGTGTTGGCACCACTGTCCCCGCGATGATTACGTCACAGAGCCTCCCGCGCTACGCGGGTGGATTGAAAGGAGCA